>CAWINN010000020.1:0-588511 GCA_963837505.1 uncultured Saprospiraceae bacterium | reverse complement strand
ATATATCTATTGCAAGGCTTGCCGATGTAGCAATTGGATATGGATATCTCGATACTAAAGAAGGAGATTACTCTAAAAACTTCTTCATTTCTTTAAATAGTAGTTTTCGAAACCTGTATCATCAATTATTTTCAAATACAATACCGAATACTCATAATGTTTATTTCCACGGGTTGCATTCCATATATGGTTTGGGTTTGGTAATTTGTGCATTAAATAATATTAGATCATTTATAGACAACAGGATTTCAAAAATAAATTACATTTATTCATTTGAAAATTTTGTAACAACAGCAAAAATAAAACGAAATCTATTAGATATTAGGGCACATGACCCTTATTGGAATCAAGATTTTATCAAAGAATATCATGTACCAATAGATGAAGATAAAGAACCGGTTATTAAATCATTTGCTGTAATTCGAAGTAGAGAAGGATTTAGAAATTTACACAATATTGTTACCGTTCCCGAAGAGTGTATTTATCATTGTAATACTCAATATTATAGTTTACACACTATTACTCATGAGCTTTCACACTCAATTATAAGAGCAATTTTATCGTTAATATATCCAATTGACGATGAAAAAGAATTAAGTGAATATCTTTCTTTAGATCCAGGTGATAATGTTGAGCTAACAATTTTACAAGCATTAAGGCGTGCCATTTTGGATATTATTATTGAACTTAATAATGCAAATCAACGTATCGAACTAAGCACAGATTTAGACAAAAAATCAATTTACCAATTATTGCATTATTGGAATACAGATATTGAAGAACTTTTCGTTCACTTATTTGATTACAATTATTTTTATAATCAAGATTTAGATTTCTATTTGAAAAATATTTGGCTTTCTTGGAGTACAATACCAAAAGTTGCAAACAGAATTGACGAATATGTTGTAAGATCTATTAGTACAGCAATGTGTAAACATATTTCAAGAGGAGCTGATACACTAGAATTGGCAAAGAAAGATGTTTTGGAAAGTCTAAATTCAATATTACATTTATGTGAAAATAATACAATTGAAATGGCTATTGATTTTATAAACAATCAATGGAATAATAATTTAATTGAAGGGACTTTACTTTACAATCAAAGACTAGTCGTAATTTTTATGGGTTATTTTTATTCCGAATCTGGAGTAGCGGATCTTTCTCGTGATGAATGGGAAAATAACGGCAAAATAGAAGATTTAATGAAAGTTAAAAACTTTAACAATTCTCCATTTAATAATCCATTACGCCTATTGAAAGTCTTTGCCTCTGACGAAAAAGTAGACCTGATAAAATCATACTGGATAATCTATAACTTGTGTTTTAATTATGAGTTGGGAGATTGAAAGAATATCGAAATTGTCAGGTAGGATTTATTCTTATAACCGTCGTATAAAGGATCAGGAATTAAATTCTATTGAAGGTCTAAAGTACATATCAAAATATCATATTTCTCCTTGGGAGTATTATATTTATACTTCAACTATACCGCTTAATAATGAAGATACTAAATTAAATTTTTATGAATACCCCATAGTGATGTTCTTCGAGCAAATTTTAAACTAATTATATTAAGTGTAACAATTAGCATTGTTGAATATTTACAGAAGACTTTCATTAAGCCAGAAATGGATTTTATTATAATGATTTGTTCAAGTGCATCAAATGGTTTCACATTTGAACATAAATAAAAGTGAAAAATATATTGCCACAACCTTACATGGTAATTATATACCAAGAGGAGATTCTTTGAGAACGATATCATTTTATGGTGAAGACGTACTTGATTCGAAAATAATAAATGATAATTTTGATTATTGTGTATTTTATAAAGCTGGATTTAGATTAAATACTGAAAGAATTCAGTTTATTTTGATAGGTAATAGTGGAACAATTAGCATAAACCTAAGCAATAAATCAAGATCAAATTTAGATGATAATAATTTTAATCTTGATACCAGCTTTAAACAGATTATTGAATTTATTAAATATTTACAGGATAATTCATTTTTTTTAAACTAATTTAATTATGAGCGAGAAACTTGTTGAATTTCGGGAGAACAGAAATGCGCAAATATCAATCTTAAGCAAATACTTGTATAAAGGAAAGTTGCTTTTGGTTTTAGGAGCAGGTGTATCAATTGAACTAGGTCTTCCATCTTGGTCAAAATTAGTTGAAAGATTATGTATAATCAATTCTAGGAAGTGGGAAGAATCAGACAAACTACGATTAGGTAAAGTTGTAGAATTGTTAAGAAGTAATAATTATGGTGGAGATGAGAGAAGATTTAGATTAGAATTGCAAAAACAGCTTTATTTGGACTATAAATACTCATTTAGTGATTTATTGAACAATTCCTTAATGCCTTCACTGGTGCAGAGACGTCAAGTACAAGAGGAAATACTTCAAATGTGGTAACATTTAATTTTGACAACGTTTTAGAATTGTATTTAGGCTATCATGGGTTTACGATAAATAGTTGTACTAAGGAAAGGCATTGGAATGATAACAATGATGTTCAAATATACCACCCTAACGGTTATATACCATCTGATCCTGCTGATATTCAATTTGAAGAACCTATACTTTTTGATACAGCAGATTTTATCAGCAGGATTAGTGAGCAAAACCATCATTGGAATATAAAATTAAATGCCTTAATGAGATCTCATTTTTGTTTATTTATTGGTTTATCGGGTGATGATATTTCTTTAACAAGTATTTTAAATAGTGTTAGTAAAAATCATGTATTACAAAAGAGTGAATCAGCTTTCTGGGGAGTAACATTTCTAAGAAATAAAGAAGAGCTTGAAATTTCAAATTGGGAAAAATATGGAGTATTTATTAATGAAATTGACAATTTTAAGAAGATTCCAGAATTTCTATTTGAGATATGCCAAAAAGCTGCTGAAATGAGAAAGTCTTAAGAAATTTAAGCAATGTTAGTTTTCTTAAGCAACACGTGCGGGTGAGCGACCGAACAACTTACTTATTTCCTTAGGTTTGGCGATAAATTTTACTAATTGATAATCAAAGCCTACCCAATTGCTTGTGTCTCCTTGTTATTGAGTAATTTGTTGATGGAGTGATGAGTGATTTTACTCCCTCCCTTTCGTAAACTTCCTCACGAAAAACCTCCCTCCCGTTCATACACATACAAAAAGTAAACCCCAGGCTCCAACCCAGAAACATCCACCCGCTTCACCCCTCCCTGCTCATCAATATCCTGATGTCGACAACAACTACTCCTTGAGATGGAAGAGGTGGAAGAGGTAGAAGAGGCAGAAAGGGCAGAAGAGTTGAAACGGAAACTACATCTTCACCATTCTCCCTGTCATCCATCTTTCTTTGAGCAACACTTGTATGATATATGAACCACTCATCAATCCTTCGACAGGGATGAAATTATTTTCACTGACCCCTTCGCGGATCACCTTTCCTGTCATGTCCAGGAGGGTATATTGAAATGGAGGTTCAACATTATTAATCCAGGCTTCATCCAAAACGGGATTAGGATAAATCATCAGTTCCTGGCTGGAAACTTCATGGGTACCCACTGTAGTCACTTCGACTGGATTTGAGGTACAGGCATAAGTTTTGAATTCAACTTCGGCACTATACGAGCCAGGCATATCAGGTACCCAATAGTTTTGTAATCCTGTAGTCACATCAAGTAAATTGCCGTTGAGGAACCAGGTATACTTTTTACCGATGGGGACAAAGAGTGTATCATGGAGACTGATAAGCGTTGGACAAGGCTTGTCATAGATCCGTTGTTGATCCATTTTATAGCCAAATGGATTGATAACAATCTCCACTGGCACATCCTGGTAAGGGTCTATTAAGGCGTATCGGTAAGGATTAATCGAACCCTGGGCCTTAAAAGGAACAATATACTTTTGATGGATATGATCATATACGCTTAACTCTGTATTCTCCTGTTCGAGATATCCGGGTATGTCTGTGATCTTCCTGAATTGAGGGTCACAAACACTGATCTCATATACTTGCTCATTGGCATGACCGAAAATATCATCTGTATAATAATTCGTGACCAAGCCTGCCACACCAGGCAAACTTGCTGTTGCCCTCTTCCGGCAAGCTATTGCCCCGGTAGAGACATCTATAGATGTATAATATAAATCCTGAGGAGACAGATGGGGGTAATCGAGATATACATATTGATTTAATTGCGGAAGATAAGTGCGTACGTCTCCGAACACCTGTCCATTTCCATTTTCAATATCACTCAATTTCTTTACTACCATCGTCCCTAAATCAAGTGAATAAAACGAACCGGAGTATTCATACACCAGCTTATCGTGCAGGAAATCGTATTCAATATTTTGAGGGTAAACAGGATAGTTGAAAATCGTCAGTGAATCCAGATCGATGATGTGAAATTGGCCCTTAAGACCCGGGATTATTCCGCCGAAAAAATAACGACCATTGTAGGGATCAATAGATGACCGGAATCCAAGATCGATTTCCGGGGGACCTTCAAATTCAAGCAGGGTATCTGCTTGTTCCGTGTATGGGTTAAAGGAAACGAAATATTGATCTGCAAATCCGTAGATCTTTTGCGCTTCCGACCGGAATGAAAATAAAAGCAGCAGGAGATAGAAAATGGGGTTTTTCATGAACTAAATATAGGAAATCATATCGAGGCGGAAGGGCAAAAAAGGCGGAAGGGCAGAAAGGAGCAAGGGAGTTTTGAGGTCATGGTGTGTAGGGTGATGGAGTGATGGTGCGTAAAGGAGCAAAAGATGGAGGGAAGCAAGGCGGAAAACAGTTCGAATCTTTATTACAAATAATCAAAGCCGCAATACACCCCCGGAACCCAGCCGACTATGGTGACAGAACACCCACCAGCAGCATAGATCCGCACCCTTTGTCATACACAGCCAAAGGAGGTAAGAAGATGCAGAGAACAGCACGGCCAAAGCTCATAAGGTATAGGATTCGGGTTATATATCTTCAATAGATTGCCGGCAACGAATATATGTCTTTCGAGCCAAAATAGAGGTATATCTGATCCCAAATTCGAAAGGGGAAGCCGGGAAGGAGAAATGAATAGACGAATATGCGAGCATAGGAAGTAGAAGGAAGAAGTTGAAGTTGAATGAGAAGGAGAGGTTGAAGGATCTTAGATCACCCCTCTCTTCTGCTAAAACATTTCCGTTCCGGAAATCATATTTTAAGAGAGGGGACGGGGGTGAGTTTTGCGAGAGCAAGAAAGGGAGAAGTCCCGCCGCGCTGCGGCTACCCGGGGATTTTTTTTCATCTTTCTTCTACCAACATTATGCCGCTACGCGGCGAGGGCATTTCACAACCCCCCTTTCCCCCTTCGAAGGGGGCGGATGATTTTCGTAGAATTGAATCTATGTACATTGCGATTTTGTCAATTTCTGGTTTAAAAAAAATTCTGTTCCACCTGGTAGATCCCGTAGGAGATTTCGTTTTTGGAGTCGCGCCGCGCTGCGGCTAGCTGGGATTTTTTTTTGCCTTTTTCTGCTAAGAACATTATGCCGCTACGCGGCGAGGGCATTTCACAACCCCCCTTTCCCCCTTCGAAGGGGGCGGATGATTTTCGTAGAATTGAATCTATGTGCATTGCGATTTTGTCAATTTCTGGTTTAAAAAAAATTCTGTTCCGCCTGGTAGATCCCGTAGGAGATTTCGTTTTTGGAGTCCCGCCGCGCTGCGGCTACACGGAGATTTTTTTTTGCCTTTTTCTGCTAAGAACATTATGCCGCTACGCGGCGAGGGCATTTCACAACCCCCCTTTCCCCCTTCGAAGGGGGCGGATGATTTTCATTAACAGAAAGAGTGTGCCTGATAAAATCTTTGATTTCGAGCCTTATTAGTGAAGTGATTTTAGTTCCCCTGTCAGGCTCGTTGTGAGCGGAGTCGAATCAAGGCAGGGGGCAAAACGAAGCAGTTTTGGCCTGCTTTTTGCTCAAAGAAATCATATTAAGATCTTTAAGGTCTTTTCTCTCCACATCCCTTTCATCTCTCAATAACGTAAAGCATTTTATCAACGAATGTCGACTATGAAACAACCCCAGGTGACCACCCTTATAATCATCCTTTGTTTCATTTCCTCTTTCCGTACACAAGCACAGGATACGCCTGTAAAAGTCCCACCAACCAATCCTTTGATTGATAAGGAATCCTCATCACCACCCAATCCGGAAGATCATTTCTCCTGCGGCACCGACGAACGCCACGAACTCCTCCTGCGCACCGATGCCACCTATAGAAAAAATTTTCTTCTGTATTCCCAACAACTGGATTCTGTTTTAAACAACACTCCCCATGATCCACGCGTCCTGCCACCCCAATACACCATCCCTGTCGTAGTGCATGTCATTCACCTGGGAGAACCCGTTGGAACTGGCAGTAATCTCTCCGACGCACAGATCCTGGATGCCATCGACGGATTGAATCAACGCTTTGCCAATAGCAATGGACAGGGCGCGGATTGTGAAATCAGTTTTTGTCTGGCCACCCGCACCCCCGAAGGATGCCCGACTAATGGAATTGTTCGCGTGGATGGCTCGGAGGTACCCAACTATGCTAATGAAGGCATAGAATATATCGGATCCGGCGGTGCCAGTGAATCTGCAATCAAAGCCCTTAGCCACTGGCCACCACTGGATTATTACAATATCTGGATCGTGCATGATATCTATGGTGACTGGGCAGGATATGCCTATTTTCCAGGCACCAGTGAACTGGATGGAGCAGTTATAGGCGCCGAGTTCATGACAGGGGACGGAAAAACACTTAGCCATGAATTAGGACATGCGCTTAACCTCAAGCACACTTTCCAGGGTGATGCAGGTGGCAATGATTGTCCTGCCAATACGGATTGCATGACCATGGGTGATGCGATTTGCGACACTCCACCACACAAGCGCAGTGATTGCGGCACCACTAATCCATGCAGTAATGAAGGAGACTGGAACAACAGCCATTACAATTGGATGTGTTATTGTGTTGTCCCTCCTAACCTGGGTCGCTTTACTGAGGATCAACGGACGAGAATGCGCGCCACCATGTTGGTAAGTCCAAGAGCGGAATTGCTAAACTCGATGGGTTGTGCGCCAACGGACATGCCGGAATTCATCAGTGATGATGACCCTATGTGTTACGGAGAAAGTAAAGAATTAGCCGCCATGCCACAAGGTGGTGACTTTTCCGTGATCAGCGGGCCGGGTATCCTTCAAGGCAATGAACTCACCGCAACAGGTGATGGCACTATCGTGATCAAATACACGTCATGTAATTATGATGTGTTTCAAAATATCGATGCATTTCAAATACCCGCACCCTTCTTCACCAACACAGATGATCCGATGTGCAGTGGCACTACCCGAGTCCTTTCCTGTGAACCGCCAGGTGGTGATTTTACACTGATATCCGGTCCGGGAATTTTAAATGAGAATGAAATAACAGCACTAACGCCTGGTACTATCGAGATCGGTTATACCATCAGCGTCAATGGATGTTCAGGAAATGCTTTGCAGGACATCCAGGTGGCACCAACACCTCAACCCGAAATCACCAGTAGTGATCTTCCCATGTGCGAAGGTGAATTAAGAATGCTAACTGGATTTCCCGAAGGCGGTGATTTTTATATCATCTCCGGACCTGCCACCATTAATGGAGACACTTTGATGGTAGATAGTAGTGGCACAGTTGTAATAGGATACCATGTCGTTGTAAATGATTGTAACGGAAGCACCACACAATCCATTACAGTCCAGTTAACATCAATACCGGCTATCACGAGCAGTGACCTGAGCATGTGTAGTGGAGAAGAGCGAGTATTAAGCGCCGTTCCGAATGGGGGTAATTTTAGTGTTCTCTCCGGGCCAGGGGTAATCACAGGGGACACCCTCACGTCAACAGGTGAAGGTGAAATTCAAATTCAATATGGCCTGACGCCAAATGCATGTTTTGGTGTCGCTACACAAATCATCAACAGTCAGCAAAGCCCTGCAGCCATATTTTATTAATCCTCCGGATCATTTGTGCCAGGATGATTCTATTGCGCTGAATGCTGTACCTCCGGGTGGAACATTTCAATTGTTGTCCGGACCAGCTACATTAAATTCAAACATGCTGAAATCAGTAGGAGTAGGAAATATTCTTATCGCGTATACCATCACTCAAAATGGTTGCACAACGTCTGATCAAAAAATGGTCATAAGTGCAGCAATTCCTGAACCAACATTTAACATGGACACATCAGCCATGTGTAGTGGTAGCTCCAGGGCATTAAGCGCAACTCCGGAAGGCGGTATTTTTTGGGTTATTGGTGGACCAGGTAAAGTAGGAAATGGTATGTTAACATCGACGGGGAAAGGAACGATTAAGCTTTTATACCTGGTAAACAATGAAGGATGTGTGGGAGATACCGTTCAGGTTATTCCTTCAAAACTTACACCGGAGGTTGCATTTGCAACAGATACGCTTTATACGTGTGTCGGGGAAGCTTATCTAATTGATATTATACCGGAGTCCAGTCAATTGAATTTGCTTTCCGGTCCGGGAACATTGAATGGGCATATGTTGACTACAACCGGCCCGGGTATACTGGAATTGACAGGCCAATGGGAGGAAAATGGTTGTGTAGGAATGGATACGGTTTTCATTTCCTCCAATCCCATTCCTGTACCGGAAATTACATTGATCGATACCGTCATCTGCATTGGAAATTCGATCCAGCTTACGGCGGATCCTGCTGGTGGAACATTTGAGATCCTGTCTGGTGCTGGCACATTGAATGGAGATATTCTTACTTCATTTGACACCGGTCCCATTAAAATCGTATACAAGGCAGAGGAGAATCATTGTATTGGTATGGTTCAGGATGAGGTCATGGTAATCGATCCGATAGCTGAGATTATCATTTCAAATGATGTTTTGACCAGTGCTTCACCCACAGGCGTGTTTCAATGGCTGGATTGTGAACATCATTTTGAACCTCTTCCCGGAGAAACTAACAACACACTGATGATTACACAATCAGGCTCTTATGCGCTGGTCAATGGTACAGGAGATTGTATGGATACATCATCATGTGTATCCGTACAAATAACCGGTGCCTATCATGGTGAACCGGATGAACGGATCCGTGTCTTTCCCAATCCGGTGTCCTCCAAACTGTTTATTGAGGATCAGGATCGCCGGGACATCAGGGAGATCAGTTTATTCAATTCGCTCGGTAGACAAGTGTGGACGATAAGCGAAAAGAATGCCGGAGCATATTTTGATATGCATGACAAGCCAAACGGAATATATTTCCTGGTGATAAAGCTGGACGATGAGCAAGACTATATTTTCCGTGTGGTCAAAATGTAGTTGAACATTACTGCCGCTGATTAATGATCAAAGCCGCAATCACGCCCGGAATCCAACCGGCAATCGTCAATACCGCCACGAGAAGGATGGATCCACATCCTTTGTCCAGGACGGCTAAAGGAGGGAAAATGATACACAATATAACTTTGCCAAGACCCATGTATAAATTGGTTTAAAGTGATGTTGAATGGATGTGGCAAGTGATCACAACATACCATGCTTCAAAAGTTCAGGGCGCTTTTAATAGCCGATTTATGTTAATGTTTATTTCTTACATCTCACTGGTAATGATAGACCGTGGTATCCGCTAATGCTCCCATGGCATCATGGGTGACATACGAAGTGATATAACCATCTGCATCAAGATGGTATAGGTAACTTAAATCGTAGCTGATTTGCGTACCAGGAGCAAAAATGCCGAAGAGGTGATTAGGGAGGTGTTTGGAAGAATGACCGGTCCAGCTGGTAGTGGGTCGTAATAGTTTAAAGAAGTCAATTTGCAATTTATCTTCTAATTGTTTGCTGTATTCAAACTGGATGGTCTGATAAAGGGTGTCATGGTCGAACCATTCCATTTTGATGAGGTCTCCGTTGCTCCAGTAGTATTTGTATGTCAATAATTCACCATCGGTTTGGGTATTGGTGCGCCGGGTCATGAAACCATCCGTATTGTATTCAACCGTATAGGCAGCCGAATAGGGATTAGCGCTGGGATAAGTAAAGTCGCCGGTACCTGAGATAATATTTCCATCCGCATTCAAATTGTATGAAATATCAGCGACTACACGGTTTACGGAATTGCGGAACTGGGAGATATGAAGTTGGCTACCATTGGTGGTGTACGAGGTTACATCATCGGATTCTGTTTCGTGTATGATCTGTCCGCTAGCATTGAAGGTGTAAAACGTCCTGTCCCCACTGATGGCATTTTCAGTATAATCTAATACTTTCTTATGGGCGGGGTTATTGCCATCGTCTTTGTTGCAGGCAACCATCGCCAGGAAGGGAAGGAGTGCCAATAGGGTTAGGATCTTATTCATGATTCGGGTTTGTATTGGAAAAGTAAGGAAAAAATCAGGAGCGTGATACTCCCGGCCCGGAATGATGCTTCGACACTTCGATGCCGCTCAGTGCACCGCTCCGCTCAGCAACCGAAATCCCAAAAGAGAATTCCAAATTGGGATTTCGTTTTTGAAGTTTCGCCGCGGTCCGCGAGCGCTGAAGCTACTCAGCGGACTTCGTGCCCCAAAGGAGGCGACTGCGTCCTCCGGCGGCGGCGGAGCTGCGGCTATCTGAAGAATATTTTTTTGCATTTTTCTGCTGATAACAATTATTCGTTATTAGACGCGCCTATAAAAATCAGATCCCTTTGTGATTTCAATACATTTTCAGATAATAAATCAACTTCAAAAACGGATCAATGAAAGCACGCTGTCAACCTTGTGAAAAGCCACAGCTTTCAAAAACCATAAACTTCAGATCATGGTAAACCCTTTAAAGCCTGACAAAATTCCCTGAATTTGTAAGGCTGAGCATAGTCCGCCGGAACAATACTGTTGTAAGGTTTGTATGTATATCTATCAGTCTTCCCCGTGATATTTACAATTCCAGGTGCATAGGATTCCCCTTTGTAAGATCAAAATTTCTTTAACCAAAAATATTACGTGATGAAAAGGACAGGAGAAAAATTCGCAGAACCTGTTCGGGAAAAAACAACAAGACCTAACCCGAACCCTGGTTCGCCCCAAAAACCCGAAAGAGTGTCTGCTAAAAACACTCAAAAACCTACAGCATTTGGTAACCGGAAGAAAGTTGAACCGAATGAGTGGCAGGCAGCCACACCGACCGAATCTGCTGACCAGCAAAGAAAAGAGGAACCTGATCTGGAAGATCAAGACCCTGAAGAATCAGTTGTATAACAACGCTGCATCCGGAAAGCCAACTTTTTGTAACTGATGAACTAATCCACAAAATCAAAAATCATGGAAAACCTGTTGTATATATTGGCCGTCATCCTGATTATTTTATGGGCACTTGGTTATTTTGCCTATGGAGCAGGTGGAATAATTCACATCCTTTTAGTGATCGCCCTCATAGCCATATTGTTAAGAGTGATCAAAGGCCGGCGACCCGTATAAAACTGAGGTATTTATTTTATTCCTGACGATATAAAAAATCATAATCATGAGAACTTCAAAAGCAATCCTGGGTATCATTGGTGGCATAGCCGCAGGTGCTATCATCGGAGTATTAGTGGCACCCGACAGCGGTGAAAATACGCGCAAAAAAATAGCTGCTAAAAGCATGGGTGCGGTGGATGATCTTAAATCAAGTTTCAACGACCTGATCGATGGACTTACCGATCATCGGGAAGAATCGCCGATGACTAAAAACAAATCCAACTCCTCCACTCGTAAAGTACATGCCTGACTACAAAGCAACCAGTAAGAGAACCCTGAAAATCCCTTTGATACTACTTTTTGTGTAGGTTGCTTTTTGTATCCTTCTGGCTGTTGGAGATGATTCGACCACAAAGGACTTTGCCTTTGCGGCAAGCTCACTAAAGGAAACTCCAACGCAACGAGGAGAGAAGGGGCGGGGGTGAGTTATGCGAGAGCAAGGAGGGAGAAGTCGCGCCGCGCTGCGGCTACCTGGGAGATTTATTTTTGAATCTTTTTTTCTACCAACCTTGTGCCGCGCTGCGGCGAGGGGAATTCTGTTTGTACCACAACCCCCATTCTGAAAATTCTGAAATTCTCTGGACCCTGATTCAGACCATAATGGTATTGTCCTGTTGTTTATTCTTGCATACCGATCACGAGTTGCGGATCTGTGTTGCCGCTCCACTCAAATGTCTGGTTCTGAGTTATAGCTACATAACCTGACGGCCAGCTGGTCTTGAATTTATATGGAGTGAAGGTGAGAAATTCTTCCCCCTCGAAGAAAGTATTGCCATTCGCGTCGGATACAGCCTGGTAAACAGGTCCTGTCCCATCGGCCAATTGAATACTGACAACGACATTTTCGACCGGATTTCCATCAAAATCAATAGCAATAAAAATCACACCCTGAGCACCCGGTAGCGGATTGAAATTCAGCGCCCTGGATTGTTGAGTGAAATGAACACTATCCTGAATCAACAAAATGCCATACCCAACAGTATTGATATACTCCAGATCCTGTGTTGTCGGCCAGTGAAACGTATTGGCATCGGGAAGTGCCACCGCTACCCGATGATATCCCGATGGAACATCCGTGATAATATACCCATTTCCATATTCGACATAGCTTTGAAGCACAGAGTCCTGCGCATTTAGCACAAAGATGTGTGCACCCACGGCGATCTGTCCGGAGGTGTCTTTTACCGTACCGAATAAAGGAATGTTTTGAGCAAACAAGGTGCCGAACACCCAAACCAAACCATTGTCCCAGGTCTCCGGTGTGAATTCAGTAGAAATCCATTGCGGCGAATGGTACGTAATGTCATTGACCTCACCATCCAGATCGGATACGTTAACGTTGACATCAAAAGAAGAACTATCATGATTACTATAACAATCAACCCGGTACCCGCCAAGTGGTACATTATAGAATACAAATAGTCCATCCGAATTGAGACGACCCGGTACCAGTGGCTGTGTGGTATCTGCCGGCGTTAATACCACCATGGTACTGTCCGTAACTCCGGTGATACTGACCGCAATCTGTTCCTCATAAAACAAAGAATCAAATGAACTGTAAACGGGTTCGTTGACAAAATCGTCAATGACCGTATAGAAATAGATCCGGTCACCGGAGACAATGCCTGGATTCCAGTTGCTGTAGACCCACTGATACGTGCTGTCGGCCACCAGCGTACCCTCATAATAGGACGCGTGACTGACCAGGCTGCCTCCATACGATTTGTCATAACTCCAATACAGCGATACCCTCGTGCTGTCAGTGAGATAGGCAGAATACGTCGTAACGAAATCATTTGAAGCATTGAGTTCGAAACTAATGGTTGGCTTGGGAAATACCGGAGAGGCGCTAAATTTTACATCACTTTCCATCAGATACTCACCATTAGTCGGGCAGTAACCGGAAAGGTTCATCATATACTGCCCGGGAGTCAGCAGCAGGTCAGGCTGATGTATCCAGTCGATGTTCTGATAGGATTCTGCAGCATTGTTGATGGTGATCCATCGTATGGTATCCGGTGGTCCGAGGTAATTTTGATAAAAGTCGATGGACAGCGTATTATTCTGCGGCGTGGTCTGGCCCAAATTGTAATACGTATTGAACGTATCGGCAGGGGTAAGTAATTTCAGATCTGTCGAACCTGAAGGAGATGTAAAAACCGCCAGTGCAGGGCTGTAATAATTATTTGGTGGAGTGGGATCCTGAAAACGCGTATTAATGATGATCAGTTGATTTTGCAGATAGGCTGCAGGTTTGGTGGATTCCAGATTGAAGGTATGATTGACACCACACTGATACCAATTGTTTTGCTCCTGTCCGTTCTGGACAGGATGTTGATTCAAATCTGAGGTCAATTGCTGAGTGATACTCTTTTCCTGGGCCGCGCCCACCTTGGTGATTTTTTTGGTTTTGAAATTGGCTTTGGCCCCGATGACGACGTGATCAAATCCGAGATTGATCTTTGTCCAGCCGGCCGCATAGCTCTGATCCATGTGGAGATTGCGATGCCGCAAAGCCCCCTTGATCCCAGTGAGATGTTTACCTCCGATAATCGGAATAATGGATGGAACCTGGATAGAGACGCTGCCATAAGCATCGATGTCACCGGATTCACTCAGGGTTGCTTCAATCGTACCGTCGAGAAAATCGGACGGGGGCACATATGCTTTTATAGTGGCGCTGACGGAATAGGAACGCCCCCATTGAATATCGAGATTCGTGCCCAATTGGGCAATCAATCCGTTCCAGCTTCCATTGGTGAAATAAGCGCCGAGATCGCCATCGACGGTCACGGATAACCCATGCAAAGACAATTGTGCATTTCCTTCGATGTAGACCGTAGCAATCTGCGCAGAGCCCGGTAGGCCAAATGGAGACAGGGAAATGGTTTCCAGGGCGCCATACACGAGTCCCATATCGGCGACCAGGGTGAGATCCATTGGATTCTCCAGATTTTCAACTCCTCCAAGAATTTTAACGATCGTGAATCCGGTCGTACCCAAGGGGATGGCATTTGCCAGGGTTTGAGCCTCCCAGTCAAATTCAATGCTGTTGATTTTGAATCGTTCATCCGGGGGTTTGCTGGGGAAAATCGAAAACCCGAAAGATCCCTGCAGTGAAAAGCCTGGCGGCAAGGTCACATTCACGGCAAAGGAATCCGGGAGATTATTGGACACATGCATTGCGAGTGAATTAATGGTGAATCCACCCAGGGACGGCTTTTGTGCCGTACCTACATTTCTCAATTGGAAAAGAGCATCTTCAACAGTGAAATGTCCATTCGACGGATTTAGTAAAAAACCGGCAGTGTTTCCATCACCCGCATCAATCTGAAACGAGGGTGCATATTTCGCGCCCAAAGCCTTGACCACCCCTCCCAATGGCACACCCACAATGATTTTACCGGATATGGAATATTGATTTTTGTAATGATTATAATTCACCAGCATTCCATCCACCACCGGTAGAAGCCCGAAGAGGAAACCACCGCCGGCAGTAAAAAAGGAAACAGAATCCACCGCTCCGTCCTGCAATATCAGGCCCGGTTTCGTTGTACTTCCGAGTTGAACCACCTGCACTTCATCCAATAACGTAATGACCCAGGTACCATGGCCGAAAAATTTTCCTGCCGGATCTCCGGAATCGTGTTTGATAATAATATCGGTCATCGACGGATCCGCAGTCGGTAATCCCAGGAGTTCGACTGCATCCTGAACGTGCACCCAAATACTTTGAGCTTGATTACTGCTGATTTCGCACCCCGGCGTTTCAGAACTTCCCATGCGGGAAGCATAAGCCACTCCGCCAATTATGCTTTTCAAATTGCCCCATATAAACTCACCGGTGGTATAGTGGGCAAAATGAGTTTCAGGATACGTTCCCAGAAAAGCCTGACCCTCCAGATTGAAAGTATCGATCAGCCAGGGAGTATACAACTGCAGGGTGCTATCTGTCTTGATCTGGAATTGTGAAGTATCCGGGACACCAAATCGGAAATGCACATTGGAACCGGCCAGATCAGCATACGCATCCCCATAGACGGAGAAGAGATGGTTTTGATGATCCCACATGACGGAAACCGAATCGACAGGGGTGAATTCACGACCATAAATGACGAAGGACTGATTCACCTGAAGGGTGGTGTCTCCGGCAATGCCTTTCACCAATGGAAGAGTGGTAGACACGTGTTGAGCTTCCAGCCTGAGGGTGGAAAGTGCAAAAATGGAAATGAGAACAATAAATGATTTCATCTTGCGGTGTGTTTTTTGAAACTGGAACAGGTGTTTACACTTTGATCCATTTTTGGATAGAGGTCTGATGACCATCTGAGGTCTGAAGGAAATAAGTGCCTTCGGGGAGAGCAGATATCAAGATGGAACAGGTATTGGCAAAAGTATTGTTGATGGTCTGAGCAAGAACCGGCTTTCCGTCGATCGCATATATGGTGAGCCGTATCGGGGTACTGAGTTCATGTTGAAAATGAAGATATAATTGATCCCGGGCAGGATTCGGATCGAGCAGGATTTGAGTTGCAGCGACAGGATTTGGATCAGTATCGACGATTTGTTCAAGATCAGTCTCATAGGCTATTCCACTGTCTTCCGCTGTATTGTTCATCAGGTGGCTACCGATGACCAGTTGATTTTGATGAAGATGAAGGGCCGCTCCAAATTGCATATGTGGCTGCATATCCACTACAGGCGCCATATAAGATTGTGTCTCGGTCCAAAATCCGTTTTTCACCTGAAATACATATACTTTGCCCACATCCGCCATTCCGTTATGATCATATCGCGGCGCCGCTACACAAATATGTCCGTCGCTGACGACTACCGTGCTGCCGAACATATCATTGCGACGGCCATCTTGTGGTTCGAGGAATGCGGTTCGGACCCATTCGGATTGGATCCGTTGAAATACATGTACACCACCTTTTGGTCCTTCAGCAGGATCCGTCGTATGCATAGGAACACCAATGACAATGATATCATCCGAAAGCGCGACGTCCTGGCCAAACAATTCATTCGGTCTGGAATTGGGATTGATAAAAGTGAAATCCGGATTCCAGGTTAACCCTTGCAGGCGGTACAGGTAGACCACGCCACTGCCTTCATCACCGCCATCGCCTTTCGGAGCGCTGATGGAGAGTAAGTCGGATGACATTTCTATGTCTTCGCCGAAAAGTCCCGGAGCGTTCATATCCGGTGGCATTATCTTTTGAGTGAAAGTCCAGGCCTGTCCATCAAAATGGAAAATGAATACTGCTCCTGTGCGGATGACATCTTCATCGCTGGATGAATAGCCCGGGGCCGTGATCGCCAGCCAGTCTCCTGCCAGTTTCAGTTGTTCTCCAAATCGCATAGCAAGATGATTTTGGCGATGCTCTAATGGAAGTTTGAGTTCCTGCATCAGCGTCCATGAAATTCCATTGCCGGCATAGATATAGACAGATCCGTATTGCAGGTCCGGTGCACTGATCACCAGAAACCGATCGTCGAAAGTGACTGCGGTGCCGAAGTGGATAAAGGGCTGTTCGACAGGGGAGAGAATAAAGGTCCCATAGTCCCAGGTACTTGCATTGCGTGTAAACAAATGGACCCGGCCTACATGTGAAATGTTCTGGGTATAATTAGGCTCAGCGACAGCGATGGTGGAAGAAAAAATATGGAGATCAACTCCGAAATGCCCATGCTCCGTTGGTGAAGGGTGGGTCAGCCGGGTCAGCTGAGCGGATAGGGTGAAGGAGATGAAGACAGCAAACAGGACCAGAGGTATTGATTTCACAGTGGGCGATTTGATAATGATGAATTGGATTCATGAAGCTAAAAAAAATTTCAATTCTTTTCTGAATGGTTAAGAGCAATAGCAATCCATAGATCATTTCTGATTCAGATTCTTCATCCTGAAAAAATGCTGTTGCGGTGATAGTATTCCTGTTGGGATCCAAATGTAAAATTTCACCTGGTGATGCAGAATAATTGTTCTCCTGCTAACCTCTCTCTCATTTTAGCATTCGTTGGCTGCGGGAGAGAACTCCCTGCAGTGACAGAAATGATTTTGCTGATAGAGGGGGTTTATAACTCCCCTCTCTTCTGCTAAAAACATTTCCGTTCCGAAGATCATATTTTAAGAGAGGGGAAGGGGGTGAGTTATGCGAGAGCATGAGGGAGGAGAGAAGTCGCGCCGCGATGCGGCTACCTGGGAGAATTATTTTTGAATCTTTTTTCTACCAACATTATGCCGCGCTGCAGCGAGGGCATTTCACAACCCCCCTTTCCCCCTTCGAAGGGGGCGGATGATTTTCATTAACAGAAAGATTGTGCCTGATAAAATCTTTGATTTCGAGCCTTATTAGTGAAGTGATTTTAGTTCCCCCTGTCAGGCTCGTTGTGAGCGGAGTCCAATCAAGGTAAGGGGCAAAACGCGAATGCAGGAACCAAAAAGGACGATGCCTTTTCTGGCGAACTCAACATCTTGAGCCCTGTAATAACCCAAAGCGAGATTCATGGTGGAAGAAGCTTAAGTCACCCCTCTCTTCTGCTAAAAACATTTCCGTTCCGAAGATCATATTTTAAGAGAGGGGAAGGGGGTGAGTTATGCGAGAGCATGAGGGAGGAGAGAAGTCGCGCCGCGATGCGGCTACCTGGGAGAATTATTTTTGAATCTTTTTTCTACCAACATTATGCCGCGCTGCAGCGAGGGCATTTCACAACCCCCCTTTCCCCCTTCGAAGGGGGCGGATGATTTTCATTAACAGAAAGATTGTGCCTGATAAAATCTTTGATTTCGAGCCTTATTAGTGAAGTGATTTTAGTTCCCTCTGTCAGGCTCGTTGTGAGCGGAGTCGAATCAAGGTAAGGGGCAAAACGCGAATGCAGGAACCAAAAAGGACGATGCCTTTTCTGGCGAACTCAACATCTTGAGCCCTGTAATAACCCAAAGCGAGATTCATGGTGGAAGAAGCTTAAGTCACCCCTCTCTTCTGCTAAAAACATTTCCGTTCCGAAGATCATATTTTAAGAGAGGGGAAGGGGGTGAGTTATGCGAGAGCATGAGGGAGGAGAGAAGTCGCGCCGCGATGCGGCTACCTGGGAGAATTATTTTTGAATCTTTTTTCTACCAACATTATGCCGCTATGCGGAAATGGCAATTCCTATTAATTCCTCCTGTTAGAGGGAATGGGGCAAACCACTACAACTATTCTGAAAATTCAGAAATTCTGTGAATTCTGATTCAGACAATTTGATTCGCGTCGGCCTGGGGGTTATGGCGGAAAAAATCTACCATTTTCTATCTGCTTTTCGTAAACTTAGTTATTCCATATTCTCTACCGCTACTTACATACAAAAAATAGATCCCTGGAGCCAAAGAAGAGACTGCTATCCGTTGACTACCCTCCTGATCAGCGACAATATGAGTTGATAACAATTCCCCCTGCAGATTATACAAACATATTCTGGAGGACCTGAGCCACACCTGGTTAGTAAACACAACATCTATATAATCTCCAGCCGGATTGGGATAGATGCTAATCCCTTCTACCTTATTGACATCACTGGTGGAAGAACTCCCCAGCACCTCCACCTCATCCGTCCCCTCACACCCATTTCCATCCGTCACCGTGACCGAATAAAGACCATCCTCACTCACAGTGATAGAAGGTGTCGTCTCGCCTGTATTCCATAGATAAGTGAGCCCCGGCCCCTCCGCATTCAATACCGTATCCGTTCCGGTGAGGTAAATGATATCATCGCCTAAATCGACTACTGGATTTGGAAAAACAGTTACAGTTGCAATAGCTAAGCTTGTACATCCATTATCATTAGCGACCTGAACCGTAAAATCTCCAGTGTAGTTAACATCGATACATTCCATTGTAGAAATTGGCGCTCCTGAATTCAACCATGTATATTCTGTCCCGCCACTGGCACAAAAGGTTACAATTGTACCATCACATATCGATATGGGCCCCGGAGGATTTATCGTAGCCTGCGGGACATCTGAAATGGTGATAACAATGAAATTCGAATTGGTCGAACAGCCATTCACCGTGGAGATGGAGCAAGTATAGTTGCCGGATGCATTGGCGGCATAAGTGGAAGCTGTCGCCCCGGGGATGTCGGCATTATTCTTTTTCCATTGATAGCTAAATCCATACTGGCTTAGAGGAGCAGAAAGAGTCACTTCATCTCCCGGACATATCGTTGTATTTCCAGCTGCAGCAATATGTGTATTGCCATTGACATCAAACTGCTTTTCAAATACATTTCCCAGGTAGGTCACCTGGAAAATCCAGACCCCTGTCGGTGCATTAGATGGTAAGGTGAAAGACCAATACCAATAGGAACCGGAATAGTATACATCGAAGGTTTGACTCCATTGCTGATAGATGGAATTGTCGGGCCGGAAGACTTTGTAATCCACCTGCTGACCGTCTAACTGATCGCGGTAATAGGCCGCACAATACACCTCATCACCGCCGCAAAACTGGTTTTTTTCATTCGTGGTCTCCACTTCAGGACAAGCAGGGAATACGGGAGGACCACTTTGCGTGCGCAAGGCATTCAGGCCGGAATCATAATAAGGCCGCTGATCAATCCACCACGATTGTGTGTTCAGCGAATTGCAATTGCCGGACCAGGGATCAATGAGAAAATTACCGGCATCATGTACCTCGAAATGCAAATGCGGCGCGGAAGAACTCCCCGAACTTCCAACGAGCCCTAAATATTCACCAGTAGCGACGGTCTCTCCAATAGTTTTAGTGGTGAGGGATCCATTTTTCATGTGACCATACCAGGCTACAGATCCATCCGCATGCTGCACATATACCGCATTCCAGTCCAGGTTATTGAAACCGCAATTATGGTCAAAATTCCCATCACTCTTATACACGATGATCCCTGGCGCCGCGGCCACGATTTTCACCTGGTCATGCTCCATTTTATACCACGCAAATGGCCAGAGAAAAATATCCGTACCCGCATGATTATATCCGGAGCTCAGATCATAAGTCCTGTTGCCGCAATTGTAATCCAGTAACATATCCGGATAGTCCATATTCTGATCCACGAAGTTGGATATACCGTGATAATCATAATCATCCAGGCCATTGTTCTGTGCCAATGGCCAGGCAAACAGCGTAGTAAAAGCACGATCCTGCACTTCAGGCAGGATACCTATTGCCCTCAAATGATCCTGGCTCTCCTTGATTTTTTTTTCAATGGCAATGTGTTGGGCTGGAGTCATGCAGGGCACGGTTCTGTCCGGTTGATAATATCCAAAGCCGGAATTGTCCTGGGCGTTGAGGGAAGGAATGGTGAAGAGGCTAAGGCTGAGGAGAAGGCTAAGGAGAAGGAATGAATATTTACCTGGCATAATAATAATTTTTTGGGATGCGGAAATGTATACAAGATAAAAAAAGGAGTGTAGAGTATCTTCCCACTGGGCTTAAAGATCAACTCACCCCCAAACCCCCTCTCTTCTGCTAAAAACATTTCAGTTCCGAAAATCATATTTTAAGAGAGGGGAAGGGGTTGGGTTTTCCGAAAGCAAGGAGGGAGAAGTCGCGCCGCGCTGCGGCTACCTGGGGATTATTTTTTGCCTTTTTCTGCTAAGAACATTATGCCGCTACGTGGCTAATGTATTTACGATTTACATTTTCGATATGAAAAAGGGAATTCATCAATGAAGATGTAGTGGGTCAATGAATAGCGAATAGCGAGCAAGGAAGTAGAAGTAGAAGTAGAAGTAGAAGTAGAAGTAGAAGTAGAAGGAAGAAGTGGAAGTGAAAAGAGAAGAAGCAGTGGGAACATGTAGGGGCAAACCTATTATTGAATAATAACCAACCGTGAATAAACCCTTCCTCCCATCTCTACCTTCAAAGAATAAACTCCGGCAGCATATTGACTGACCGGTATCCGAATCACGGCAGTCTCTTCTTTCTCCGACCAAAGTAATTTTCCACAAGCATCTATTAAAGAAACCTTGCCAGGCAAGGATGCATTTCTACCTAAATCCACATTTAGCCAATCCCCGGCAGGATTAGGATAGATCAGAATATCCGGATGCGAAAGAGAAGTTGTACTCGTCGACACCGTATCCGGAATAGAAAGAATGGCGGAGGTAGAGCTGCTATTCAGGCATTCGTCAAAGGCAGTAAAAGCGATCAAAAAACTACCCGACACCCCACAGGTATCCGGGATCTGTTGAAAATCATTGGTCCAGGTGATGCTGCTACATAAATCATTTGCCTCAGCGCTTCCATGCCGGTCAAGCCAGTGCTGAATGACCAAAGCCTGATCCGGTGATCCACAGTAGATAGTAGTATCCAGCGCTGTACTTTCAATCACGGGAGGAATAGTGTCTATGACAGAAAAGATTGCACTGGTGGTCGAAGTGTTTCCGCATTCGTCGGAGGCGGTGAAAATAACGGAAGCAATACCGGTAGCTCCGCATTCATCACTGAGGCCGGTATAATTATTCGCCCAGCTCACACTTCCACAGGCATCACTAGCCTGCGCACCTCCATATCGATCTAGCCAGCTTTGAATGCGTGCCGGGATATCAGCATCTCCACATTGCATGACGGTATCCTGAGCTACACCATTTATGTCAGGTGCAAGGCTGTCTCGCAAAGTCAACGTCGCAACCGTAGTAGCGCTATTTCCACATTCATCAGTGGCAGTAAAAGTGACACTTGCATTTCCTGCCGCACCACAAGTATATATCAAGCCTGAAAAATTATGGGTCCAGCTTACATTGCCACACAGATCAAAGGCCTCTGCTCCTCCATGATGATCCAACCATTGTTGAATGACCGGTTCATCTGTCGATGAGCATTCAATAATCGTATCGTGTGCTGCTACATTGATCACCGGACTTGTACTATCCATGATGATAAAACTGGCCGTTACAGTAATGCTGTTGCCACAATCATCTGTTGCCCGGAAAAGAACAGTCGCCGAACCATTCCATCCACAATCCAGGATGAACGGCGAAAGGATATAGCTCCAGGTCACCTCACTGCATGCATCCGATGCTTGCGCTCCTCCATGATTGCTGAGCCATTGATTGAAAGCTGTTGCATTGCCCTGGCCATCACATTCCACCACCAGGTCATTAGGAGCCACACCTATATCGGGTGGTTGATTATCAACAACGGAAACCTCTGCGACGGTAAATGTACTTCCACAATCATCCTCGGCAGTAAAGGTCACCAATGCACTTCCCGTGCCACCGCAATCATTACTCAATCCATCAAAATCATTGGTCCAGGTGAAGTTGTCACAGTGGTTCGTTGCAGAGGCGCCGCCATGATTGTTCAGCCAGGTTTGCAAAGCTGCTTCCTGACCACTATTGCATTCAATAATAGTATCCACAGCCGGAGCATCCAGGGAAGGCGGAGATGTGTCCGGCAGTATGGTGAAGTCCATGCTCGTGCCCCAGTAATCCTGTCCTACATTGTCCTGGATCACCCTCACCCGGCATTGCGACGAGAAAACCGGAGGCACCACCCAGGTATGGCTCAATGAATCCAAAGGAATATCCAATAGTATGGGTTCCCAGTCCACTCCTCCATTGGAGGAAAAGTAGAGATCCCAGTTAAGGGTCTCATGAGCCGCTACGATATGCCACTGGATGAGTATAGTTTGCCCTTCTATAAAGGTTTCGCCTCCGTGTGGGTAGTCCAGGGCGACGTGGGCTTTTAATGATTCTGAAAAGCCGAGAAGAAAAACCGTTATAAAAAGGATGGACCAGGACCAGCGCATAGCTGAAAAATAGTAAAATAAAATGTGGAAGAAGGACCGAAGGAAAATGTAGGGGCTAAAAAGGACGATGCCTTTATAGCGAACTCAACAGTTTGAGCCCTGTCGGATACAAAAGGAAGTCCCCTCGGTTGGTGAGCTGCGGTTGGTGAGCTGCGGTTGGTGAGCTGCGGTTGGTGAGCTGTAGCACGAGGATGTGTCAAGCAGGTCGAACCATAGCACGAGGATGTGTCAAGCAGGTCGAACCATAGCACGAGGATGTGTCAAGCAGGTCGAACCATAGGGCAGAGAATCAAAAAGCAGTCGCGCCGTGCTGCGGCTACCAGGGTGATTTCTTTTGAACTTTTCTGCTTAGAACATTATGCCGCTATGCGGCGAGGGTATATTCTATTGCAAACTGCTGACTGCTGACTACGCTTCTGCCCCTAAATCCCCTGAAGGGGACTTCATATCAATCCTCGTTACAGCTAACTGCTAACTGCTAACTGCTGACTGCTGACTGCTGACTGCTGACTGCTGACTACGTTCTGCCCCTAAATCCCCTGAAGGGGACTTCATATCAATCCTCGTTACAGCTAACTGCCAACTGCCAACTGCTGACTGCTGACTGCTGACTGCTGACTGCTGACTGCTGACTACGTTCTGCCCCTAAATCCCCTGATGCTTGACCTGCTTTCGCTCAACCTTGTGCGACAGCTCAGCAACCGGGGACTTCATATCAATCCTCGTTACAGCTAACTGCTGACTGCTGACTGCTGACTACGTTCTGCCCCTAAATCCCCTGAGGGACTTCATATCAATCCTCGTTACAGCTAACTGCCAACTGCTGACTGCTGACTACGTTCTGCCCCTAAATCCCCTGAAGGGGACTTCATATCAATCCTCGTTACAGCTAACTGCCAACTGCTGACTGCTGACTACGTTCTGCCCCTAAATCCCCTGAAGGGGACTTCATATCAATCCTCGTTACAGCTAACTGATTACTGATTACTGCTAACTGCCAACTACATATAGCCGGTTGCTTGACTAGTCTTCCACTCTCCTCTCCAAAGTAACTTCCAGTTTTTCTACTTTCCTGTTTCGCAATATTTCAAACACCAGAACATCGCCGGGCCGGTAAAGGGCCAGCCGGTCCATTAAATCTTCTTTGGATAAAATATTATTAGCATCCAGGGATAGGAGGATATCCAGCGATTGCATTCCGGCTTTATCAGCAGCGCCGCCGGATGTCAATGCATCGACTACCACGCCATATATTTCCGACATGCCGGATTCAGCTGCGATCTCCTGCGTGACAGGTCGAATGGTCATCCCGATCGATCCTCTTTGATTAGAACCGAATTTCTTGAGATCGTCTACAATTTTCTTTACCAGATTGGAAGGGATGGCAAAGGAAAATCCTTCATAGGCTCCACTGGCGGACAAGAAGGCAATATTCAGGCCTACCAGGTTTCCTTGCGCATCGAGTAAGGCCCCACCGCTGTTTCCCAGGTTGATGGGTACATCGGTTTGGATAAAATTCCGCGTGGCGTTGTTGGGTAAATCGAGTACTCTGTCTTTTGCACTGACGATGCCTGAGGTTACCGTTGCGTGCAGGCGATACGGATTGCCGATGGCCAGCACCTGTTCGCCTAAAAGCAGAGAATCACTATTACCGAATTCGAGAAACGGAAGCAGGGTGGCTTTGATTTTCAGCAGGGCTATATCATGGGAGGAATCTATGCCTGTCACATCTGCTATATAGTCCCGGTTGTTATTCAATTGCACATGAATAATATATCCACCGTCGATGACGTGATGATTGGTGACAACGTAGCCATCATCGGAAATGATGACCCCGGAGCCGGTATGATTTTCTGTATAATAACTCGCCGTGTCAGAGCTCAACGTATACACGTATACGACGGCATCCTTTCCTTTCTGAGCTGCTTCGGTCAGGCCGGGTGGAGAACCGTGGCTATTCGTATTTCGAAGACCAGGTCCCCATAACCAATAGGAAATGAGAAGCGTAATCCCGATGCAGATAATCCCCGTAAGAGCGAATGACCAAAAGGACTTCATAGCATGGTTGTTTAAAGGTTTAACTCTTTTGGGTGAAAATGCAGGCCAGGGGGAAGGGGATGATTGATAAATATAATAAGAAAATAAGAAGCTAATACACAATAAACTGTAGACAGCGAAAAAAATAGTAATCCCCCACAGATACGCGAAGAATTTTATTTTCGAATGTAGGGGCAATAAAGGACGATGCCTTTATAGCGAACTCAACATCTTGAGCCCTGTAATAACCCAAAACGGGATTCTTGGAGGAGGAATAAGTTATGCGATAATGAATAGCGAATAGCGAACAAGGAAGTGGAACTTGAGGTAAAAGGTGAAGGAAGAAGTGGAAGTTGAACGAGAAGAAAAATGGGAGTATGTTGGGGCAGGGGGCAAGCCGTAGAATTTCGGATCACGGGTCACGGATCACAGGTCACGCCGATTGCTTTAGCTTTGTCGAAGCAGAAAACCATCTTATTTACGACAATGCTTCGAACTGTTCAAGTTACCCGATACGTCACTCCCCTTCGCGAAGGCGGCTCCCTACCCGCCATTGCTGAGGCCGACGATGGCTTCATGTATGTCCTCAAATTCCGAGGCGCCGGACAAGGACCGAAAGCCCTGATCGCAGAACTGTTGGGTGGAGAAATAGCAAGAGCATTGGGATTAAAGGTGCCCGAGCTGGTGTTCGCGACGTTAGATGAGGGGTTCGGACGAACAGAACGCGATGAAGAAATCCAGGACCTGCTGAAATTCAGCGTGGGCCTGAACCTGGCGATGCATTACCTGTCAGGAGCGATTAGTTTTGATCCTACGGTCAATAAAGTTGATCCGATGCTCGCCTCCCAAATCGTATGGCTGGACAGCCTGCTGATGAATGTGGATCGCACGGCGAAAAATACCAACCTGCTCCTTTGGAACCGGGATCTTTGGCTGATCGATCATGGGGCATCGCTTTATTTTCATCATGGACATGGGGATTGGCAGGAGAAAGCAAAGCAGCCTTTTACGCTGATCAGAGATCATGTGCTGATCAGGCGAGCCAGTGAGTTGGAGTTGGCTAATGAAATAGGTCAGGCTAAACTGACGAAAGAAAAGATAGCGGAAATCGTCGCGTACATTCCGGATGAGTGGCTTGCGCAGGATATCTCTTTTGATGAACAAAGAGATCGCTATGCACAATATTTTATGACCCGGTTAGCGTATGCAGGTATTTTTATAACGGAAGCCCATCATGCAAGAGAAGCACTTATTTGAATATGCTGTGATTCGCATCGTGCCCCACGTGGAGCGCGAGGAATTTATCAATGTGGGCGTGATCCTGTATTGCAAGCAGCTCGATTTCCTCGGAGTGAAATGGGTATTGGATGAAGCCTTCCTGAAACCATTTGCTCCCACCCTTGACCTGGAAGAAATAAAGCAGCATCTCTGTGCTTTTGATATCATCAGTCTCGGCGGACCCGGCGGTGGAACGATCGGGATGATGGACAAGCCCGGACGTT
This sequence comes from uncultured Saprospiraceae bacterium, assembly GCA_963837505.1. GTDB lineage: Bacteria > Bacteroidota > Bacteroidia > Chitinophagales > Saprospiraceae > Opimibacter. The sequence continues at coordinate 561,647 of CAWINN010000020.1, read as the reverse complement.
TCCGGTGGTTGACGGCGACGCGCAGCACCATACTGCAGCCATCTAACGTACATCCTGGGTATACGGCGGATCCACAGGCTACGCTGGAGGCGCTGTTTCAGCAGTTGGTGGTGAGAGCGTGAAATGCAATATTTTGAGCACTATTGGATCCCAAAGGAGATTTCGTTTTTGAAGTCCCGCCGCGATGCGGCTACCTCGGAAATTTTTTTTGCATTTCTTTTCTACCAACGTTATACCGCGACGCGGCATTGATATTTTCCATTGCTTACCGCATACTGCTTACCGCATACTGCTTACCGCATACTGCTTACTGCTTACCGATCACTGCTTACAGACCACCGAATACCGACTACCGCTTACCGCTTACTGCTTACCGCTTACCGCTTACCGATCACTGCTCACCGATCACTGCTTACAGACCACCGAATACCGATTACTGATCACCGATTACTGATCACCGAATACCGACCACCGCTTACCGATCACTGCTCACCGATCACTGCTTACAGACCACCGAATACCGATTACTGATCACCGATTACTGATCACCGAATACCGACCACCGCTTACCGATCACTGCGTACCGATCACTGATTACAGACCACCGAATACCGATTACTGATCACCGATTACTGATCACCGAATACCGACTACCGCTTACCGCCTCCCCCATCCCCCATTCTCGGTATTTCCGCGTTCCGCGTTCCGGGCCAACTTTGCATCACGAGGACGGGAAATCCAGTTTCTCCAACCCAATGATTCAAAAATGAAAAGTCATATGAAAACGAACTGCAATCACAGCATCCTCCGGTTATTGACCATCCTATTCATGCTGGTTACCATAAGTGGATATTCCCAAAAGTCTATTACCTGGAAGGGCGGATTCCCGGGAAAAAAGAACGATTGGTTTTGCGCTCAAAACTGGAGCACGTCCAGCGTACCCGATGAGTTTTCGAATGTGATCATCCCGGATGTCTCTACCTCCACCTTCGCGTCACCAGTGATCCTATCCGGTCAGGTGGAAATCAATTCCCTCAATATGCTGGACAATGCATCTCTGACTGTCGCTAAGGGTGCGGCCGTGATCGTGAATGATAATATGGAAGGGGTAACTCCGTCCAAACTGAAAGGGGGAGGAAAAGTGATCCGCGAAGAAGAGCTGGAACCAGTGGTAGCCAAACTATTTGCCAATCAATAATTTGTCTTGGTGAAAAGAGCGCCGAATACATTGTTTTTCCATCTACTTTTAAAGGAATGATAGGAAAGCTACGTTAGCCTGAATGCTAAAACGAAAGACCACATCAACCTGCATTTTCTTCCTGGCTTCGATGCTGGTGACTTTTGTTTTGACTACTCATTCCATAAACGCGCAGTCCTACCCTTTCAAAACCTTTCCCCTGCCTCGTGACCTGCCCAATATCGAGCGGATGTACGAGGACCATCTGGGGTATATCTGGTTAGGTACGGCAGAAGGGCTCTATCGATTCGATGGCACGAATTATACATTGTATACCAGTAGCGATGTGCTGGCAGGCCTCGGGCGGGAAGTTATCAAATGCATGTACGAAGACAAGGAGCTTCACTTCTGGGTGGGCGCCAAATCAGGACTGTACCGCTATGATCCAAAGCGAAAGGATTTTGACAAATTTTCTTTTAGCGACGATATGTATCCTTTGCACATCTACCAGGAAAGTGATACCGCTTTCCTGGTCCTGTGCAGAAATCGCATTTTTCATTTTAATCCGGAGAGAAATAGTTGGATACCCATAGATGTATTGGAACCGGACGGAGAAATATATACGATGCAGATCGGAAAAAACAATGACTTGTGGATTGGCACCGATTTGAAAGTAAGACAGTATAATCTCAGCTCAAAAGCGTTTCATGATTTCCCGCTGCCTGTACCGGTATATGCGAAGTCCGACGAAAAAATTTCGGTCTCCAATATGTTTTTGGATAGCCGGGATCGATTATGGATCAATACCTGGTATAAAGGCGTTGTCATTCTGGATACCCACACGGGAAAAACAGAACTGATAGATACTGTTGAAACCGCCGGCCGGAACAGACTGCTCGAAGAATATGTGCCTTCTTTTGCTGAAGATGAAGAGGGAAATATCTGGATGGCGAATATTAATAAGGGCATAAATATCCATCATCAGAAAACCGGTATGATATCCTATTTATTAAAGGATACTGATTTTAATCATGGCCTGAAAGGAAATGATTTTATTCTCATGACCGACCGGGAAAAAAATATGTGGGTAAAAAGCAATCTCGCATTGCATTTCCTCAATCGCCAAAACCCTATCCCCACCCTGGTATCGGATTCGAAAGCGTTTGTTGAAGATGCTTTGTTCATCAAGTTTGTTCAGCCGGATTTTCTCCTGGAAGGAACCTACTTCGGGATGTTTGGCATTAATACCCTTACCCACAAAGTCACTTCTTTCAATACGGCTTTGGAGTTGCCCGCTACACACAACGCAGAATTCCAGGCTACACCCGATGCATGGATGGATGGGGAAAAAGTTTGGGTCAGCAGCCCGCAAGGATTACGACTTTTGTCCCGGGATAAAAATAAGAAAGGAGATCCCGGATTTTCTTTTGAAAAACTTTATCCTATCAAAGCTCCTTTCTGGCCTACAAGACTTTTCCCTTTCAATGACAGTTTACTGTTTGTCAAAGGAAGGATTAATACTAATGCATTCGCCACCTTCAATACCCGGTCAGGTGAATTTCAGTACTACACGTTCCCCGACAGCCTGGTGATCAATTACTCGATGCCTTTTCATTACGATACGGTCCTGATCGCGATCCGAAACAAAGGGCTGTATTATTACACGTTGCGGGACCAGGTGCTCAGCAGTATTCCGTGGAAATTTGCAGAGCATAAGGTCGTGGTCACTAGCCCGGTATTTTATAAAATGGTGGCCTTGCAAGACGGCAGCTATGCTTTGTGTTCTGAAAACTATGGGCTGATACTCTTCGATCCGAAAACAAAATCCTTCCGTCTCGTCGATGTAGCATCTGTTGCCAATACCAACCGCGTATTTTCAGTGGAAGAAGATGATCACGCGAATCTCTGGATCCAGACCTTCAGCGAGCTATTGTATTACGATCGGGGAAAAGGTTCGATTTCGAAAATCAATCTGTCGAATTCATTCGGGGGTGACTTACCTTATTTTTTCATGAACAGTGGCGGGATGCTATATGGCACATTTGAAGGAGGTCTGTACCAGGTGGATCCGCAACAATTGTTTTTCAAGACGGAAAAACCCAGGCTATATCTCGAAACCATCAAGGCCAGGGATAAGGCGCTCAGTTGGACTCCGACTGGGCGCCTCCGGCTCAATTTTTCAGACAACTTTCTGACCTATGATTTCAGGGGGTTGGATTATGATAATCCGCAAGGGATCACATATTGGTATAAGATTCCCGGGATCAGTGATCATTGGCAGTTTCTCGGCAACCAGTCATCTGTCAGTTTTGGACGAATGCAGCCCGGGAAATATCAGTTTGTCATCAAAGCCGCTAATGACGCTGGTATCTGGAGTGATGAAGTCAGTGCACCGGAAATCATCATCCGTCCTCCGTTTTGGAAAACCTGGTGGTTTGTATTGGGAATTATAGCCTTGATGGCTTCAGTTACTGCCTATTTAATCTGGCAGCGAAGGACGAAATACCAGGCAGAGCTCCGGTTGCGAAATCAAATCGCGCGCGACCTGCATGATGACATTGGATCGACTTTGAGTGGCATTAAGATCTTCAGCGTAATCGCTTCCGGCATGTCGGAAGAGAACAAAGAACTGTCGTCGCTCTTGCAACAGATCCGGGACAAATCCGATATGATGATGCAATCCATGAGTGATATTGTATGGAGTATCAATCCGGCACACGACAGTCTTCATGACCTGATGATCCGGCTGAAACAATACATGTCGGAAATGCTGGAAAGCCAGGAGGTAGATGTTCATTATTCGGTGCCTACGGATCTGAAAAGCATGAAGATCGACCTGAGCCACCGCAAGGAATTATATCTTGCCCTGAAAGAGATCATCAACAATACTGCTAAATACGCGTCGTGTAAAAATTTCTATTTTGATATCCGGAAGCAAAAAGGGGACGTCATCTTTCAGATTCAGGATGATGGGATCGGAATGGATGATGCGGAGATAACATATGGCAATGGACTGAAAAATATTGAATCCAGGATGAACCAGATAGGCGCCACGGTATCACGGGAATCTGCTCCGGGACACGGAGTGAAATATGTGATCCGTCTTCATTTACTTTGAAATAAAGGGCGCTTCTAATAACCTGAATTTCGTTTATGAACCTCCTTAATATTCGATAGAATGCATTCAAATTCCAGGCCATTATTTGGGTTAATAGAAGCACCTTAAATTTGTGAAGTATGAAAACCAAAGTCGCCATTTATGAAGATAACCAGGTATTCCGGGAGAGCCTGATTCGTTTACTGGCGGCCAATCCTACTTTTGAAGTCGTCGGCGATTTCCCGAACTGCAACAATGTGGAATCGGAAGTCAAATCCTTGCATCCTGATGTGGTGATGATGGACATCCAGATGCCGGGAGTCAATGGACTGAAGGGGCTCGATGTAATACGAAGCGTATCAGCTGACATCAAGGTCATCATGCTAACGGTGTTCGAAGATAACCAGCACATTTTCGATGCCATCTGCAGGGGTGCCAACGGGTATTTGTTGAAGCATTCCACCCCGACACAAATCTTCAATGCGATTGATGAAGTATTGAAAGGAGGTGCGCCGATGACGCCTTCCATTGCCAGCCGGGTATTGATGCTTTTGTCGGCGAAGAAATCCACGCCTTCCGGAAATGAATATCAGCTCACCGCCCGGGAAAAGGAAATTCTGGAGTCACTGGTAGAGGGAAATAGCTACAAAATGATAGGCTCCGCTCTTCAGATCAGTACCGAAACGGTCAAGACGCACATCAAAAAGATCTATGAAAAACTGCAGGTCAATTCGCAGACCGAGGCAGTGTCCAAGGCGATGAAGGAAAAGCTGGTGTGAAGGGTGAAAAGCAGTTGCGCCGCGATGCGGTTACCTTAGATATTTTTTTAGAATCTTTCTTCTACCAACATTATGCTGCGATGCGGCGAAAGTATTTTACAGGATTCAATGTCAGATGTAGCCCTACAATTATTTCCTTATTTATTCTCTGGTTAAAGCATGGTGTTAATCAATAGAATTCATAGGAAGTCCCCTTCAGGGGATTTAGGGGCAGAGAATCGAAAAGCATTCCCGCCGCGCTGCAGCTACCCCAAGGATTTTTTTCTCCTAATTTCTTCTACCAACATTATGCTGCGATGCGGCATTGATATTTTCCATTGCCTACTGCCCACTGATTACCGATTACCGAAACACTGATTACCGATTACTTCCTACTCAACCACTTACCTGCTCACTACCAATTTCTGACTTTGAATAAAATTAGTCCCCAGCATCTGCACAAAGTAAGCTCCGGAAGGCCACTGACTCAACTCCAGTGTCTTTGTATGTGGACCAGCTTGCATCCATTCATTGGAAGCTATTTGTTTGATCACATTGCCTTGCATATCCAGGACGCGGAGAGAAATGTGATCCGCTTTTTCTAAAACAAAATTAAGGTAAGCCTGGTCATTAGCCGGATTAGGAACAGGTGGTGCGAGATAGTGATCCACGAAGCTGATGTGCGGATCTTCAACGGCAGTGGTAGTTTGATCAAAGACTACATTTTCATCACCGGCCTGGTAGAAGACATAAGAGACTGGCAGAAACAACATTTCATCCGTAGTCTTTTCTCCCCAGGTCACCAACTTCGGGGGACTGTTCGGATTGCTGGGATTGTTGTCTGTATTGTCATACGTGGCATATACATGAATCGTGGTGCCGGGATCGAGGATGATGTATTTTTTGAAATTATACGAGCCCTGCCAGTTGAAATCCCATTCCGGAATACGGATGAGATTGGTAGTGTCACCGGTGGCGCTCACGGCATAAACTTTATATTCCTGTCCAAGCAAATGACAATGCGGCCAGATGGCAAAGACACTGATCTTTACTGGTGAGGTGAACTGGCAATGGAAAGTCTTGACAGTATTTGGTGCAATGACGAACGGACCATTGGTGATCAGCGGATCGAAAGGAATGAAGATGAAATTCTGTACCTGGCGCGTGACGGGTTCTTTTTTGAAAAAGATATTGACGGTCGAACTGTCATCCGAGGGTTGTGCAAATGGTCCATAGTGAACTTGCATCAGCAGATCAGCATGAGCAGGTAAAATTTGTCCGAGGCCTTCGGGATATAATATTGGTTTTTGACCAGGTACGTATCCTGGTAACATTCTGTTCCACCATCCATCAATTCCGAATCCGCCGAATCCATCATAACCATAGGCAGGATCTTGCGCGTCCATGGCAGCAGCAGCTCCGGTATCATCATAAGTGAAGAGGGCATGGTGTAATATTTGCCGGTTGCCCGGGCGCAATTCGATAGTGGCGATTTGTTTATCTTCTGTCAATCCGGTCGGTAATACAATGATCCTGTATTCATCCTGGCTGCCACCATAGTGATGATAGGATTGGGCATAATGGAGGATCAGATCAGGTGTGCCAATCTGTGATCCGGTAGGGAAAACAGGAAGAGCCGGCTCTTCGGCGGCATTTCCGTAAGGCGCATCATTGTCCACCCATTCGGCGATCAGATCGATCTGGTCCTGGGTAAGGAAGCGCTCGCCCTGGAAGCGGGAGAATTGCGGATCCGCTTTCCAGGGGGGCATGTAGCGGATCGAGGTCACATACTTGATCGATTGTGCCCAGGGCAGCACCTCATCATAATTGGTCATGGAAAAGGGAGCGATCTCCCCCGGCCGATGGCACTTGGTGCAGTTGTTATAGATGATCGGGGCGATGTCTTTCGTGAAGGTGACCTGTGCGAAAGAATGAATTGAAATGGCTAAAAAAACGATTGATAAAATTCGTCTCAGCGCTGGTTGTTGGAGATAGTTCGACTTGCTCACTAGGAAGAAACTCCAACAACAACGGATACAATTGGATAGAAGTGATCTCATATTAGAGAATGAATTATAAAAAAATGTTTTTCAATTTAAACGTAAAGGCATAGTGATGATATGGGCGAAGTATTGATTATTTTCTTCTTAACCATGCCATTCCTTTGCTGAACGTAGTCGAAGGGTAGACTTTTACAGCCCTCAGCTCTCTGCCTTCTGCTCTATGCTCTATGCTCTATTCTCTCTGCTCTCTGCTCTCAGCTCTCTGCTCTCTGCCCTCTGCCCTCTGCCCTCAGCCCTCAGCCTTCTGCCTTCTGCTCTATTCTCTATTCTCTATTCTCTATTCTCTATTCTCTATTCTCTATTCTCTATGCTCTCAGCTCTCTGCCCAACGCTACTTCTCAAAGGTAATGAAACATCCAATCGCTTCTGTCTCCACGGTAGTCTCCGGCACTTTGTTGAGCTGCCAGGTCTTGATCATATCCTCCAGGTCGTGGGTCTGGGGGTGGAGCTTTCTCTTCCCTACCCGCACATAGCTGTCGTCGATCCTGCCCCGGTAGATGGTCCGGTCGGTTCGGTGATCCAGGACCGCAACCTCCGGGGTGACGGTGATCTCAAATTTCTTAGTCCAGGATTTATCATGGTCGGGGAGCAAAGGGAAGGCCAGTTTGAACTCGTCAGCAAAAGTGGCAATCTCTTCTGGTCCTGTGGTCGGGCTGGGGAAATAGCCCACGAAACCTACATGGGAGGAATGGTATTGGTCATATAGCCGGGTCAGCTCATTGGTATAGTACTGACTGATGAGGCATTCATCTTCGAGGAAGACGTAAACGGTGAGGGAGTCAGATGTGGTATTTGAAGAAGGCCTCGCGCAAAGACGCAAAGACGCACTTTTTTCTTTCTCAGTCCCCCCTGTCAGGTGATGTGATGAGGTAATCGAACCAGGGATAGGGGCCAAAATAGAGGGATAACACAAGTTGTTGGAGAGAACTCCAACAACAACCATAAAGAAAAGCCGGATAAGCATAATATCAAAAGTACGGATTGACAGAGAGGAGGAGGCGGGTTTAACACAAGATTAAACCGGGACAATCGAAAAACCTCTTTTTTCCAATTTTCAACCTAAAACCTTATATTTCATAGTGGAAAGGGAACATGATGATTATCATACTGCAGGTTGATTTCTCTCATCACAAGCCTCTTTTGAGCACTGGTACCTTTATAAAGGAATAAAGTTCAACGCTATTTCTTTCAATAACTTGAACAATCAACCTAATAAAACACAAACCAAAATGAAACCATTGATTTACGTAGGCATGATGCTCGGGTTTTTGATCGTCCTGGTCAACGCCTGTAAATATGATGATATCCTGCCCCCTGAGCCCGATCCGGGGATCACGATCAGCTTTTCAGAAGATGTCGTACCTATCTTCAATGCCAGTTGCAATGGTTCGTCCTGTCATAATGGTTCAGGTCCATCACCAGATCTCAGAGCATCAGTAGCCTATGATAATTTATGGAGCGGTGAGTTAATTGATACCATTGAGCCAACCAACAGCGAACTCTACCAGTGGATGAACGGAGACAAGGGACTTACTATGCCCCCTCAAGGCAAGCAACCCGGAGATGTAGCTACTATCCTCCAGTGGATCCAACAAGGCGCAAAAAATAACTAAACGAATGAAAACCAATCAAGCCATGAAACGAGCTATATATCATTTCCTGGGGATCTTCCTGCTCTGGTCAGCCGCAACTACTATTACGCTTGCGCAGGAAGAAAATATGCCGGAGACCCCGGTAAAAAAACCCGTGAAAAATACTTTCCAAAGCATCTGGCTCATTGATGACCAAACGGTCATGGTCCCTTACAAAGGTACTTTTGAGTTTGACCTACAGCACCGCTTTGGCCTGATCAATAGTGAAGCGCAGGATTTCGCGGGATTCTTCGCACCAGCCAATATCCGCCTGGGTTTTGAATATGTAGTGTTGGATAAACTAATGGTTGGTTTCGGAATTACAAAAACAAACCTCACCTGGGATCTGAACCTCAAATATGCCCTCTTCAAACAAATGCAAAACGGAGGCATGCCGGTGAGTGTAACCTATTATGGTAATGCTGCTTTTGATACCCGGAACAAAGATTATTTTACCAATCCGGATCTGATCGGAACCACCGACCGCATTTCGTATTTCCACCAACTCATCATTGCCAGGAAATTTTCAGAGCGGTTTTCATTCCAGGTCGCGGGCAGCTTATCGCATTTCAATACGGTCGAAGCTTACAAAAACGATGCGGGCCAAACCGTGGATAAATACAACAATGATCACTTTGAGTTTTCCTTCGGAGGAAAATATAAAGTCACCAATGTCACTAACATCCTGCTCAATGTGGATCTTCCCGTATCCACACATGAAGTGCAGGATCCGAAAACCAATGTCTCCTTTGGTGTGGAATTCATCACGAGTGCCCACCAGTTCCAGTTTTTCATGACCAATTTTTATAATATCACCCCTCAGCGTAATAACCTGTTTAACAATAATAACCCCGGCGATGGTGATTTTCTCCTCGGATTCAATATCACCCGTCTCTGGAATTAACAACCCGATTTATCACACCTTTTAAGTTTATCATAACATGAAAAAAACTTCAAACAGCATCAGCAACCGGCGAAAATTCCTTTCGTTGGGCTTGCTGGGTGGTGCCGGTCTGCTTTCGCAAAAAGCTACGGCCATGCTGCCCTTAGAGCCAGAAGAAGAGAAAGTACTCCATGCTGACTCCCGATGGAAAATTAGTGAATGTAGCAAGCGAGTACTTGGAAAAGGCGAACGATCGCAAGAAAGGCGGCCAACCAGGATATCCTCGATTGGACGACCGCAAAAAATAAAACTGATAAATGAGCCATGGAAACACACGATAAAAAGGAATTAAATCCACGTCGGGATTTCCTGAAAACAACAGTATTGAGTGTTGCCGCTACTGCAGCTGCGGCCACTTGCGGAAGTGCAGCGTGTTCCTGTAAAAATACAGACGCAACCAAACAGGGGAAAAAATAGCCTTGCTTTCACCCGGATGGTGAGATCAGTCACAGGTCGATTCAAGCCATTTAAATGATCGTGCCTAAAACGTTTGGTTTCAAGGCAATGAGGCCCGTAAAGGAATACCGGGCAAAAAATTTGTCATGGTCATTGGACCTGGGCCGTTGCAGGAATGCGACGGAAGTGTGTGAGAGGCCTGCCAGAAAATGCACCACTCCCGGTAACAAAAGGAATACCTAAGGTGCTGAAGATGCAGGACAGTGATGAGTCTTCACCCATATTGGCAGCCTAACGATGTGCTTTCCATTGTGATGATCCGCCTTGTGTCAAAGTGTGTCCTGTGGATGCCACTTTCAAAAGAGATGACGGGCTCGTACTGATTGATAATGACCGATGCATAGGATGCCGTTTTTGCATGGCCGCCTGTCCATATTCACAGCGGGTATTCAATTGGGGTGAACCTGAAGTATAGATGAAGTCATGTACCATGTGCTTACTCACCGGAAATAGGTGGTTCAATGCGAAAAAAGGTACTGTAGAAAAATGTGACTTCTGTCCGGACATGGTCAGGGATGGCGAACTGCCGCATTGTGTTACAGCCTGTCCTAACGGTGTGTTTTATTTCGGCGATGAAAATGAAGATGCTGTCAGCAATGGGGAAGATACTGTCAAATTCAGTGAATTATTAACTACCCGTGCAGGATACCGGGCTATGGAAGACCTGGGAACAAAACCAAGGGTTTATTATTTGCCACCGGTCAACCGGTTGTTCCCATTCAAGGATATGGAGCCAACTGCGAAGAAGCACCAACTACAAATTAAACTGATCATGAATTCTCAAACAGAAAATATCCATAACCTGAGCGAAAACCAGGTAGACCAGATAACCCGCGATTTAATGCCGCGAAAATTTGGTTTATATGGAAAAATTTGGGTCATCCTTTTGGTGGCTATTTTAGCGGGCGGTCTCTTTTTCTATTATCAACAGCTCCGGCATGGATTGATCGTCACCGGATTACGGGATTACACCATCTGGGGGATTTATATCGCCAATTTTGTTTTTTTCGTAGCCGTCAGTCTTGTGGGATCACTGGTGAGTGCGATTCTGAAACTCACCAATGTGCATTGGCGTACGCCCTTGACAAGGATATCGGAAATGATTGCAGTGGCTTCCATTCTTTTTGGAGGACTGGTTATCATTATTGATATGGGACGCCCTGACCGCTTTCTCAATGTGATCATTCATGCGCGTATCCAATCCCCGATCACCTGGGACGTTATCGTCATCACTACTTATCTTTTTATCAGTGCCTTACTGCTTTATCTGCCGCTACTTCCGGATCTGGCGCTGATGCGGGACCGGTTGAGAAATATACCTAAATGGCAACAATGGTTATACAGGTTCATGGCCAATAATTGGCACAATACACCTGAGCAGCGGAAAATCCTGAACAAAGCCGTAACCCTCTTGTCCGTGTTGATAATACCTGTTGCTTTTGGTATTCATACGGTGACCTCATGGTTGTTTGCGACCACGCTTCGTGCAGGATGGGATAGTACAAACTTCGGACCTTATTTTATTTCCGGTGCCTTCATGGTAGGAGCTGCTGCGGTTATTGCCTGCATGTTCGTTTTTAATAAATTTTACAAGCTGGAAAGTTACATTACGCTGAAGCATTTTGACCGGATGGCCAAACTGTTAGTGCTCCTGTCCCTGGTATACCTCTACTTTAATATTAATGAGTATTTCGTCCCAGCCTATAAGATGAAAGGATCTGACAGTGCTCACCTGCATGAATTATTTACCGGCATATATGCGCCTTTATTTTGGTCAGTGCAAATTGGGGGAATGATCATTCCTATTATCCTGCTATTATTTAAGAAAGGCAGGTCGCCCTTACCTATGTTTATCATTTCCATCATGGTGATTGTAGGCGCTTGGTTTAAACGTTTTCTGATCGTCATTCCGACCTTAAATCATCCCTATTTTCCAATGGATCAGGCCCCGGCTGCATGGAGACATTACACGCCGACGCTCGCTGAGTGGTGGATAACCGCCAGTACGTTGGCAGGTGCCTTATTGATCGTTACTTTGCTTGTCAGATATTTCCCGATCATACCTGTGGTGGAGACTATTGAAGAAAAAGAACATCCGGTGGAGGACCCCGGGATAGAACCCGCATTTGAAAATCAAACTGTATGAAGATCATGAACAATATCATACATCGACCGAGTCATTTTTTTCAGATCGTCTGCTTTCTGCTGGGGGGTTTATTAATGAGTGTAACCCCACCGGTTTTTAGCCAGGCCGAAACTACAAATGACACCACTTCCACCAGGAACAACGAATCCGCTGAAAAACAAAAACTGCGGATAGGTTTTGACGCATTTAAAATCAATGATGAATTAAAATTGCAGGTCAGCCTTAAATTGAAAGTCGAGGGCAGGTTTCAAAACGTGGAGGGTGTCGAGATCAGTTTCTATAAAGGAGACGCAGTTGAGCCGTCGAATCTGCTCGGAAAAGCCACCTCGAATATGCATGGTGTGGCTTACCTGATGATTACGGCCACTGCGGCAACGGATACATCGGCCGGTAAAACTTACCTGGCTAGCGTGCAGGATAATCCTAAATACAAAGACGCAGAGGAGACAGTCGTTGAGAATAAAGTTGTGATGGAAATGAATCTCGATGAAGCCGACTCCGTAAGAACAGTGAAAGTATTTGTTGGAAAACCAGATGGTGCGGGAAAAATCACACCTGTAACCGGAGCTGCATGCCAGGTATACGTTAAACGATTGTTTGGTGTGCTGCCGATCGGAGAAGCAGAAACCACCGATGAAGACGGTCGTATCGAAATCGAATTTCCCAAGGATATCAAAGGAGATGAAGCCGGTAATATCATCGTCATAGCCAGGGTGGAGGATAATGAGGTCGTGGGTAATGTAGAGGCAAATAAGACTGTGATGTGGGGTATACCGACCAAGGTGGATGACTTCTACACCCAGCGACAGTTGTGGTCAGCCAGGGCCAATGCCCCGATACCGCTGGTGATCCTTGTCAACCTGGTATTGATTGGCGTTTGGGGATCAATTGCTTTTATTTTCCTCGAAATCGCCAGGATCAATAAAATCGGGAAAAACAGGGCCAAACCATAATACTGCCTTAATTGTGAAGTACATGCTAAGGCTAACATAATTGAACATCATAGGGATTAAAAAGAATAATTTTGATCCTGATTAACTGAAAAAAAATGAATATGAAAAAGGTAATTTTTTCTTTTACAGGTCTGATCATGGCCGGTGTATTGATCATGGCTTTTATGGTAACTCCCCAACAAAACACGCCCTGGGTAGTGCCGGATAAAAACAAAGCCATGAAGAACCCGGTCACATTTGATAAAGCAGCCGCTGCTACCTTGTGGTCCACGCATTGCAAATCCTGCCATGGAAAGACAGGATTGGGTGATGGGACTAAAGCTGCGACCCTGGCCACTCCTTGCAGCGATATGAGTACAGCTGCATTTCAGAAACAAAGCGATGGTTCTATCTTTTACAAAATAGCAGAAGGCCGTGATGATATGCCTTCTTTCAAAAAGAAGATCCCGGATGCCGATGACATCTGGCAACTCGTGCATTACGTAAGGACATTCGCGGAATAGGACATTCCGATTATCAAAACGAAAAAGACCATCATGATGCTTCGCCAATCTTCCATCAAATGGATAGGATTGGTGGGCATCATGATGTTTTTAGCCGGCTTGTTAGTTAATGTTTTTACCGGTAAAAAGGCTACTCTTCATTTAATCCTGGGCATGCCGGTCAGCCAGACCCGACCTTCAATCCAGGAACAGGGAAATCCTCAGCAGGAGATGAAGTTGGGTTTTACAGTTCAACTGGATTCTCTCCAAACCGCTTCTTTTCTCCCCGTCTATGAATTGCAAATCCGGGAGATGGATCAGCAGGAAACCGAAGATTTTCATACGAATGTCAATCCTCCTTCTTTCCTTTTAGCATCCTACCCGCTCATCCCCATGAAGATCAGGAAGATTGGGAAGATCGAATATCGATGCAGGCTCGCGGAATTTTATCCTGATTTTACTTTTACCTACACCTACCCTCAAAACCAGGATACGATTCCCCCCAGGGCTCCGGGAATCACGCTCAACCTGATTCACCCCGGCACAGAAGAAGTTGTCACGCTTCGTTCAGGTACAAACAATCAAAACCGCCTAGAGGACTTTGCCCATTTAGGAGATACCGCTTGAATTTTACTGGACTATATCTAGGGACAGTATCACCCGCGTCGATGCAGATTCAGGGAGAAATGAAAATAAAATTGTGTTTTTAGGTAGGGAGAAAAAAGTTTTTTTTCTCTTTGATGATAAAACAGATGTCATTACCTTTAGAAAAAGATCGCTTTTACGGTATTCCAGGAAAAGATTCAATTGGTTTTACCATTCTCCAATGCTTTCCGGATGTGAAGTTACTGAAAGCAGTTCCTTCCTCGAAAAGCGATAAATTGAACAATCCGGTCGCGAAGGTAGAAGTTTGGAAATTAGGGGGAAATGCACAGGAAATATTCCTTTATCCCAATTCGGCTTTACGACACGGTGGCGATTGGAGAGTTCCAGGGACCAATCTGCTATTGTCACTCTCCCTGTCTCATGAACAAGTGCTGATAAGCCAGCAAATGTTTGATATCGATTGAGGATTCTTTACACCAGACACCTATTTCGAAATTGCTCAATGCGACATCAGGCGATTGCCTATAGAAAGACCATTTGCGTTTATCCGAGTGTGATCCGGGTGGATTATGGGTCAATGTGCGGGTCTGGCAGTCCCCTGGCCGATATTTTGAAATTTACGTTGGGTTTTTGCTGGTATTAACCTCCATTTTTGACCTGGTTATTCCAGTTCCCGTTTGAAAAGCCTGCCAATAATTAAAGTACGAGGAAACTTTCAGATGAGGAAGATCAATGCAAATCTGATATTGATCACCCCAAAATTTGCTCATGAATGGATTTTTATATGGAAAGCTTTTTTAGATTATTAACAAACCGAGACTAAATCTACTATACAACATCAACTTATAAACCATGCAATTATGAAAAACGGGGTCTTATTTGTTTACGGACTTTTTACGGCTATGGCAGGAGGATTAGTCTCTTGTGAAGGTGATCAGGGACCCGTTGGTCCTGCAGGTCCCACTAGCGAGAGTACCTGTATTGAGTGCCATGCCAATAATCAAAAGATAGCCGTCAAGGAGTATCAATGGGAGCATTCCGTACACGCTACCGGTGGAAACAATAATCACAATGCCACCAACTGCGCAATTTGCCATACCAGCCAGGGATTTGTGGAAAGAATTGCACCAGGTGCGAACATGAAACTGCGGCAACGATTCAGGATCCTTTACCTATCAATTGTTATACCTGCCATCAAATCCATACTACATATACCGATGCGGACTGGGCATTTGTTGAGACGGCGCCTGTGACGATATGGGTAGGTGGCCAGACACTTGACTTTGGAAAAGCTAACCTCTGTATCAGTTGCCATCAGTCCAGGACCTTTACACCTGAACTTCCATTTCAACCGGCTACAGTCAATACTACGGATACGGTTAATATGACTACTACCCGTTACGGGACCCATCACGGTCCCCAGGGAATGATGTTGCCGGGATTGAACGGATATGAGATCCCCGGACCGTTGGCTTATGAAAATTCGGCTCATACCGCTTTATTAGCCAATAGCGCTAAGAATGCCTGTATCACCTGCCACATGGGCACTGTGCAGGATGGTGATGCTTCGGGAGGCCATACCTTCAGAGTCATCAGTGAGGAAGGCGTGATCAATACGGCGGCCTGTGCTGAGTGCCATAGCAATGCCAATGACCTGAATGCGCTGGTCGATGACCGCCAGGCTCAGATTGAAGCCAGGCTGGCAGAACTGGAAGATTTACTGGTTGCCCGTGGCTTGTATAATCCGACAACGGAACAAAATTCAAAAGGTAAATATGCCGAATATGAAGCAGGTGCTTTATTTAACTACACCTTTGTCAAGGAAGATAAAAGCCGGGGCGTGCACAATTTCAAATATGCCAATGCATTGCTCGTGAATTCTATTGCCGCCTTGCAATAGGAAGATATGCAGTGAAATAAACTAACTGTTCAACAGCTAAAGTAACAGCAATGAAAAGTGGTCAAAACGAACGGAAATATATCCCGGGTAATGCAAAATGGATTCTTAGCCTGCTGGTCTTCGTATTTCTGGGGTCTGTTCTTCATGCCCAGGAATCGACAGAGGAGGTGATCAGCATGCCGGAAAACAAACCGGTAAAGAAGACTTTTGAAAGTATCTGGCTGATGAACCAGCAAACGGTCATGGTGCCCTATAAGAATACTTTCCAGATGGACTTTCAACACCGTTTCGGCACCTGGGATAATGGATACAAAGATTTCTATGGCATCTTCGCTCCATCCAATATCCGGATCGGATTTGATTATGTGCCCATTGAAAAGTTGATGGTAGGTTTTGGATTCTCTAATCAAAACAACCTGTGGGATGGTTTTGCCAAATATGCTTTGTTACAGCAAAAAACAAATGGCGGCACCCCGGTCAGTTTGACCTACTATGTAAATGCTGCTATTGACACCCGCGAAAAAGAGAATACCAATTTTGAAGAAGCGACCGACCGATGGTCCTTTTTCCACCAGATCATGATTGCGCGAAAATTTTCGGAGGCTTTCTCCCTCCAGCTATCCGGCAATCTGTCGTGGTTTAATTACCACCCCGTCTATGATACTGAGGGGAACTACCTGGGCCGGAACAAGAATGCAACCTTTTCCGCAGGAGCATTGGCCAGATATAAATTTTCAAAGGTTTCGAGTTTGATAGTAGAGTATGATCAGCCCATTACGAACCAGGAGTTTTTTGATCCGAAACCCAATTTAAGTTTTGGTTTTGAAATTGTTACCAGCGCACATGCCTTCCAGGTATTTGTCGGTAACTACAAGAGTCTGATTCCGCAATACAATCATTCGCTGAATGATAATAGTTTTGGCGACAATCAGATTCTGATTGGGTTTAACCTTACCCGCCTCTGGAATTTCTGATCCCTGGCGAGCTGATTAAGAAAAGGGACCTTGTTACGCAAGGCCCCTTTTCTTTTGATGTGCAAATGAATAGCCGCTAATTTTCACTCATTGATCCCAATCAATTCTATAGCCGCTAATTTTCGCTAATGCAACCAAATAGGTTTTTCTGTAGACTGCTAATTAATTACCCCTTACCCTTACTCCCTTGCTCCTTTCATCCCTTGCCCCCTGGCTCCCCGATGCTTTTTTAACACCTTCTTACAGATTGACACCTCAAAAACCCGTAAATTTGTAACATGCTTCGGCGTACTTTTTCTTTTGGACTGACTTTTCTGATCCTGCTTTCCCAGGTGGGTGTGCCCATGCATTTTCATTATTGCAAAGGAGCACTGGAATCCGTTTCCATCCTCATTAAGAAAACTTGCAATGATGCAGACATGGCCGTGGCGGGTATGCCGGCATGTTGCAAAAAATTTTATGCGAAACAGTGTGAGAAGAAAAATAACGGCTGCTGCCATGACCAGGTAAAAGTCTTCAACCAGGATTTGACGTCCGTGGTGCCGGGCTACCTGTATTGGATGCCAGCCCTCATGGCCAATCATCAGCCATTACTGAAAGCCCCGGGAATCATTACCCTTACGATCTCTGCCTTCTCTCCCAATAGTAATGTTTCAGATTCCGGGCCACCGATCTATATCCGCTTTCACTCGCTGATCTATTACGCCTAGCCAGGGTGGTGAGATGCCTCCGGCATCTGCGTTTCATTTCGATGAAATCCAGTGAATTTATTACTCCCTATTCACTATTTACTACTCACCATTCACTTTTCGTTATTCACTTTTCACTTAAACTTATTTGTGATGAACACAACCATAAAATATATCAGCGCGATAGTGCTTTTCTTTTTCTTCTGGTCCGGACAGACTTTTTCCCAGGCCCAGGTCAAAACTGATTCATCTGGCGAACAAACCATATCCTTTCACGTATCTGGTGTATGTGGACAATGTAAAGCCCGTATCGAATCAACGGCACTGGATGTCAAAGGTGTCAAGAAAGCCGAGTGGGATCAAAAAACCGACATGCTGGTCATTGTTGGTTCGGCTAAAATGGATAAGCAAAAAGTAGCCAATGCGCTGGCAAAAGCGGGACATGATTCCGATCTCGCCAAGGCGGATCCAAAAGCTTATGCCAAATTGCCTAAGTGTTGTCAATACGATAACGACCCGGGAAAAAACTAAGCCGTGTTGAAAAAACTGTTTTGGTTATGGCCTGTCTTCTTCTGGATGATGGAGACAGGCCTGGCCCAGGATATAACGGTAAAAGGGGTGGTGATGGAGGAAACCCTGGATGGGAAACTTCAACCCCTGGAATTTGTCAACGTGGTCTGGCTGGAAAGCAACAGGGCCACCACCACAGATTCCACCGGTTACTTTTTTATGGCGCATGGCGATGAGGATGGCAACCGACTTATCTTTCAGTATCTCGGGTTTGATCCGGATACCGTTACAGTAAGCCCTGGCCAATACCTCTCCATTGTCTTCAAGGAAGAAGCCAAAGTGTTGGATGAGGTCGTGGTCGCTCATCACCGGCGCACCACAGAAGTGTCATTTCTTGATCCGCTACAGATGCAAAGCATTTCGAAAGAAGAGCTGTTTAAAGCGGCCTGTTGCAATCTGTCTGAAAGCTTTGAAACCAATGCCACGATTGATGTAAGTTTTACCGATGCCGTGACCGGGGCAAAAGAAATTCAGATGCTGGGCCTCTCGGGAAAATACAGCCTACTAACGCAGGAACAGATGCCCGGAGCGCGAGGTATTGCTATTCCCTATGGATTGTTATATACACCGGGTCCATGGATCGAATCCATACAGATCAGTAAAGGATCCGGATCTGTACTCCAGGGATATGAAAGTATGACCGGGCAGATCAATGTGGAACTGAAAAAACCCGAGGATAAGGACAAATTCCTGATCAATGGTTTTTTCAATGAAGCGTCAAGGTCAGAAGTCAACCTTTTTACCCGGGCCAATATCAGTCCAATGATACATACAGCACTGATGGGTCAATACACTAACACGCCGCAATATCATGATCGAAATCAGGACGGATTTCGCGGATATGCCTAAAGGCAGTTTGATCACCCTGGCGAACCGATGGGATTATCATAATACCAAATCAGGTTGGGAGAGCCAGCTCATCTTACAGTGGCTGGATGATAAGAAGGAAAGCGGAACCACATCGCAGGAAGAAGGACTCCCCGGGTATTATCATGCCCGGATAGACAACGATCGCATTCAGGTGTACGGTAAACTTGGTTACATATTTCCGGCCAAGCGGTACAATTCATTTGGGTCGCAGTGGGGATACACTCATCATACGCAGCATGCCGTCATCGGCGATCATCTGTATGATGCCAAACAAACTTCCCTGTATGGCAACTGGATGTATCGATCCATTATCAGTGACACCCGTCACCAGTATTTTATCGGTTTGAGTTTTAAGTATGATGATTACCGGGAAAGGCTCGATGCCATAGATTACAATCGAAAGGAAATCGTTCCCGGGGCATTTGTGGAATACACTTTCAAGCCAGATGAAAAATTTTCGGTGGTGACTGGTTTACGTCTGGACCATCACAATCTGTTCGGTTGGTTGTTCAATCCGCGTTTGCATGTGCGGTATGCCCCGATGGAATCGATTGTGTTTCGCGCATCGGTCGGAAGAGGAATGCGGAGCCCACTTCCGATTGCAGAAAATCTCGGCTGGCTGGCCAGCAACCGGCAGTGGACCATGGGTGACCTCAATAGCCATTCATCCTTGCCCTATAATGGATTGCAAATGGAGAAAGCATGGAATTTTGGAGCCAGTGTAACGAAAGAATTCAAACTGGATTACCGTAGCGGACTTGTTGTGCTTGATTTTTATCAGACGAGGTTCACTCAACGAGCGATCACCGACCTGGATATCAGTCCCCAGCAATTGTACATATACAATTTAGAGGGTCCTTCATATGCGAATACGTTCCAGGCGGAAATTCAGTATGAGCTGTTGAAACGCCTTGATATCAAAATGGCGTATAAAGCACAGCAATCGAAAATAACTTACCGGGACCAGGGATTGCGGGAACAAATCTTTACACCCTCGTCCAGGTATTTTGTCAACGTGTCGTATGTATCCAGTGTGGCTACCTATAAAGGACATTGGAGGGCAAGTGCTACCTTGCAGTATACCGGACAGCAGCGAATACCGGACACGGAAACCAATCCGGTTGAATTTCAATTGAAGCCTGATTCACCCGGCTATTGGCTGATGAGTGGACAATTGACCCGGGTATTCAGAAAGGATATGGAGATATATGCCGGAGTGGAAAATATTTTTAATTATAAACAGGATCCGGTGATCATTGATGCCGCCCATCCCCAAAGTCCTTATTTCGACAGCGGTTTGATCTGGGGACCGATATTTGGAAGGGAATGGTACGTGGGATTCAGATATAGTATTAAGTAATGAGTGCCCGTAATCGGTCCGCTTCGACTATCCTTCGACTTCGCTCAGTACAAGGCTCAGCGACCAACGAAATACTACTGAACAGATTAAGTTATGGTTTCGACTACGCTCAACAATGGAATTATTACTATGAATTCTCACAAAGAAATTATTCTTTTCATTTTCTTATGTTTGAGCGAAGTCGAAAACATCATTTATAAATTTTAGTAAAAATTCTTTGGTCGTTGAGCGCAGTCGAAACGAACTAAATAAGCAAAGTAATTTATCATGACTCGAATCTTTGTCATCGGCGACATACACGGATGCAACAAGACTTTCCGCAAGTTGGTTTTAGATAAAATCAAATTGCAAAAGGAAGATGAGCTGTATTGCCTTGGTGATTATGTCGATCGCGGTCCGGACAGTAAGGGCGTGATAGATTTTATTTTGGAATTAAAGGAAAAAGGATACCACGTCCATACACTTCGGGGTAATCATGAGCAGTTGATGATGGATTCTGGAAAGGCCAGGGAGAATTTCATCCGCTGGGTGGAGAATGGAGGCAGGAAAACCATGGAGAGTTTTGGAATAGGATCCTACGATGAACTGGAATCAAAGTACAAGACTTTCTTTTACGAAACGCAATTCTACTTTGAGGTGGGAAAATATATTTTGGTCCACGCCGGTTTGAATTTTAAAATCAAGGATCCCTTTGAAGATACGCAGGCCATGATGTGGATCCGTGATTTTATGGTTGATGGAAATAAATTAGGGGACAGCATAATCGTTCATGGCCATACACCCACTTCGTTGCCGCTGATCAGGGCTCAGGCCGGGTCAAATGTAATCGACATCGATGGGGGATGTGTGTATACAGACTATTACGGATTGGGAAACCTCGTAGCCCTGGATCTCACCTCCGGGGAAATCATCGCGGTGGAGAATGGCGAGTAATAAAAGAGGACGCAGATTCGCACGGATTGATTTATGATTTATTAAGATCTTAATTTATCATAAAACAAATCGTAATAGATCTGCGTCCTCTTAAAAAAAAACGGGTAGCCTTGTTCACCCTGAATGAACGACTACCCGTCGTAACCTAAACACTACTCTTTTACTGTTTCACAAACGGTATGGATCCGAGGTTTTTACCTCCGAGTACAAAATTCAGGTTGTACATACCGATTCCGAGATCAGCTACATTCAAATTGATTTGTCCATTCGACATATCCTTTGCCTTAACCCTGGAAGAACTAACTTCCCGGCCGGCATTATCGAAGATGCGGATCAACAGATCCTGCGTGGTGCCGAATCCATGTTTGATCACCAGTTGATCTACGGTTGGATTGGGATAGATCAGATCCACATACTTCTGCACTTCATTCGGCACCTCGCCGATACCGGTAGTGCCTGTGTTGTACAGTTGGGTGATCTCATCACCCGTCAGGGCTTTGTTGTAGATCTTCACTTCATCCAGTGCTCCATGGAAGTATTGGTGACCATCTAAAGGATTGTTGCCCATACCGAACGGATTAGCTGTACTGTTGAGTTTAGAAGGTACCGGTTGCCGGTTGACTTCATCCCCATCCAGGTAGATGATATCATCCGTTCCATCATGAACCATCGTCACATAGAACCAGAATCCCTGCACAAGCTCGTTACCATCTCCGGCATCCATGTCATGAATGAAATGAGGAAACTGGGTATTATTGCCATTGGTCGTCCAGACTATTTTCCGGTGTTGTGGAAGGGATATTTTCCAACGCTCCTGCCATCCACCAAAGGACATGATATAAGCTTCAGCATCCATCAGGTTTTGACCATCCAAACGGATCCAGAAACCGACAGTAGCATAGTCAGAAATCAACTGTACAGCATTTGGACACAATACAGAATCCTGGTCGCCATCAAATACAATGTCCATACCTGCCGCATTCGGTCTGTTCGTTACAGGCTCAAATGTTGGATTACCGCCGATGGTGCCATCATTATGGTAAGGTGTCGCATCAGTCGCATCGCCTTCAAACTTGTACCAGGCTACCAGACCAGGCTCTCCGGTATCGATAGGAGCCGTAGTAGACTCAGTGATATCGGAAATCTCAGAATTATTTCCCGATGGGTCATAAGCATATACTTCGAACGTGTAGAGAGTAGAAGGATCCAATCCTCCGATGAAAATAGAGGTCGTCGGTGAATACACCGTATCCACTAAATTACCATCCACGGTTACGACATAACCTGCGACGCTGACATTATCTGTCGAAGCATCCCAGGAGAATACAACAGAATTAGAACCGGCAGTAATGTGCAGGTTGCCTGGTGCAGATGGAGCTTCCGTATCCGGATTCATATCCATTCCAGTCATCACCGTCAATGTAGACACCGTCGATTCATTACCCGCACTGTCAACAGCTGATACACCAAACTCATAGGAAGTCAGTGGAAGCAATCCGCTGAAAGAGGAAGTCAAATCTGTAGTGGTAGACACGTTATTACCGTTCTCATATACGTTATATCCGGCCACTCCGGAATCATTGTCCGTAGAAGGCAACCAGCTTAGATCAACATTCGTAAACGAAACATTCGCTGCCAGATCCAGTGGAGCCGTAGGAGCCTCCAAATCAGTAATGCCCGGATCTGCAGCCTGCGCATCATAGAGATCAGCTACTTCCTGTGCAGTCAGGGCCGTATTGAAAATCAAAATATCATCCAGCGAACCGTCGAAATAGGAACCGCCATCAATGATATTATATCCTATGCCCAAATCGTGAGTGGTACTATTCAAAACACCGACGACATCTTTCTCCGCCACTTGCATACCATTCATATAGATGATATCCTTCAAACCATCATGAACAAATACAAGTTGAGTCCATTGTCCGACCTGAAGTTCATGGCCATCACCGGCATCCATGTCAGAGATACCACCGACGTAATTGGTTGTCCACACAGGCTTGCCGTGAGTGGGAAGAGAAATTTTCCAACGTTCCTGCCAGCCACCAAAGGACATCAAATAAGCTTCTCCGTTACCGGGAAGATTATTGACATTGATCCAGAAAGCGACACTGGTCAAAGGGGAATTGAGCTGAACTGAATTAGCTGCTTCCACTTCAGAGGAAACGCCATTGAATACCATGGCATGATTGGCCTGGCCAAACCGGTTTTTTCCAGAGGTAGCTCCCACATTCTTGCCATGGTTGCGATAGTCAGAATCATCCTGAGCATTTCCATCCAGTTTATAATCGGCTGCCACATTGCTTCCGAATACAGGTGGGGTACTTTGCTCATTATATAAATTCTGTACCTCAAAGGCGGAGAACGGGTGGTTGTAGATCTGTACTTCGTCTATAGAACCTTTCATATTATTACCCCCATCGACCGCATTATATCCAATGCCCAACGGATAGGAAGAAGGGTTGAGTGCACCACCTACGGCTTTTGAATTGGCCAAAACACCATTGATATAGATTTCATCATTGACGGTACCATGAGTACAAACTACATGCATCCATTGTCCGGGCACCAGTACATTTCCATCACCGGAATCCATATCTGAAATTCCATTAGCACCATTGGTTGTCCAAACCGGCTTGCCGTGGGAGGGGAGAGAAATTTTATATCGCTGTTGCCAGCCGCCATAAGACAGGAGAAAAACTTCTCCATTACCTGGAAGCTCATCCATATTCACCCAGAAACTTACGGTCGCCCAGGGCGTATTGTAAGCGGGTGAATTCAGTACATTCAGTGCTGATGATCCATCCAGGTGGATAGCATTATTAGCATATCCAAAACGGTCCATCGTAAAGGTGGCACCATCCGGAAGGGCATCATTTTTATATTGACTCTTATCAGTGTAATCTCCGGCAAAAGAATAGCTCGCCATCAGAATGTCATTCGGATCGACACCGCCATCACTTTGGGCCAGGAACAGGTCAGTGACTTCCTGGGCTGTAAGGGCATAATTATAAACTTCGAACTCGTCGACCATGCCATCGAAATAGTTTCCGCCATCGACAGGGTTGTAACCAATGCCCAGCGGATATTGCGTGGGGTTAAGATCGCCAGCTACATCCTTCTGTGCCACTTCAAGGCCATTAATATAGATGTGGTCTTGTGTCCCGTCATGTACGAAGACAGCGTGGGCCCATTGGCCGGGAATTAATTCATGACCGTCACCGGCATCCATATCAGAGATGCCGCTGGTGTTATTGGTAGTCCAAACCATTTTTCCGTGAGAAGGAAGAGAAATCTTCCAGCGTTGCTGCCAGCCTCCAAAAGAAGCGATGAAAACCTCCCCATTTCCGGGCAGTGTTCTGGCATTGATCCAAAAGGAAACGGAAGTAGTAGCCCCATTCAATTGGGCTGAATTCGCAGCAGTAATTTCGGAGCTGGTACCATTGAAAGAAGCCGCGCTGCGTCCAAATCCGAAACGGTCAGGAACATAAGTGACATCGATGCTTTTTCCATGATTGCTATTGGTGGTGGCATCAAAAGCGTTTCCGTTGAATGGATATTCAGCTACCAAATCGCTTCCAAAATCAGGCGGAGTAGATTGAGAGGCATAGAGGTCAGCCACCTGGATGACATCCAGGGCACCGTCAAATATTTCGATATCATCTATGGCGCCTTTGAAATAGTTGCCACCATCAATAGGATTGTAACCGATGCCTAAAGGATACGTGGTGCTGTTCAAATCACCGACTACATCTTTTTCAGCCACTAAAATGCCGTTCATGTAGATGATGTCCTTAGCTCCATCATGTACGAATACGAGATGAGTCCACTCCCCGACCACGAGTTCATGGCCATCGCCGGAATCCATATCAGAAATGCCGCCAACATAATTAGTTGTCCAGACTGGTTTACCATGAGAAGGCAATGAAATTTTCCATCGCTCCTGCCAACCCCCATTGGACATCAGGTATACCTCTCCTTGGGCAGGTAATTCATCCACGCGTACCCAAAAACTCACCGAAGTGGCGGGTGTTTGCAATGCAGTTGAATTGGCAGCCTCCACATAAGATTGGATGCCGTCAAACCAAAAGGCGTGATTGGCCACTCCAAACCGGTCCTGGGTAAGGTTTGCCCCATGGACCCTGGCATGGTTAGCATATGGAGATGCATCGCTTGCCGTGCCATCAAAAGTGTAATTGGCTACCACTTGCTGGGCTCGAATATCAGGCACCAGGAAAGCCAGAAAGAGGATTAAAAAATAATAGGTTGAATTTCTTTTCATCAGATAAAAGGATTTTATTGTTAGTAATAGAGAATGTCCGTGTTTAATGAATTTGAATGGTTTTACTGACCTGAAAACCGTCATGGATGATGTTCAGTATATACGTTTCCGGCGAGAGAGAGGAAAGATCAATCGTTTGTATGGCTTGATCATTCAATCGGCCGCTAAACATTTCCTGCCCTGCGACATTGTAAACTCGATATGCTGCATGGGCAAAATGGTGTGCGGTAGTATTATCTCTGAATTCGAGAGTAATGGATTGATGGGCAGGATTGGGATATAGGTATATATCCTCAAGGCTTGAAGCCTCGGGATTAGCGATTCCAGTCATGACCTGTCCACTTTCAGCGAAAACAGAATCCGGTAATAAGGCATAATCAAATATTTTGATCTCATCCAGTATGCCACCGAAATTATAAGAGGGATCATCCGGCACCATTTGAGCGATTTCCAGGTCTACAGGACTCGGATTAAGGGTGCCACTAAACGTAGTAAAACTCTCTAACCGCCCGTTAATATAGATTTCCATGAAATGGCCATCATATGTACAAGCTACGTGATATTGACGAGCTTCTTCCAAAGTTGTTTCTGAATCCAGATCTTTCACGCCTCCAGTTGTATTTTTTAAGGTCCAACGAAGCTTTCTCTCCGGGGTGATGGAGATTTTCCAGCGGTTTTGCCAACTGCCGTGAGAAATAATGAACCGTTCTTTGTCCCCGATTGTTCCGGGTTTTACAAATCCGGTGACACTGATTCCATCACCGAAATTGAGCACAGGGTCATTGGCTACTCGGATTTGATCATTTATTCCATCAAAAAAATAAGCGGATAAAGGTTGGCCCAGCGAATCTGTAGTGAGTTTGGCTCCGCTGACAGTTCCGTGCAATCCATGTCCACTATAATCCTGTGCATCCCCGTCAAAAGGGTACCATGCAATCAGGTTGCCTTCCACATGCTGACTCAAATCAATCACTAACAGTTTAATGCTGGCACTGGACATGCCGCCGCGGTCATCATTGACCTGCAACTGAACCGTGTAAATACCTTCATTTGCCGGAGCATACCACGTGACCTGACTTCCTGAGCCTCCAATCGATCCTCCAGTAGAAGTCCAATCATAACTAATCGGATCATTATTCGCATCGGTGACGTCAGCAGTAAGGTTTATGGCCCAATTAGGTTGCGTATACCGGCTCCCGGCGACCAGGCTGTTGATGACCGGGGAAATATTGATCTCATCAACGACATGGAGTTCCAGATAAGCCGTATCGCTCAGGCCACCTTCATCCGTGGCTATTAATTTTAAAGTCACCATGCCCGTTTCATTTGGCGTAGTCCATGTGGCTGTTTTAGCCTTGCCGGAAAGGGTATCACCCGGAAAAAAGAAAGTGTAAGTGAGATCTTTCGTTTCCTGGTCTATGCCTTTGGCGTAAAGCGTGATGTCCTTATTTTTTTCAACAGTATTGTTTTCTGTTGCAAAAGCCTGAATGCGCGGAGGATAATTGTAAGCCTGCTGGGTTTGCCGGTAATCTACCACGACACCATCGATGAGCATTTTGTTTTTATCATAGCTGACCGCACCATTAGCCGGCGCGACAACAATGGAGATAGCCTGATTGGCAGGGATATTTAATTGTGCTTGACCACTTACATTGGTGGCTAAAAATGTTTCTGTGAGGACATCATAGATGTCTTTGGCATCAGGGCCAACGTCCAACGTCACCGATTTCGAAGTGGTATAAGGATTGAAATACAGAAATGAAGGATAAGCCGTATCATGGAAAAAATCAGTTTTCAGTAAATCAATCTTCAGAATTTTATCCACGTCGGTAGTCGACAGGATGGCTCCGAGATAGCCTATAGAGGAAGTGCTATAGAGCGAGAGATTCGTACCGGCCCATCCGCCTTTTAATGCATCGCCGGTAGAAACAGGACTCATGCCATTCCACACTTCACGTAATGCTTCATACCCCATCACTCCTTTTGGATCATTGGCTGTGGACCATGCATTGGCATCCTGCATAGCAGATGGCAGAAAACCGGGATACATCAATCGAGTCGCATTGGCCACATTGAGCAACCATTTTCCTATGGCCCGTGCATATCGCTTATCATACCGGACTAATGGAGCGAGTTGAGCGGCTTGTTGTACGCCATTCAGCTGAAACGCATAATCATTGCCGGCATCATTAGCTTCGCCGACGAGACCACTGACATCAAAGGTGTTCCAATTGCCTACGATCGTTCCCCAACCGCGTAAAGGCCCGCGATTAAAAATCCAGTAGAGAAAATTTTCATCCAGGTATTTAGTACCAATCTCCGCATTCATCCTTGCGGCGATATATGCACCAAATGGAAGTTGCAATTCATAAGAAGGATTGCTGCCCAGGCCGTTCAGAAATTCCATGCTCCATTCGGCCGCCTGCAAATATTTGTGATCTCCTGTTTTTTGATAAGCATGATAAAGTAACCAGGCGTAAGCTCCTGCTGCTTCCGGTTCATGCACGCCATCCGGGTTTGGCTGCATGTGTAGAAAATCCCACGCCCGGTAATCCATATTGGCTTTGGTCCAGGGAGTGGCTTTGCCGCCCATGGCCACTACAGCATCATACATGCGATCGGCTATCAAATGATATTGCGATTCCGCATCACCGACAGGACCGTACAGATCATAGAGTTCAAAAAAATAAATATTGGGGAGCATGTCATACCACCAGTCATTGCCACTGTGTCCGCCGATATTATTCAGGTAAAGATTTTCACCATTTCCGGAATTGAAATAATCCTGGCACATGAGGATCCAGTCTTCGCCAAATTGATTGCGCTTGTCTATGCCGACCAACGACGCACCCACCAGAGAGGGCATCACATTGATCGCCTCCCCATTGTTGGAACTGAAAGTGCCTACATAGGAATCAAGTCCAAACGAACCTCTGTCCGGATAATTGGTGCCTTTGGATCTGATAAAAACCAGGGGGAGATACTGGCCTGTTTTGGTTATGTCATATACAAGCGAATCGTAACCGAGTGCCACAGATTTCCAATCCCTCATGATGTATGGGGAAGGCTCATTGGGCATCATGTCTATGCGCTGAATGTTGACCTGTCCGGTTTGTGCTGTCATTGTGCCAACCAACGATAGCAGAATCAGGCAACTTATCCAACACTTCACGTAATTCATCATAGTCAATTAATACCCCGGGTTCTGCGTGAGGTTTGGATTTAAATCAAGTTCGGTTTGCGGTATGGGGAAGACTTCATTTTTTCCGACGACAAATCCCGGGATTTTCTGATCAGCAATTCCCCATCGGACCAGATCAAAAAAGCGGTGCATTTCAAATCCAAGTTCGACTCTCCGTTCATGCCGTATGATATCGATGAGTGGTTGCTGATCGGTCGTGGTGATCTCGGGTAGGGTCGTTGACGGATCTACTGACTGGGCACGTGCTCTTGCGCGAACTTCTTCGAGAGGCACCAGGGCTTGGGATGTTTGGCCGAGTTCTGCCAATGCTTCTGCTTCCCATAGCAACACTTCGGCATACCGGATGTTGGTATAATTTATACCGCCATCTGATTTCTGAGAAACTTCGCTCACCGGCTGAAGATATTTTCTTGGACTGGCCCCGGTAGATGAGAAGGAAGCTTTGTAAGTGACACCAAAATAATCTTCATTCTTCCTCGCTACAGTAAATTTTAACCGGGGATCATTAGGCTCAAAGGTGTTGACAAAACTCGTATCCACTTCAGCAAAGCCATATCCATCGGGGACTTTTTTCGATGCCCACCATTGATTGAGACTATTACCTACTCCCAACTCGAGATTGGTGTGCTGTATTTCCCAAACGGATTCACTGTTATTCTGGGTCGAGTCCAGAAAATTATCCTGGTAATTGGGCGTCAGCGCATAAATGCCAAGGGCTTTGATATCAGCGATAGTGGAGATGACGTCATTATATTCTTTCAGATAGAGATGTGCTTTTGCTTTTAAGGCAAGGGCTGCACCTTTTGTGGCTCTTCCTACATCATTACCTGTATAAGAAACCGGCAGCATCGAAGCGGCAAGTGCACAATCACTGGCCACCTGAGCGAAAACAGTGGCCTGTGGCGTCCTGGAAACCAATACTTCATCAGGTGGTTGAATTTTTAAAATCAACGGTACGTCTCCAAAAACCTGCGCGAGAATAAAATGATAATACGACCGGAGGAAAAGTGCTTCACCGATCACACGATCTTTGAAAGCCTGGTCAGCATCAATGAGTGGCGTTTTTTCAATGACGGTGTTGGCCTGAACAATGCCGGCATAATTCAATTTCCAGAAATCATTCATTTCCTGGGTAGCGGCATTTTGATGCATGATGTCGATGTCATTGATCCCTGGTCGTGATCCATCTCCACCGGCAATGGCGTCATCGGATGCGACAGTTCCAAATACCCAGTAGAAATTATTGTTGTTGTTACTCAACAACAAGGAACGGTAAGCAGTGTTGACAGCCTGAATGGCATCGTCCTTGGTGCGGAAATAAGTATCGGCATCCAGTCTGCCGAGCGGTTCCTTATCCAGTAATCCACTACAGGAAAATATGGTCAATAAGGTTAGGGCAGCGAAAATCGATTGCAGTTGTTTTCTCATGGCGATTAAAAATTAAGATTCATACCTACTAAAAATGTCCTTGGGGCAGGAACAGTACCCCAGTCTATCCCGACCGCCAAATCGGAAGAGACATTATATCCTTTGGTGTCATTGGTATTGGCCTGGATCTCGGGATCAAGGCCGTGGTATTTGGTGATGGTAAACAGGTTTTGGGAGGAAACATAAATCCGCCAGTACGACAGTTTGGAATTCCTGATCGCTTTCGTCAGGTCATAACCCAAAGTAAGATTGCGCATCTTCAGATAGGAACCATCTTCCAGGAAACGTGTGGATATGCGACGATTGCGATTGCGGTCGTCAACAGTGACCCGGGGAATATCCGTATTCGTATTGGTCGGCGTCCAGCGATTTAATATATCACTGTAACTGTTGAAGCCTCTTAATTGGGTTTCGTATGCAAAATTGCCATAGAGGAAATACACATCATTTCCTTGTACACCCTGGATCAACATGGAAAGATCAAAACGCTTGTAGTTCAGGGTCAAATTAAATCCATAAGTAAATTTGGGAAAAGGATTTCCCAGGTGCGCCCTATCCTTGTCATCAATCACATTATCCCCGTTGAGATCGGCGAACCGGACATCACCAGGCCTTGTATCATCGCTTTGATAAGGAGCCGCATCAATTTCAGCCTGGGTCTGGAATATGCCTTCCATTTTATACATAAAAAAAGAGCCGAGAGGATATCCGGGTTCCGTCTTGGTAATCGGTCCATCCGACAATCCGAATCCACCTAACAAAGGCTCTGTTCCCGCCAGGGACAACACCTCGTTGTGCACCGTAGCAATATTGCCGCCGATTTCATAGTGAAGGTCACCGGTAGTATTTCTATACGTGAGCCCGAATTCATATCCTTTATTCTCTACTTTTCCTGCATTGACGTAAGGCGGGGTGAAAGCACCCGCAGACTGTGGCAATGGAACGCGGACCAGAATATCATCCGTTTTTTTATCATAATAATCCGCCGTCAGGGAAATCCGGTCCTCAAAAAAACTCATTTCAAGACCAACATCCTTTTGGGTAGTGGTTTCCCATTTAATATTGGTATTGCCAGACTCTACTAATTCCGCGCCGGTGGCTATTGTTCCTCCGAAATCATACACCAGGGAACCGGTTTGGACCAAGGAACTGAATGGATAGATACCTATTTCCTGGTTACCTAATTGTCCCCAGCTGGCTCTCAGCTTAAGATGAGAGACCGGTTTTATGTTTTGGAAAAAAGGTTCTTCTGAAACATTCCAGGCAGCAGAAAAAGCGGGGAAGGTTCCCCACCGGTTGTCCTTTCCGAAACGAGATGAGCCATCAAATCGCACGGAAGCATTCAGGATGTATTTGTTTTTGTAATTATAACCTGCCTGTCCGAAGTAAGAGAGCAATCCCCATTCTGTGGCAATACCGGAGGCGCCTATATCGCCATATTCCTGATTGAGGCTGTTATCGATAAAATGTAAATTAGGATCGCTGCGTAAAAAATTCCTGGCGGAAGCGCCGAGATAATCCGTACGGTCATCAATGGCTTCCATGCCGACGAGTACACTTAAGTTGTGATTATGCGCGGCGTCTAAAGCAGTATTGTATTCAAGCGTGTTGTTCCAGATCAGGTTACGATCCGTTACATCTCCTTCCGAGAGGGAAGTGGGATCATAGATGGCCACGGAAAGCCTTTCTTTATAAATCGATTCATTCTGAAATAACAGGTCAATTCCGGCCGTGGTTTTAAATTTTAACTGATCAGTGATATTCCATTCGGCGAAAACATTTCCAAAGATCCGGTAGCGTTGGATCGTCCAGTCCGTGGCATCCACGAACGCTAAGGGATTGGCATTACCGTCACCATACAAGGTCGGATCACCCAGCGAAGCAGAAGTGGGGACATAATTTCCATCCGCATCATAAATCGGAAATACGGGAGCTGCGATAAGCGTGTAGCGAATACCGCTCAGCTCATTTCCTGGTCCGCCACCATCTCCGCTGCTGCCGATAACATCACGTGTGGTGTAAGCAAGGGAAAGATTATTACCTACCCTGAATTTTTTAGTCCCAATATCTCCATTGAAACGAAGTAAATATTTATCAAAACTTTGTCCCCTGAACACGCCATCCTGGTTGGAATATTCCCCCATGATATAAAAGCTTCCGTTATCACCGCCACCCGATGCTGACAAGGAATAACGCTGGGTCGGCGCCGTACTGAACAATTGACTTAACCAGTCCACATTTGGTAACGTATCCAGGATAGAAAGCGGATAAGTATCCAGTTGACGAATAGGATCCCGCAGCGCATTTGAATTGTTGATGGCTTCATTGCGGATCTTGAGATAATCTTCACTGTTGAGCAGGGAAGGGAGACGGTTAGCTTGCTGAATACCATAAAAGCTATTAAACTGAAAGACCGGTTTTCCTTTCTTCCCTTTTTTGGTGGTGATCACGATCACGCCATTGGCAGAGCGGGCGCCATAGATGGAGGCTGATGCACCGTCTTTAAGTATCTGAATGGATTCGATATCGCCGATCGAAAACATATTGATGTTTCCCGTTGTAGGCACTCCATCGATGACGTAGAGGGGATTGTTGTTCCCAAATGTTCCGGCACCACGGATACGAACAGCAATATCATCCCCGGGAGCTCCGGTGGTCTGCGTGATCTGAATACCGGGGGCCTGGCCTTGCAAAGCCTGATCCAATCCAAGTAAAGGAAGCTGTTCAATGTCTTTTGCTTTTACCGTGGAGATTGCACTGGAGACATTGCTCTTGATTTCTTTTTTATAACCTGTCACGACTACATCCTCAAGCAATTGTTCATCAGTCTTGAGTGTCACATTGATTTGCGCCTGTCCATGGATGGGCAATTCTACGGACTGATAACCTATAAACGAAAACAATAGCCGGCCATCCGGCGGGGCCTCAATCGAATAACTACCATTGAAATCAGTGGTGGTGCCTTTGTCAGTTCCGACGAGGACAACATTAGCTCCAATAACAGGTTGCAGATCTTCACCAGAGAGGATGGTTCCGGAGACCGTGATATTCTGCCCTATGGTGATACTGGAAACCATCACCATCAGGGAGCACATTAGATTTTTCTTCATCGACGAATACGTTGTCGTTTAGCAAAACGATTAAAAAACGGGTGTTCGATCAGTTGCCGGGAGGGGTCCGGAAACAGGATGATGTGCATGGGAATGGTAGGTGAAACTACAAAATCACCAATCGGCAAATTTGTACTTTAAGTGAAAAGAATGGTATTTTTATGAAAATCTGATCAAACAGATATAAACCCTTATTAATATTATGAAAGTATATCAGGAGATCACGCCGGTCACAGGTTCGGACTTGTTTGTGATGCTGGACTCGGTCAATAATGGTTTTGACTACCCGATTCATAATCATCCGGAATTTGAATTGACGATGGTAGCCGGCAGTGCCGGAACCCGTATCGTAGGAGATTCGACCAGTCATTATAAGGATGAAGACCTCGTTTTGATCGGTCCGTATCTGTTCCATAAGTGGGATGATGAGATTCGGCAGGGAACAAAAGAGAATCCATGCCGGGTGATCACCATTCAGTTTGATATGCACTTGTTTGATAAGGCTTTTTTATCCAAAAAGCCTTTCGCGCAGATGCAAAACCTGATGATTCATTCCGGAAGGGGAATTCGTTTTTACGGACAAACCCGAAGGGAAGCGTTCAGGCAAATGAAGAAACTGGTAAAGCTGAACGGGGTGCAAAGTGCCGCCGCTTTTTTGCTCCTGCTGGATTTGTTGTCCACCTCGAAGGAGATGGAATACCTGGCCAGTGAAGGCTTCAATGTCAACCCGGTCCAGGTCAACAGCAAACGATTACATGCCGCGTATCAATATATCATGAAGCATTTCAAGGAAAGCAGTCTCAAAATGTCCGATGTGGCCGGTGAGGTCAATCTCGGGGATTCTGCTTTTAGTCATTTTTTTAAAAAGGCAACCAACCGGAGTTTCTCTGAGTACCTGATTGCCATGCGCATCGAGCATGCCTGCCAGCTGCTCATCGAATCAGATGAGCAAATCAGTCGCGTCGCTTTTTTGTCCGGTTTCAATAACATCGCCAATTTCAACCGGATCTTTAAAGATACCCACCAATGTACTCCGATGCAGTTCCGGAAAATCTACCAGGAGAAAAGCAAGTTTGACTGGAACAAACAAATCACGCCCGGACAATTTATTCCTCCGGGGGGTAATCAATTCCAGCAGAATAAACCGGCGAGTTATAGCACTAAGGTGGTAAGATCATAATAATCATTGTCCCGGAAATAATGAGCAATAAAAGAGGAAATAGCGGTATCACGTGGGCACAGCGCCTGGTTGCCGGAATTTTACTATTCCCTTTTTTGTCCTGTCAACGGGAAGATCGCGATCATCATCAATTGATTTTCTGGTCATCAAACAATACTGAAGAAATCAATTTTACGAAAAAATATGTTGATGCCTGGAACCAGGAGCATGCCGATATACCGATAGCGTTTCAACTGGTACCGGAAGGTCAATCCAGTGAAGAAGTCATTCTGGCCGCCGTCGTAGGCCGCACGACTCCGGATATGTATGCCAACATGTGGCAGGGCGATGTCGAAGATTTCGCACTGAGCGGCGTACTTATTCCTTTAGATACACTGGATGGTTTTTTACCATTCCTGTATGAACGTTGTGATTCCCAGGTGGTAAAGGAAATCACCTCTTCGAATGGCCATATCTATCAAATCCCCTGGAAAGTGAATCCGATTATGATGGAGTACAATCCCGGGTTATTTGAAAAAGAAGGTATTGATTCGATTCCTCAGCATTACACTGATTTCCTGGCCGCCGGAGCTAAATTGAAACAATCTGACACCTATCTAGGCATTAGTGAAGTCAACGCGATTTGGTGGCAACGGTTTTTTAATTTCCTTCCGCTCTATTATGCTGCTTCCGGGGGAGCACCATTAGTCAAAGACGGTAAAGCCGCTTTCAATAATGAATATGGCGTGAAAGTTTTTGATTTTTTACAAAAAATATATTTGCCTGAATATTTTCCTAAAGAATCCCTGAAGGGTCAACGCGATCCTTTTTTAGCACAACGGGTGGCCACCACCTTCACAGGTCCATGGACCATTGATTTTAATGAAAAATTCAAGCCTGCGGGCTTACAATATAATTTCCGTGAAGTTCCTGTTCCGGATGACCACACAGGTCCTGTCTATACCTATGGTGATCCCAAAAACATCGTCATCTTCAATACCTGTCAACATCCGGAGCAAGCCTGGCGCTTTCTGAAAACGATGTTGTCCGAAAAAGCGGACCTGGATTTTCTGACCATGTCAAGACAATTTCCGCGACGAAAAAATTTGCTTGACCTTCCTGCCTTCGCAGCCTATTTCCAGGTTCATCCCGAATTGTTGCCTTTTGCCAGGCAAACGAACCACCTGAGAGGCATAGACTGCGAGCTTTACATGAAAGAAGTGCTTGATCTTATTTCACAGGAATATGAAGCTTGTGTCGTCTATGGCCTGAAATCCCCTGCGGAAGGCATTAAAGATGCAGCTCATGCCGTAGACTTACTCTATCTCCGATAAACCACGACACTGCATGAAGATCAATTCCTCCATATCCTCCTATGTCCTGGTATCACCCTATGTGTTTTACTTTCTTGTATTTGTTCTTTTCCCGATCAGCTTTTCCTTATTTCTCACTTTCCATGACTGGAATATCATCGGCCCGATGAAGCCGGTTGGGTTTGCGAATTATATCAAACTTTTCCAGGATCATTATTTTTTAAAATCGCTTGGCAATACCATGGTCTTTCTCCTGCTGCACATTCCGCTTCAGTTGATCGTTGCACTTGGCCTTGCCGTGATTCTCAATGAGAAGCTGTGGTTCCGGGGATTTTTTCGCAGTGCTTTTTTTATGCCGGTGGTGGTATCCGGTGTTGTGATCACTATCATGTGGCAGCAATTGTATGGGTTTGAATTGGGCACCATCAATCAGCTTCTACAAAAAATAGGAATTCCCAAAATTGGGTGGCTGATTGACCCTAAATGGGCCATGCCGGCGATTGCGATCATGGCGACCTGGAAAAATGTGGGCCTGTATATCATTCTCTTTCTCGTGGGTCTTCAATCCGTTCCTAAATCACTTTATGAAGCTGCCGCTATCGAAGGCGCCAGTAAATGGCAGCAATTCAAATGGATCACTATTCCGTCTATCAACCCAACCATTTTTATGGTCGTCGTCCTTTCTACGATCGGAGGTTTTTCTCTTTTCATTGAACCATATGTCATGACAGGCGGAGGTCCGCTCAATAGTACGTTATCAACTGTACTGTACATGTATAAACAGGGTTTCTTTTATTATCACATGGGCTATGCAGCCACCCTCGGCCTGGTGTTTGCCTTGCTGATTTTATTCGTGGTTTTTCTTCAACGGACGTTTATCGAAAAAAACAAAGTATGAGAAAAGCCATCCTCTATATTATCCTCATCCTGGCCGCCCTGGTGTTTCTTTATCCGTTTCTGTGGATGATCAGTGCATCTCTTTCTGAAGAGCGCAGCATTGAGTTCATATCCTTTCTGCCGGTCCATTTCACGCTCAATCATTATATCAGGCTATTTGAGAGTATTCCGATATTCCGTTCATTGATCAACAGCATCATCGTATCGGGTTCAGTGACGATGGGTGTTTTGGTTTTCAGTTCGATGGTGGGTTATGCACTGGCCAGGCACCAGTTTAAAGGTAGAAACCTGATTTTCTATATTATCATTTTCAGTATGACCCTGCCTTTTCAGCTTACTATTATACCCACCTATATCCTGATGGTTAAGCTGGATTGGACCAACTCATTTTTAGCGCTGATTGTGCCGGGACTGATCAACGCCTTCGCGATCTTATTATTCCGTCAGCACTTTTTGTCTATTCCACAGGATTTGATTGACGCTGCACGGATCGATGGTTGCAGTGAAATGCGCATTTTGTTTCAGATCCTTTGGCCTGTTTCCGGTCCGACTATCATCACCGTGGGCATCATCACTTTCATGACGACCTGGAATGATGTCTTATGGCCCATCATTGTGATGCGTACTGAAAAATTAATGACGATGCCTCAGCTCGTCACACTATTTGCGGTCGGCGGACGATCGATGGGACAAATCGGCATGAAACTCGCCAGCGCCACCCTGTTAGCCATGCCGATCATAGTGGCGTATATGTTTTTTCAAAAATATTTTATCCAGAGCCTCGCGGCTTCCGGACAAAAAGAATAAACCAGCTCATGCTTGCACGAAGACTTTCTATCCATTTTGATGCGGACCCTACCAAAGTAATCCTGTTGTATCTCGATCCGGGGGATTCGGAACGATTGCCTCGTTTCGCCAATTTCTCCCGTTTACTATCCGACCAGCAAGCGGATGAATTATACCGGCAAACCCTGTCGCTTTTTGACAAGCGGCACCGGTATTTCAATAAAATTGTGCTTGACCACGCGGAACTCGGATTGAAAGAATTGCAAAATGGAACAGAATTAAATGAGAAACAAAAACTTGTTTTTGGTTCCTATCTCACGAAAGAATATTCGGTCGAAGCCGCCGCTTTATTTAATCCCAGCATTGTACCTCATCCTGATCAAAACGGACTTTCACCTGGTGAAACCAGGTTTGTATTGACGCTGCGTTCGGTCGGAGAGGGGCATATTTCTTCTGTTGGTTTTATGGAGGGGGTCATCAATGCTCAGCACCAAATTCAATTTACCGGGCAAGGACCATGGCGGACGGCTGGCCTG
Source organism: uncultured Saprospiraceae bacterium (assembly GCA_963837505.1). GTDB lineage: Bacteria > Bacteroidota > Bacteroidia > Chitinophagales > Saprospiraceae > Opimibacter. The sequence continues at coordinate 523,326 of CAWINN010000020.1, read as the reverse complement.
AAATCCACGCCACCGGGCGGTGATGATGACCATTATGATATCACTTTTGAGGATGCCATTCCGTTGTCAGAGCGCATCATTTTTCCCCAGGCTAAAAGTGAATCCATGGGCATGGAAGATTTACGCATGGTCAAATTTGAAGAAGAAGGACACGCCCATTTTTTAGGGACATATACCGCCTATAATGGTAAACATATTCAGTCTAAAATGCTGGAAACTTCAGATTTTAAGCATTTCCGGATCCGAAATTTAAAAGGAAGCCAGATTGATAATAAGGGCATTGCATTTTTTCCCAGGAAGATAAACGGCAGGTATTTTGCCCTGTCGAGGCAGGGCGGCGAATCACTGGCCATCATGCAGTCGGATGATTATATGTCCTGGAATACCAAAGAACCCTTGCAGGAACCCACCCGAAGTTTTGAACTTGTTCAGATCGGGAATTGCGGATCTCCTATAGAGACACCCGAAGGCTGGCTGATGATCACCCATCATGTGGGACCGCTGCGGCGATATACTTTAGGGGTTACCTTGCTGGACCTTGAGCAACCGCACAAAATAATCTCCATGCTCAAACAACCCCTGATGGAGCCTTTGGAGAGTGAGCGTGAAGGATATGTCCCTAATGTCTTATATACCTGCGGCTGGATGGAGCATATGGACAGCATTATCATTCCCTATGCCATGTCGGACGTGGCCTGCGGCTTTGCCACAGTGAAGACAAAGGATTTGCTAGCCCAACTTAAAGCCGATCAGCAAAAAATATGATCAAACGAAAACCACTTCACTCATCCCTCCTTTTTATTCTGTTGTTTTCGGCAATAGGTGGGTGCTGCTTGATGGCCGCATGCCGGACGAAGACTGCAACTAAGCCGCCCACCTCAGTCATCAATACTGCTCACCTGGATAAACTGTATGAGGAAATCAGGATGGGAGAGGATACAGTGGGTATCATTCATATCTATTCGGAGTATCCGGATTATCATATCATCGGCGACCGGGATGAAGGGATTGCCTGCGTTGACGATGCCTCCCGGGCAGCCATATTTTATTTACTGCGCTACCGGCATACCGATTCACTACAGTTTCTCCATAAAGGAAAAATGCTGATTAAATTCCTTTTGGCCATGCAGGCGGACAACGGATATTACTACAATTTTATCTGGCCTGGCGCAAGTATAAATAAGAACGGGCTAACCAGTAAGGCGGAACCTTCCTGGTGGGCCTGGCGGACACTTTGGGCTTTCGGAGTAGTCAGTAATTATTTAGAACACGAGGATACAGTGCTTGCCCAGACGATCAAGCAACAGCAAGTAAGGTTGGTCCACAATGTATTGCATGATCCTTCCTTCAATTCCATAGCGACCGATACAGCAGAAGGTTTTACTATTCCCAGGTGGCTGCCCAAAGGATCGGGAACAGACCAGGCTTCCTTACTTTTAATGGGGATGTTAATTGCCGGTGCGCAGGAACAACCATCTCCATGGCGGGACTCCATAGTGACTTTTATTCATCATTTTGCAGACGGGATCATGATGATGCAGGTGCATGCTCCGGATAGCCTGGCGGATGGCGCTTTTTTGAGTTGGAGGAATTTATGGCATGCCTATGGGAATATTCAGGCTTTCGCCTTATTGACTGTAGGCCAGGAACTTTTGGATTCCACCATGATTCAGTCAGCGATGTATGAAGTGGATCACTTTTATCCTAACATTTTGGAAGCAGGTGGAATGGATCATTTCTGGGTAAGTAAAAAGGATAATGTGGTTAGTCGTTATGCAGGCAAAGCTTTTGACCAGATAGCTTATGGACGAAGCCCCATGATCTGGGCTGCCCTGCAGGCTCATGCTTTATCCACGAACGAGGGCAAGAAATATCTGGATATGGCTTGTAAACTAGCCATGTGGTTTTTTGGAGAAAACCCAGCCCACGCCATGATGTATGATCCGGCAACGGGAAGAGGATACGATGGCATCAACAGTCCGACAGATATCAATAAAAATGCCGGTGCGGAATCCACCATCGAATCCTTGCTGGCTTTACAGGCACTGGAGATGTACAAAGTATATTATGATGCTGACGATAACCAATTCAAACAAATCATCACTCCGGAATAACCATGGCTGAAGTCCTGATCAAAAATCTGACCAAACAATATGGGGCCGTTACCGCGGTACGAGATGTTAATCTGGAGATTAAGGACAAGGAATTTGTTGTTCTCGTTGGCCCTTCCGGATGTGGCAAATCCACTACGTTACGGATGATCGCGGGGCTGGAAGACATCACGTCCGGCGAATTGTATATTGGTGACAGACAGGTCAACACTATTCCATCCAAAGACAGGGACATCGCCATGGTATTTCAGAATTATGCCCTTTACCCGCATATGACCGTTTTTCAAAACATGGCGTTTGGATTAAAAATTAAAAAGGTACCCAAAGCCGAAATTGAACAACGTGTCAGTGTCGCAGCGAATATTGTGGGCCTCACATCTTTTTTAAAAAGAAAACCCGGTACGTTATCGGGAGGACAGCGGCAGCGGGTTGCCTTGGGACGCGCCATTGTGCGTAATCCAAAAGTCTTTTTGTTTGACGAACCATTGAGCAACCTGGACGCGAAACTTCGGGTGCAGATGCGAATCGAAATCACCCGATTACAACGTACGTTAGGCGTGACTACCATTTATGTCACACACGATCAAACGGAAGCGATGACTATGGCGGATCGAATTGCCGTCATGAAGGATGGCGTGCTGCAGCAGTTTGATACTCCGATGAACACCTATCAGCAACCTGCCAATCTTTTTGTAGCCGGATTTATCGGAAGTCCTGCCATGAATTTTATTCGGGGTGACCTGAATCAGGATCACGTATTCGTTGATGAAATGAAAACTTTTAAAATTGATCTCCATGCCTATTTGCCAAAAGATATTTCCTCAGGATCCTGGATCATAGGTATACGCCCTGAAGATATTCATGGGGACAATAGTCTTTCGATTTCTGCCTATCAGCCGGTCGATGTTTTAGTGGAGGCGATGGAGCCATTGGGCAGTGATAGTTTCTTGTATGGAAAACTGGGAGGGCAGCATCTGATCGCCCGGTTGCGGCCGGAGACATCCATTGCTATACAGCAAATCAAAACTGTTTTTGTAGACCGCTCACGGATACATATCTTCCATCCTGAGTTGGGCGTTAGAATGAATGGGTAAAGCAGCCTTCACATACCGTTTAATCGAATCGTTGAAAGTTTCCAATTATTTTTAGTTTCCTTTGTTCATCTTAAATTATTTCTGGATGAACATGTTGATCATCACCCGCCAATCCTTACTGGTTCTGTTCATGGCTTTAGCCTGTCTGACCAGTGCACAAGAGATCAATAAATTTGAACAACTCGGTACCTTATTGCCTACGCCCAACGACACCCGAACGGCCAGTGGTGCACCAGGCCATGCTTATTGGCAACAAAAGGCAGACTACATCATGGATATCCACCTCGACGATCACATTCAGCGTATTTCGGGAAAAGAAACTGTTACGTATCATAATCAATCTCCCAATCCGCTTGATTACCTGTGGCTTCAACTGGATCAAAATCAAATTGCGGAGAATTCAATTACTTATAGCACCCAAACCGGAAAACTGGATTCAAAGGTTACTTCAAAACAATTATCCCGGATGGAAATAACGCCTGATCGGGGAGATCATGTGGAAAAAGTAACCACGATGACCGGTCTTCCATTTCCTTTTACCATCAATAAGACTATGATGCGGATTGATTTACCGCAGGCTATTCCACCAGGTGGAACTTATTCATTCAAAGTAGAGTGGTGGTACAATATCAATAATCGGATTAAAGAAGGCGGGCGCTCGGGTTATGAATTCTTTCCGAAAGACAGCAACTATCTCTATACTATAGCCCAGTTTTTTCCGCGCATGTGTGTGTATGACGATGTCAATGGCTGGCAGAATAAACAATTCCTGGGAGCTGGTGAATTTACGCTGGCTTTTGGTGATTATGATGTGAGTCTTACAGTGCCTGCGGACCATGCGGTGGCGGCAACAGGTCAATTGCAAAACGCGAAAGAAGTGTTGACCAAAACGCAACAGGATCGATTTGCGCAGGCGCAGAAATCTTATGATACGCCGGTGTTGATTATCACCCCGGAGGAAGCATTAGCCAATGAATCCAGCCGGACCGATAAAGAGAAAACCTGGCATTTTAAAGCCATGAATGTTCGTGATTTTGCCTTTGCTTCCAGCCGAAAATTTATCTGGGATGCCATGGCGGTCAGGCAAGCCAACAGTCCGGATGTCATGGCGATGTCTATCTATCCCAAGGAAGGGAATCCATTGTGGGGCATGTATTCCACTAAGGTCGTCGCCCATACGCTCAAATGGTATTCGCATTATACGTTTGATTTTCCCTACCCGGTAGCCTGGTCCGTGCATACCAACAATATTGGCATGGAATACCCGATGATGGCTTTTAATGGCGGGCGTCCTGATACGGATGGCACCTATACAGATCGACAGAAATATGGCATGATCAGCGTGATCATTCATGAAGTGGGACATAATTACTTTCCGATGATCATCAATTCGGACGAGCGTCAATGGACGTGGATGGATGAAGGATTGAATACATTCGTTCAATTCCTGACCGAACAGGAATGGGAGCGTGACTATCCTTCGGGGCGAGGGGCGGCCTACAAGATCACCGATTATATGAAGGGCGATAAAAGTCAGCTTGAACCCATCATGTCAAATTCCGATAATATCATTTCATTGGGAGGCAATGCGTATGCGAAAACAGCGACAGCGCTCAATATTCTACGGGAGACCATCATGGGGCGCGATCTGTTCGATAAAGCCTTTAAAGAATATGCGATGCGGTGGGAGTTTAAGCATCCGACGCCGGCAGATTTTTTCCGCACTATGGAGGATGCTTCTGCGGTCGATTTAGATTGGTTCTGGCGGGGATGGTTTTTCTCCACGGATCCATGTGATATTGAATTGGCTGACGTGCAATGGCAGCGCGCGGACCGTCCCGAGGACCCTTCCAGGAGAACCTATGAAGAAAATTATATTGACCGGAATCCTCAGGGCATTACCTCGGAGCGAAACCGGGAATCCATCCCGATGACCCAGGATGAAATTGATACGACCCTGGTGGATAAATATTCGAACAAGGATGCGGATAAGGAAGCGCAGGATAAATACGACGACTACCTGGATAAACTCAATCCGGAGGATAAAGCCATCGTTGATGCTGGAAAGAATTATTATACCATGACGTTTAAAAACAAAGGCGGCCTGATCATGCCGATCATTTTACGGTTTGTCTTTGAGGACAGTACCACGGAGGATCACCGGATTCCCGCAGAGATCTGGCGGAGGAATAATAGTGAAGTATCCAAAGTTTTTGTTACGGATAAAGTCATCAAACAGGTTATCCTGGATCCTAACCTCGAGACGGCGGACATTGATCGGAGCAATAACTATTTTCCGGCGCAAAAACAATTGTCCAGGTTTGAATTATTCCGGCAGCAACGCAATACACCAGGCAGGCCTCCGGGGAGGACTTAAAAACTTTTCTTAGATATCCTGCTGTGCAATGGGTTGATTTCCATCATCGCCGCTGAACCATACCAGGGATGTAATTCCATCACCAGTCTTCCGGCTTTGACAGCGGGATCAGTGTCAGTGAGTGCTTTAGCTTCTTCCAACGTGGATACATTAAAAATGAAGATTCCGCGAAGTTCGCCGTCATCTTCAAACGGTCCGGCTACCACTAACTTTCCTTCCTGGGCCAGGCGATTGATGTTGGCCATATGCGCCTTTTGAATCCCCGCTGCTGTTGTTGAATCCTGTTCACGGTTTGGCCCGGCTTTGAGAAAGGCCATGACATAATGTTTCATTCCATAATCATCGGCGCCCAGTTTTTTAGCCAGGATGGAATCGTAGGTGATTTCGTTTATGGAAGCCGTGGCACCATCACTTTCATCTTTGTCTGCTGATTGACAGGAAGAGAAAACCAGGATAAAACCAATTAAAAGCTGAATGTAAAAAGCACATTTCATTGCAGATTTTTTAGAAAGATAAAATAAGACAAAAGGAAGGATGGAATCGGTAGATTTTAGCAAAAGAGATACCGGGGGACGATAAAAAATGCAGGCAGAACAAAAAAATCGAAGTTTGGAGGTAACATTTTGGTTGTTGGAGACACTTAGAAGAAGGAAGCAGGGACCCAACCGGCAATCCGGCATCCTTTTTTATTGCCATTGAAAACAAATCAAAACCTACCATTATGGCATTTTCCAAATCGAACCAGTATCCCAAAGAGGACCAGGCGTTGAGTTTGTATGCCAGGGCCCTGGGTCATCCGGCCAGGCCAAACATATTGTTACAATTGGCCCTGGAGGGTGAAAGCTGTGTAGAAAATATTACACGATATCATCCCATCTCACAGCCCGCGATGTCGGATCACCTAGGCATTTTGATCGAGGCCCGCCTGGTAACCTATAAGGAAGAATATCCCTATACCTATTATACTTTGGAGGAAAGGAACCTGAAACGGGCTGAAAAATATTTGAAGAATTTTTTTAAAAAAATAAAAACGGCGAAAAAGCAAAGGCGACAGAAGGGCCGTGGACATTGAGTAAACGGATATCGATTATAACTTTACCACACTTTTTTTGGGCAGCTATGATTTTCCTCCTTCCCCTCCCCTCCTTCACCGAATATCTCCCCATTGCTCCGCAAATAAAAAAGAATAACTTCATTTCGTGATGCGCATCCTTCTAGCCTTCTTGATCACTTTGCCCGCCTGCTTATTGGCCCAAAAGCAAGTGTACATCCCGATGGAATGGCAACAGGGCAGCCTCGACTATTCTTTTTCCCGCTCTGCCCAGTCGGATAATTTTGTCGTCTTTTGGGGACCCCTGGCAGGTGATGATCCCACTCAGGCACCTGGCGATATTGCATTTGATCCACAAAGTATTTTGAGCACCGCAGAGGACCTCTACCAATTTTATATTGACACCATTAAGTTTATCCAGGACGACACCGGCCTCATCCATCAATACAAGATCATCCTGGTGATGCTCAACACCTGGACTGGTCTTGAGGGTTGGGCTTTTGGCGGAAGTTATGATGCCACGGTGGGAGCCATGTGGATGCACCCACAAGCTGCCTCTTCAGGTCCTACATTGGCGCACGAATTCACACATACGTTGCAGAACTATACCTGGATGATGAATCCCGGACATGGTTTTATCGATAGTTCCTATGTCGGATTTTTCTGGGAAACGCATGCAGAATTTATGGCGCTCCAAAAATATCCTTCAGTAGCATTGGAATTTGACATGGCCCGGTGGTTGAACACCTGTCAGTTTCACTGGAGCTCGACGCGACACCATTACCAGGCATTCGTTTTCCTGGAGTTTATCAAAGAAAAAGATGGCATCGGCATGATCAACCGATTATGGAATGAAGCCATCATCGGCGAACATCCACTGGAAACCTACAAGCGATTAAAGGGAATCAACCAGGAACAGCTGGATGATTTATTTGCTGAATATGCCATGCGGAACGTGACCTGGGATTATGAAATAGGTGATCTCCTTAGAGAACGCGTTTCTACCCTCGATCCTGTTTTTTTATCCCATCCGACGATCATTCCGGAGGCAATTGATACGGCCAATGGAGAATATGCCATTGCCAATTATCTGGCTCCCCAGGACTACGGCTATAACATCATCCGGTTATATCCAAAGGCCGCTCCGGATTGCGATCAAAGAGTTATTCATTTGTCAATGCTGGATTATCCCAATTATGATGAAGCAGGAGCCGGTTTGCGCTTCGGTCTGGTTGCTGTGAAAAATGGTGATGAGCCCAGGTATAGTCCGATCTATACAGAGAATAAGGAGATTGTATTTAAAATGGAGGATGATGAAACCGAACTCTATCTCGTTGTCATCGGCGCACCCGCTATTCATCACAATTACAAATGGGAAATTGGATTTCCAAAAATTTATCGATTTCCCTACAAATTTAAAATTGAACAGGCCGTACCCGAAGGGTATCAACCGGATTTCAGAAAGGTCCCGGACACTATTGCCGGGGCACTCCATAGCAATGGTGGAGGATTCGTGGCTTCAACAGCAATGGTGGCCACCACCGCCTACGTTGGACCTCGTGCTCAGGTGCTGGACCACGCGAGTGTGCTTGGACGCGCTCGCATTGAAGATAACGCCATCGTTGAAGACAATGCCATTGTAGAAGATACAGCATGGGTGACAGGAAACTCTATCATCGGACAAAATGCACACATTTATGGTCATGCTATGGTCAGGGATGAGGCTCATGTTTTTGCTGATTGCCAGGTGTATAATCATGCCATGCTGAAAGACAATGCCCTGATATTTTATACGTCGGTTTATGATACAGCCAGGTTGGGTGGAAATACTTTTTGCTGGGGTGCCAATCTTCATGGAGACATTGTGTTAGGCGGTGATGCTGAATTTTTCGGCGAATGCGACCGGGGTACCTATCTCCAGATTGAATCGGCCTATGACAGGAATTGTGATGGCCTGGATGATCATCCGGCTAACCAGGATATCAATCAACCTCCTTCTCTGGGATATTATCCGTATTTCAAATTGGATCTTCAATGCGATGCGCTTTATGCGCAGGATGGCCAATTGATTTGTATGGGAGATACGGCCTACTTCAATAATATGGCTTTAACCGAAGCCGGTGAATACATGGATACCCTGACATCTTCATTCGGATTAGATTCAATAATAGTTTTTGAATTATCCACTTTGCCCAATCCTTCAGCAGTGACCCTTCTCCTTGGTGGACTATGCCCTGGTGATACCCTTTGGGAATTTGGACATCCCTTTACCGCACCGGGTCCGTATGATGTGTTGATTGATACTTTTTTTTGTGGATTATTGGTGCACGCAGATCTTCATGTCATACCCCTCGATACCACACTTTCACTTCAGGGGAATACACTTCATGTCCTGCACCCGGCGACGATGATACAATGGTATGACTGCAGTACCGATTTACCCATAGAAGGAGAAACCGGTATAAATTTTACACCCACGGAAAGCGGCTATTATAAAGCCCAGGTAACTTCCCTGGAAGGTTGTGTTTTTTTTACCGAATGCAGAGAAGTTTTTGCCGTAGGATTGAACGACACTCGACAACCCGGAGAGTGGGACATCAGACCTAACCCGGTCCGGGAGCTTTTGTATGTTCAATGGAATACAGATCACGCCGACATCCATCAATTGTCAATCTATGATGCTGCAGGACAAAAAGTATGGCAAAAGACATTTGATCAGGGATCGTCAGCCTTCGAAGTCAACGTGGAAACATGGCCACCCGGAATTTATCTCCTTGAATTGAAAGGTAAGGACGCCATACCTTCACAAAAGAGATTCGTTAAAATCAACTGATCATTACCTCATGAAACTCACCAACCTTCGCCCCATGCTCTGGACCAAGGACCTCCGGGCCTCCATTGATTTTTACACTCAGATTTTGGAGTTCACCCTGGACGAAAGCAATGACGATTGGGGTTGGGCCTCCCTGCACAAAGATGATGTGCATATCATGCTGGCGTTGCCCAATGAACACACCCCTTTTGAAAAACCCGTTTTCACCGGGACTATTTATTTTAATACGGATGATGTGGACTATTGGTGGAATAAATTGAAGGACAAGGTCAAAATTTGCTATGATATCGAAGATTTCGAATACGACATGCGGGAATTTGCCTTCTATGACAACAATGGGTACTTGCTGCAATACGGAACGGAAATCAAATAAAACGCCCTGATCAATTGATCAGAACGGGTAATCCGGAATCATTTTCATTTCCTCTACTATTTTACCTTTGCGCCCTTGCATTATTTTCGAATCCACATTTAATTTTCTGTATGCAATCCAAAGCCACTTCCCCGGAAGAATATATCGATAGCCTGCCCCAGGACCGGCAGGACATCATCAGGAAAATCCGAAAAGTCATCCTGAAAAACCTGCCCAAAGGGTTTAAAGAAACCATGGCCTACGGTATGATCGGCTATGTCATTCCACATTCCCTGTATCCTCCAGGCTATCATGTCAATCCTGCCCTCCCACTTGGTTTTATCAACCTGGCTTCCCAAAAGAATCATATTGCCCTCTATCACATGGGACTTTATACCGGCCCGCATTTGGACTGGTTTCTAAAAGAATGGCCTAAACATTCAACTAAAAAACTGGACATGGGCAAATCCTGTATTCGTTTCAAAAAACCGGAAGACGTGCCCCTGGACCTGATCGGTGAATTATGCACCAGGATGACACCGCAACAATGGATCAATAATTACGAGTCCCTGCTCAAAAAGCTATAGTCCGGTCCAGGACCGGTTACAACTATTTCCGATGCAGCCGATCCACCGGGTTGCCCTTTTTGCTTTACTCTTTTCTCTATGCTCTATGCCCTATGCTCTATGCCCTATGCCCTATGCCCTATGCTCTATGCCCTATGCCCTATGCTCTTTTATGCCCTATGCCCTATGCCCTATGCTCTATGCCCTATGCTCTATGCCCTATGCTCTATGCCCTATGCCCTATGCTCTATGCCCTATGCTCTATGCCCTATGCTAATTGGGAATAGATTTTGCTTCTCTATAGCCCATGAACCTCGTTCGCAAGCTATGCCTTTTGGGAATAGTCCTTTTATGGACGGGGCAAGTGGTCGTTTTTGGCCAAATTGTAAATATTGAAAGACAGCGGATTTCCACTGATTCAGCCGGTTGGTTCGGATCAGCCAGTATTAGTTTTGCCGGATCAAAAAACACTAAAGAAACTGCCGCGCTCTTTACCTCCACACTACTGGAATACAAATCAAAATCAACCAAGGACCTTTGGTTGCTGATTTCTAATCTCAGTCTCATCACCGGAAATCAGGAAAAATTTACCAATGCCGGATTTGGCCATTTACGGTACAACCGAAAGCTCGGCGAAGCGGTTCGCTGGGAAGCTTTTGGCCAGATACAGTACAATTCCCTGACAAAAGTCGACCGCCGGATCCTGTTAGGGACCGGACCAAGATTTAAACTTACTCAATTGGACAAAGCGAAATTTTACCTTGGCGTGGCCTACATGTACGAAATGGAAGATCTCATCGAACCGGTCATATCCCACAATGATCAAAGAATAAGCAGTTATTTCAGTTTTACCTTGCTCCCTGAAGATGAAGTGACTTTTACAAGTACCATTTATGTTCAGCCTTTGATAAAGGCTCCCAGTGATTACCGCCTCAGCAGCGAAACCTCACTCACCCTGGGCGTTACCAAAAAACTCAATCTAAGCATGAGCCTTCGTTATGGTTACGATGCTTTCCCCCCTGAAGGTGTACCCAGGAGCACGTATTCCTTCGCCAATTCCATTGAAGTAGAATTTTAGCCGCTTCTTTGCCTTCCGCCTCCGCCTAATGTTAAATTTTTATTAAAATACGAATCTATTCGTACTAAATCATCCGCTTGCCGTATAATTGTATACGAAATACTTCGTACATACGATGACAAATGATATTCGACCGACCGATTCCGAACTGGAAATCCTCCAGATGCTCTGGAAGAAAGGCCCTTCAACTGTTCGCGAGATCAATGATCTCCTCAGTAATGATCAGGACAAAAGCATAGGGTACACCACCACGCTGAAGATGATGCAGATCATGTATGAAAAGGGCCTGTTGCATCGCGATGATTCCCAGCGCACCCATGTGTATACCGCGGCAGTGCGGGAGGGAAAAATACAATCCGCTTTACTGGACAGATTTCTCAATGCGGCCTATAAAGGTTCGGCTTCAAAGCTTGCCCTTCAATTGCTTGGCAATCATGAAACAACACCTGATGAGCTGGCTGCTATCAAAGCCCTGATTGATCAATTGGAAAAAGAAAAAAATAAACCATCATGAATCTGACGCACACCTGGATTCAATCCCCATGGATGAAAGCACTGGGTTGGACCTTTGTCCATTCCATCTGGCAAATTGCACTCATTGGCCTCCTGCTTTTTCTTATACTCAAATGCATCCCCGGTAGAAGTGCACATACCCGGTACACCATATCTACCCTCGCATTGTGGACAACACTGATCACCTCCCTGTGTACGTTCATCATCATGCTGCCGGAACAGAACGCCATAACCGAAGTCGCCGGCAATGTGGTACTCATAGCCACTGCAAAGTCAGCAACCTTGGCGTCACAGCTTTCCTTGTGGCTGGAAATGCGTATGCCAATGATGTTGACTATATGGTTTGGAGGGATAGCCATACTTATGCTGCGCCTGTTGATCAGCCTCGGCTGGATCAGTCATCTTCGGTATGATTCCTTCTCAGAAGAAGAATTACAGACCACCATCAATCATATCATCAGCAGACTTAAATTGAGTGTGAGAGCTACCACTTCCGAGTCACATCATATTCATTCCCCCTTGACTATCGGACATCTCAAACCCATGATATTATTTCCCGTGGGGATCATCAACCAGTTGACCCCGAAGGAAGTCGAAGCCATACTTACCCATGAACTCGCTCACATTGTCCGCAGGGATTATTTGTCCAATATCATTCAGTCGTTTATTGAAACCCTCTTCTATTACCATCCCGTCACCTGGTGGATATCCAGAATGGTACGATCCGAAAGAGAAAACAGGGCCGATGACCTCGCGGTTTCCTGGTGCGGCGATCACCTCGGATATGCAAAAGCATTATTCACCATTCAGCAAATGCAGGTAGAAGCCGGACCTAAATTGGCCATTGGTTTTGCCTCCGGGAAAGGGGCTATGCTGGCGCGTATTCAACGCATACTTAATCTCCCCTATAAAAACCACAATCAAATGGAAAAGACGGTTTTACTCAGCTTGTGTTCACTCTGTTTTCTGGCATTTACCCTGACCGGGAAGGCGCATGAAATGGCAAATAAAGAAAAAGTAAACCTTCCAGTCAACGTGACACTGAAAGTAGAGCAGAAGACAGATTCCATTCCGACATCGGGCACGTACAAGATTCATAAGAAAACAGATACACAAGACATAAGCGTCGAAGTGAAGGATGGCGATATCAGGCATTTAAATATTGACGGAAAAGACATTGGACCTGCTGAATTTGATCAATATGGAAAAGTCATTGATGATTTATTCGGAAGTATAGAAACACCACCCACCATGGAAGGATTTCAGGCACCTGCAGCCCCAATGATGCCGGGGAGGCCTGTTATGCCTCCCATGCCGACTATTCCACCCATGCCTCCCATGGAACCAATGCCACCGATGCCGGAAATCCATATGAAGAATTTACAAGACTTGGATCATTTAAAATTTTTCGGAGGTTTTGGTGACGATGGTCAATTCAAAATCATCAATGGCGACCGTAATCTTGACTTTCGCATTATCGATTCCACTATCAATGGGAAGAAACAAATCGTGATCATCACAGGAGGGGATTCCACCGTGGTTTGTTCACCAGGTTTTAGTTGGTCAGGCGATGCACCTGGGGCAATTGCTATCGACGGTCGATTAATGAATGAGGATGAAATAAAAGCATGGCAGGAAGAAATGAAACGTAACGGGGAACAATGGGAAAGTGAATGGAAAGACCAGGCCGAACAATGGAAAGACCAATCCAAACAGTATAAAGATCAATGGAAAAATGAGCAGGATCGTTTGCGCTCGGAACAGAACCGCTACCGGGATGAGCAGCAAAGATGGAAAGAACAGAATCAAGATTTAGGCTGGCACGGCATGGATGAGGAAACAGGCAGGGAAACAGAACGCCAATTGGATGATGAACTTAGCGGGAACCAATATTATTTCAGGCCTTCCCCGCGATTGTCCCTGAGTGATGAGATGGTGAGAGATGGATTGATTCAACCCGGTCAGGAAGCCGAGGTGCAATTAACACCGCAAAAACTGAAGATCAATGGCCATAAAGTGAGTGATGAACTTCACGATAAATACTTGAGGATGTATGAGCACCAGCAAGGGATAGAACTCGCTGGTAACTCGAGGGTTGAGTTCACCACGAAAAGTAAACAACATATGTAATTCGTCCTTTTTAATCATCTGTATATCGATTATTGTGCCCGTCACCTTGATTGGTATACGTTATTACCGATACCTTTCTTTCAAATCCAAACCGTTTTAAACCTGTAATCCACATCATTATGAAACCTGTAAGTTTACTTATTGCCTTATGCGTCCTTTTTGGGTTTTCCCTTCATGCCCAGACGACGACTACTGTGGAAAAAAATGCAAAACGAATTACCATCACCACCACTAAAACGGATGAGAATGGTAAACCCGTGACGGAGACCTGGATTGCAGAGGGCGACCAGCCGGAAGCGATCCTCAACAATATGGCTAACCATCCGGATGTCCTCCAAAAAATCGATGCAGATAAGAGCACGAACGAAAGCAAAGGTGAGCGCCTCTTTTTAATTCGGAAAGCCGGCGAGAGTGCTACTGTGGAAGGACGACTGGATGATATCCCGGCCCAACAGATCCAGATAGACAGCGATGGACAGAAAGTAATCATCTGGTCCAGTAGTAATGGGGAAGGGGACCATGAATATAAAGTAGCCAATTGGTACGCCAAAAATGGTTCAAATCCCTGGGAGTACAATGATGAAAGAAAACCCAATTGCGCTGCACTCGGCGTCTATGTGAATACGACCAGTACGAAAACCGGCTGTATGATAAATTCACTGATTGATAAAGGAGGTGCCCAGGAAGCCGGTCTGACTGAAGGCGATGTGATAACCAAACTGGATGATTACACCGTAACTGATTTTCCAGCCTTATATGATGCCCTGACCCACTATCTCCCAGGAGATGACGTGACAGTGGCTTATGAAAGGGACGGGAAATTGGCAAAAATCAATGTTCATCTGAAATCATGGGCCGACCTGCCCGGCCACGAATGGCGCGCAAGAGGCGATTGTGGCAAAATTGAAGATTTTAAGGAAGAAACGGTTCAGCCACAAGTGGATTTGACTCCTGGAGATGGCCCTGTGGCTGTTGAGCCATTGCAACTTGATGATGTCCGCATGTATCCGAATCCTACTTCAGAGCGCTTTGATTTATCCTTTACTATGCCTCCGGGATCGATCTCCATATCGGTCACCGATGTAAATGGAAAAGTTGTTTATTCAGAAAATAATGATAACTCAACCGGATATTATCATCACGATATAGATCTGAAAAATGCCCCCTCCGGCAATTATATTGTGACTGTCAAACAAGGAGATAAAGTGTTTACCCAGCAACTTTCCAAGCAGTAAAGTTTACTTTCATACTCGTATTATAAATCACTCCGGCCGGTTCTCCGCGCCGGAGTTTTTTTTCAAATAATAGGAAGTCCCCTTTAGGGGATTTAGGGGCAAAGTCGCTACACCTCCGGTTCCTGTTGGCTCAAACAATGAAAGCTTCCGAGTCCCCAAATGATATCCGTAGCATCAATTCCCATTACTTGCCTGTCAGGAAAACATTCCTGGATAATATTTAAAGCTTCATCATCCCGGTCACATTGAAAGGTGGGAACGATGACATGCAAATTCGAAATATAAAAATTGGCATACGAAGCAGGGAGGCGTTGGCCTTCGTAATATAAAGCCCGCGGCATAGGGATCTCAACAATATTCAATTGGCGGCCGTGGAGCAACCGCATTTGATTCAATTGCTTCAGGTTGTGTTTCAATAAGTCGAAGTTTTCATCCTGTTTATTGTGTTCAATGACGGTGATGACGGAATCTGTGTTATAAAATCTAACGGTATCATCAATATGCCCGTCCGTATCATCCCCGACGATACCTTCATCCACCCACAACACCTGTTTCACGCCATAATATCCAAAAAGGTATTCTTCTATCTGTTGCTGGTTGAGTTGAGGATTCCGATTGGGGTTCAGCAGACAGGAAGTAGAAGTGATTAAAGTGCCAGCACCATTGAAATCCACACTTCCGCCTTCCATAATGATACCGGGATGAAAAACCGGGATGTTATAATCACGGGCAATCAGGGTGGGTATAACATCATCCAGATCAAAAGGCGGGTACTTTCCACCCCAGGCATTGTATCCCCAATCCACAATGACCTTGGGCTGCCGGTTCTCCGGGTTGATTAAAAAGGCGGGACCGTGATCACGGCACCAGGCATCATTGGTCGGGTGACGAAAAAATTTTACGCGGTCCAGATTAACATTTTCCAGCAGCAAAATTTCAACGGCCCCTTGCTGCATTTCCTCATCCCGTACATTGATGTGTACAAATTCTCCTTCCGTAAGCACTTTAACAAATTTCGTGTAGGAAGGAAAAATGGTTTCTATTTTTCCGGGCCAGGTATCCGGATTGTGTGGCCAACTCAGCCAGGTGGCGTGGTGCAAGGTAAATTCAGCGGGGAAATAATAACCCTGAGCTGCAGGGGTTTCACGATTCATCAATAAATCTTCTGGTGATGGGGTCATAAGAATCTATTCGTCTGTCGCGTAAAAAAGGCCAATGCGTGCGATATTGGTCCGTCAATGCCGTGTCCACTTCCACTACAAATGATTCTTCTTTATCGTGAGAAGCCTGGTATAAGATGGTGCCGAAAGGATTGGAAACAAAAGAACCACCCCAGAATTTCATTTTCCTGTCTTGTTCCCAGCCCACCCGATTGACGCTGACCACATGAACCCCATTCGCGACAGCATGGCTTCGCTGAATGGTTTGCCACGCATTGAATTGTTCGGTATTGGTTGTTTCATCCTGGCTGGCGGCCCACCCAATGGCTGTTGGATAAAAAATCATTTCGGCTCCCATCAGTGATGTGATTCGGGCCGCTTCCGGATACCACTGATCCCAACAGATCAATACACCGATGGTGGCAAACTGAGTCTTAAATATTTTATATCCCAAATCGCCGGGTGTGAAATAAAATTTCTCGTAATAAGCCGGATCATCCGGAATATGCATTTTTCGGTACTTTCCGAGGTATTGCCCGTCAGCATCTAATACCGCCACCGTATTGTGATATAGACCCTGCGCCCGCTTTTCAAACAGCGAAGCAATGATCACCACCCCCAATTCTTTTGCTACTGCGGAAAGCGTTTCAGTAGAGGGCCCTGGAATCGATTCTGCTAATGAAAAGTGATCATAATTCTCCTCATTACAGAAATACAGCGAGGTGAAAAGCTCCTGCAGGCAGATGATCTGCGCCCCGGATTGTTGCACCTTCCTTATTTCCCGGATAGCGTGTTCAAGATTCATAGCCTTATTCACCACGCAACTCATCTGAACCAATCCAATATTTATTTTCCCCATTTGTCCGCAAAATTAACTATTACTCCCGCTTTCTTTGTTTTCAGCAATTTCAATTACCCACTGATTCTTATTTAATTTGACCTGTCCAAAAATTCAAACACATGAAGATCATCACCTGGAATGTTAACGGGGTAAGGGCCGTGGCTAAAAAAGGATTTGCCCAACAGGTTAAAAACTGGAATGCTGATATCATCTGCCTGCAGGAAACCAAAGCACAGGATGAGGAGGTCCGGGGAGCCCTGGCCGATATCAAGGGATACTACATTTATCCGCATAGTGCCGTCCGAAAAGGATATTCCGGAACCTGCATCATGACCAGGGAGAAACCAAAAAAAATATCCTATGGTATTGGTATAGATGATCACGACCAGGAGGGAAGGACCATCAGCTCTGAATTCGAGGATTTTTACCTGGTGACTTCCTACATTCCCAATTCGGGAAGTGACATGGGCCGGCTGGATTATCGCCAGGTATGGGATAAAGATTTCAGAACATATCTTACCAAATTGCAAAAGAAAAAACCGGTCATTGCCTGCGGTGATTTCAATGTTGCCCATCAGCCCATTGATTTGGCCAGACCAAAAGAAAATTATAACAAGACCTCCGGTTACACCCAACAGGAAATTGACGGCATGTCGGCCTTATTGAAAGCCGGGTTTACTGACATCTACCGACACCTTCGACCCAACGAAGCAGGCTACAGCTGGTGGAGCGCCCGCTTTGGTGCCCGGGCAAAAAATATCGGATGGAGAATTGATTACTTCATCATCTCCAATTCCCTGATCCCTCAGGTCGTGGACAGCTATATCTTGCCGGATGAAATGGGCAGTGACCACTGTCCTGTAGTTTTGATCACGAAATAAAACCTCAAAGGGTGATAAAGAAAAAATATACGCTTGGTAACCTGACTGTGGTCTGGCAGCCTCATCTGTGCATTCATTCAGCAGTTTGTTTTCGCAGTTTGCCCGAAGTATTCAGGCCTCGCGAACGACCCTGGATTCAATTGAACGCAGGAAATGAACTGGTTATAAAAGACACGGTGAACGCATGTCCCTCCGGGGCGCTGTCCCTGGATCACACACCGATGGAGGAAGCCAAAGCGGATAATACGATTACCGTCTGGCAGGAAATAAAAGTGCTTAAAAATGGTCCGCTCCGCATTAAACAACCCTGTCAAATCACCCTGGAAGACGGAACCGTGGTTGAAAAACCTTTTGGCGTTTCCTTATGCAGATGCGGCGGTTCTGCAGATAAGCCATTTTGTGATGGCACGCACAAGATCAATGGATTTATTGGCTAGTTCCGCCCTTTCTGCCTTTTTCCTCACTTTCGTGCTTGCACCTTCCCCACCTTAAAAAGTGGGGTATCCCATTCCATTTTCTTTTCCGCCTCTTTCGTCTTTACCAAAAATTAAATTTAAAACACATTAATAATTTTCATAAAGTGTTATCTTGGTCGGGTCCATACTTCTGAAGTCATGAATCCATTGGCTTTTTTTATGAACCTGTGTGAACGGATGGAACAACATCACCCCCATATCCGCAAGTCTACTCTCCTCTCCTCCCCATCCATGGAATACAAAGGCAGGGCCTTCGCCATGGTATATGAAGACCGCATCGTCCTCAAACTCAATGGCCACCAACTTCCGGCTGATGCCACTCTCGGCTGGCAATATCACAAGCCCTATGGTCGCCCCATCTATCTCCAAAACTGGGTCGAGGTCCCCTTTTATTTCCATCAGGACTGGCCGGATCTGGCTCAACAGGCATTGGATCACTTAAAAGACGTCCTCGGAGAAGAGTAAAAAGTCAACCTATTTCAGTCAAGCTCATACTGAATACTGACCACTGCTTACTGACCACTGCTTACTGACCACTGCTTACTGACTACTGCTTACTGACTACTGACTACTGAAAACTGCCCACTTCAAAACCCTTCCTTCCCACATCTTCAGTAATATTGCAGCCAAACCCGATCATGGTCAAAGGCAAACAAATAGGCCTTTTCTTTGGCTCCTTCAATCCGATTCATACCGGCCACCTGATCATTGCTGAATTTATGGCCACCAGGACCGGACTGGATCAGGTCTGGTTTGTTGTATCACCGCACAATCCATTAAAAAACCGGAATACCCTGGCCAGGGATCAGGCCCGTCTGCAAATGGTGAGGCTGGCTATTGAGGATAATCCTAAACTGAGGGCTTCCAATATCGAATTTTCACTCCCTAAGCCATCCTATACGATAGATACCATGGTGTATCTCCATGAAAAATATCCCCAGCACCAATTTTCCCTGATCATGGGCTCGGACAATTTTGCCAGCATTGATAAGTGGAAAAATTTTAAAGTCTTGCTGCAGCGATATCCCATACATATATATAACCGCAAGGACTGGCCACTACAAAAAGAACTGCATGCTAAAGCAGATATACGGGCTTATGACCTCCCGTTGCTTGATATTTCTTCCACCTTCATCCGGCAGAGCCTCGCCGAAGGAAAGTCAGTCCGCTATATGGTTCCTGAGAATGTTTGGCAATTCCTGGCAGGATCCACGCTCTACAAACAATAATTGATCATAAATTTCATTTATACAGGAATAGTCATACCCATATTCCTCCTAACGTAAGCGAACTATCTCCCTTTATCTTTGCTGTCACATGATTCACCGTATCCATCGACTTCTCCTGCTCACTTTTTACTTTCTTATTCATACTTCCTTTTTCCTGAATGGCCAGAGTGATCTGCGTATATATGACTGGGCGGAACATCTCCCTTACAATGGTGGTCCGACGGTGACCCAAAGTGATACCCGGGTATACTATGGAACTGAGTTTGCCCTGATGTCCATTTCAAAAGCCGATACCTCGGACGTTACTTTTTATTCAAAAGTGGATGGGCTTAGTGATGCCGTTCCCAGTTTTATCAGATTCCATCATGCACTGAATACCCTGATCATCGGTTATGCCGACGGGAACATTGATTTGCTGGATGCCAATGGGGTGACCAACATCAACGATATCCTTCGCAATACCTCTATACAGGGTGACAAGCGGATCACTAATATTTATAATGATGATAGTCCTTCAGTCTATCTCTGCACCCCATTCGGCCTCGCTATTTTGAATATGGTGACCGGCAGATTTATTTCGACTGTTTTTACCTCCAGTCCGGCTGTTGGTTTTACTATTTTTCAAAGTAAATATTACCTCGCCACCGAAAATGGATTGTATGTCTATGATCCATCATCAGGAGGCCTCATTGAAAATTTCAATCAGTGGCAAAAGATTAGTGCTGGATTACCCTCCGGTTACACCTGCCAGGCAATCAGTACCTATGAGGATAAACTCTACCTCGGGATAAATGCGGCTAACAATAAAGGTTTGTACCGGATGGAAAATGGCACTTTCCAACTCTTTTACGCTAAGCCGGGTTATACCATTCAATTTATTTCCAATGAAGGACAGAACCTAATGGTTGGATTTTCCTGCGATAATGATTGTACCGGCATTGTGGCCTTTTTCCGCGATTCCGGTTATTGGCACGACAATGGAATCTATTGTGTGGGACGTGTATCCTACGCCATTGAAGATGAAAAAGGTAGAATCTGGTATGCAGATAAATATCCACAATTTGGATTGGCGCAAAATCATTTTGCGTCTTGCGATTATCTCAAATACAACACACCCTTTTCCGCCAGTGTGAGTGAATTGGAAGTGAAGGATGGAAATTTGTATGTTGCCACCGGTGGCGTTTCCGAAAGCTATGGGTACACCTACAACCGGGATGGTTTCTTTATCTATGATGGCCATACCTGGCAAACTTTCAATGAATTCAACACGCCTGAAATTCAGGAATCGGGACTTTTGAATTTCTTTCGCATCCTCCCCGATCCGCATAGTACCAAAGTGTATGTAGGGACGTATTGGGCAGGACTCCTCGAACAGGATGGAAACAGTTACACGGTCTATGACACTGCCAATAGTTCCCTCCAGGGGGCAGTGGGAGATAAGTTCCGTGTGCGTATTACCGGCCTGGCCTTTGATGATGAAAACAACTTATGGGTTAGTAACTATCTGGCCGGCCGGCCACTGAGTGTGCGGAAAAAGGATGGCACGTGGAAATCATTCAGTTTTCCCTGCAGCAATATCACCAGTATTTCTCAAATCGTCATCGATCAACGTGGGTACAAATGGATGGTGCTCAACAGCAAATCAGGCGGGATCATCGTGTATGATGATGGCGGAACCATTGATAACGAATCCGATGACCGGTGCATTCTATTGGGAGCTTCCAATACCGTCATACCGTCTAATAGTGTTACCTGCCTGGCGGTTGATCTCGAAGGGGATATCTGGGTAGGCACAGCAGAAGGCCCGGTGGTGTTTGATGGCAGCGCTGACATTTTTAATGAAAATGCCAATGAGGGCAGCCGGGTTAAAGTAGATCAGGACGGAGTATTGAATTATTTATTAGGTGAAGAAACCGTCTATAGTATTGCAGTAGATGGAGCCAATCGCAAATGGTTTGGTACCGGCAGTGGCGTATTTGTCCAGTCACCAGCGGGGAATGAAGAAGTAGCCTCTTATAACACCAGCAATAGTCCGTTACTTGACAATCGAATTATTGATATCGCTATTGATCAAAATAACGGGGTGGTGTATATCGCTACTTTAGGAGGTATAATGAGTGTAAGGACCGATGCCATCAAAGGCGGGGTCGTCAATGATGAAAATGCATATGCATTCCCAAACCCTGTCCGGCCAGATTATGATGGACCAATTGCCATCAGGGGGCTTGCCCGGGATGCAGTAGTAAAAATCACGGATATCACCGGCCAGATCATATTTGAGACCAGGGCTTTAGGGGGCCAGGCGATCTGGGATGGAAAGGATCTCACTGGTCAAAAAGCCTCTACCGGGGTTTACCTTGTCTTTTCCGTAGCCAATAGCGACGGATTCACCAATCCGGATGCCATTGTGACCAGGATCCTGGTGGTCAACTAGGCCCCAAGGGCGTTCCATAGCCTCTTTTTTCAAGGACTTTAGGCATTTTCCTGCATTCCCTTGTCAACGACTTTTCCCCTTTTCCCTCCTCCCTATTCATTTCTCCCTCCTCACTATTCACTTTTAACTATTCACTTTTCACTTATCTTTGGCCTCCTTATTGACCCATGGTGTAATGGTAGCACTCCGGATTTTGGTTCCGTCAGTCAAGGTTCGAATCCTTGTGGGTCAACACTTTCAGATTGAATCCTTTGGTTTTTAACCCCTAACGAATATTGAAAAAAGCTAAGATTTGGCTTTCTTCTGCTTGGTGGTACGATATCAAATATTTGTTTATCTTACAGCTAGATAGCGTATAACTCCCCCGGAATTTAAGGCAAGGTTTTTGTGGCAAAAAGAGAATTGTCTCCCACCTCTTTGGACGGTTTACTCAACCAAACATGCCATAAACTAAATAACAGGCACATTTCAGTAAAAAACCTGCTGAAAGATGTCAGGATAAGCTAATTTTGGAAGCATATTCAATAGAAGCCCCAAATAATAATTCACTGGCCCTTATTAAGTGGTTGTTTATGAAAAAAATAATAATATCCCTTTTCTGCTCCTTACCAGTTATTGGTTTTGGTCAGAATATATTGCTCTACAATGATGGAGCTATGGTTAAAGTTCAGGCTGGAGCAGTCCTGACCATTGAAGGCGGATTACAAAATACGGCCACCGGCACCATTGACAATGAAGGCATCATAGAGGTGCAGGGTAATTTTATCAACGCCGGAACCTGGACCCCCGGCCAGCCCAATACTTTACGGTTTAGTGGCCCGGATGATTCCGATGTCACTTCCGGACCGGCTGTCTTTCAGACCGTGGAAGTCATCAAGGATGATGGTGCCAATGTCAATTTAATGGATCCCATGACCATCGATACCGATCTTGATTTTAATTCGGCCGGCGCCAGTAAGGTGGTCCTCGGAAACAATGATTTGATTCTTCAAAATACCACCACAGTGACAGGTGCGGATGCTGATGAATATATAGTCACTGCCGGTACGGGTATGGTCCAGAAGAATGTAACGGCAGATGCTAACTTTTCATTTCCGGTAGGGGATGCCTCCAATTTCACTCCGCTTGCTTGTAATTATACAGGGTCCGCCTATACCAATGCTAACCTGAGAGCAAAAGTGAATAACATGACCCATCCGGATATACCGGCTGATGCCACGGACTTCATCGCCAGGTATTGGGATATTGATCAGACAGGTATTACCAATTATAGTGATTCATTGACCGGCACTTATGTTCCTGCTGATTTGACAGGTACGGCCTCATTGGTTAAAGGAGCTGTTTATGATGGTGCCAATTGGGTTTATGCCGGAGCTGCTAACGGCTCCAACCTAGTAAAAGCGGCAACGAATATTGCCAATGCTGATTTCACTGGTACTAACTTCTTTGGAAGAGTTGATCTGACTGTATTTCTCTCAGGAGCCATGCCGGGATCAGGTAACCCGCCAATGACAACGACATTAAATAATGCCCCTTCTTTGATACCATTAAGCAGTCCTTATTCTGTTTCGCCATGGAATGCTCCTGCAGCGACAGCGTCTTCCATTCCTGCAAATACAACGGATTGGATTCTTGTAGAATCACGGGATCCATCTATTAACGTTGTGTCCCAAACCAGTGCCTTTTTGAAAAACGACGGAACTATTGTAGGTCTGGATGGAGGCCCTCTGAGAATGAAAGATGCTTTGCCTAATTCCATTATCTCTATACGACATAGAAATCATTTGGGAATTAGAACCATTAATGCCTTAGATCTTGCTGCAAGCCCTGCTACAAATTGGAATTTTTCAACCGGTACAGGGCAGGCTTACACAAATCCTGGTATAACAACGAATGCTAACATGCGTCTTGTAGGTTCGACCTATTGTTTATGGGGCGGAAATGCAAATATTTCTACTTCCAATGCTTTAATTCAAGTTCGCTATAATGGATTGGGGAATGATCCAGGGGCTATTTTGACTGCAATGGGAGGAAATCCTCAAAACAACCAAAACGGAGTTTACAGTAATGCAGATTTGAATCTAAACAGGAATATCACTTATAACGGATTAAATAATGACCCAGCCATAGTTTTGCAGAATACAGGAGGTAATGTGCAAAATATTTATACTCAACATCTTCAATAACTGGCGATTTAAAACAAGATAATTATGAAAACAATAATTTATACGTTGGTTATCCTTTTGGGAATTGGAAACGCTTATGCTCAGTTGGATACGCGGGCAACTTGCAAATCAAATAATTTGACTATTGAGGCTTATGCTAAACCATTTAGCGCAGCTATAACCTTTCCCAATTCTCAAAACAACATTTCCATGAATGTTTCCTTTTCGCTTCCCGCGAATGGAGCACCAAATACGAGTAATGCACCCATTTATATCTCAGCCACTACTCCTTGGGGTTTGGCAGTTTCTGTTTACCCTGTCTTTCTGTTAAATGATCGATTTGTTTATACCTGTCTGGTTAGTGGAAATGTAACTACACCAATACCCACCTGGGCAGTAAATTCAGAAAACCTGATCATGCAAATGACTTTCGGTTCACCGGTTAATGGTCAGTTTCCACGTCTTGACAATTTGTTGAATGAAGGTCCGACTGGAAACGATTATTTCTTTTTTCAGGTTAATGGAACTCAAAGGAGTGATACAGAAGGTGAACCATTCTATAATGGAACCGAAGGTACTTATGGTAGTGGCGACTTGTGGGTACAGGCAGTAACTCCTCTGCCTATAAAACTTATTTCTTTCTCAGCCGAAAAAAATGGAGAGAAAAATGCCTTGCTGAACTGGACTACGGCCAGCGAAAGTAATAGCGATTATTTCGGCATAGAACGCTCTTTCGATAAAGTAAATTGGAAGACGGTGGGACAGGTGAAGGCTGCTGGTAACAGCCAAATTGTTCTTAACTATGATTTTTTGGATAAAGATGTATATAACGGAATAACCTCCAGCCTGAATGTCTATTATCGCCTTAGAATGACGGATCGAGATGATGCCTTCAGTTATTCACCAATTGCCTCAGTTCTTTTTGGAAAGCCAATCAGCGCCTTAGCCAATTCGAAAGATTTCCTGGTTTACCCTAATCCGGCTACAGAAGGCCTGCATGTGCAATGGGATGCCGATCAGGTCAATCAACCGACAGCACTGGAGTTCTTTGATATTTCAGGCAAACTGGTATACACCCAAAAAGTCGAGGATCAGACCGATCAACAGTATGTGGACTTTACGAGAACCAACATACAATCAGGCCTGTACATGATTCGCGTGATGAGTAACGACGAGGCTGTCGAATACAAACAAATCGTCGTCGGGCAGAATCATTAATTTATTCTTTGTGGAAAAAAATAACTAAAAGAGGAAGTAGTTCTTTTTTAGTCGGGTAACGTATTTTTCTATGGCAAACCATAGCGACTCATTTAACCCTATACGTTATCAAAAAGTGGGGCACGTAACGATGTGCCCCTTTTTATTTTTGGTTTGGAGCATTCGCTTCGAATCCATATTTACGGACTTGCCTGTGCAGTATCATCGCCAGGAAGGTTCTACCTTCTCCTCGACCATCATCCCCACTGTTATTTGAAGTATGTTCTTCAAATCCATATGCGCAGTCAAGGACTGTGCAGTATCATCATGAGGAAGGTTCCACCTTCCCCGCGAACATCTTAAAAATTTATTGCAAAGCAACCCAATTATCACTATTTTTATTAAACGTATTCACCAGAACAGTATTCACCAGGTACGCAACCAGTTTCGAAAACAAATTTCTATTTAATCATGCTATTAGAAGATTCACCTCCCGGTGGGTATAAAATCACTGACCAGTATGCCATGTACTACATGACATTTACAGTGGTGGGCTGGGTAGATTTATTTACCCGGCAAGAGTGTGCCCGAATTTTAATTGACAGTTTTACTTATTGCCAGCAGAATAAAGGCATGATTTTATACGCTTACGTCATCATGGGAAGCCATATCCATTTGGTGGCTTCAGCGAAAGGAGACTCTGACGGGTTGTCTGCCATTGTAAGAGATTTTAAAAGATTCACATCCCGAAAAATCATTGATTGGTTGTCAGATAATCCAAAAGAAAGTCGGCGTTTTTGGCTTGATGTGGTCTTTAAATATTATGGCAAATACAATTCCAATAACGAAGTATACCAGGTGTGGCAACAACATAATCGACCCATGATTTGCCTCACCCCACTGTTTACCATGCAAAAGGTGAATTACATTCACTTTAATCCGGTGAAAGCCGGACTGGTGGACAAGGCGGAGGACTATCGTTACAGCAGCGCCAGGGATTATATGGGCAGAAGGGATGGGTTATTAGAAGTACAGGTGCTGGATTATGGATCCATGATAGGATATCTAGGCTGAGAAGTGTAGCTGGTGGCGGAAAAGCTGAAAGCTTCTTTCCGATGTTAGCCACCTGGACTATGACTGATGATATTGGTTTTAAGGTAAACCCTAAAACAACAGGTTAGGAAATTTTAATGAATTACAATGGTCAGCTATTTGAAGTATGTTCTTCAAATCCATATGCGCAGTCAAGGACTGTGCAGTATCATCATGAGGAAGGTTCCACCTTCCCCGCGATAATTCTAAAAAGCCAGCGCTTCAGTCAATATCCTCTCCTGGTTTTCATCATGCAATCGCTTGAATCCCGTAGCCGGAGAGGCTGCGGCTTTCCTGGAGATGACCCTCAACTGCAGATGGGGGAGTAGATTTTGTATATACGTCCAGCTTCCCATATTCGCCGGTTCTTCCTGGACCCATAGCTTCTCAGCGTGCGCAAAAGGACTCAGCGCTTTATCCAAAGCTTGTTGATCCAAAGGATACAATTGTTCTATCCTGATGATGGCGATCCCGTCAACTGTATTTTTTTCCAGGGCCTCCTGAAGATCATAGTAGATTTTTCCACTGCAAAGAATGACCCGTTTAATTTTCTTGCTATCGGCAGACGAAAGATCTTCAGCTATCACCGGCTTAAACTTTGTATCCGGTCCAAGTTCTGTGATGGAGGAGATACACGCAGGATGTCTCAATAAAGATTTAGGCGACATCACTATCAACGGCTTTCTGAAATTCCAGGTCAGTTGACGACGCAAAAGGTGGAAGAAGTTGGCCGGGGTAGTGATATTACAAACGATCATATTTCCATCGCCGCAAGCCTGGAGAAAACGTTCCAGTCGCGCACTGGAATGCTCAGGTCCCTGACCTTCATAGCCATGCGGAAGTAACATCACCAGGCCACTCATCCGGTGCCATTTACTTTCCCCCGCACCTATATACTGGTCCACGATGGTTTGCGCCCCATTGAAGAAATCACCAAACTGGGCTTCCCACAAGACCAGGTGATCCGGACTGGCTAAAGAATAGCCATATTCAAAACCGAGTACACCGAATTCCGATAACAGGGAATTGTAAATCATAAATCTTCCCTGGTTCTCCGCAAGATGAGCGAGGCGGTTGTAGGATTGATAGTTTTCAGCATCATACAGTATCGCATGCCGGTGTGAGAAGGTGCCCCGCTTCACATCCTGTCCACTCATGCGCACATTTTTCCCTTCGATCAGCAAACTACCATAAGCCAATAATTCACCCAGCGCCCAATCCATTTTCCCTTCTTTAATTAATTTCTGTTTTCCCTTATTGATCCTGACAAATTTACTCAGGGGGTGAAACCCCTCCGGCAATTGGTGCAAACGAGTCAGTAAACTTTGGATCTGCCGGAGATCCACTCCTGTGACCGGCACGTCCAGCATATCCTCAACTGACGCATGCTTCTTCAATTGTTTCCAGGCCAATTCCGGTTCCTGATATTCATAAGGAAGTTTTTTCTCCTTCACCAGGTCCAGGCGTTGTTGCAGTGTATCCCAATAGGTTTTCTCCATCTCTTCACCGAGCTTCGTTTCCACCACACCTCTTCCCAGTAATTTCTTTACATAGATTTCACGAGGGTTGGGATGCACGCTGATTTTATCGTACATCTCCGGTTGGGTAAACTGAGGATCATCACCTTCATTATGACCATGTCGGCGATAACACACCATGTCGATGAAGACATCACTGTTGAATTCCTGGCGGTATTCGGTGGCCATTCGCGTAGCAAAAATGACGGCTTCCGGATCATCACCATTGACATGAAAAACAGGCGCCTGGATCATGTTGGCTGCTGCCGTACAATAAGTCGAGGACCTGGCATCATCAAAGTCAGTAGTGAAACCAATCTGGTTGTTGATGACAAAGTGAAGCGTACCACCGGTATAATAACCTGCCAATTGCGACATCTGGGCAGTTTCATAGACGATGCCCTGACCGGCAACAGCGGCATCCCCATGGATAAGAATAGGCATGATCCGGTCATAATCTGACGCATACAGCAAATCCGCTTTTGCGCGGGCAAATCCTGCCACCACAGGATCAACCGATTCGAGATGGGATGGATTGGGAGTCAATTTCAGGTGAAGTATTTTACCATCCGGTCCGGGAATTTGAGAAGAAAAACCAAGGTGATATTTCACATCACCATCACCGAAACTTTGTTCCGGGTTCATGTTGCCTTCAAATTCATTGAAGATCTGTTCATACGTTTTCCCCAGAATATTGGCCAAGACATTCAAACGACCACGATGCGCCATGCCAAAAATAAATTCCTCCACCCCCATCTTTGCCCCGCTCTGAATGATTTCATCCAGGGCAGGGATCGTCGTTTCTCCTCCTTCCAATGAAAACCTCTTTTGTCCCACATATTTAGTGTGCAGGAATTTTTCAAACATGACCGCACCGCTTAATTTTTCAAGAATCCGTTTTTTTGTTTCAAGGGATAAGCCATAATCGTCTTGTGAAGTAGCACCATACCGCTTTTCAATCCGGTCTTGAAGCCACATTCTTTTCTCCCGGTTTTCAATATGGGCATATTCATAACCAATATTTCCGCAATAGAGAACCCGGAGCTGTTGAATAATTTCAGTTAATGTGGCGCCGGGCATACCGATTTCATTGCCGGCCTGAAAGGAAAGCGCGAGATCCGCATCGGTCAGGTTGACATCAGCAAGATCAAGATGAGGCTTTCGGTTTTTTCGGGGGCGAATAGGATTTGTAGTGGACAGCAAATGACCCCGGCTTCGGAATCCCTGGATGATGGTCATGACAGCCAGTTCTTTCTGAACCTGGTTTATATCACTGGCCGGCTGGGTTATGGCCGATTCAGCATGGCCATTATTACTTTGGCCGAATTCGAATCCTTCAAAAAATACCCGCCATCCCGGATCGACACTGGTGGGATCTTGCTGATAGGCCCGGTATAAACTCTCTATATATTGGGGATGGGCATTAAATACGTAACTAAAATCTTTCATCTGCGCTTCGGTCGGAATTCAGGCGCAAAAGTAGGGGGATATAACCTGATAAAGGTTCCCGGGGAAGTCTTTTTAATTATAGCTTTTGCTGAAGCTCAGTGATTTTTTTCTGCATGTCTTTCACCGATTCCTGCAGCCAGTCTGTTTGTTGTTGTTTGGCGTCAGAAAAGACGATGTGGGCATGGTAGCGCCATATTTCCCGGATACTCGAATAATCAATGGTATACGGAGGATAACTTTCATTGTCCGAAATGGCGGTGAGACAATGAAGGTCGGTGTGATTTTTAATCCGCTTGTACACGATACCATCCTGGTGGGTAACGATGACATAGGTTTTATCATCCTTTACTTCCTTCATAGATTCTACATATTTGGAGATGACCAATGATCCCGAAGGCATGGGCTGCATGGAATCACCGCGGATTTCAAATGCACGATAGGTCCCTGAAGGCAGATTGGGAATGTACATTTTCGGGAGTTCGCGAATATATTCCGGATCCTGGAAACTGTCGAGGTAACCAGCTTCGGCTTTTGACGAAACCAATTCAATATTCTGACGCTGGTTTTGATCCAACGTAATGGCCAAAACCCGAAGGCTGCCTGATTTGGCTACTTCCAGGTCGTCAAAATCTATCCGCTGGCTTAGCAGGCGATCCACCGGTTGTTTGAAAAAAGCCGAAATCTTTTGCAGCATGGTGATATTGGGCTCAACCTTCCCCAATTCGTATCCACTCCAGGTCGTGCGGGGAATTTCCAGGAGATCCGCTAATTCCTGCTGGCTGTGATTTGTTTTTTTACGGAGGTATTGAAGATTTTTGGACAGCATGACCGGAAAGGCTTTGGTTATTGCAAAGGTATAAAAAATAGTCAAAATATTGACGAAATATAAGACAATTTTTTATAACAGGTTTTCGCCCGGATGCCAAAACAGCTTTTTAAAATCCTGGACGGTATCTTTTTTGACCTTTACGCCCTCCCGCTCCAGGGCTTTTTGCATATACCTGGGATCAGGGAAATGGAGCCTGCCACTGAGATATCCTTCGCGATTGACCACCCGATGTGCGGGAATGGGGCCATCCATAATGCTGGATTGACGCAAGGCCCAACCGACCATCCGCGCGGAGCCAAGCGACAAAAAATCAGCAATGGCTCCATACGTAGAGACCCGCCCCCTGGGGATAGAGCGTACTACATCGTATACGTCTTCGAAGTAATGATTTTTGACTGTCTTAGCGGATGTCATGCAGGAATCCTTTACCGGTCAGATAACATTGTCTCTCTAAAATATATTCCTCAAAATTACTCACCACTCCTCACTCCCCACTCACGATTGATAATAACTATCTTGTTTCGCAGAATAGCACAACAAAAAACATGAAAGGTCCTGCCATTTTTTTAGCCCAATTTATCCGGGATGAGGCTCCCTTCAATAGCCTGGAAGGGTTGTGTAACTGGGCCGCCGGACACGGGTATATAGGTGTTCAGCTTCCCACCTCCGATGCCTGGCTCCTTGACCTGAAACTGGCTGCTGAAAGCAAAACATATTGTGATGAACTGACCGGGAAAATCAATGCTTACGGGCTTGAAATAACGGAGCTCAGCACTCATTTACAGGGACAGTTGGTAGCTGTGCATCCGGCGTATGATCTAATGTTCGATTCATTTGCCCCGAAAGAACTTCACGGAAAATCAAAAGCCAGGACGGACTGGGCCATTGATCAGCTTAAACTGGCGGCTAAAGCAAGTGCCAATCTTGGTCTTGATGCTCATGTGACATTTTCCGGCGCACTGGCATGGCCATATGTCTATCCCTGGCCACAACGTCCGCCCGGATTGATAGACGAAGCTTTCGAAGAATTAGCCAGACGTTGGATGCCTATTTTGGATGCTTTTGACCGGCAAGATGTGGATTTGTGTTTTGAAATCCATCCCGGTGAGGATGTGCATGATGGGGCGAGTTTCGATCGTTTCCTGGAACAGTGTCAGGAACACCCACGACTTTGCATCAATTATGATCCCAGTCATTTTGTACTACAGCAACTGGATTATCTCCAGTTCATTGATCTATATGAAGACCGTATCAGAGCATTTCATGTCAAGGATGCTGAATTTAATCCGGATGGAACCGGAGGAGTTTATGGAGGATACCAGGATTGGATAGATCGTCCCGGACGTTTCCGCAGTCCCGGTGACGGAGAAATTGATTTTGGCTCCATCTTTAGTAAACTGGCTGCAATATGAATATGAAGGATGGGCTGTCCTGGAATGGGAATGTTGTATTAAAGACAGTGAACAGGGAGCTGTAGAAGGTGCCTCTTTTATCCGGCAACATATGATAAAGGAAACAGAACGTTCGTTTGATGATTTTGCCGGAGTAAAAAGTGATAAGAAAACCAACAGGAAAATTTTAGGACTGGAGTAATCATCTTTATTGTCTAAACTTTCAAAACGTTTTCCACCCTTATGGCCGAAGGCAACAGCACAACACATTACTAACCGGGTATATTCAACGATCATGTTAAAAGCATTAAAATATTCATTGTTCATTCTCTTCCTTTTTACAGGAAATCATATCCTCATCAGCCAGGACATCGACTGGCAAAAAATGCTGGAGGAATGGAGGGTGGCTTACCATGTTCCCGGCATGTCGGTGGGTATCATCCGGAATGGAGAAGTCATATTCTCAGATGGTTTTGGTGAACTGGAAGAAGGAAAACAACAGCGACCGGATGGTCAAACCCTATATGCCATCGCCTCGAATACAAAAGCATTTATCACAGCCTCTTTGGCCACCCTGGTAGATGAAGGAAAAATTAAATGGGATGACCCGGTAAAAAAATACCTCCCTTATTTTGAATTGTATGACCCCTGCGTATCAGAAATGGTTACCATTCGCGATCTTTTGTGTCATCGCGTAGGGCTTGGAACATTTAGCGGAGATGCCATTTGGTACAGAAGTGACTACACGGCGGAAGAAATCGCAAGACGTGCGGCAGAGATCCCGCAGGCATTTCAATTTCGAAATGGATTTGGATATAGTAACGTCATGTTCATCACGGTCGGCGAAATCATCCGGCAGGTTACCGGTGAGCCCTGGTATCAATACGTGAAAGAAAGGTTTATCAATCCTCTCCAAATGGAGAGGACAGTGACTTCGGTCGATGAACTCA
Source organism: uncultured Saprospiraceae bacterium (assembly GCA_963837505.1). Lineage (GTDB taxonomy): Bacteria > Bacteroidota > Bacteroidia > Chitinophagales > Saprospiraceae > Opimibacter. The sequence goes on along the minus strand of CAWINN010000020.1, from coordinate 490,375 downwards.
AAGGATTGAAAAACGTAGCTACCCCACATAGCCCCAATGGAACAAACAATGACCCAATCCAATGGGTGGAGTGGAATGGTTCGGGTGCGGCTGGAGGTATTATTTCCTGCACAGATGATATGCTGAAATGGATACATATGCAACTTGATCATGGAATTAGCGGGACCGATACATTTTTCACACGCGGAGATCAGCTTGCGATGTGGACCCCACAAGTTAGTTTTCCGGTTAGTGATCATACCCGTGATTTGTATGGCGGCCGGAATTTTAACGGATATGGTTTAGGTTGGGGAACGACAGAATATAATGGTAAACAAATGGTCTCTCATACCGGCGGATATGATGGAATGTATAGCGCAGTTACTTTATTGCCGGGGGAGAAAATAGGGGTAGTAGTATTAACCAATACGCAACGCAGCATCGGTGTTATGCTGAGCTATGAAATCATTGATAAACTGCTGGGGCTGCCTCAACAGGACTGGAAAGAAAGAGGCATCCGGCAGGACAACGATCACTTTGCTGACAGAGCCGCCCGGATAAAACAAAGAACGGATGCCCATATATTAGGTACAATGCCTACGATGTCTTCGGAAGACCATCCAGGGACTGTACCGATGCCCCATGTATGGCGATATCCGGATTGAGATGAATGAGGGACAACTGATGATCAATTTTATTCATGCCCCGGGGCTTAATGCAAAACTCACGCATTGGCATTATGATACGTATTTATTGGAATGGCTGAAACCTCAATCCTGGTTTAGTTTTGGCACCGTTCAGATCCTGAAGGATAATAACAATCAACCTTCTGAGCTCCGCTTTGATGTACCCAATGATGACATCTTTTTTGAAGAGATACACGCAGTTCGCGTGAATTAAAGCACCCAATGAGTCCTGCATTCATCGAGGAAATAAAAAAGGCCGTACAGGGGGATGTGTATGATGATCCTGTTGTAAAAGGTATGTATAGCACGGATGCCTCAGTCTATCAGATTATGCCGGTAGCCGTGGTGTGCCCGAAACATGAACAGGATGTGGTCAATACGCTCAGCATTGCCAGGAGGCATAGAATCCCGATTCTTGCCCGAGGCGGTGGTACGAGCCTGGCGGGACAGACTGTGGCTGAAGCCATTGTGCTTGATTTTTCAAAATATATGAACTCCATATTGCTGCTTGATGGCAAAGAAGTGATCGTGCAGCCCGGAGTCGTTCGCCACCAGCTCAATCATTTTCTTAAACCTAAAGGACTTGAATTTGCTCCTGACCCGGCCACCAGCAGCAGGGCGACTATAGGAGGTATGATCGCTAATAATTCGTCCGGTACTAAAAGTATTATTTATGGAAAAACCAGTGATCATGTACTTGAACTGAAAGTACTGCTGGCGAATGGCGAGATCATTTATACTAAAGCACTTTCAGCAGAGGAATTCCAAACCAAATGGCAAGGAGAAGATCCCGATGCGGATTATTACCGGAGCCTGATGAATATAACTCTTCCATTAGAGACGGTGATTCGGGAGCGTTATCCCAAAACCATGCGCCGTGTCGGAGGATATGCATTTGATGATTTTCTGTCAGCCGGATGCAAAGATCTTAATACGTTGTTCATTGGTAGTGAGGGCACGCTGGGCATTATCCTGGAAGCCAAATTGAAACTGGTTGATCTTCCGAAACACAAAGGAGTGAGTGTCGTGCAATTTGATAAAGCACAGGATGCCATCAAAGCCACGACCACCATGGTGAAATATCATCCCGCCGCCGTCGAGATCTTGAGCAAATTATTGCTCGGCTACAGCCGGAAAAATTTAGAAACGGCTTCCATGTGTGGATTTCCTGAAAGGAGATCCGGAATCCATTCAGATCATTGAGTTCTATGGAGATGATCCGGAAGAACTCAAAAACAGGGCGGAACGAATGCATCAGGAATTGCGGCTGAAAGGATTGGGGTATGCCTTTGATTATTATCCGGAAGGAAAGGTATATCATGATATATGGGGTATCCGGGAAAGAGGGTTAGGCCTTATGCTGGGTGAACCCACGGACAAGCGTGGTGTACCGATCATTGAAGACGCTGCAATTCCGCTGGAACATCTCGATGCGTTTATTGCGGATGTAGTAGGCATTTGCGATCGACGTGGAATTGAAGTCGACTATTATGCTCATGCCAGTGTAGGGGTCATCCACATCAAACCTATGTTTGATCTGCGGGAAGCGGCAGATATCGTTCAATTCAAGGAACTGGGTTACGAAGTCTTTCATCGGGTCATGCATTATGGAGGATCCTGGAGCAGTGAGCATGGAGATGGCATTGTGCGGAGTGGTTTTCTTAAAGAATTTTATGGGGATGAGATCTATGAAGGTTTTAGAAAAACAAAAGATCTTTTTGATCCCCTACATTTCACTGAATCCTGGAAAAATTGTTGATCCGCCGCCGATCGATAGTCATTTACGGTATGGTACTGCGTATCATGATCTTGCCATTTCCCGCCGTGTATCAATACCGGGAACAACGAGATTTTTTTACTGCTATTCATCAGTGTTCGGGTCTGGGTGCCTGCCGGAAAATATCGGGTGGTACCATGTGTCCCAGCTTTATGGTCACGCGTGATGAAGTAGATTCCACGCAGAGGAAGAGCCAATGCTTTGCGACTGGCCATGTCCGGACAATTGGAAGATGGTTTGGCAAATAAAGAGTTTCCCCATGTGCTGGAACTTTGTCTTTCGTGCAAAGCATGCAAAGCGGAATGTCCAAGCAGTGTAGATATGGCCAGGCTGAAAGGAGAAGTGATGCAATATCAATACGATCACTATGGCGCTTCCATAAAAGATAAAATGGTGGGGCGTAGTCGTAGAACTGGCACGCCTGTTTTCAGGAAGACCAGGCGGTATTATTAATCTCCTTCAATCACTGCCGGTAGTCAAGCAACTCATGATGAAAATGATGGGACTGGATATCCGTCGCGACCTCCCAAAATACAGTTTGCAGAAATGGACTACTATTCAAAAACAATTTACGCAACCCCGGTTGCAGCAAGTTCCTGATATCATTTTATTGGTCGATACCTATACAGAATGTCATCATCCCCGATCGGGAGAAGCTGCAGTCCAATTGCTGGAACATTTAGGAAAAAAAGTGATGATTTTGGATGCAGGTTGTTGTCAACGGCCCAGGATTTCACATGGTTTTTTAAAAGAAGCTGCCGCCAAAATTCAACCTGCTATCAGGAAACTTATTCCATGGCTTGAACGGAATATTCCAGTTGCAGTACTGGAGCCTGGCTGTGCTTCTGCCTGGACCGATGATATACCGGACCTGATCGAGAACCCTCTTCATGCTACTTTACTGAAACAAATCAAAACATTTGAACAGGTACTCGCCGGTGTGCTGGAGGAAAAAGCAGAAAATGCCAAAAAGCTCAGACCCAAATCAAACCAGGTTCGTGTCCATGGTCATTGTCATCAGAAATCCATTTTTGGCATGGAAGCAGTGAGATCCGTTTTCTCCCATTGGCCGCAGGTGGATTTTAAAGAAATCGATAGTGGCTGTTGCGGCATGGCCGGTTCCTTCGGGTATGAAGCCAAACACTATGAGATTTCCAAAAAAATGGCGGAACGGGTGTTGATTCCGGCTATTGAAGATCATCCTGATGCCATGATCATCGCCAATGGATTTAGTTGCCGGCACCAGATCCAGGATTTTGCCAACAGGAAAGCTGTGCACATAGCAGAAGCTTTTGAGATGTTGAGGGGTTGAGATGTTGAAGGGTTGAGATGTTGAAGGGTTGAAATGTTGAGGGTTGAAATGTTGAGGGGTTGAAATGTTGAGGGTTGAAGGGTTGAGATGTTGAAGGGTTGAGATGTTGAGAGGTTGAGATGTTGAAGGGTTGAAATGTTGGGGGGTTGAAATGTTGAAGGGTTGAAATGTTGAAGGGTTGAGATGTTGAGGGGTTGAAATGTTGAAGGGTTGAAAGAATGGGAAAGAATTGCATTAAATTAGGGACATTGCTTCACCTTTAAATTCAATCACCATGTTGAACTACAAAACCTATTCATTTGAAAAATTGGATGTTTGGCAGGATATTCGAGGATTCGTTAAGAAAATCTACAGGATTACCAGCACATTTCCGAAAGAGGAGCGATTTGGATTAGTGGCCCAAATGCGGGATGCAGTCATATCGGTTTCCAACAACCTGTCAGAAGGAACCTCAAGGTTTTCCAGGAAAGAACAAGCGCGGTTCATTGAAATCTCTTATGCAAGCCTGATGGAAGTACTCAACGAACTGATCACCAGTTTCGACCTGGAGTTTATTCAGGAATCAACATTAATAGATTGCCGGATCGATATTGATTGTATTTCCAATAAACTTGGCCGGTTGTATCAATCACAAGTCAGGAGAATGCAAAAGAAATAAGGGAGTAGTGGAATTTTGGTTGAAATGTTGAGTTGTTGAAATGTTGAAATGTTGAAATGTTGAGTTGTTGAAATGTTGAAATGTTGAGTTGTTGAAATGTTGAAATGTTGAAATGTTGAAATGTTGAATTGTTGAATTGTTAAAATGTTAAAATGTTGATAGGTTGAAAGTTGATAGGTTGAACTGTTGAGGTGTTGAAAAAAGGCAAGTATTGCTTAAATTAGGGATATTTATTTCCCTTTAACTCAATCAACACACTTCAACATTTCAACGATTCAACCCTTCAACGATTCAACCCTTCAACACTTCAACGCTTCAACTTTCAACGAACGCTTCAACACTTCAACGACTTCAACACATTCAACACACATTCAACAATCAAACACTTCAACAATCAAACGCTTCAACATAACCAATATCCGCCCCTGGCCAGTTGGGTAAAATACCTGGTCAATGCCCGGCAGTTTATCCGCAATCCTTTTCCGGTATTGGATAACGCTTTGAATCGATTAGGTCCAACCTACACGTTTTTCATGGGGGGAATTCAAAAAGCTGTTCTCACTATTGATCCGGTGGCAGTGAGGCATGTCCTTCAAAAAAATCACAGGATATATGAAAAATCAGCCCTTGTCACCGACTTACTGGCGAAATATACCGGTCGTGGCTTGTTGACGGCGACAGGAGACATGTGGCTGAGGCAACGACGATTGATACAACCTGGTTTTCATCGTAAGCGAATTGAAGCTTTGCAGCCATTGATGCAAACAGAAATCGATAACTGGATGTCAAGATGGAATGATTTCGCTGACCGGCATCAGGCTTTTGATGCTTATACGGAAATGAATCATCTGACTTTCCGGATTATAGGGAAAGCTTTGTTCAGTACCTCCCTTGACGAACATGACCTGACAACACTGAGTAAATTGATCAGCACGATTCAGAGCCATATCGTTAAGGAAGTCCGGCAACCCTGGATCAGGTGGTGGTATAAACTAGGTGGACGAATTGCCAGGCATATTCAATTGGCAGCAACTGCCAGGGATATTATTCGTCATGTCATCCGGGAGCGCAGATTAATCCATGACATGCCGGATGATTTACTGACCATGTTGCTGGAGGCTAAATATGAAGACACGGATTTAGGTATGGAAGAAGAACAATTGATTGATGAATGCCTGATCCTCTTTGTGGCCGGGCATGAAACCTCCGCCAATGCTTTATCGTGGTCTTTGTATTTACTCGGGAAAAACAAAGATTATCTGAACAGGATACAAGAGGCAGATGAAACTCAGCAACCCATATTGATCCGCCAGGTGATTTTGGAGACGCTTCGTTTATATCCACCGGCCTGGGTAGTGGACAGGATATCCCTGCAGGAGGACCACGTGTTGGATTACACCTTGCCAAAAGGAACAGTGTGGATTATTTACATCAGAGGTATGCATCGCAATCCTGCCTATTGGGACAACGCTGAGGTTTTTTCTCCGGATCGATGGGAAGGAGAGGATTTACATCATGAAGGTTATATGCCGTTTGGTTCGGGACCGAGATTATGCATTGGTGAACATTTTGCCCTGATGGAGATGCAGTTGATCCTGACCTCGATTATTCAACATTGGGATTTCAACCTGGAGGTAAAGGATGTCGAAGAGAAACCGCTGGTCACCTTGCGCCCGGCCTCGGAGGTGTTGATTTCCATTCAGAGAAGAATATAAAAAAACAAGGAATTGAACCGGTAGGTATATCGATATCCGGCATTGCACACCATTATATTCTAAACATATGAATTGAAACCCATTCCATAAATTTTAACCTTAGCCTCAGCCTTCTCCTTAGCCTAAATCTCAGCTTTCTTCGAATACAGACCTAATAATTTCCAGGATATTCTATTTTTAACGATTCATGTTCTAAATCAGCTATTCTAATGAGTGAACCACACAAGCCGTATATCCCTGCAGACAAAATCCTTCCGGAAACCACGGTCAAGGCATTTATCCTTGGAGCGATACTGTCTGTTATCCTGGCTGCAGCCAATGCCTACCTGGGTTTATTCGCCGGGATGACGGTTTCTGCTTGCATACCGGCCGCCGTGATTTCCATGGTGGTACTCAAGCTATTTAAGAACAATAATATTCTCGAGAATAACATCGTGCAGACTGCTGCTTCCGCCGGAGAAGCGCTTGCTGCAGGAGCCATTTTTACCTTTCCTGCACTCATCATCATGGGTCATTGGCAGCAATTCAATTACCTCGAGATGATGCTGATCGCCTTATGCGGAGGCATACTTGGCGTGTTGTTTACTATTCCTTTGCGAAATGCGCTTATTGTTCAGCAGCAATTAAAATTTCCTGAAGGCATTGCTACCGCTGAGGTACTCAAAAGCGGAGAAGAAGCAGGTAAGTCGATCATATACCTGATCACCGGGGCTACACTGGGTGCCCTTTTGAAATTCGCCGAGGGCGGCCTCCAGTTATGGGGTGCCATAGCCCAGGCCGCCGGAAAAATTGGAAACAGATTGTATGGCTACATTGGGGTCAATCTTTCCCCGGCCTTGATGGGCGTTGGTTATATCGTTGGCCCGTGGATCTCTTTCCTGGTATTCCTTGGAGGAATTATCAGCTGGTGGGTGGCTATTCCGCTTTATCTCTCCGTAAATGGCATTCCGACCGAAGGAAATCTGGTGGATGTGGGTGGCGATGTGTGGAGTTCCCAAATCAGGTACCTGGGAGTCGGCGCCATGGTAGTAGGAGGATTATGGGCGCTCATCAGTCTGGCTAAACCGATCACCACGGCTATTAAAAAAGGTTTCGAAGCTCTTCGTCATACCGGCGAAAATGTAAAACCTATCAGGACAGAAAGAGATATGCCGATGGGCCAGGTAATTATTGCCATCGGGGCTATGGTTGTTCCGATTTTTATTATCTACCTCAGGGAAATACATAATGTTCCGATCACGCTGTTTATGTCCGTGCTGATGATACTGGCCGGGTTTCTTTTTTCTGCCGTGGCCGGATATATGGCCGGATTAGTGGGAAGTTCAAACAATCCTATTTCGGGTGTAACCATCGCTACCATTCTGACCTCGTCTTTGATCTTATTGGCATTGATGGGTAAAAACTCAACCAATGGACCGGTTGCTGCGATCATGATAGGTGCAGTAGTTTGTTGCGCTGCCGCTATTGCCGGTGACAATCTCCAGGATTTGAAAACCGGGTATATCGTTGGCGCAACACCGCGATCACAACAAATCATGCTGATGGTGGGTGTCGTCGCTGCTGCCATTGCCTTACCTGCCATTCTTAATTTATTGAACACGGCGTACGGCATTGGACCGGAAAGCGGAAGGGAAAACCCCTTGCAGGCCCCGCAAGCCAACCTGATGGCCAGTGTCGCGAAAGGAGTTTTCCAGGGCGGACTGCCTTGGAAAATGGTGTATATGGGGATGGGAATAGGCACAGCTATCATCATCCTGGATAAAATTCAGGAAGCCCGGAAAAGTGAATTGAGGTTTCCTGTATTGGCAGTGGCCGTAGGTATTTATTTACCCTTTGACCTGGATAGTGCCGTGATGGTCGGCGGCCTGGTAGCTCTTTTTGCTTCCTGGTATGTAAAACGCAATCAGGCAAAAGCCAAACCGGACCAGGCTAGCGCATTGGGAAGAAGTGAGCGCGCAGGATTACTTTTTGCTTCCGGATTGATTACCGGTGAAGCTTTGGTGGGAATTCTACTCGCGTTGCCCATTGTGATCTGGGAGCGTAACGTTTTTGACATCCATCATCAATTGCCCGCGATCATTGGCTTTGCAGCCCTGGTCGGCGTTTGTTATTGGTTGTATCGGTCGACGACAAAGAGTTATTCCGAATAGCCTGCTCATTGTTGCCTATGTGCCATGCTCACTTTTAATACACCGGCGTTTCAGGATCTTTCCTCCGGGGAATGGTTAGTGACTAATGGCATTGGGGGATATGCTTCCTCTTCCTTATGCGGAGCCAATACAAGACGATATCATGGGCTACTCGTGGCTGCTTTTCATCCGCCAACCGACCGCAGAGTTCTCGTGTCTAAAATTGAAGAGCTTCTTGAATATGAGGGGAATCAATTCGCATTAAGTTCAAATGCCTATCCGGGAGTGATTCATCCCCAGGGCTATCAATGGCTGACTTCGTTTACACCGGATCCGTTTCCAGCTACAGTATTTCAAAAAGATGACCTCTCCATTCGCAAAACAGTCTTCATGCGATATGGATCCAATACCACAATCGTGATGTATGAAAATAATGGTGAAAAGAAATTTCAGCTTCAGTTAAATCCCTTGCTGGTACATCGGGACTATCATCATCTCTTTCATGAATCACCAGCCTGGAAATTTGAAACTACCCTACTTGAAAAAACGATAGAAGTAACCGCTCAACCAGGTCTGCCCAAATTATGGATTCGGTTTACCAAAGGAAAATTTAAAGAGCTTCCGGATTGGTACAGAAATTTTCAGTACCCAAGGGAAAAAGAGAGGGGACTTGATTTTGCCGAAGATGCCAAATCGATAGGCCTCATCACGTGCAGCCTTTCTCCGCAGGAAAAAATCTACCTGGTGCTGTCAACGGAAGAAAAGGATATGTCAGGCAATCCCGCTACCTGGAAAATGCAGGAAGAAAGACGAAATGAAAACAGGCTGGTGGCCAGTTCTTCTTCTTTTATCCGGGACCTTTTCAAAAGCGGAAATCAGTTTTTAGTGCAACGTTCATCTTCTGCTGGCCATACTATTATTGCCGGGTATCACTGGTTTACCGATTGGGGCAGGGATACCATGATAGCTATGCGGGGATTGGTGATAGAAGCGGGAAAGAAACGAATGGCCGAATCTATTTTCGAGACCTTTCTTTTCTTTCTTGACGGAGGCATGATCCCTAATCGTTTTCCCGATCAGGGCGAACAACCGGAATACAATAATCTCGATGGCACGCTTTGGTTATTTGTGGCGCTGTATGATTATTTCCGAAAATTTCAGGATTCCGGATTTATCAAAAAAATTTTTCCAAAACTCAGTGATATACTTGACTTTCACTTTTCAGGCACACGGTTTAATATTCATGAGACAGCAGAAGGGTTATTATTTGGTGGAGCGGACGGGACTCAACTCACCTGGATGGATGCAAAAGTCAACGGTCATGTGGTGACGCCCAGGATCGGATGCCCGGTGGAAATCAATGCGCTTTGGTATAATGCCCTGGCCATTTATGTCGAATTTGGAAAGATAACCGGTCACGATATAGCCGTCGTTGAGAAAAAAAGAAAAAAAACCGGGAGAGCTTTCAGGGAAAATTTTATTCATAAGAAGGGTTATCTCTATGATGTTATCGGACCCGGTGGGAAAAAAGATGCTGCCATCCGGCCCAACCAGGTTTATGCGATCAGCCTTCCTTTTTCCCCTTTGACCCTGAAGGAATCCAAAAAAATATTGGCTATCGTGGAGAAACATTTATACACCCCTTTTGGGTTGCGGAGCCTTTCACCCAAACATCCGGATTTCAAAGCTACCTACACCGGGGATCCCTGGGTGCGGGACCATGCCTACCACCAGGGAACCGTATGGAGTCATCTTTGGGGAGAATTTGCCTTGGCTTACCTCAGGGTTCATAAGTATTCCGATAAGGCGAAACTTTTTATCCGGATCCAGTCCGGGACGTTGGAAGAGCATTTTTATCATCACAATGGGATCAACTGTATCTCTGAAATCTTTGACGGGGGAAAGCCTTTGGGGGGGAAAGGCTGCATTCAGCAGGCCTGGTCAGTCGGTAATACCCTGCTGGCCTTGCTGAAGGCTGAATAACAGAACATTAGGTTTGGTATTTCCATATGTTTTCTTAACTTCGTGGTAATTCCGCGGCTCCCAAATGATGAACTTAATGAAACCTGCTATCCGGGTTATAGCCCTCCTATTATTATGCCACATCCTCCGTGGCCAGTCCATAATACCTGCCACTATTCCACTTCCGGTCATGGATCAATTTTCCCTCTTATATCCGGATGCGGAAAACATCAAGTGGAAAACGCAGAATGGAAAGTATCTCGCCCAATTCAAAAACAATAAAATGATCACGATGGCTTTGATCAGGGAAGACGGGAAACTATTACAAACCGAAACAGAAATCAAAATTATAGCGTTGCCTCCGCAGGCCACTGAATTTCTCCAGGACGAACCGGGATTTAAGAAAATTGATTCCGCCAGTATACTCGAAAACGAGACCGGGCAGATTACGTTTAAGGCTGTGGCGGATAAAGAAGAATTTTGGTTTGATGGACATGGCCAGCTTTCCAGCCCCAATAGTGTGGTTAATAATTCAGGTTCCAATTAATAAAACTTCCTTTCCAATGAAATTATTCCTGCCTCTTTTCCTGGTGGGCCTCCTTACTTTACAAAGTTGCTCCGGAGGTAAGACATCTTCCACCAAGGCGGATACATCCCAACCTGTTACCGATGCGATTCAGGTTCCCGGGTTGGTGATCAGTAAATTCAATTCGTTTTTCCCTTCGGTGACCCAGGTAGACTGGGAGATGGAAGACGGCAATTATGAGGCCAATTTTCAGGAAAATAAAAATGAAAAATCAGTACTCTTTAGCCCGCAAGGGGAACTGATTTCTTCAGAAACCGAGGTGAATACCCATTCGCTTCCCGAAGCCATGAATGCGTATTTGGATGAAAAATTAAAAGGTAAAAAAATAGGTACGGCTGTTATGGTCGTAACACCTGGCGGTAGCATCACCTATGAAATTGAGGTTGATGAAAAAGATTATATTTTTGATGGCGCCGGCAAATTTCTGAAAATAGAAGAGGAGGAGGGGGACGACAAGGATTAGCCTTTTTCAGTTCTATTCATCATTGTAAACGATTCGCACCAGGCTCAGCCTTCCATTGCGTTCGCTGGGAACAATACATTCATTATAGGCTAGCTGCATGCCATCTTTGAATCGCAGTTTTAATCGCTGGTAATCGGTGTTGAAAACGGTCTTTCGTTCCACATGCCCTGTTCCGGTGACTTCATAGCCCCCCACTGTGCTTTCCTGTTTAATTTCATCATTGAATAAAAAACGGAGGCGCGTTGGTGTTTTGAACAGGAAAAATGAGGAATAGATGGCATCATCATCCTGTGAGTATTGACGCTTCCGCAAAACATTTTTCCAGTGCTCGGTCCCGTCCGGATGAACAGCAAAAAGGATGAGGTCTTCATAGTAATAATCAACCCAGCCTCCATGAGCATAAGAACCAATGCTGCTTTGCATCGGAAGACTCGATCGACGGGAAAATTCCCTGTTTAACTCAGCAATGATGACCGCACCTCCGTCCTGTTGCAAGGCAACTTTCTGCACATTGAAATCACTTAGGCCTTTGGATTGTGAAACTTCCTTTCCGTTGACATCTGACAACAGAGATTCATCAAATGGCAGGAGATGAACCGCATATTGTTCCGGTTGATAAGTGATGAAATAAAATCCCTGCGCCCGGGTCGTGTTTTTATCAGTGTATAATCCGGTGATCACCAAATGCTGATTGACATTGTCATATACCGGGTAAAAATCATATACCTGTCCCTGGCCAAGCGGGATCGATTCATGGATAACGTCTCCTGAACCCTCAACAGAACAAAAGACGTCGAGGGCTTGTATTTTTTGCGAATACTTATCACTTTCCATGGTGAGATAAAAATCTCCGGCATTACTTACCAACAGGTTGGAATAGTCCCGATCCATATTAGTTCCCGAAAATCTGATTTCATGTGTCATGGTGACTTCACGGTGCTGAAGGTCAAACCCGATAATATGGAGTGTGCCACTTTGTTCATAGGACAGTACTATCTTATTATCATCATCGGATTCCTTCATCTGAAACTGGGGCGTTGTATATTCACTTCCCAGTTTGCCAATATCGATGGTATCCAGAAGGGAGATATCATGCGCATAAGAACGGGCATAGAGGTTGTAATCCCCTTTGTTGTGTACCCCATAAATCAAATAAAATCGATCTGACTTCGCCACCAGTCCAATGATATCCGATTTACGGTCACCCAGATCAATCTCCCGTTCCCATTTGATATGCAGATCCTTGTCAAAAGCCTGAATGAAATATTCATGTCCTTTATCGCGAAACAGAAGCAAATCGCCATCAACCCAACCCAGGAGGGAATAGGCATATTCGTTTCGCATGGGAAGCTCCTCCGAGATTATGATTTCCTGGGCTTGGAGAGGCAGGCTCATCAACAAGCTGAGAAAAAGGGAAATAAAACCCATCATTTGGGTGAAGCACCTCATACGGAACAAACGATTTTTTGAACCAACCTGATACCAAAAGGGACTCCATTATTACCATTTTGCCCTAATCCCGTGATGTGGGACAATTGGCATCTGCGGACGGAACCCCAAAGGTAAGGTATCCAATCGAGGCAAATCAGCGCTTTGATAGCCCTGCTTTTGCATGAAAGGAGCAGGTTTATTCATTCGGGTTATTTTTGCGTGTGCCATTAAAATAAAAACCATGAGTACTCGCATCATCGAGTGTGTTCCCAATTTCAGTGAAGGTCGCAGACCGGAGGTAATTGAAGCCATAGCTCAAAGCATCCGGCAGGTAGAGGGAGTTAAATTACTTGATGTAGATCCTGGCAAAGCCACCAACCGGACCGTAATGACCCTGGCTGGCTCTCCGGAGCAAGTGATAGAAGGTGCTTTTCAGGCTATTCGTACTGCTGCTTTGTTGATAGATATGCGGAATCATCACGGTGAACATCCAAGGATGGGAGCCACTGATGTTTGTCCATTGATTCCTATTCAAAATATTTCAATGGAAGAAACTGCAGCTTTTGCGCACCAATTAGCAAAACGGGTTGGGCAGGAATTAAATATTCCGGTCTACATGTATGAATCCGCTGCTACCCGCCCGGAAAGAAAAAACTTAGCCACGGTACGGGCAGGAGAATATGAAGGGCTGGCCAAAAAGATGAAGGAAGCAGATTGGAAACCAGATTACGGTCCGGCAACTTTTAATGAAACTGCCGGAGCTTCTGTCATCGGGGCGAGAGATTACCTGATAGCCTACAATGTCAATCTCAATACCCGCTCAGAACGGAAAGCCAACAGTGTCGCATTTGACATTCGGGAAAAAGGTCGAGTGAAACGCAAAGGAGATCCTGTTACCGGAGAAGTCATGCGCGATGACCATGGAGAACCCATTCGCGAAGAAGGCATGTGTAAAGGAGTCAAAGCTATCGGCTGGTATATCGAAGAGTATCAGATGGCGCAGGTATCCATGAATATTACTGACACAAAACTGACCCCACTGCATACGGCATTTGATGCATGCGTCAAGAGTGCAACCTCCAGAGGCCTGCGGGTTACAGGCTCGGAGCTGGTCGGCCTGGTCCCCTTGCAGGTGATGTTGGCTGCCGGACGTCACTATCTGAAGATGCAGGGCCTGTCAGAAGGAGTAAGTGATGCGGAATTAATTCATACAGCTGTGAGAAGTATGGGCCTGGATGAATTAGCCCCCTTCGATCCGAAGAAAAAAATTATTGAATATTTACTCGTAGATGATCAGATGAAAAAATTACAAGAGCTTACCCTTATTGGCTTTTCAGAACTGTTAGCCTCGGATTCACCGGCCCCCGGTGGAGGATCAGCGGCTGCCTACGTTGGTGCGCTTGGCGCTTCACTTGGTGCGATGGTTGGTAATCTTAGTGCCAATAAGCGGGGGTGGGAAGATCAACAGGCATTCTTTTCAGACTGGGCAGTGAAAGGACAGGCCGGTCGTCAAAAATTATTGGCACTGGTGGATGAAGACACCAACGCTTTCAATTCATTGATGATCGCCTTTCGAATGCCGAAAGAAACGGATGAAGATAAAAAGGCCAGATCATCCGCTATTGAGCAGGCAACGTTGAGAGCGATCGAATCTCCGTTGAATACCGTTCGGATAGCGAATGCTCAGTTTCCCATGCTCTATGAAATGGCAGATAAAGGCAATCCGAATTCAGTGTCAGATGCCGGCGTCGGAGCTGTATGTGCCATGGCCGCCGTAGAAGGTGGCTGGATGAATGTGATGATCAATCTGAGTGGGTTGAAGGATAAACTGATGGTGGAAAAGATCAAAGTAGAGGCAAATCGATTGCTTGAAGAGGCGAAGGAATGGAAAGAGAAGATTATTAAGATGGTGATTGGAAAAATGTAAGTTTTCAAACCAGATAAGATGCTAAAGGCAGGAAGAATTATATCATTTGCCAATTGCCTGTTCTTTCTTGCCTTTTATTTTCCAGCCAGGTCTCAGCATACGATCATGAGGACCTTTACGGTCAATGATGGTCTCGTTAGTAATCAGGTTCGCGGTTTTTATCAGGATCAAAAAGGATTTATCTGGATCATGACCTGGGAGGGGATAAGTCGATTTGATGGATATGCGTTTAGAAATTATACTGTCGATGAAGGGCTTGCTCATCCATTGATCAATGCCATGATCGAGAGCCAGGATCACAAAATTTATGTAGCGGAGAATGATGGCACTGTAGATGTCATAGAAAACGGAGAAGTCCGAATAGAACTGCGAAAAAGGTTTACCAATCCAATTAATAAATTTATTCCGGAACCATCGGGAAGGATATTGGCCCCTTCAGATGAAAGAGGTGTTTGTGTATTTGAGGAGGGATCCATGGTCATGCTGAATCGATCCGGAGTGGCTAATACAGTTATAGATGTTGTACCAGACGGGAATTACTTTTTAGTTTGCGGCAGCAAAAGCGGGGTCATGCTTCCTGACCACACGTTTATCAGGACGTGGACAGATACGCTGGCCTCTTACAATTGTATTTTAAAAGATAAGCTCAACCGGATATGGGTAGGTACATCCAAAGGACTGCAATGGGTCAATCGCTCACCCAGTCATTCCACCCAATATGATTTAGCGAAGACGGCGTTCGCCAATGCACCTTGGAGCCGATGGGTGATCAGGGACATGCTCCAAGCCTCAGACGGGTCCATTTGGGTCGCGGCAGAGGGCGGGTTGATACAAATCAAGCCAGATCAATCATATCGATTATATGGCCGTAATGATGGCTTACCTACTGATTATATAACTTCCATTTTTGAAGACAGGATAGGTTTTCTCTGGATCGGTACTGATCAGGGCGTAGCCCAATTGGATATAAAAAACACCATTGATATTTTTACCATTCCGGAAGATATACCAGGCAATACCATCACAGACATACAGCCTGCACTTAATGGAAGTGCATATATAATAACCAATAGATCGGCCGTATACAACATCAGCCCCAATCGACCTTTCCGGCCTGTTGAACTCGGAATGCAGGAAAATGCGTATGAATTTTTAATTGATGGGAAGGACACATTGGTGTCAACAGAAAAGGGTCGGTATAGATTGAATGGTCCCGATCATCGCTTATTGCCTTATATCCCGAATTCGCCTGGTGAGTATTCCATAGTGGCGAATGATGGTTCTATATTTTCATCCAGCCTTCACCGGATTACTGTTTTATCCAGCACTGAAAATATTACGGATACGACCATGAATGACTATATCATCGCTATGTCGGCCGGTCTTCAGGGTGAAGTTTGGATAGGTACAAGTAATGAAGGGCTTTACAAGGTGATCGCAAAAAAGAATAGCGCCGGAAAAATGAAATTGGAATGGGAAAATTTAAATCCCTATCTCCCTGAAAAAACAATCAGGAGCCTGCATGCGGATCGAAACGGAAATGTCTGGATAGGCACCCGATATAGCGGACTCATACAGCTATACCGAAATACATCGTCATCGTCTTATGAAACCAGGGTGTATGACCGGAATGATGGTTTCATTTCTGATTTCATAAAATCAATTGCTTCTGATCAGGACGGCAATATCTGGGTGGGGACCAATGCAGGAATTGAAAAATTAATCAGAACATCCGATGGATATCAACCTTTTGCTTTTAGCCGTGCCCATAATTTTTTTGCCACTATCATCAAACTGGCACCCGGCCCCGACCAAACCATATGGTGTACCACTACTTCAGGGGTAGCGAAAATAAAAGATAGCCGGTACGAGACTATTCCCCCGTCCCCGGTATATGTCACTTCTGTATCTACCTCGAAAAAAACTATTTTGGATCCTCAATATCACTTGCCTTTTGATTTGAATTATAATCAGAATTCGATCGATATAGCATTTTCATCTAATGATTTTATTAATGGAAAACAAATAAAATATAGTTATCGCCTGATCGGAAGCCAGGATACATCGTGGTCTCTGCCGATTCCCGTGCATAAAGTTTCGTTTGCTAATTTATTACCCGGGAATTATGGTTTTGAAGTGAGCGAATTGGGATGGAATGGGCGAATGGGTGCGAAGACAGTGTATCGTTTTAGAATACGCCCTCCGTTTTGGAGGCAAACCTGGTTTATACTGTTTTCCTTCCTGGCATTTGGAGGCCTGTTATTTTCATTCTACCGATACCGGATCAGCCAGGTGAAACAGATTCAGGTCGTAAGAGACAGAATCGCCTCAGACCTTCATGACGAAATCGGATCCTCGCTTACCCATGTCAATATTCTGAGTGAAATAGGTCGAATGAGTTCAAATGCCGCAGCGTCATCTCAGCAATTATTTAAACGAATTGGCGAAGAAGCTCAGTCCTCCTCAGAGGCGCTTGATGATATCATCTGGAGCGTCAATAGCCGAGCAGATACGGCTGACGATCTGATTTCCAGGATGAGGAGATATGCATCTGAATTATTTGAGGTAAAAGGCATCGCCTTTTCTCTTCTGGAAGAACACTTTGATGAAAACCAATTTATGGGACTTGAATTACGTCGTGACTTTTATCTGATCTACAAAGAATTATTGCGAAATATCATTCGTCACGCAGAAGCAACGTCAGTGAACGTAAAAATAAAAGGTGAGGGCCACCTTCTTTGGATGGAGATCAGGGATAATGGACATGGGTTCGATATCCAGGCGTCTTCCGACCGGCAGGGATTGCACAGCGTAAAAGGAAGAGTTACAAAATGGAAGGGTCATTTTTCCATTTATTCCACTCCGGATTCTGGTACAGTCATTTCTGTGGGGTTGCCGTTCAGGACCCGGTTATTCAACAAGAATGGATGATTCACTCATTTGAGTGAAGGGAAAGGGGGATTTATGCGTTAGTTTTACAGCACATGCCTACCCGAATCATCATTTTCGAAGATAACGATCGTCTGCGGGAGTCGCTTGCTGTGCTTTTGCAACAGTCGGAAGATTATATGGTGGTAGGACATTATAATAATTGCAACGATGCCACGGCATTGACCCTTATGCATCAACCGGACGTGGTCCTTATGGATATTGATATGCCGGGCAAAACCGGCGTCGAGGGGGTAACCCTGGTGAAAGAGGCAAGGCCGGAGACTGCCGTGATTATGTATACGGTCATTGAGGACAACGACAAACTGTTTCAATGCCTGTGTGCCGGTGCAAATGGATATTTATTAAAGAAGACTCCGCCTCAAAAGCTGTTTGACGCCATACAGGAAGTCATCATTGGAGGAGCACCCATGTCTCCTCAAATCGCCCGGAAAGTCCTTAGCTCTTTTCATACCCGCTCCCATAAGGTCAGTTATAATCTTTCTCCTCGCGAAACCGAAGTACTTCAATACCTGATCAAAGGATACGGCACGAAGCAAATAGCCGCCGAACTATTCATTTCGTTCGATACCGTGCGGAGTCATCTGAAAAATATCTACCAAAAACTGCACGTCAATTGCGGCAAAGAGGCCATTGTCAAGGCCCTCAGGGAGCGGATTGTTACCTGATACATGCCGAATAATCCAAAATTGCAAATCCAATGCTACCACCTGCATGCACGCTTCCTTGTGCCATCGATCAACATCCATCCAAAATTTGGTTGATTCACTCGTAAAGGGGATTGATTAGCAATTTTTTTCACTCAATTTTTGTCATCATCTATTCGAGGGATTTCGATTCATCCGTCCATACCAGATTTATGGTATCAAATGCAATGATGTACTTATGAAAAATAAAGTTATCAGTCTTACCCTTTCGGAGAAAAAGGGTCATATAAAGATGGCCTTTGGTCACCGCAGGGTCATCCGCAAGTTGAGGATCCTGAGAATGATCGCTTTCATTTTTCTTTTTCTTTCAGTAGGTGTTCTTTCAGGACAGCAACTTACGCCGTACGTGGTTTCATCGTCCGGCGGATTTTACACTTCCGCCTCGGGCATGCTGAGTTTCACAACTGGTGAAATGGCGGCAGTGGAAACCTACACCTCTGCTCCCAATATCCTGACCCAGGGATTTCAACAAAGCTGGGATTTTGGGACCGGTCTCGCTGAAATACCAAATCTCAAATTTTCTTTCAGTCTCTATCCTAATCCGTCTGACGGTAAGTTTAATCTGGTCGCTGAGACAGAATCGAATGAACGGGTGATCGTGAAGATCATCGATCTCCTGGGAAGAGAAATTTGGCAATCGGTTTTTGACCTTGAAAACAAAGTCAATAGGTATCCAATTGATCTTTCAGCCGCTGCTCCTGGCCTCTATACGATCTCCCTAACAGTAAGGGAAGATCATGAATTGAATCTCAGGCAGCAGTATATTGGTAAAATTCAAATTATCCGTTAGTCTTTACTCAATAATAAAAAATGGATAAATATCGAATTAATATCCTTGCACTGATTGTGTTTGTTTCCTGTTGGGTTCTCTTCATATCCTCTTTGATGGCGCAGGCATCCCAGGGCTTCAACTATCAGGCTATAGCAAGGAATACGTCAGGCAACATTCTTTCCAATCAAAATATCAGCTTTCGATTCTCGATCCGCAATGGGAATGGAGGCGCTGTACTGTATCGGGAAACCTTCAGCACCACAACCAATCAATTCGGATTGGTCACCCTGACTATTGGAAAAGGAATACCTGTGTCAGGATCGTTTTCTGCTATCGATTGGGCCAACGTCACGCCATGGCTAAAAGTAGAAATGGACGAGAGTGGAGGTACGTCGTTTACAACGATGGGTGAATCTTTATTGCAAAGTGTTCCTTATGCTTTATTTGCCGCCAGTGGTAATGAAGGCCCACAAGGAATACCTGGCGAAAAGGGAGATCCCGGTCCAAAAGGTAATACTGGTGATACGGGGGATCCCGGACCACAGGGAGATCCCGGGCAGACCGGGGCCACAGGCCCGCAAGGCCCACCAGGATTATTATCCAACGGAAGTGTAGCTGGTAATACGCCTTACTGGAATGGATCCACCTGGGTAGTGAACAACAGCAACATTTATAATGCAGGAAGTAATGTTGGGATAGGAACTACATCTCCCGGAGCAAAACTTGAAATCAATGGACAAATGAAACTTACGGGTGGATCACCGGGTAATGGGAAGGTACTTACCTCTGATGCAACCGGCCTGGCCACGTGGCAGACATCCGCATCTGGAATAGGTGGAAGCGGCATACCCAATTACATCCCAATATTCACAGCAACAAACACACTTGGTAGTTCGCAAATAATTGATAATGGAACGTATGTTGGAATAGGAACCAGTGCACCGACATCAAAACTTTCTTTATTCACACCCAATAATTCAGATGGATATTCACATACAAGCGAAGGGGGAATCGTGATGAACGAACGCATTGGGGGCGTTTCAGCTTCTATTGGTACTTCTTCAAATCACACCTTTAGAATCGTGGCCAATAATGAACCAATCATTAATGTTGTTCCAGGTGGCAATGTTGGAATAAATACAATAGACCCGGGTGTTTACACATTAAAGGTGAGAGCTGTTAACTATGGTTTAGCGCTTGAAAATAGTTTTACTGGTAATAATTGGGAATTCTTTACTAATTCCGATCTCGCCTTGTTCTACGATGGTAACCTAAGAGGGCTTTTTAACAATACTAACGGAATGTATACATCAATATCAGATGAGCGTTTAAAATCCAATATCAAACCAATGAGCCCAATGTTGGAAAAAATCATGCAACTCAAGCCTTCTACCTATCAATTTAAAAACACAGAAGACAAGATGGAATATGGCGGATTTATAGCTCAGGATGTAATGAAGATATTCCCGAATCTGGTCTTACACAATGTTATCCCTGAACGAAAGATTGATGTGTATTCAATGGATTATAGTGGCTTTGGTGTGATTGCGATTAAAGGCATTCAGGAGCTGCAGGGTATTATCCAACTGCTACAAGAAAGGGCTGCCTCAGATGAAGAAAATGCACGATTAAAAGATGAACAGGCTCAAAATAAGATTTCAGCTCTTGAGCTCAGACTGGCAAAACTGGAAACGTTGCTGGGTGCACGTGAAAAGTAATGCCTCTACTAATAATACCAAAATACAATCAAATGAAAAATACGAAAAGCGCCAATCGCGTATGGTTGATGAGTCTTATCCTGGGCATGTTTTTTACTATTAACTTAATTGCTCAAGCTCCGCAAGGTTTCAATTACCAGGCCGTGGCACGCAGCGTCTCAGGCGCCATATTATCCAATCAGTCTGTCACTTTTCGATTTACCATTACAAAGGGTAGTGGAGGCGCCACGTTATACCGGGAGACTTTCAGCACCACAACCAATCAATTCGGATTGGTAACCCTGACTATTGGAAAAGGAATGCCTGTGTCAGGAACGTTTTCGGCTATCGATTGGGCCAACGTCACGCCATGGCTAAAAGTAGAAATGGACGAGAGTGGAGGTACGTCGTTTACAACGATGGGTGAATCTTTATTGCAAAGTGTTCCCTATGCTTTATTTGCCGCCAGTGGTAATGAAGGCCCACAAGGAATACCTGGCGAAAAGGGAGATCCCGGTCCAAAAGGTAATACTGGTGATACGGGGGATCCCGGACCACAGGGAGATCCCGGGCAGACCGGGGCCACAGGCCCGCAAGGCCCACCAGGATTATTATCCAACGGAAGTGTAGCTGGTAATACGCCTTACTGGAATGGATCCACCTGGGTAGTGAACAACAGCAACATTTATAATGCAGGAAGTAATGTTGGGATAGGAACTACATCTCCCGGAGCAAAACTTGAAATTAATGGACAAATGAAACTTACGGGTGGATCACCGGGTAATGGGAAGGTACTTACCTCTGATGCAACCGGCCTGGCCACGTGGCAGACATCCGCATCTGGAATAGGTGGAAGCGGCATACCCAATTACATCCCAATATTCACAGCAACAAACACACTTGGTAGTTCGCAAATAATTGATAATGGAACGTATGTTGGAATAGGAACCAGTGCACCGACATCAAAACTTTCTTTATTCACACCCAATAATTCAGATGGATATTCACATACAAGCGAAGGGGGAATCGTGATGAACGAACACATTGGGGGCGTTTCAGCTTCTATAGGTACTTCTTCAAATCACACCTTTAGAATCGTGGCCAATAATGAACCAATCATTAATGTTGTTCCAGGCGGCTATGTTGGAATAAATACAATAGACCCGGGTTTATACAACCTAAAGGTGAGAGAGAATAACTTTGGTTTAGCGATTGAAAGTAGTCAGACTGGGGATACCTGGGAATTATTCACTCAAAACAATCTCGAGCTGTACTTCGATGTCGTTTTAAGAGGAAGCTTTAATAGTACCACTGGAGCTTATTCGGCGATATCGGATGAGCGATTAAAAACCAATATCAAACCCATGAGCCCGATGTTGGACAAGATCAGTCAACTCAGGCCTTCCACTTATCAGTTCAAAAACACAACCGATCAGTCGGAGTATACCGGTTTTATCGCCCAGGAGGTCATGAAGCTATTTCCCAGCCTGGTGATCCACAATGTTAACCCGAAACGCAATCTTGATGTGTATACGATGGATTATAGCGGCTTTGGCGTGATTGCCATTAAAGGCATCCAGGAGCTGCAGGGTATAATTGATTTACAGCAAGCCAAAATTGCTTCCCTGGAAGACCGGCTGACAATGCTTGAAACAAAACTTGCAGCCAAATAAAAGGATATCGTTTATTTTGCGGGCTTTATGATTCTTTCGTAATGTCCATCATCCGCCCCGTTCATAATATTCTCCCTGCATTCGGCCACGACTGTTTCCTCGCCGAAACGGCGGTTATCATCGGCGATGTCGTGATGGGGGACCGCTGTTCAGTCTGGTGGAATGCAGTAGTGCGTGGGGATGTCAATGCGATCCGCATCGGACATCGCGTCAATATTCAGGATGGAGCAGTCCTGCATTGCACCTTCGAAAAATCACAAACGATCATTGGTAACGACGTTTCTATTGGTCACAATGCCATTGTACACGGCTGTACGATTGAGGATGAAGTACTCATCGGTATGGGCGCCATCGTCATGGATCTCGCCTTGGTCCAAAAACATGTCATCGTTGCTGCCGGAGCGGTGGTATTGGAAAATTCAATCCTTGAGTCCGGATGGATCTATGGCGGCACCCCGGCAAAAAAACTCAAAGAACTGGATGAGGAAAATCTCCGGTTTTTCATCACCCGCACCGCGGAGAATTATATCCGGTATGCCGGATGGTTTAAAGCTTAGTGGATGAACAAAAGGAGAATTATAAGCGGATTCTCATTAGTTTGGATAAGATGTCATAGCTACGATTTAATCTGACAGACAGGTAATTTTAGATTGATGAAAATGGTCAGATTTGTTCCTCACTGTATTTCTCCATTCTCTCATTCTCTCACAAATGGATAAGCATATACTGCCGGATCCACGGTTTCATGTATTACCGAAGGATGATTTAATATCGATTCTATAGAGACTTCTTCAAGCATATCCCGGCCGAGATCATCGCGAAGGAAAATAAAATTAAAACCGAGGTTATTTGATCCCACCAACCGATAACCTTTTTTCCTGCCGAGATTGACCATGGCTACCGGTGAGGCTCCGTGATATTGTGGATGTTTTCCGGGAAAGGTGTATTGCGGATCATAAGGAACCACCAGGTCCTGCAGGCCATAATTAATATAAGTTTCGATGATGACGATTCGCGGACTGACGACTGTCATGGCCTCCCAGATCCAATAGTCGTTTCCATCAATATCAATAGACAATACATCAACCTCACCATTCAATCCACCGGCACTGATTAAGTCATTAATATTTTCCCGGGTGACCCTGGCACAGCAGAACTCAGGCTTGCGGCCAAATGGGTTTGGAAATTTTCGATAGAAATATTTTCCCCTGTCAATGCTCCGCTTATCCGCATCAATGAAGAGGCCATGAAAACCAAGGTTCAATGCCAGGTTGGCGCAATTACTATTTAATCCGTCATCCGAACCTATTTCAATGAAAGAAAACGTTTTTATTCCAATGCAGGCCAGGATAAAAAGAATTTTGCCGTCTTCTTCAAATTGAGAAAAAACTTTAAAACCGGTATCGCCCAATTTGATATTTCCTTTTAGCCGGGTCTGCGATTGATAAAAGTGAAAAAGTTCACGCTGCGCAATCTGCACTGCAGGTGAAAACTTGTGGCGCATCCAAAAAATCTGGAAATACTTTTTTATTAAATGCCTGATCAAAGTCATTGGTACTTGTTTTCAATTTTCCCTTCATCCCTTACCCTCGCGCAAAGACGCAATTCAATTTTCCATAGTTCCTATTCCGCCTATTCTGCCCTTTCAACCATTCTTACTTGTATACCATTTAGCATAGTCCCGCTGAGCTGCCCGGATGACTGCGAAAGCATCTTCTTTTCCATAAACATTCGGAATTTCAACCGGCTGCGCACCTTCGGGCGCTCGCTTATAGGTCAGAAAATAATGTTTCAACCTGGTGACAATACCATCAGGCAATTGATGTAAATCTGTAAAATGGGAGTACAAAGAATCCTGCCTCAGAACGGCAATGATTTTGTCATCAGCCTGGTTTTGATCGATCATGAGCAAACCCCCAATGGGCATGGCCTGTACCAGGATGTCGCCGTGCTCAATCCGGTGTTCGGTAAGGACCAGGATATCCAGGGGATCTCCGTCACCATCTATACCGGATCGGTTTGTTTTTTGCATGCATAACGATGCGATTTCTTCTTTGCAATACGTTTGTGGAATAAAACCATACAGGGCAGGGACGACATTGGAATAAAGCTGGGGCCGGTCCACTTTAAGGATACCACTGGGTTTGTCTATTTCGTATTTAACGGTATCTGACGGCGTGATTTCAATATAGGCCGTAACAATATTAGGTGCGTTGGGGCCGGTTTCCACACCATGCCAGGGATGATATCGAAAGGGATGGGTCATATGCATTTGGGGGTGATGAAAGTAAAAGTAATAAACTTGGGGAAGGGTTATTCGGCCTGGCAGAAGGTGAACCAAACTTTAAGGATACCTGAACGTTATAATGTAATTAACCTAGCCCGGATTTCCGGTTTACCAATCATTTTTCAAAAAATCAATATCATGAATAAGCTAAAATTAGTAACAGTGGTCATTTTATGCCTGGGCGCAACCTATCTCAGCCAGGCACAGACTGAAGTCGGTATAAGAGCTGGCGTCCTGATATCCAAACAGGATTTTAATAATGGCGGGCTGAATGTAGATCCGAAATCTAAATATGGAGCCGACCTGGCCTTCGTTGCTGAATTCGGAATCGGACCTTTGTTCGCTATCTCGCCTGAATTCCACTGGATGCAGAAAGGGGGCAAGATTCAGGATCTCAGTGGTAGCTTTCCGGAATCCACGCAGACCTTTGATTATCTCGAGATCCCGGTATTGTTCAAATTTAAATTTGGAACCGGGGCAGGATTCTTTCTTTTCGCGGGCCCGAGCATTGGCTACCTTTTCAATGCTACCGATAAGGATGGGGATGGTCATACCAATGACATCGATTTGAATGATTACAAAAGGGCAGAATTGGGAGCCCATATTGGAGCTGGAATCAAGCTGGGTCCGATAAATGTCGATGTACGGTATATAGCTGGTTTTTCGAATATTGCTGATTACGATGGCAGCAACCTGGAGATTAAAAATTCAGGCTACGGAGCAGGTGTCAGCCTGATGTTCTAGGCTTTTGTGCCTTCTTTGGATTGGGGTCTTATTTACAGGTCCGGGAGGGGTAACCCATCGGATTTCTGTACTTTTGGCCCATTCATGGATTCGATAAAGGAACGTATTGATTTGTCCAAATTGCCACAGCATGTAGCTGTGATCATGGATGGCAATGGACGCTGGGCCAAAGAGCATGGCAAGCCCCGGATATTCGGACATCGAAACGGGGTAAAATCCGTACGCGCAGTGAGTGAAGCGGCTGCCGAAATAGGCATTCCTTTCCTGACCTTATATGCCTTCTCCACTGAAAACTGGAACCGACCCCGCCCGGAAGTCAACGCCCTTATGGATATTCTCGTCATCACCATCCAGGAAGAGATGGAGACGATGAATAAAAATAATATCCGGCTGTCCACCATTGGCGATATAGACCATTTGCCCGCAGCCACTAAAAAGGCCTTGCTTCAGGGGATCGAAAACACTAAAAATAATACGAGAATGACCCTGACTCTGGCTCTCAATTACTCTTCCCGGTGGGAGATAACAGAGGCTATGAAAAAAGCGGCCCAAAAGGTCCAAAAAGGGCTCTTGCGACCGGAGGAAATCAATGATTCATTAGTCAGTTCATTGTTGGCTACCGGAGGGATGCCAGACCCTGAACTTCTGATCCGGACCAGCGGAGAGCATCGCATCAGCAATTTTCTATTGTGGCAAATTGCCTACACAGAGTTGTATTTTTCAGATGTGTATTGGCCTGATTTTGACAAGGAAGATTTCTACACAGCCATTCTCTCCTTTCAACATCGGGAGCGGCGATTTGGCAAAATCAGTGAGCAACTCGCCAGCTAATACCAGGCCAAACAACAGATCACCCTTACAATACGTTTTTGTCGCAGATAACCCGGTCACCCGAATGAATCAAACACCCAACATTCCTTTATTTATATTGCTTTTATGTTGCCTCATCGGGTTCCCAGTTGTCTCCTGGTCACAAACCGCTACCATGAAGTATGACAAGGTGGAGGAACTCGAAATCGGAGGGGTCGAAGTAAGCGGAGTTTATTTCAGCGACCCCAATGCCATCAAATCAGTATCGGGCCTCCAGGTGGGGCAAAAAATAAAAGTCCCTGGCAATGCCATCACCAAGGCGATGCGCAACCTCTGGAAACTTCGTCTTTTTGACAATGTGGAAATCACCGAAGACAAACGGGTCGAAGATGTTATTTTCCTTTCCATTCATCTGACCGAAAAATCACGTCTGGTGGGATGGTCCTACCGTGGAGTACCTCAAAGTGTACACGATGACCTCAATGATGTCATCGAACCATTTCTAATCAAAGGCCAGGTGGCCAGCGAGGCCATGCAAATCAATGCCAAAAATGCCATCCAAAAATTTTATGTCAAACGCGGATATTATGACGCCGAGGTGCACGTCACAGAAGAAAATGCAGGTGAGAAAGCCAATGCCGTCAACCTGATTTTCGATATCAACACCAAGGACCGAATTAAGATTGATCATATTTATTTTGTCGGCAACAATGAAGTCAGTTCCGACCGGCTGAAAAAAATGCTCAAGGATACCAAGATGAAATCCACCCTGCTGAAGAAATCCAAATTGGTGGAAGGGGATTATGAAGCCGGCAAGCAGGCCGTGATCAAGTATTACCGCTCCCTGGGCTACCGGGATGCCCGCATTACCGGGGATTCCATCTGGCGAAACGAAGAAGGATTACTGGAACTGAAAGTTTTTATAGATGAAGGGCAACAGTATTATTTCGGCATTATCACGTGGAAAGGAAATACACTCCATTCCAATGATGAACTCAACCGGATACTGGGGATACGGAAAGGAGAAATCTATAATGAAGATCTCCTGGATAAACGGTTGCGATTCAGCCTCGATGGGCGTGACATCAGTTCCATTTATATGGATGACGGCTATTTGTTTTTCAGTGTTGAGCCAACGGAAATAGCCGTGCATAGTGACACCATCGATCTGGAGATGCGCATGTTTGAAGGGCCGCAGGCTACTATTGATAAAGTCATCATCAAAGGAAATACCCGTACCCACGAACATGTCATCCGCCGCGAGCTGCGTACGCAACCCGGACAAAAATTCAGCCGTTCTGATATCATCCGTTCGCAACGGCAAATTATTGCCCTGGGGTATTTCAATCCTGAAAACCTCGGCATTTCGACACCGGTAAACCAAACCAATGGAACGGTGGATATTATTTATACTGTTGAGGAAAAGCCATCCGATCAATTGGAATTGAGCGCCGGCTGGGGTGGATTCGGAAAAAGCCAAATCATCGGAACACTCGGGGTGACCT
Organism: uncultured Saprospiraceae bacterium; assembly: GCA_963837505.1. GTDB lineage: Bacteria > Bacteroidota > Bacteroidia > Chitinophagales > Saprospiraceae > Opimibacter. The sequence goes on along the minus strand of CAWINN010000020.1, from coordinate 462,606 downwards.
TTAATAATTTTTCACTTCGTAATATTTTCAACAGCGCATCATGGAGTCCACTGCCCCAGGGTGACGGCCAAAGATTATCTATCCGTGCCCAAACCAATGGTGATTTTTATCAGTCGTATAACTTTTCTTTTACGGAACCCTGGCTTGGCGGCAAAAAACCAAATTCATTTACCATTGGTGGCGTGTTGACGAAAATCAACCAGGATTATTACAATCTGGGACGGCTGAATATCGGCAGAGCCTATGTGGGATTAGGATCCCGCTTGAAATGGCCGGATGACAATTTCGCATCCAATACGACACTGACCCTTGAGCAGTTATCACTTTATAATTATAGCTCCGGCGATTTTGTGGATCAAAATGGCAGACCCATCACCAATGGCAAATACAATAACTTCTCTATTCAACAGACCTTTGCCCGGACCACGATTAATGAACCCAATTTTCCGAGATCCGGATCGGAATTCAGCTTAACGGTCCAGCTTACTCCGCCATACACAACTTTATTTAAACGCAAATTCGATCCTACTGATCCGGAATCCACCTACAAATATGTAGAATACCATAAGTGGAGGTTTGATGCCACCTGGTACACACCGATCTCAGGTAAGTTGGTTTTGAAAGTGGGGACGAAAATGGGATTCCTGGGATTTTACAACAAGAATATTGGCGCAGCACCATTTGAGCGGTATGAAGTCGGCGGTGATGGTTTGAGTAATCAGCAGTTTGGTCTTACCGGCAAAGACATTATTTCCATGCGGGGCTACGAGACGTCGGATCTGCCAGCCAATGCAAATGGCGGAGCTACCATCTTTAATAAGTTTACTGTGGAGCTCCGATATCCGTTATCCCTCAATCCCAGCTCTACCATTTTTGCTCTACTGTTTGCTGAAGGAGGCAATGCCTGGAAATCCTTTGACAATTACAATCCCTTTGATCTTAAGCGAAGTGCAGGATTTGGTGTTCGTGCATTCCTGCCGATGTTTGGGTTGTTGGGATTTGATTTCGGATATGGATGGGATAATCCGACGAAGCTCGATGCCTTGGCCAAATGGACCCAATTCGGCAATTTCAATATCGTACTCGGATTTGAACCCGATTGATCAATTTGCCCGTGGATAATCCTGGTTGTTTATTTTTTTTCATCCTCTTCCTGTCGTCATGTTCTGCAGTACCCCGTGGACATTTTGTGTCGCCGGTTGGTCCGGGCCCGGACTATGGCCTGGAGGCCAATTGGGCCGCACTACCTTTTAGAAAGGATAGTGCAGATGCCGTCCCTGTTGCCTCCTGGAAAGATCAGCAAACTGATGCTGCCGTGGATGTATTTTTTGTACATCCTACAACGTATACCGGTCATCATGGTCAACATGGTTGGAATGCTTCCCTGGAGGATGAAAAATTAAACAGACACACGGACGAGACCACCATTAAGTACCAGGCGAGTATATTCAATGGAGCGGGACGCGTATATGCCCCTCGGTACAGGCAGGCCCATCTTCATTGTTTTTATGAACATAAAAAAAAGGCGGATGCTGCAGCTGCCCTGGATCTTGCCTATCAGGATGTGAAATCGGCCTTTCAGTTTTACCTGGATCACTATAATCAAGGCCGGCCGTTCATCATAGCGGCACATAGCCAGGGTACACTTCATGCCGCTCATCTTATAAAAGATGAAATAGAAAGCAAGCCGATACAACAACTGCTGGTGGCTGCCTATTTACCCGGCATGCCGGTCAAATCAGATTATTTTTCCACCATTCCACCCTGCCATACACCAGATGAAACCGGTTGTTTTTGCAGTTGGCGTACCTTCAGAGAGGATTATGTCCCTAAGAAATATCACCTGGTAGGTCAGCATATAATCATAACCAATCCGGTTACGTGGACCGATTCGCTCACGGTTTCTAAAAAGCAGGATCAGCTGGGAGCCGTGTTGCGGGATTTTCATAAAGTATGGCCGGCACTGCTGGAAACACAAATTCATGATGACTTGCTCTGGGTCAATCGACCGAAGTTTCCCGGGAGTTTTCTCTTCATGACGAAAAATTACCATATTGCAGATTACAATTTTTTTTATGCAGATGTTCGTCAGAATGCACAACAACGGGTTAAAGCATATATAAAAAAATCATAGCCCTGCATGGAAGTGTATAATTCAAGATCAAGATGGAAAATCTACCTCGCCCTGGCGGGGATTGTCATCCTCTTGATTTCTTTGGTATACACCGGTTATCTCGCCAAAAGATTGCGTGAAGGAGAACGCAACAAGGCCATTCTCCTTTTCAATGCTTTTAAGGCCGTCCAGGAGAGTGACCTGGATGCCGATATCACCCTGCCTTCCGATATCATTGAATCCAACCTGGATATACCGATCATGGTCGTCAGTGAATCGGGCGAAGTGTTGTATGCCAGGAATTTTGGTGACGGTTTGGATACCAACAAGATTTTTTTGAAAGCCAAATTGTTTCAATTAAAAACGAAAGGCCCCGCACCCACGGTCATCTCCGATATATCAACGCGCCAATATCTTTATTATCAGAATTCCAGGTTGCACGAATTGCTGGCGTACTTTCCTTACATCCAATTGTTATTACTCGGTGCTTTCATTGCCGTTGGCTATGTGAGTGTAAACAATGCCAGGCGGGCTGAGCAAAACCGGGTTTGGGTAGGCATGGCCAAAGAGACTGCGCACCAACTGGGTACTCCGATTAGCGCTATTATCGGATGGATTGAGCATTTGCGGGATTCCTATCCGGAAGGCTCGGCGGAAATAGAGGCATTGAGACATACCCAACTGGAGGTGCTGAAAGAGATGCAGAATGATGTGGACCGGCTTGATCTCATTGCAGACCGGTTTAGTAAGATTGGTTCTGCTCCGGCCTTGACCGATGTCAATGTGTATGACCAGATGCGGGAGATCACGTCGTATATCAAGCGAAGAGCTCCCCGGAAGATAGTTTTTGATGAACCTCCTGCGGATTCATCTTCCATCCGGATCGCCATCAATCCACCGCTATTTAATTGGGTGATCGAGAATATCATGCGCAACGCTCTGGATGCTATCGAGGAAGGTGTCGGTACCATTTCCTGGAAGGTGGACAACCATGAACATTATGTGGAAATTGAAATTTCCGATTCAGGGAAAGGGATTCCCGCTTCCGATCTGAAGGCGGTGTTTGAACCAGGATTCACGACCAAGGCGAGAGGTTGGGGACTAGGCCTTAGCCTGGCCCGGCGAATTATTGAAAATTACCACAAAGGGAAAATCTTCGTCAAGCATTCTAAATTGGGTGAAGGCACTACTTTTTCCATTCACCTTCCAAAATGAAAGGCGTAACCCAAGGAAATAAATTCTTTCGAAATATTATCCTTTGCGGCTTTACTTTGTTTAACTATGTAGCTTCAAAATCATCGTTCTGGTTTCAGACCGGGTCCAACAGGATATCATGAAAATCGCCATCGCCCAGTTGAATTTTCATATTGGAAATTTTGAGGGAAACCTCCAAAAAATGCTTAAGGCCACTGCCGAAGCCAAAGGAAAATCGGCCGATCTCATTGTCTTTGGTGAGCTCGCTACCTGTGGCTATCCGCCCCGAGATTTCCTGGAATTCAAAGATTTCATACGTCTGTCCGAAGAATCCGTAGACCATCTCAGAGCAGCCTCTGAAAACATCGGCATCATTGTAGGCAGCCCTACCATCAATCCTGTGATTGAAGGAAAAGATTTACACAACAGCGTGTACTTTCTTTATAACCAGGAAGTCATTCATCTGCAACATAAAACATTACTACCGACCTATGACGTGTTTGACGAATACCGGTATTTCGAACCCGCCCATCATCACAAGACTGTGCTGTTTAAGGGCAGGCGGATTGCCCTGACCATTTGCGAAGACCTCTGGAACGTAGGAAACGAAAATCCACTCTATACCATCTGTCCGATGGATACTATGATGAAAGAAAAACCGGACTTCATGATCAATGTGTCAGCATCCCCCTTTGATTATGATCACGCGGCGGATCGTCTGGACGTGCTTCGCGCCAATGTGCAGCAATACCACATCCCGCTTTTTTATTCCAATATCTGTGGCGCACAAACAGAAATCATATTTGATGGCGGTTCAGTTGTCTTTTCTCCTGATGGAAGCGTGTACGATGAAATGCCATATTTCAGGGAAGAGATCCGGTATTATCAATTGGATGATGTACTCAAAGGAGGGTATCAAAGGGAACAGCCAAAGGATAAATTCACCCTGATCCATGATGCGCTCATCATGGGACTGCAGGATTATTTTGGAAAATTAGGTTTGAAAAAAGCTATAGTGGGGCTCAGCGGCGGTATTGATTCAGCGATTACGGCGGTGATGGCCACCCGCGCACTGGGAAAAGAAAATGTAAGGGCAGTCCTCATGCCGAGTGAATATAGTTCCGGGCATAGTGTAGAAGATGCTAAAGCATTGGCAGAAAATCTCGGCATACGCTATGATATCATTCCTATTTCCAGGCCTTATAACAGTTTTCTGGAGTCCCTGGAAAAGGTTTTGGAAGGCAAACCTTTTGATGTGACAGAAGAAAATATCCAGGCCCGGTGTCGCGCAATCCTGTTGATGGCTATTTCCAACAAGCATGGAAATATCCTGCTCAACACGACTAACAAAAGTGAAATGGCGGTCGGGTATGGTACCTTATACGGAGATCTTGCCGGCGGACTTTCCGTAATTGCGGATATATATAAAACCGAAATTTACCAATTGGCGGCCTATATCAATAAAGATGCAGTCGTCATTCCGGAAAGCACCATCAATAAACCACCCAGCGCAGAGTTACGACCCAATCAAAAAGACAGTGACAGTTTGCCGGAGTATTCCATCCTCGATCCGATCCTGTATCTCTATATCGAAAAGAGGTTAGGTCCGGATGAAATTATCGACCTGGGATATGATGAAAAACTGGTTCGCCGGATATTGCGCCTGGTCAATATCAGTGAATTCAAGCGCCATCAAACCGCACCGGTGTTGCGGGTTTCACCGAAAGCATTTGGGGTGGGCAGAAGGGTCCCGATTGTGGCGAAGTACCTCAGTTAAAAGCTAAAAGCTAACTGCCACCAATCCTTATTGATTACTGATTACTGATTACTGATTACTGATTACTGATTACTGATTACTGATTACTGGCTACTGACTACTGACTACTGACCACTGACTACTGACCACTGACCACTGACTACTGATTACTGAATACTGATCACTGACTATTCACTTCTTCAACAGGTCCCTGATCTGCGTTAGAAGTTCTTCCTGCGTTGGTCCTGCAGGAGCAGCAGGTGCTTCCGGTTTCTTCATCGAATTGAATGCTTTTACCACCAGGAAAAGGACAAAGGCGATGACGATAAATTTTATAATAGCGGATAGAAAGTTACCATACTTCACGCCATTCCAGGACAGGGCTGCTATATCATCAACACCAGCTGCTTTAAGTGCCGGTGATAATAACAACGGGGTTATGATGTCCCCGACAAAGGAGGAAACAATAGCTCCAAAGGCACCTCCGATAATGACCGCTACAGCCAGATCGATGACATTGCCTTTCATGATAAAGGCCTTGAATTCTTTCCACATAATAAATTGGTTTTACAGGTGATAAAGAACAATAATACAGCCTCTCTTCTACACGAAGAAAGGGGGCAACAATTTATGCATTTAATTCTTCCCTTATTTTATTCAATGCGGATCCCGATTTCAGCCATTCCACTTGCTGGGCATTATAACCGTGAAGGACATCAAACGTATCCGAAGTGCCATCCGCGTGTCGTAGTCTGATCTTAAGACTTGAACCTGCATTGAAATTTTCAAAACCCAGTACATCCACATAATCATCCTGGCGGACTAAATCATAATCAGCAGGATGGACAAAAGTGAGTCCCAGCAAACCTTGTTTCTTCAGGTTGGTCTGATGAATACGGGCAAATGATTTTACCACGATTGCTTTAACTCCCAGAAACCTGGGCTCCATAGCCGCATGTTCCCGGGAAGATCCTTCGCCATAATTTTCTTCGCCAAATACGACCGTCGATATATTTTTTTTCTGATACGTGCGTGCTGAATCAGGCACGCCCATATAGGTTTGCGCTTCCAGGTTAAGCACTTTATTGGCTTCCCCATTGAAAGCATTGATGGCGCCGATGAAACAATTGTTGGAAATATTCTCCAGGTGTCCGCGGTATTTTAACCAGGGTCCCGCCATAGAAATATGATCGGTGGTGCATTTGCCTTGTGCTTTCAGCAGCACCCGCATGTTTTGTAACTGATCATTGGTGATCGGCACAAAAGGTTCGAGTAATTGGAGGCGGTCCGAATCCGGAGAAACGGCAATCGGTCCGGCATTCCCATTTTTGGAAGGAGACTGAAAACCGGTATCCTTCACGTCAAAGCCTTTAGGCGGAAGTTCTTCCCCCATGGGAGGATCAAAGCGAACTTCTTTACCCTCTTCATTCACCAGGGTATCGGTAAGCGGATTGAAGGTGAGATCACCTGCAAAAACAAGGGCTGTCACTATTTCCGGAGAAGCGACAAAGGCATGGGTCGAAGCATTGCCATCATTTCGCTTGGCGAAATTCCGGTTGAAAGAAGTGATAATGGAATTGCGCCGCTTGGGATCGATCGATATGCCGGGCCCATTGACCTATGCAAGGTCCGCAGGCATTGGCCAGAACAAGGCCACCTACTTCTTCAAAAACATTTAATAAACCATCGCGCTCTACGGTATAGCGTATTTGTTCAGAGCCCGGTGTAACGGTAAATTCAGATTTGACTTTTAACTTTTTGACTTTGGCCTGGGCGGCCAGGGAAGCGGCACGCGAAAGATCTTCGTAGGAAGAATTGGTACACGAGCCGATCAGGCCCACTTCCAGTTTTGCCGGGTAATCATTTTTCTTCACGGCTGCTGCGAATTCGCTGATGGGCCAGGCCAAATCCGGCGAGTATGGGCCGTTAATGTATGGTTCAAGCGTATCCAGGTCAATTTCAATGACCTGGTCGAAATATTTTTCAGGATCCGTATAGCATTCAATATCTCCGGTCAGATCACCGGCTATGGTATCGGCCAGCTTGGCTAAATCTTCTCTTCCGGTAACTTGGAGAAAGCGGGACATAGATTCATCATATCCAAAGGTAGACGTGGTGGCACCGATCTCCGCCCCCATATTGCAGATGGTTCCTTTTCCAGTGCAGGATAATGATTTTGCACCCTCTCCAAAATATTCTACAATGGCTCCTGTTCCTCCTTTCACGGTAAGGATGCCAGCTACTTTCAAAATGACATCTTTAGCGGAGGTCCAACCCCTTAATTTACCTTTCAGATGAACCCCGATAAGCTTTGGCATTTTCAATTCCCATGGCATACCCGCCATGACATCCACCGCATCAGCACCACCCACTCCAATGGCCAGCATACCCAGGCCACCTGCATTGGGTGTATGGCTATCCGTACCTACCATCATGGCTCCGGGGAACGCATAATTTTCAAGCACGGTCTGGTGAATAATACCAGCTCCTGGTTTCCAAAAGCCGATTCCATATTTATTAGAAACCGAAGAAAGGAAGCTGTATACCTCCGAATTGATGTCGAGGGCTGACTTGAGATCGGTTTTAGCACCGGTTTCAGCCTGGATAAGGTGATCGCAATGCACAGTAGTCGGAACGGCTGTTTTTTCCATGCCACAGGTCATAAATTGCAGCAGCGCCATCTGGGCTGTGGCATCCTGCATCGCTACACGGTCAGGAGTAAAAAACACATAATCTTTCCCCCGGGCATAATCCTTCAGTGGAGATTCCATGTGGAGGTGACTGAATAATATTTTCTCGGAAAGGGTAAGAGGTCGGCCAATAACCTTTCTGGCCTGGGAAACTTTACCTGGAAGAGCGGTATATACCGCTTTAATCATGTCAAAATCGAAAATCATAGCGATGTTACGTTTAGCTGTCTGTATAACCAGCCGCCAAAAATAAGGTTCTTAATAGAACTGCTATGTTTTCAACTTTCCAGTCGCTCAATTAATCGTCCGGAAATCCTTAAAAAGTCCATTTCGGTGATAATTCCTATCAATTCCCCGTTTTGCACTACCGGCAGGCAACCAATTTTACTTTTTCGCATGATGGACATCGCTTCCAGAATAGACGCGTTTGGTCCTACGGTTATGGGATCAATGATCATAATATCCTTTGCTGTAGACTGGAACAATTGTTCATTGTCCGGCTGATTTTTGAGTTTCAACAGGTGACGAAGGATGACCCTGAGTGTAACCAGGCCCACCAACTTTCCTTCTTTATCCTCCACCGGGGTATACCTGATTTTTCTCCAATCCATCATATCCACAATCAGCTCAATGATATCATCTTTTTGAACCGTAAAAAGATCGGTGCTCATAAACTCACTCACTTTCAAATGAGATGGACGGTATTCCTTGAGATCATGGAGTTCCGGCATTTTCCACATATGAACCGGCAAACCTTGTTTGGCATTGACGGACATGGCATTGGTCAGCACGGTCAGGGCCTCGTCCTCAGTAGTTTCCTTTTTAAGTTTGGTATAAGAGCGTAAAGCCCATCGGGCACCATTCATGTGTTCACGGGCTCTGGCTTCTATAATATCGAGATATCGGCTGATATCCTCCGGATTCACCTTTCGCATCGCGAGGCCGGCTTTGGCGCGAGGGAGTAATTCATTCAGCACGAGTTCAACGGCAGGAATTTTCTCATCAAACATCCACGTGAATTTCGAATCGATGCCAAACTTGGCCGCTTTGCTGAAATTATCTGAAACATCTTCAAAACTCATTTTATTCCGGATATCCCCTACATCTTCCCCCATTTGAATCATACATCCGAGCCATAATGCTGCGTTGGACACTTCATCCAGCACCGTTGGCCCGGAAGGCAGTACCCTGTTTTCAATGCGCAGATGTGGTTTTCCATTTTCACTGATGCCATAACATGGCCGGTTCCAGCGGTACACTGTACTGTTATGTACCTGCAATGAACGAAGCTTGGGGACTTGCCCTTCCCGTATCATTTCGAGCGCATCTTCGGTGATATCGCCACTCAGCAATACCCGGAAGCGGGCGATATCTTCCCTGTAAATATCAAGTATGGAATCGTCGCACCACTGACGACCGAAATTCACGCGTGGACTTCGCTCCCGCATGTGATCATGGGTGGACCTGGTATCCAGCGCTTGCTGGAACATAGCTATGCGGGATTCGTGCCAAAGTCTCCGGCCGAATACAATAGGTGAATTTGCAGCCAATGCCATCACCGGGGCACTCAGGGCCTGGGCAAGATTGTACATCGGGGCGAATTGATCGGGACTGACCTGGAGATGTACCTGAAAACTCGTATTGACGGCTTCCAAAAGGGGTGAATCATGTTTGATCAGCAATTCATCAATGCCCACCAGGTTCAATTCATAGGTTCTGCCCACAAGCTGTTGATTAATAGCCTCCATTAAAGCGAAATAACGTTGCTTCGGAGTCAGATTACTCATTTCAAGATCATACTTCCGCAGCGTTGGAAGAATGCCAGTGAGGACGATGGTGGCCCCTAATTTATTCACCACCCCTTCAATTTTCGAGAGTTTCGATGCCATCTCATCCTCCATGTCCCGGAAGGAAGAACCTGAAAACTCGCGGGGCTCAAGGTTGATTTCAAGGTTAAACTTGGCCAGTTCTGTTTCCACCCAAGGCCATTCGGTCATATGGGTCAGGGCTTCCATATTGATGCAGGCGGGTTTAAAGGTTTTCTGATCTACCAGTACCATTTCCTGTTCAGCCCCAATGCGGACTACGTCACATTCAAACCAGTCATTGTCAATCATGTATTCCAGGGCTTTGACATCGTCCAGGAGTGACTTGACAAAGTTTTGCATTTGGTCATGCGTCTTGACAATCGAAACCCGCTGCTCGCCCATAAGGACCTTGATTTTTAAAGTTGGAATGAAAGGAAGTGAAAAATAAGGTACATTTTCCCGGTTTCTTCAGTCCTTAGGTTTTTATTAAAAAAAAATCATTCCGGGATCCGGGATACAGGAGCAATATCTGTTCCATAATCCCAATGGGTATTCTTGCGTTACTTTGGGGTCTGATGCGAAGTCGATGGAGTCATTGTTGGTCCCTGCTCTTGTTATTGGGTGTCCTGGTTTCCTGTAACAAGGACCACCGGCAGGAGTTTTTCCTGATCAATCACCACGTAGATTTTACCATACAACCCGGACTTAACACGCTGGATACCCATATCTATTCCGTTTATCCCCTTAAGAGCACGCTGGACCAGCAACTTGCCGCTTATGGTAAAACCCGGGCCGATGTGGTGGCTATTGAAGCTAAAAAGGCTTATCTGTCCAGTATTTTTGAGGATGTCAACCTCGATTTCATTGACAGAGTCTCTGTCCTTATTTTCGATCCCTATAATCCTACCGATCGGGTCGAGTTTTTTTACATGGATCAGATCCCTTTTAAAAATAAAGTCGGAATTGAATTATTTCCCGGCATAGCCGATATCAGCGATTGGATCGAAAGAGAATATTTCGGTGTTGAAATTCGGCTCAACTACCGGCAGGTGACACCGAGCCTGATCCAGATGCGATTGGATTTTGATTTGAGAGTTTTAGGTCAATAACTTCTAACTTGGCTATTGGCTATTGGCAGCATGCTATTGGCTATTCCTCTTCTTCCTCTTCTTCCGGCTTGGGACTTTCCTCTTTTTCATTAATCTCCGCCCATACATATGTCTTCAACGCGGTATACCACCTGATCAATTTACGTATATCATTGATATGTACGCGGTCTTCATCATGATCGGGGACGATGGATTTAAACCAGGTACGAAGGGCATCGGATTTGTCATTGGCATCAGGGAGAGGGGTTGACGCTTCGGAAGCATGAATTTTTTTCATTACCTCATCCAGGCCAATGGTGTCCATGTAGGTATAAATACCAACGGAAACCAATGGGGTGAACTGATGTTTGCGAGCAGTAACAAACTGCCGCTTTTTATTGTCAAGCCCTTCTATCAGCAGGCCATTGGGGCGACTGGTGATGAGTTTGTATAAACCGGGGAGACCAGAGACGGATATGATGTTGTCGAGTTTCATTTACCAGGATAAAAGTTTGTACATCTGTTCATATAAACGATGTGTGGGTAAAAATTGCTTTTCCAGGACTGCAGCAAATGGAACCGGGGTATCCAGGGAAGCCACACGCATCACCGGAGCATCGAGGTAACTGAAAAGGTGCTCAGCAATGTACGCTGCAATGTCCCCCCCAATTCCACCTGTCAAAGTATCTTCATGTAGCACCAGCACCCTTCCGGTACGTTTCACGCTTTCAGAGATGGCATCCCAATCCAATGGTTGTAAAGTTCGTAAATCAACAATGTCCAGATCCCAGGATTGTTCTTCGGCCAGTTTTGTCGCCCATAGGACACCCATTCCGTAGGTAATGATACTGGCTTCATGGCCGATAGCCACCTGTCTTGCTTTTCCAATCGGCGTAGTATAATAACCCGGGGGCACATTTCCTGCTATGCCGCGGTAAAGTGCTTTATGTTCGAAGTACATGACCGGATTGGGATCCTCAAAAGCAGCCAGTAAAAGTCCCTTTGCATCTTCAGGTGTGGAAGGGTAAAGCACCTTTAATCCGGGTGTGTGATAAAACCAGGCCTCATTACTTTGACTATGGAAAGGCCCTGCTCCTGTGCCGGCACCGGTGGGCATACGGACCACGACATCCGCAGTTCCGCCCCATCGGTAATTTATTTTGGCGAGATTGTTGACGATCTGGTTGAAACCGCAGGTCACGAAAGTCGGCAAATTGCATTTCGACCATGCACTTATATCCTTCCAGGCTGGCCCCTAAGGCGGTACCGATAATACCGCTCTCGCACAGGGGTGTGTTGCGAACACGATCTTTTCCATAGCGAGCGACGAAGCCATCCGTGATTTTAAAAACACCGCCGTATTCGGCAATATCCTGGCCCATCAGAATGAGCTTCGGGTGTTTTTGCATGGCTTCATTCAGGCCGTCACTGATGGCATCGACCAGGCGCATTTCTTTTGCTTCACTCTTTGGGGAGATGATTTTTTGTTGAAAAGGTTTATATACATCATCCATCTCACGATCTAAATGGGCTTCGAGATCAGGTTCTGCTGCCGTTATATCGAGATGATCCTGGATGAGTTTTTCAAATTCTTTTTTGGTTTGAGAAACAATTACATCATCGATTATTCCTTCTTCCAAAAGAAACTTTTCATAGTTGGAAACCGGATCTTTTTTTTGCCAGCTTTCAATCAGGGCAGGAGGAACATATTTTATGCCTGATGCTTCTTCATGGCCTCGCATCCGGAAGGTCATGCATTCAATTAATACGGGGGCCGGTTTCTTACGCATTTTCCGGGCGTACTTATCGATGGTGGTATACACTTCGAGGATGTTGTTTCCATTGATGGTCACCCCCTGCATGCCATACCCTTTTGCTTTGTCAGCGAGATGTTTGATGGCAAATTGTTCGGAAGAGGGGGTGGAAAGGCCATAGCCGTTATTTTCAATTAAGAAGATGACAGGCAATGACCAGACCGATGCAATATTTAAAGCTTCATGAAAATCTCCTTCGCTTGTTCCGCCTTCACCAGTAAAGGCAAGGGAGACCATGGGCCTTCCATCCAGTTTATAGGCCAAAGCAGCACCACAAGCTAAAGCCAGTTGCGGGCCGAGGTGAGAAATCATTCCTACGATTCCATACTCCAGGCTTCCAAAATGAAAAGACCGGTCGCGCCCTTTGGTGAATCCATCCAGCTTTCCCTGCCACTGAGAAAAAAGGCGATGGAGCGGGATATTTCTGTTGGTAAAAACACCCAGGTTCCTGTGCAATGGAAATATTAATTCGTTGGGTTGAAGGGCCAGTGTTGCTCCCACCGCGATTGCTTCTTGCCCGATTCCTGAAAACCATTTACTGACTTTTCCCTGCCGGAGCAGTTTCAACATTTTTTCTTCGATCATGCGGGGCAGCAGCATGCCCCGGTAAAGACGAAGGAGGTCTTCGTTACTCAGTTTACCTTTTTTAAACCGTATGGGTAATTTGTTTTTGGTGTCTTTGGACATTGGGGCCTAAAGGTAAAGTAAAAGGATATGGCTGAGGCTGAGGAGGAAGGGCGAACATTATCCCATCTTAAAAGGTGGGGAATTGAAAAGGATGAGGAGTCAGGTTGAAAACGAGAGGCTAAGGCTGAGGCTGAGGCTGAGGCTAAGGTTAAGGCTGAGGCTAAGGTGGAGGCTATGGTGGATATAGGGGATAAAAAATGATACATGAAAATCAGCTCTCCCTTCTTAGGGGCTGGGGAGATTGAAAGAGGTAAAAGTTAGGGATAGAAGAATCCCCCTTTCTAAACTTTCTAAACACCCTAAAACGACATAGCATCGAAGATGCCTGAAACGCAAAACAATCGATTTCCGGTGAGCAATCGTAGATGGAAATCATTAGTAAATTCACCTGAATAAATCACCATCATGAAATCAGATAAAACTTCGGTAGTCGATATCATCAGTGACATGGATCCCTGGGTGGATGAATTGATGTTGTTGCGGGAATTGGCATTGTCAACAGGCCTGGAGGAAACGATAAAGTGGGGAGGCCCGGTTTACACTTTCAAGGGTAAAAATGTTTTGGGTATTGCCGGATTTAAAAACTATGCCTGCGTTTGGTTTTACCAGGGATGCTTCCTCAGCGATCCGGAAAAGGTATTGATCAATGCACAGGAAGGCCGGACTAAAGCATTACGACAGTGGCGGTTTACTTCCCTGAAAGAAATCAAACCGACCCAGGTGAAAAAATATATGAAGGAAGCGGTGCAAAACATGAAAGAGGGAAAGAAAATATCACCGCAGAAGAAAGCTCCGTGGGTTGTTCCTGACCTATTTCAAAAAGCGTTCAAAAAGAATAAGGTTTTGAAAATGGCTTTTGAAAAATTAACGCCCGGCCGACAGCGTGAATTTGCTGAATATCTGAATGAAGCAAAAACGGAAGAAACCAAATTGAAACGGATGGAGAAAACTATTCCGATGATTTTGGCGGGAATAGGGTTGAATGATAAGTATAGATAGGCTGAGGCTGAGGCGAAGGAATTACATTTCGCCCTTTTTTAAAGGAGCCGGGGGGTTGAAAGAAGCAAAGTCAAAGTCATCGGTAAAGACAAAGGCTGAATAGAAGGAATTACATTTCGCCCTTTTTTAAAGGAGTAGGGGTAGAAAGAAGCAAAGTCAAAGTCATCGGTAAAGACAAAGGCTGATGAGAAGTAATGACATTTCGCCCTTTTTTAAAGGAGTAGGGGTAGAAAGAAGCAAAGTCAAAGTCATCGGTAAAGACAAAGGCTGATGAGAAGTAATGACATTTCGCCCTTTTTTAAAGGAGTAGGGGTAGAAAGAAGCAAAGGCAAAGTCATCGGTAAAGACAAAGGCTGATGAGAAGTAATGACATTTCGCCCCCTTTGAAGGGGGCCGGGGGGTTGAAAGAAGCAAAGGCAAATACGGAGGCCCCAGGGGACCGGTGGCCATTAGAGGTCTTATGAACTATAAAGTACTTTTTTTATATGTTCCAGGCTTTATCTGAGGTATCTACACATTAAAATTTTTATCTGCTATACAATTGGATGAGGCAGATTTACCTATAGATTCTCTTGCCCGATGCCCCGGAAAATCGTATTTTTGCAGGTAAATACGGCAAGTCATGAGTTATCCACAAACAAGTACAGAGAACCGGGTTTTCAAGAACCCCATTCTTGAGAAACTGACCCATACTCACATTGCCTACCCACTCACTATCTTTTATGGAACAGGAGTAGTGTTGTTGGGATATACTTTGTATGAAGGATTCATAGCACCAGGAGCCAGCATTCTATTGTTTTTTGCCGGCTTGATGTCATTTACCCTGGTGGAATATCTCATACACCGGTATACATTTCACATGGAGGCGGATTCCCCTAAAAAGGAAAGGCTGCAATATGTGTTGCATGGCGCGCATCATCACTTTCCAAAAGACAAGACACGCCTGGCCATGCCTCCGATTGTGAGTGTTGCGCTGGCAGCTGTTTTTTTTCTGTTATACCGGTTGACCCTGGGTCAATACGGCATTCCGTTTACGGGGGGATTTGTCGCCGGATACGCGACCTACCTCTGTGTCCATTATTCTGTTCATGCTTTTCCACCGCCGAAGAATTTTTTCAAATTTCTTTGGATCCATCATGCCCTGCACCACTATCAGCAGCCTGATGCGGCCTATGGAGTTTCTTCTCCTTTCTGGGATCTTTTATTTCGCACTATGCCTGAGAAAAGAGGATTTAGTGTGAAGACCAAGACAGGCTATATAGATGATCGTCATGATCAGGTAGAGGCGAGCCATTAAAATGGTTTCTTGTTAAAAAAAATAAAGGCCATATTTCTATGGCCTTTTCTTTTTCCCGGATTGAATATCGGAATTTCTTTTGCGGCTGGAATAAATCGCAGCCGTTACATTTTTATAATCCGCCGGCTAAGAAGAGTTGCTCCTGTAGCATCAGTTCCTTTCAGGAAAAACAAACCCGTTTCAAGTCCGCTGATGTCTATATTAATTTCATTTTGATCAGACAGGCTTTGTATAATCCTCATGTGGCCCGGCATGTCCATGATCGTAATATTCTTCACGCCATTTGGAAGCGAAGAAATGGTGATTGCATCCCGCGCTGGATTAGGATAAACGGATGGGGAAAGTTTTTCATCCGGAGTGCTTGTACCCGTTGTGCAATTAATCTCACCCAGCAAGCCGCCGCCCCACCAGTGATTGAACGATTTGCAGTGGATGAGCACATAAGCATAGTCGCCAAGAGATACGCCGCCGGGTACGGTATAGGATTGTTCACCGGAATTGGAGAGTAGCGAGCCCAGGTCAATGTTGGTATTGGTCGTATCGGAAGGCGCCGCAAAATTAATTGCCAGGTACACATGCAGATCCGGTCCGGATTGGGTGCTGAAAGCACTGTCAAAATATAGGGTAGTGCCTTCGGGGGCTGCCTCCAGCAGGCCGGTACCGCTGATGTCGTAGCCACCGGGTGCGGCCATAAACGCATCAATATTTTGGGAACAGGTCTGGGAGAATGAAACGGTCCAAATTTGGGAGAAGGAGACCACGAGGCAGGCGAGTAGGCATGTTTTCATAATGGACTGTGGTATTTAGTGTATTTCAAAGTTAGGGGTGATTTTATAGAAATGCAATGGAGGCTACTGAGATTAACCCGATCTCAAGCCTATACCTATTGCTATCGGGATACGGATTAACGGTCCGGCGAGTACCTTCTCAGTAATTTCTCAACCATTTCAGGAAACCGTTTCATGTTCTCGATGTATTTCCTGCTCTTCATCTTCTTGATATGAGATTCTATATGCCTTGCCTGTCTGATATCCTGGCATTGAATGATCAGGTATACCTCCCATGGTATGCCCCGGGAAGTCCATTTGTCATTATAATAACCCGCATTGTGACGCGATAAGCGTATAGCTATAGGCTCCGTGGTAAACCCAACATAGTAGGATTTTATACTATCGGAATAGAGGATATAACAACTGGCCACTGAAAAAAAGAGGCTGCATATGCAGCCTCTTAGCGCCCCCTCAAGGACTTGAACCTTGGACCTACGGATTAACAGTCCGGCGCTCTAACCAACTGAGCTAAGGAGGCAAAATATTCTTATTTGAAAGGTTTCTTCAAACCTTCTGATTTATATTCTTTCGGACTTGAACCTTTCCCGATAGCTATCGGGATACGGATTAACAGTCCGGCGCTCTAACCAACTGAGCTAAGGAGGCAAAATATTCTTATTTGAAAGGTTTCTTCAAACCTTCTGATTTATATTCTTTCGGACTCGAACCTTTCCCGATAGCTATCGGGATATGGATTAACAGTCCGGCGCTCTAACCAACTGAGCTAAGGAGGCAAAATATTCTTATTTGAAAGGTTTCTTCAAACCTTCTGATTTATATTCTTTCGGACTTGAACCTTTCCCGATAGCTATCGGGATACGGATTAACAGTCCGGCGCTCTAACCAACTGAGCTAAGGAGGCAAAATATTCTTATTTGAAAGGTTTCTTCAAACCTTCTGATTTATATTCTTTCGGACTTTAACCTTTCCCGATAGCTATCGGGATACGGATTAACAGTCCGGCGCTCTAACCAACTGAGCTAAGGAGGCCAATAAGGGCGGCAAATATAATCGTTTTTTTTGAGGGGAAATGGGTCCCGGGACTAATACCTCATGATCATGATAATCAAGGAGTTGAAAGGAATAAAAAGTTCACAATACCTCTTCCTATTTCTAGTTTTCCATCCTTCATTCCGCATTAAATTATTTACGCTAACCGGTAAGATTCTCCCGGTCTGTCTCTTCCTGAAATAGGTTGTTGATCCTTTCCACTATCGAAAGGTAGCCTAATCCTTCCAGCTCACGCCAACTGTACAAACCACATTTGCTGATGTCCTTTCCCTTTGGTTTGAATGAGGCCCCGGCTTGTAAACGCGAATGCCGGGTCAT
Source organism: uncultured Saprospiraceae bacterium (assembly GCA_963837505.1). Classification (GTDB taxonomy): domain Bacteria; phylum Bacteroidota; class Bacteroidia; order Chitinophagales; family Saprospiraceae; genus Opimibacter. The sequence continues at coordinate 445,001 of CAWINN010000020.1, read as the reverse complement.
CTTTCACCAATAAATAAGTTTCCTGGCTGATATTGACCTGTCCTACTTCACTATAGGTTTCCATCCGGGAAGCGGTATTGACTGTATCGCCCCAAATGTCGTATTGAAATTTTTTCTTTCCTACAATACCGGCAACGACGGGGCCTGTATGAATGCCGATCCTCATTTCAAAGACGACTTCTGTCGAATTCGTGATGGAGACCTTGCGCCTTATCATGAATTCCTGCATATCCAACGCCGCTAGTATGGTATTGCGGACTGCATCATCGGTAGGAATCGGAAGGCCCCCCGCTGCCATATAAGCATCCCCTATGGTTTTGATTTTTTCAAGCCTATACTGTGTCGTGATCCGGTCAAAAGCTTCAAAGCAAACATTCAGTTCGGTGACCAACTCGGAGGGAGACATATGGGAAGCCTGATCGGTGAAATTTTTGAAATCACTGAATAAAATGGATACATTCCCGAAATTTCGTGGCTCTGCCTTTCCGGAAGCTTTCAGTTCTTCAGCTATTTCCACCGGGAGAATATTGAGCAATAGATTTTCAGAGCGTTCTTTTTCAAAAGCGATCAGTGTCCTGGATTTATGAATGGTGACCAGGCCATACCCCAATAGTAAGGCAAAAACCAGCATGACCAATCCACCTCCAAGAAACCGGTTTTTGGTTCGTTTGTATTTCAATGAAGTGAGTTCGGTGTTCAGGTTGTCGAGTTTGAGGCCCTGTATTTCATTGATCCGCTTTTCAGTCTCATACTTTTCCCGCATGTCGGCTATGGATTTGTATTTCTCAATATTCAGAATAGAATCTTTAAGTATAAAGGCCCACCAAAGGGCTTTATACCCCACCTCGTAATATCCAATACTTGAATGAAAGAGGGCTTTATTCTGATACAGGGACTGCAGCATGTCAATATTATTAAGCTTAGTGGCATATACAATCGCAGAATCCAGATACATTGAAATTTCACGGTTTTTTTCTGAAAGGCCTGCCAGGTTGTTATACAGGGTCATCAGGCTCGCATCATCTTTTAACTGCCTGGCCAGACCAAGTGCCTGTGTAAAATATTTTTTCGCCAGGTCCATAGAATCATAATTGGCAGCCATCATTCCCCGCGCATTCAATACCCTCAGTTCAAAGAGCGGATAATGATAAGTGCGTGCAATTAGATAAGCGGTATCCAGCATCGCCATGATCCGGGGAAATTCCCAACCTTCACCCTGGAGGTTGAGGTAGAGTTTGAGCAGCAGGCGTTTGTCCGGCCATTCCGGACAATAGGACCGGATGGCCTCGAGGCTAATGGAATCAGCACTTTGCAAATCCCCCATTCGAAATCGTAAATACCCAATGACCCATTGAAACAGGACTTCAGTCTCCTCGTCGCAACTGACCCGATCAACAATATTTCTGGCATCCAGCAATCGCTTTTGAGCCGCTATAAAATCACTGGAATACGCATACAGCATGGCTTTGATGGCCATGACCCGTGCAGCCGAACAAGGCATCCCGGCAGTGGAATACAAAGAATATAAAGTATCACATTGATAGATGGCTCGATCAGGATTACTGACTATACCATATATAAGTGAATCAAGTTCCGCATCCGCCTCAATCACATTTACCTGAGCACTTCCTTGCAAAAAGAGGAGCAGACTAAACAAAACGGTATAAAGTAAATGACTTGGCAATGGCTCAAAGAATCAGTCAAATCACTTTTTTCTGATGGGGTCGTCCGGCGGGATGGGTTTGAATACCCATTTTTGATTTCGCGGTGGTGGAGGCGGATTGGTACCGCCTGGCAAAGGATTGAAAACAAGGGGATCGGTCCCCGGAACGCCGGGATCAGGAATAGACAGGTAAAGCAATTGATCACCACTAGGTGTGTGCAAGGTGGTTTGAATCAAATATACTTTATCTGCCCCTTCAAGGCCTGCCTCCACCAAAGTAAACCAGGTTTGGGTTTGGGTCTTTCCCGCATCATCATTATGACTGTTCCGGTCCAGGTATTCATTACCGAATTGAAATGAGGCTTTCTGATCCCCGGTCTTTGAGTAGGAAATTTCAACCGGCAAGGGATCGCTGACATTGAATGAGATCTTACCATTCATTTCAACTAAATAAAAATTCCGACCCGCGGAATCAGTTTCAAGACATACCAGATAAGAGGAGTACATGGGTTACGGATTTTAATGGTTAGCGGTAATTCGATTTGAATATTGGATAATCGTAAGGTAAAAAATATTTTACTTTTTATAATAAACGGACCCGGACCTGCCGTCATGCGGTTCATACAAGTGTAAGTTCGCTAAAATGTTGGATGAGAAGGCGGAATATTTTTATTTTATTCAGGAACAAACTTTATGAACATGGAGTTATTTACCGGACATAGATTTTGGCAGTGGAGGTAAAAGTCGCTGGTGCTGTTGTTCCTTTGAAAAACTCGACCTTGATACTGCCTTCATCGATCATCTGGACCAGCATCTCCCCCTGGATCGGTTGTAAATCCTCATTATAAGGCTCAGGATTATTAGGGTCATGCCCATAGATCAGGGAATATTTGATGATGCCATCCGCCACTCCAATATTTTCCGGCAATGGAGCATTCCCTTTTACCCAATATACATCGGGAGCCCCGGGTCCTTCTATTCCCGGCACATCCCGCATGGGCGAACCATCGGCTATCGTAATGCGACTGCCATAGACATGATGATATACAATGGCCAGTTGATGACTCCATTGTACGAAACTGGTTGTGCCTTCCAGAAACCAATTACCTACGATGCGACCGGCTACATCATAATCCACCTTGCCACCTCGCGGCAGTTCCTGGCGCGGGGTTACGGCCAGTAATGCACTAAGCAGGGGCTCCTGGAAATAATCAAAAATGTTGGCAGAATAAATATAATTCCCCGGATAACGGGAAGGGTTTAGAAAATGGAGGTTAAGCCTGAAATCGGTAACTGAAAAATCCATCGCGCCATGTGGCCCTACAAAACCGAGGGTGTCACCAGCCTTCACTTCAACATGCACCTGGTAGCCCACTTCATCATTTGGCAAGTCGCCAATTTTGGCTGCCAGGTCCGGGTGAAATGCAGTGATATGCGCATAATACACAATTACATTTTTACTGATTTTCAATTGTAACAGATGATCTTCATATTCCATGCCCCATAGTTCCTGTGGTGCATCCGGGATACTCGGTACCGAACGGGTGCCATGAGAGGCTGTAATGATCACCCCATCAGCTACTGCCAGTACCGGCACGCTGGCCGGAAATACATAAGGCTGTTTCAACACGAACCCGCCATGATCCTTGGGCAGGACATTGGGATCACCCATACTGATAAACCATTTCACTCCATGGACATCAATGGGTGCTGATGAGAAATAAACATCGCCTTCAGGATAAGGATAGGCATCCTCCGGAGTTTTGTCGCAGGAAAGCAAAACAAAACACAGAAGGACATTGGAAATAAACCAGGAAAAGTAGCGCATCATGTCAAAGAGAACAGAACAATGCTACCCGGTAAACCACAAGATAGATTGCCCACATATGCAATCTGCTGTCAAAATCGACAGTAAGCTAATATACAAACTCCCAAAGACTTTTAGCTGATCAAATTGCCCTCGTCATCCCATTTGGCCACCACATCTCTTTTGCTCTGATCCACACATTTGGCCAGCCAGGCTTCATCATAGGCGAGCCCATGCTTATCCAGCACCTCCTGAGGAACACCATCCCACACATTTGGCGTGTTGCCCACATAACCTAAGTCGTCAAGCCCCATCTTAGTTGTGTAATATCCGGTCATCACCAGATTGCGCATTCTGGAAAAAAAGGTTATGCCGGGTTCAAGCTCAGGTGTGGAATGATCCGGCCAGGCGATTTGATCCAGGAGTTGTGTTTGCTGATCAACCGTACAATGGATAAAATACTTGTCATATAATTTTATGGATCGATGATCCAGCCACATCATGCCTCCGCGAAGCGGTAATTGATGGGAAGTGATGTCCCTGACGATAAAGGAAATAAATTCAGGAACTTCAGCATCGGATGCTGAGCCGGCAGAAGCAGTAGCCGGAAGAATAAGATCACACAACACCGCCACCGTAGCCATTTCATGTTCGGTGAAATAGGATTCACCCATCACCCTGGCATCCCGTGCTTTTTCTTTTTCCGTGCGTCCATACGGACCTACCTCAGCCCCCTGATTTTTTTGCTTTTCTTTTTCTTCAGGGTGACAACCTGCTATCAGCAATCCACCAGCCAGGCTGCCCAGCAAAACAGTTTTGAAAGTTTCCCTTCTGTCCATAGTTTGATAGTATTGAAGCTTTATATGTTTCTCTTTTTGATCTGATCCACGATATGATCAGAAGTTCTCCAGGCCAAAGACAGGATTGTCCACGTCGGATTCTTATCCGCCTGCGAAACGAATGGTCCCCCATCCACTACATAGACATTAGAAGCATCATGTAGTTGCTCGAAGGCATTGGTGACTGAAATTTTTGGATTGTTGCCCATTCGCGTAGTCCCCACTTCATGAATGATGCGTCCCGGCGCTGCCAGGCCGAAGTCATCCTCCGCTCCCGGTTTTTCTCCCAACACTTTAGCCCCCATGGCATCAAATATTTCCTCAAACGTATTGTGCATGTGCCGCGCCTGGAGCCTTTCATGATCGGACCAGGTATAATGGAAGCGAAGAACAGGTATGCCATATTCATCGACGATATCCGGATCGATCTCACAATAGTTGTCTTCCCGTGCGATACATTCCCCTCTTCCGGAAATCCCGACGACAGAACCATAGAATTTTTTAACGTCTTTTCTGAGCTGATCTCCATACCCGCCGACTTTTTCACCGACATATTGATTCAGTTCGTTGGCATCGAAGCCGAATCCATAAGAAGGCATATCCATACCTCCCCACATTTCCATATGATATCCTCTTGGGAAATCCAGTTTGGCATTGTCCAGCCACCATGGCGTATAGATATGCATCCCGCCGACGCCGTCTTCGTTATACATTTCGCGGTTCATCAAAGCAGGCATAAAAGCAGCCCTGCTGGCCCCGGTCGAATCATGCAGATACTTGCCCACCATTCCGCTGGAATTGCCTAAGCCGGCAGGATGTTGCGTGCTTTTTGAATTTAAAAGGATACGGGCAGAACTGCAGGCAGAAGCTGCGAGGACGACAATCTTCCCTTTGAGTTCATATTCCTGGCGATCTTCTTTATTAATGTAGGATACGCCGGTGGCTTTCCCTTCTGTATCCGTCAGTACTTCCCTGACCATCGAATTGACAAAAAGATCTATCTGTCCGCCTGCTTTCTGTGCCGGAAAGATCAAACAGGTGCCGGCAGAGAAATCAGCATGTATGGAACAAGCCCGGTTACATTGTCCACAATAAAAACAAACCCCTCGATCTTCATTGATTTTCCTGGTGAGCATCGACAATCTGCCCGGGATGACGGGAACGCCTGCTTTTTTGGAACCCTTTATAAAATAGAGTTCATGCAACCTGGGCTTTGGCGGGGGAAGAAAAAAACCATCAGGTTCGTTCGGCAGATTCTCTTTGGTGCCGAATACACCGATCAATTTATCTACTTTATCGTAGTATGGTTTCACATCATTATAAGTGATAGGCCAGTCTTCACCGAGTCCGTCTTCGCTCTTATGTTTAAAGTCTTTGGGCCCGAATCGCAAAGAGATTCTGCCCCAATGATTGGTCCTACCCCCCAACATTTGTGATCGAAACCAATCGAATTGAGTGCCTGGTGCCCGTGTATAAGGCTCACCCTCTATTTCCCAACCACCATAAGCGCTGTCAAAATCTCCGAAGGGCCTCGTGGTTCCGGCTCCGCGCCGCGGAGATTCCCAAGGCCATTTCAGTTGGGTGCGCTGTTCAGGATTGGCGGGATCAAAATGAGGACCGGCTTCCAGTACGGCGATTTGTAGCCCGGCTTCACTGAGCACTTTGGTCGCCATGCCCCCGCCTGCACCGGAACCTACAATAATGACATCGTAAACTTTGGGAGATTTCTTGATTTGCATAAGCGATGAGGTATACCTCTCAAGATAAAAAAGTAATAGAAATCTGGCAGCGGGTCTGGGGTCTTAACCTGCTTCAGGAAATAAAATAATCCTCAATTTTGATGAGATAAATCCGGAAAAACCTCATTGAATTACCTTTCCAGCCGGATTCCAAGGAATTGTATACTGAAAATGTAATTATTTCAAAAGAAATACTTCATGAAAACCTATTACCGCTTTCCCGTCTTCCCGCTCCTGTTACTTGTAATTATTGTTTTTGGATTTACGCCCCAGGAAAAGCCTAAGCCCAAGGACCTGCTAAAGATTAATCATATTATCATCCTCTATCTCGAAAATCACAGTTTCGACAATCTTTATGGGCAGTTTCCCGGTGCCAATGGATTATCCAACGCCAAAAATGTCACCCAGATAGATTCTGCCGGCGCACCCTTCACCTTTCTGCCACCGGTTCCGGGTAGCTCAAAGTTTCCGACGGACCTGCCCAACAATTATTTCAACATTGATCAGTATGTGCCGGCGGATATGAAGATTCCCGATTTAGTCCATCGCTATTATCAGGAGCGGGCCCAGATCCATGGAGGAAAAATGGACAGATTTGCCGAGATCAGTGATTCCAAGGGACTGTCCATGGGCTATTATAATACTGATCAACTCCTTTTGTCAACAGAAGCAAAAAATTACACGCTGTGTGATAATATGTTTCACAGTGTATTCGGTGGTTCTTTTCTGAATCACATATGGCTCATAGCGGCCGCATCTCCCGTTTTTCCAAATGCCCCTAAAGCCGATAAGGCTCAGTTTAATGATGCCGGGTTTTTGATCCGGGATGGTTTTGTGACACCGGATGGCTATGCTGTCAATACCTGTTATTCAGTCAATTCTCCCCATCCCGCAGAAAATATTCGAAGGCCCAGGGACCTTATTCCCAGTCAAACCATGCCTACCATTGGTGACCGGATGAATGACAAGAAAGTCAGTTGGGCATGGTATTCCGGAGGATGGAATGATGCTATAGCAGGTCATCCGGACCGAACTTTTCAATACCATCACCAGCCTTTTGCCTATTTCGCCAACTATGCGGATAACACGCCGGGGAGAGCGGCGCATTTAAAAGATGAAACGGAATTTATTGCAGCTGCTACAGACGGCACCTTGCCAGCGGTTTCGTTTGTCAAACCGATAGGTATTGAAAACGAACATCCGGGGTATGCGGACATTGTAACCGGAGAAAAGCATGTGGAAAGCCTGATTGAAGCAGTTCGGAACGGGCCCAATTGGAAAGATTGTGTCATTATTGTCACCTATGATGAAAACGGGGGCTTCTGGGATCATGTCGCACCTCCTGTGATTGATCCAAAATGGGGTCCAGGCACGCGGATTCCAGGCATTATCATCTCTCCGTTTGCAAAAAAGGGGTACATCGATCATAAGCAGTATGAAACGCTGAGCATTCTTTCGCTTATTGAAAAGCGGTGGAACCTGAAACCGCTCAATTTTCGTGATCGCCAGGCTAAATACTTTCAAAACAGTTTTGATTTCTGATTTTCACCTTCATGGTGAGGTTGAAGATGACTGAAAAGTTCTGCCAGTGACTATTGATGGAAGAAATTGAAGATGAAATTGAATTTATTTTTTTCATTCCATATGATTCACTTAATTTCGCCGTGTCAAAATAATCTGCATGGCTTACAATGAACTACTCGCCGATCGTGTCAAGAGGTCCCTTGAACGGCGTCGTGTTCGGTTCGCGGAGAAGAAAATGTTTGGCGGCCTGTGTTTCCTGGTTGATGATAAGATGTTATTGGGCGTTGAAAAAGATCGGCTGATGGCGCGTATAGATCCTGATGATACGTCCAAAGTTTTGCTCAAACCAGGTGTCAAACCCATGGATTTTACCGGCAGAGTGATGAATGGATTTGTATTTGTGGATGACAAATCCGTGGATATGGATGCAGATCTCGATTATTGGCTCGATATTACACTCCGATACAACCCTAAAGCAAATTCATCAAAGAAAAAAATCAAGAAAAACAAACAACCTATGAATAGTTATCAAGTAGATCCAACCGACCCAATGGCTCCGGCAATGCCTGAGCAACCCACTACCGTTGCACCGATGATGTCAGCTCCGGCTGCACCAAAACCTGCACGTAAGAAAGCCAAGAAGAAGGCTACGAAGAAAGCCGCACCTGTAGCTGCAGCTCCTGCTGCGCCGGCAGCTCCGAAGAAAGCCACTAAGAAGGCCACGAAGAAAGCCGCTAAGAAAGCTGCTACGAAGAAGGCCACGAAGAAAGCAGCTCCGAAGAAAGCCACAAAGAAGGCTACTAAAAAAGCAGCTCCAAAGAAAGCTGCTAAGAAAGCAACCAGAAAAGCTGCAACGAAGAAGGCCACGAAGAAAGCTGCTGTGAAAAAAGCAGTAAGGAAAACCGCCAGAAAGGCAGCCGTTCGCAAAGCAGTAAGGAAGAGAGTAGCTAAAAAAGCCGTTCGTAAAGCTGTAAGACCTGCCAAGAGAGCTGCCCGCAAAGCCGCTCGTAAGGTGGGAAGAAAAGTGAGAAGGACGGGTAGAAAAGTCGCGCGCACTGCCAGGAAAACAGTGAGAAAAGCTACCCGCAGGTAATAAAAGGCTAAGGCTAAGGCTAAGGCTGGCTGAGGCGTTGCTTCTTTCAAATTATTAAAGCTAATGCTGGTTATCAGCATTAGCTTTTTTGTTTCCATCCTTCTTATCTCCCTTAGTACAGACCAATTCCTTAGCCTCAGCCTTATTAAATAAGATCTTCGCATTTCCTCAGCCTCAACCTTATTAAATAAGATCTTCGCATTTCCTTTGCCTCAGCCTCAGCCTTAGCCTACTCCTTGGTTATCTTTGCGGGCGCAATCAAAAATCCATCATGTCCGCAGATTTATTCAAAGACCTCGTATCCCACAGCAAAGAGTATGGTTTCATCTTCCCCTCCAGCGAAATCTACGATGGATTGGGCGGTGTCTATGATTACGGGCCGTATGGCGTCGAGCTGAAAAATAATATCAAGAGCTATTGGTGGAAGTCCATGGTGCAAAACCATGAAAACATCGTAGGTCTGGATGCTGCGATCATGATGCATCCCAAAACGTGGAAAGCCTCAGGCCATGTAGATGCCTTTAATGATCCGCTGGTAGACAGTAAAGCCTCCCAAAAAAGGTATCGCGCCGATGTCCTGATCGAAGAGGCCCTGGAAAAGATCGAAGCCAAAGCTGATAAGGAAGTAGAAAAGGCACGAAAACGATTCGGTGAAGCTTTTGATGAAAACAAATACAAGACTGAAAACCCAAGGGTAGCGGAGTATTTAAAACAACTGGATGGATTCCAAACCCGATTTGTGATGGCCATGGGAAAAGGGGATATGCCTGAACTCAAAGCCCTGATTGAAGAACTGGAGATCGCGGATCCGGTCAGTGGCAGCCGGGAATGGACGGACGTCCGGCAGTTTAACCTGATGTTTCATACTCAACTTGGGAATATATCAGGTGAAGAAGGGAAACTCTATCTGCGGCCGGAAACGGCCCAGGGCATCTTCGTCAATTTCCTCAATGTGCAAAAAACCACCAGGCAGAAACTTCCTTTTGGAATAGCCCAGATTGGAAAAGCTTTCCGGAATGAAATCATCGCTCGTCAGTTTATCTTCCGGATGCGGGAATTCGAACAGATGGAAATGCAATATTTTGTTCCACCCGGTACCGAAATGGAGTGGTATACCTATTGGAAAGAAACACGAATGAAATGGCACCTCGCCCTGGGTACTGATCCCGCTAAATTGCGGTTCCATGATCACGATAACCTGGCCCACTATGCCAATGCGGCAGTGGATATCCAGTTTGAATTTCCTTTCGGTTTCAAAGAACTGGAGGGCATCCACTCCCGGACCGATTTTGATTTGAGCAGCCACCAGGAACTCAGCGGAAAGAAACTCCAGTATTTCGACCCGGAGACTAATGAGAGCTATGTGCCTTTTGTGGTGGAGACATCTATTGGATTGGATCGCATGTTCCTGGCGATGCTTAGTACCGCATACACAGAAGAGATTGTTCCGGATGCGGAGGGAAAGGATTCGACGCGAGTGGTCCTCAAGTTTCATCCGGCATTAGCTCCGGTCAAATGTGCCATACTGCCTTTGTTAAAGAATAATGATGAACTCACCGGAATGGCCAGGAAAATATTTGATGATCTGAAGTTCAGCTTCCTGTGCCAATATGATGAGAAAGACGCGATCGGGAGACGCTATCGTCGGCAGGATGCTATTGGTACGCCCTTTTGCGTGACCATCGATCACCAGAGCCTGGAAGACCAGACAGTGACGATCCGGGAACGGGACACCTTAAAACAGGACCGGATCCATCTTTCAAAAATCAGGGAGATCGTAGCGGAACGGATTGATTTGAGGAATCTTTTTCAGTAATCCGGTTATGTCCGGGGTTATAATTTTAGCATTTTTTCCACATACGTTTTGTCTCCTTCCGGAATGGAGTATTGAAGTATGTACAATCCTGCCCGCAGGAAATCTAAATTCAGGTTCTGACCCGCATACGTATTGGCATGGCCTGCAAATACCGGGATACCGCTATAAGAATAAATGGTGAGGTCAAATTCAATCGGTTCGGGAGACAAAAAGGAAATATGATCCCTGATAATCCCGGGCGTGTGATGAATTGGAAAATCAAGATTTACTTTTTCAGAAGGAAGCAAGTCCAATTTCTTGCATAGTTCATTGTCCTCATAGTGATCATCGAAGTGATGATCAGGCTGTGTGGCATATACACAGCTTTTTTCGGAAGGATATTCTGGATAACTTTTGGTAATAAAAATATCGTTAAGCTCGAATGTTTTGGTTTCATTAGGTTGAAGGTCCATCTGTGTAAGTTCCTTTTCCCATGAGGATTCCGAACAGAAGGAAAGCGGTTGGCCTGCATAGTGGATTACGGTGTTATCGAGGGTGTAAGCACAATTATTTTTCAACGTAACGACAGCGTGAGGAATTTCATAGAGGTAATAACCACCTAATCCATAATGAAATTGAACATCATCATAAGGGCCTATTTCAAAATTGACAAGCTCTAGATCGTAATATTTGGGTCCTTCATGCGTGGTTTGGTTTTCGCTGACGAGTAAACCATGATCAAAATAATTATTTCCTGACCCCACTTTATAGGTAATTCCCGACTGGATGGCCATGGTGGAGTAAGGTGGGCTGTCATTTGCTGTCTGGTAGACGAGGTCCAGATTGGCAGTCAGAAAAATCACGGAATCAGGATGGGGATAAAAAGATGCATGAACGGCGAGAAAGGGGTCTCTCCAGGTTGTCTTCCAGATATATCCATCTTTCAAATCAAATGAAGTGAGGGGCGTATGGAAGCCCCATAATTCAAGATAATGGCTATTGACCTGCATAAACTTTTGATCCTCGAGACAGAGAACCGAACCCAGGCCACCACTAAAACTTTGATCCACTACCCGATACTTGTCGTTGACCAGCCTGAAATAAAATACAGACGCCATATTTGTTTCTACGAGGATATCTCCGCCCGGGCACATCGTGACAAATAGTGGTATGCCCAAATACTTGGAATTTGTGGTATCCCCATTGGTCCAGGTAAGATGCAGATGCAGGGTGTCTCCATCAGCCTGCATGACCACGATTTCTTTTCCCTCAATGAAGGCAAGTCTTGGTCTGCCCGCTATCCCGGATAATAAAAAAATATTTTCGTTTTCAATTCCAAAAGAGACCGTCTGCGAGTCCAAAAGCTGTCCGGATAGGTTGAGTGTAAATGCCTTGAAGAAACGGTTTGCATATGCATCACAGAATTTATCAGCAGTAGCCACCTGAAGCACACTGTCTGTGGAATTAAGATCAAACTTGAAATCAAAAAGATGGTCCCTCGTTGTACTCACCACAGGCAGTGACCAAATCACTCCTGCCCGATAATCTATTCTTTCCACGCGAATCGATTGATCACTTCCGATGAGAATAAAGGAGCTATCCTGCAACGGATAAATTTCCCGGATGGTATTGAATGGAGAAAGCAGGGTGTCGAATGGTTGAGCCGAAACCGATAAAGCCGAAGTGACCCAAAGAAAAGTAAGGATCAATCTATTTCTCAATTGAAATGATTTTGCCTGTCCAAAGTACTTCTTTTAGTTCAGCGGATCCATTTTACCTTTATAAATTGTTTTGAAAACGACAAATCTTTTTTGTTAATTTTAGGAGACATTTTTCATTATCTCACTTCAAAGCAAAACTTATGAATTCTAAAGTGTTGATCGGTGGTTTCCTCGGTGGCGTCGTTTTCTACCTCCTGGGTTATCTCCTGTATGGTCTTTTAATGGCTGATATGCTGTCAACCTGTACCTCCTGCCAAAAACCTATGGCAGATATCAATTTCGTTTGCCTGGGCATCGGTAATCTTTTTATAGGATGGGGGATTGCCTATATTTTATCTAAATGGACCGGTGCATCCTCCTTTTCCAGTGGAGCCATGGGCGGCGCCATTGTCGGCCTCTTACTGGGTATCGGGTTTGATAGTGTTTCCTATGCCACCAGCAATATGTTTACCGGTGTGACCTGTATCATTTATGATGTGGTGATCATCGTTGTCATGTGGGCGATTGCCGGTGGTGTTATCGGCTGGTGGTTGGGACGTAAATAGTCCGGAGCCCTCGCCCTATTCATCCCCATTGAACCATGATCAGAATATCCCGGTAGTAGTACTTCAATTCGTTTTTTCACTTTCAAAACAAAACATATGATGACTAAAATTCTTATCGGCGGCATCCTAGGTGGTATCGTCTATTTCCTGTTAGGCTGGCTGGTTTATGGAATCTTACTGGCGGGCAGTATGGATGCAGGAGGCTGTATGCGGGCCAGCGATGCTATGCTCTATCTCTGGATTTTTATTGGCAATGTGTTTACTGGTTTAATGCTTGCTTATGTGTTTTCAAAAATGGCTGGTGTTACCACATTGAGCACTGGAGCGCTAACCGGAGGTGTCATCGGACTACTAAGTGCTATTGGTATGGACAGCCTGATGTATGGTACAACTACCATGATGTCGAGCCCTACTCCAATTCTGATGGATGCAGTCATTACCGCCGTAATGTGGGGTATCGTTGGCAGTGTTATAGCCTGGTGGCTGGGAAGAGGAACAGGTGGTGCCAGGGGAGTTGCTTCAACGTAGTAGTCAGCAGCTATGCTAAAAATTAGCAGGGGCTCAAGATCTTGAGCCCCTGTTTATTTTCACCTTGTTGGTGTTAGAGTTACTGGTGGTGAGCGGAGTCAAAGTATCTCCAACAACCACTGGAATCTACATCCACGGTTGATGATCCCGCTCGACGCGGTAGAGAATATAATCCCTGGCCTGAACCGCGATTGAATTATGCAGATAGGGGAAAGTGATGTCCCCCCCGGCGGTATAAAGATGTAAACTGGACAACCCCCTCACCCGCTGCATGGGTGAAGAGGTGATTTTCACCCGCTGAATTTTATAGATTTCCACCAACTTGTTGGTATTTCCAAATATTCCGCCTTCCGACAGGATGTAATCGGGATGAATGTCGAACTTTCTTTTCTTTTGATACAGATATCCCATCAGGATGGCCAGGGGAAAGACCAGAACCAACAACCACTGCATTACTCCCTCATTTAGCCAGGCCATGATTCCAAAGAGGACAGCTGGAATAAAACCCAAAAGAAATACCATCACCATGACGATCCGTACATGCATCCGATGTACATCAAATACCGCTTTGCGGAATCCCGGTACGACGACATCCAATGTCTCATCCACCTGGCGTTGATAGCATCCCGGAATCGTCAGTGATTTATCCTGGTGTTGATCAAAATTGGCAGCCTGGTATATATTCAACTGGTAAATCCCAAATATTCGTTTTAATGGAGAAGTCGCCCAGCGTATTATCTGGATCTTGGATTGCTGTATTGTTTTTTCCTTCCTCGTCAGTAAACCACTGACGACTTTGAATCTTTGCCCTTCCCTCCAGAATTTCAAATCATAATAACGGAGCACCGTCCTGACCATAGTAATGGCAAAGGACACCAGGATAAAAAAGGGAATGGCCATCAGGGCCGCCAATATTCCCACCAGGGACATGGCTGTGGTGGTATGTTCCAGTTGACCATAAACATCCCAACCTAAAAGCTGATTGAGATCATCGGCCAGGCCGAGAAAAAATGCAAAAACAATACCGGCGGTGCGTAGATGATTTTCACTCATCCCTATCTTCATCAGGTCCCTGGGTGACAAGGATAGGATCAGTTCAGGCTTTTCGGGTATGGGTGGGAAAAGTGGCATCGAACCGGCATGTACCTCGGTGAGCGCAGAATGAGATCGCTTATAAGCCATGACAAAATCTCTGAGTTCTTCCGCCTTGATAAATTCAATGGCATCCAGTTCCAGTTCACTCCCTTTGGTACCTGCTGTATCTACCTGAATGCTGACCACTTTCAGCATTTGATGAATCAGATTGCGTTTGAAATCCACCGATTGGATGCGGTCAAACGGAACATTGATCCATTTTTTTCTGAATACCCCTGACCTGACACACAATTCATTGTTTTCTATGAAATAATAAAACCTGAAATAGGCGAACAGGCTATAGATCAAAGAAAGGAAGACAGTGAGCAATACCAGGAAGGTGACATAAATGCTTTTTCCACGGGTAGGATTGATCAGAATGATGATCAGGATGGGCCAAATCTGGCGAACGATAATCCTGAGGTACCGGTAGAGAATCAGCACTATGGCCTTAGGAGACTGACGCTGTGGAAAATATAAAGCCTTGCCCTCCATCACGATATTATTCGTTTTCTATGGAATGTGCTGTCCCGTGCAGAATGAAAGCTTTCAATTTCTCAGCAGTATCGGGAGATAATCCCGGTATCAATACTTCAGTATGTTGACCTCCTGCCGAGTATATCGTCAGCCTGGCTAATCCAAATTGCCGGTCGAGGATGCCTTGTTTAATATCACAATGCTGAACGCGGTTAAAAGGAATGGTGGTCATAGATTTCCAAAGCCAACCGGATTGATAGGTAATGTCCTTCTCCCGGATAGCATATCCCATGTAAGGGAAAGAAATGCCATGGTAAATTATATTCCACACTGCCAGTAAAATGGAAAAAAGAAAGACCGGGAGCGTGATGGTCCGAAGTTCAGGCTCAAGCATAACAAAGAGGAAGGCAAAGAAAATGATCAGCAGATCGATTAACGCTGCATGAATATATCTGACCATTTTATAGACGGGTTCCAACCGGATGATGTTCATAGTCTCTACCCGGGGTAACCTGGAAAGGTCCACCTGTGCATTGCTGAATAATTCCCTGGATCCGTTTTCACTCATGGGGCTGCAGTTTCCGTCAGGGACAGGAGAGAGGATAGGAATTCCCTGGCCTGTCCCATTGACCTGATTTTCTCTTTGATGAGTAACAACCGGGTGCTGGATTGTTTCAACTGAATGTCCAGCACGCGTGCCTGGGATCCCAGTATTTTAATCAGTTTTCCAAAGACCTCACTTTCGTAATAAGCTGATTGTGCATTTTTATGAAAGTAACACCTGAGAACAAAACCTCGCAGTGTAATCCGGTCAAATCCTAAATATTTGGCCACCCATCTCAAACGGAGTCCTTCAAATAATTCTTCCACCACGGCGGGTACCGGACCAAACCTGTCCACAAGGTTAAGCGCAAACTTCCTGATGTCTTCTTCTGTTTCAATATGATCCAATTCAGTATACAAACGTAATCGCTCATCAATATTGGAAACATATTCATCGGGTATCAACATTTCGACATCACTGTCAATCTGAACATCCTGAACATATTTACGATCCCGTTCCATTTGTTCCCTGAACAGATCTTTAAAATCACTTTCTTTCAATTCCTGGATAGCTTCTTCCAGGATCTTTTGATACGTCTCATAGCCAATATCAGAAATGAAACCGCTTTGTTCGGCGCCCAACAGATTGCCGGCTCCCCGGATGTCCAGGTCGCGCATGGCTATATCGAAACCACTTCCCAGGTCCGAATACTCTTCAATCGTTTGCAGTCGCTTGCGGGCTTCCTGGGTCAGGGCACTTAACGGAGGAGCGAAAAGATAGCAATAGGCTTTTTTATTGGAGCGTCCTACCCGGCCACGCAATTGATGAAGATCGCTGAGGCCAAACTGATTAGCATGATTGATGATGATGGTGTTAGCATTGGGGATGTCAAGGCCGGTTTCAATGATATTCGTGCAGACCAGGACATCGTGTTTGCGATTGATAAAATCCAGCAGGGTTTCTTCGAGTTGATCCGCTTCCAGTTGTCCATGCGCCTGTGCAACATCCACATCCGGACAGATACGCCTGATCAGAGCAGTGATTTCCGGCAGGGACTTGATACGATTATGCACAAAAAATACCTGTCCACCGCGATTCACTTCATAATAAATGGAATCCCGCACCAGGTCCTCACTGAATACACGCCGTTCCGTATGAATAGGTTGCCGGTTCGGTGGTGGAGTACGAATAATGGAAAGGTCACGGGCGGCCATCAATGAAAACTGAAGCGTACGGGGAATGGGCGTAGCGGTCAAAGTGAGGGTGTCTACATTGACTTTTAGTTTCCGTAGCTTTTCTTTTGAACTCACGCCAAATTTTTGTTCCTCGTCCACGACCAGCAGCCCCAGGTCTTTAAACCCCATGTCCTTGTTCAGGATGGCATGCGTACCGATCACTACGTCCAGTTTTCCTTCCTTCAATCTTTCCATGATCTCTCTTTTTTCTTTAGCAGAGCGGAAACGATTGATGTAATCTACACTCACCCCTAACGGACTCAGCCGCTCGGCAAAACTTTGCTGATGCTGTAAGGCGAGAATGGTGGTCGGGACCAGTATCGCGACCTGCTTGCCATTTTCCACCGCTTTGAACGCAGCGCGAATAGCTACTTCTGTTTTTCCAAAACCAACATCTCCGCAGATCAGCCTGTCCATCGGGTGAGGTTGTTCCATATCTTGTTTCACATCCTGCGTAGCTTTAAACTGATCTGGCGTATCCTCATAAATAAAGGATGCTTCCAGTTCCGTTTGCAAATATCCATCAGGCGCAAAGGCAAATCCGGGCGCACTTTTTCGAAGCGCATAAAGCTTGATCAGTTCACGGGCAATATCCTTAACCTTGGACTTGGTCTTTCGTTTCAGATTTTCCCACGCATCGGATCCGAGTTTACTCAGGACAGGCTCGGTCCCGTCTTTACCAATGAATTTGGAAATCTTATGCAGCGATTGGATGCTGACATACAGGATGTCATTATTTTTATAAAACAGTCTGACCGATTCCTGAATATGACCGCCAATAGTTATTTTTTCCAGCCCCGAATATTTGCCTATACCATGATCAATGTGGGTCACAAAATCACCGGGCTGCAACTCCCGTAATAAAAGGACATTCAGGGCCTGGTCCCTGGTAAAGCCTTTACGGAGGTGATAAGCATGGAAGCGCTCAAAAATCTGATGATCCGTATAACAAACAACCTTTGCCGATTCATCGATAAAACCCTCATGTATGGATTTGGTGATCGGAATAAATTGGACTTGAGCGCCAAGGTCCTCAAAAATGGAATAGAAACGTTCCACCTGCCGGGCATTCGCAGTGAATATATAATTGGTGCGTCCGGCCTGGGTTTGTTTTTTTAAATCCGCTATCAGCAGTGTAAAATTTTTATTAAAGCTGGGTTGGGATTTTAATTTGAATTGGATGTGCCGGGACGGGGTCAATATATCACTCCGTGTCACCTTCCATGACCACAGCCATGGATTGAAGAGCGCTGATGAATTTATGAGTAGGCGTAAATCTTTTTTCCTTAATAAAACGATGCACGGCGACCTGCTCCGAAATGAGATCGATCGTACTGATAGAAGATAGTTTTTCAAAATAATCCTGGTACCGGTCAATGATCAGCTGGGGTTCCTGGATCCAGATTTTTGTTTCAGACGGAATCGATTCCATTACCGGAACAAATTCGCGGGTTTCAAAATGGGTCTGGACATTTGGAATGATGTGTACGACCGATAGTTGGCGTTGGGACAATTGGGTCAGCGGATCAAAAAGCCGTATGCTTTCTACTTCTACATCAAACAATTCAATCCGGTAAGGCCATTCATTGCCGAATGAAAAAATATCGATAATACCTCCGCGAATGGAAAATTGACCGGGCTCATAAACAAAATCAACGCGTTCGAAACCAATGTCGATCATCAGGGTGAGCATGCCATCGAGGTCAAGGGCTTCGCCCTTTTTGATTTCGATCTGTTGTTTGGCAACAGATGAGGGAGATAGGGCAGATTCCATGACAGCTTCCGGATAGGTGAACACGAACATGGAAGCTTTGACGTGCCCAACGAGACCATTTTGATACAGCTTGTTGATGGTATCCGTGCGCTCCATCACCTGGCTGGAAATGATTTCCTCTACCAGGCCGGGTCGCTTAAAACTATCAGGAAGGAAAAGGACATCGGCTTCCGGAAGGAGGGAGGAAAGAGTATTGTATTGGTAAGCGGCTGCCTCTTTGTCCGGAGAAATAATGAGCCAGGGGCCGCAACCATTGATGGCCAGTCCGGAAAGGACAAAAGATTTCCCGCTGCCGGCCAATCCGGACACCCCTATTCGTGCCTGATCCGCCCGCAGTGCCTCTTGAATCAATCTTACCGTGGTATCCTGACCATAAAGATCAATCAACCGCTCCAGGTCTGACATGGGAGGGCAAAGGTAAAGAGGATAGGGCATAGAGCATAGAGGAAGGTAAGAAGATGAATTCCTCAGGATGGAAAACGAATTCCTTCTATGCAGAGCGCTGAAGCCCATTAATAATGAAGAGAAAAACTAATTCGTGCAAATTTGTATACTTCCTTGATGAGGTCATTTCGGTCTTCAATCATTAAAGAAGTTATGTTGTAGGATCAATCATTTGATTCTCTCACTCGTCCAGGTGGCGATGTTGCAATCAAGCTCAAAAGGTTGATTACCAACATCATCAAAAGGGGTATTCCGCGCTTATTTTTATCTCCTTTCAGAGGCCCTCCAGGTGCCGGTAAAATGAAGGCTGAAAGGATTGTTCACATTATGTAAAATTATTTTCATATTAAATTGATTTTCAATTAAATAAACTAAATTTCTAATTAGGTTTTCCCGCCATTTTCCCGTATTTTTGCAACTCAAATTTTTCAACTAAATATGACGAAAACACAGGGTAGTTATGGGGCCAACAATATCCAGGCCCTGGAGGGTCTTGAGGCCGTACGGAAACGTCCGGGCATGTATATCGGAAGTACAGATTGGAAGGGATTGCATCACCTGGTTTGGGAGGTTATTGATAACTCAATTGATGAACACCTCGCCGGATATTGCACCCATATTGAAGTGGATATAAATAAAGATGGTTCAATCACAGTCGTGGATGATGGCCGTGGAATTCCGGTTGGCATACAAGAAAAACTTCAGAAATCAGCATTGGAAGTGGTCATGACGATGCTTCATGCAGGTGGAAAATTTGATCACGATACCTATAAAGTTTCAGGAGGACTGCACGGAGTAGGAATAAGTTGTGTCAATGCTCTGAGTAGGAAAGTCAGGGCAGAAGTTAAGATGGAGGGTAAGATCTGGCGACAGGAATATGAGCGAGGCAAGCCGACCACCGGGGTAGATGCCATTGGTGTTTCAGAGGAAACCGGTACCACCATTACGTTCTGGCCCGATCCGGAAATCTTCGAAACCCTGGAATTCAAATATGATACGCTGGCTACGCGCATGCGCGAACTATCCTATCTAAACAGTGGCTTGTATCTGAATCTCACCGATAATCGCGATACCGATGAAAAAGATAATCCTCGCAAGGAAACTTTCTTCTCTGAAGGAGGTCTCCGTGAATTTGTCAGGTTTCTCGATGAGAGCCGGACCCCGTTGATTGAAAAACCCATCTATGTGAAAGGGAGAGAAGACAATGTGGAAGTGGAAGTAGCCATGCAATACAATACCGGCTACCAGGAGCATGTCTTTTCCTTTGTCAATAATATTTCGACCCAGGACGGGGGAACACATGAAGCCGGTTTTAAGCGGGCGATCACCCGGGTATTCAAGAAATATGGTGATGACAGCGGGCTTTTCACTAAAGCCAAAGTGCAGTTGTCAGGAGAAGATTATCGTGAGGGACTCACGGCAGTGGTTTCGGTAAAAGTTCCGGAGCCGCAATTTAAAGGCCAGACAAAAGGCGAATTGGGCAACTCTGAAGTGGTCGGAATCGTTTCGCAATGTGTCGGTGAAGCCCTGACGAATTACCTGGAAGAAAATCCTTCCGATGCAAAACGGATCACAGAAAAAGTAATCCTTGCCGCTCGTGCGCGGGATGCTGCCCGCAAAGCCCGTGAGCTTGTTCAACGAAAAAACATTTTGACTGGTGGCGGCTTGCCCGGTAAATTATCAGACTGTTCTTCCCGGGATCCTAAAATCTCTGAGATCTATCTCGTCGAGGGAGATAGTGCCGGGGGTACCGCTAAGCAAGGACGCGATCGTAATTTTCAGGCCATTCTTCCCTTGCGTGGGAAAATCCTCAATGTCGAAAAAGCCATGGAGCACAAAATCTACGATAATGAGGAAATCAAAAACATGTTCACGGCTCTTGGGGTCAGTATTGAAGAAAAGGATGGCGAAAGGAAACTGAATATAGATCGTCTCCGGTATCACAAGATCGTCATCATGTGCGATGCCGATGTCGACGGAAGCCATATTACCACCCTGATCCTGACTTTCTTTTTCCGCTATATGCGCCCCCTGATTGAAAACGGTCACCTCTATATCGCAGCTCCGCCATTATACCGGGTTTCGAAGAGTAACCAGTTTATCTATTGCTGGAATGAAACGGATCGTCAGCAGGCAGTGGATACGTATAGTGCAGGTGATAAAGTTGCCAATGTCAAGGTTCAGCGTTACAAAGGTTTGGGAGAAATGAATGCCGAACAGCTTTGGGAAACGACTATGGATCCCGACAACCGGGTATTCCGGCAGGTCACCATCGATGACGCTAAAGAAGCAGATCGTTTCTTCTCCATGCTCATGGGAGATGAAGTCCCCCCTCGCCGTGCCTTCATAGAAGCAAATGCCAAGTATGCCCGGGTAGATATCTAATAAGATAAAAGGGCCACGGTTTTCCGTGGCCCCTTTATCTTGAATTAATCCTATCTTTTGTCCCTGATTACCTGAGATGAAGAAGGGATTATTCATTGGAAGGATTAACATTATCCTCTATTTGTTCTTTTCAATCGCATTGAACGGGCAAACTTTTATGACGAATGGTAGTGCCTCTTTTCTTGGTGGCAATTGCTACCAGCTCACACCGGATGTAGGCGGACAGTCCGGATCTATTTTTTCCCTCAGTTCGATTAACCTGACACAGCCTTTTGCTTTTGATGCCGTTTTCAATTTTGGAAACAAGGATGCCAATGGGGCAGACGGGATAGTTTTCATTCTTGCCACTACCAATACGGCCTTGGGTACTGGTGGCGGCGGAATAGGATATGAGGGCATCACTCCATCCATAGCCATAGAGTATGATGATTACTTCAATTCCGGTAGTGGTGATCCGACTGCTGATCATATGGCTGTGATCTCTGCAGGCAGTGTCAATCACACCCTTCCCAGTAACCTCGTAGGACCCATAAACCTGGCCAATATTGAAGACGGACAGGATCATTGTTTTTCAGTGATCTGGGATCCTGTGACCATGACACTGACGGCTGCATTAAACAATGATTTGATCAGTTACACCGGTGATATCGTAAATACTTTTTTCGGTGGCAATCCGATTGTGTATTATGGTTTTTCCTCCGGGACAGGCTCGTTGTCCAATCTTCATACAGTATGCTTTGGCCCACCAGCGCTCGTACCCATGCCTGATGTGACCATTTGTGAAGGGCAGAATGTTGTGCTCCAGGCCGATGACAATGGCGTCGCATGGACATGGGCTCCAAGCCCGACATTGTCGCAGCTCCATATCAGTGACCCAGTCGCAGATCCCGTGGTGACCACCACTTATACAGTTAGTATTGATTACGCATGTGGGGGATTTGCAAAAGATACCGTGGTGGTCACAGTTCGACCTAAACCTACGGCCACAGCTGATAATTCCGGTCCTGTTTGCCCCGGAGAATCCATACAACTCTTCGCCACCGGAGGAACCAACTATCATTGGAGCGGACCCATGAGTTTCAATTCGTTTATTCAAAATCCGGTCATCAACAATATGACCGCAGGTAAGACGGGAATTTACACGGTAACAGTAACGGATGCTTCCGGATGCACCAATACCGCCAGCACTAATGTGGCTTTGTTCCCGCTCCCGTTTGTTGAAGTGGATCCGGTCACGCAATCGCTTTGTGAAGATGGAGACCCTGTTCAATTAGTGGGTTCTCCTTCTGGTGGCACCTGGAGTGGCAATGTAAGTTCCAGCGGTGTATTTGATCCCATGCAGGCAGGAGAAGGAAACCATACCATTACGTACACGGTGACAGATGGAAACGGATGCTCCAATTCTGATCAGATCATTATTAAAGTCGTGCCCAATATTCCTGCTGAAATCATGCCCGAGGGTCCTTTTTGTTTTAGTGAACAAGTTGTCACACTCACAGCCAATCCACCTGGCGGTACCTGGGGAGGTGCCGCTAATTCTGACGGTGAAATCTATCCCAGCAGTTTGTTTCCCGGCATGTTTCTGGTGACGTATGAATTGGCGGGCCAGGATGAATGTTACAACACAACCTTCTTTGTAGAAATTGTTACTTCAGAAACTGTGGTTTGTCCAAATATTTCACCCATATGTTTCAATTCGCCTCCGGTACAATTATCGGCAATGCCTCCCGGAGGAACCTGGAGCGGGGGTGTCAGTCCCGACGGCATAGCTGATCCCATGATGTTAGGTCCCGGAGATCACCAGGTCTTTTATTCTTATTCAACCGGAACCTGCCCTCCTAATTCTTGCTGGAGTATTCTTACAATCTATGGAGCGCCGGTTACTCAAAACCTGGTTACTACTTGTGATGGTACTGGCCAGACGTATACCGTTTCTTTTGATATTACTGGCGGTGATTCTACTACGTATGATGTGAATGGTAATGTGAGTGGAAACATAATATTGGGCAACCCATCCACTTTTGAAAGCACGCCCATTCCCAGCGGCAGTGGATATTCCTTCCAGGTATTTGATGGCCATCATTGTGATACAGTGACTGTTTCCGGAAATTTTGCCTGCAATTGTCCAACACAAGCTGGAACCATGAACATGAATCCAATTTCAGTTTGTGCTGATGATACGGTTACTATATCGCCACCTGCGGGTGTATTCCTGGATCCAAATGATACGTTGATATATGTACTGCATACCGGAGACCCAAAAAATTATTTGGTTGCAGGCATCGGCAACGAGTTTGTATTCGGACCACCGCTTCAGTTGGGTGTGACTTATTTCATTTCTGTTTTGGCAGGTAATACTATTCCGGGTATAGGAGTTGATCTTATGGATCCATGCCTGGCTATTGCTAACGGACCTACAGTGATATGGAATGATTATCCAACCGGTTATCTCACCGGACCCCCAATGGTGTGTACCGGGAATAGTACCTCATTAAGTTTTATTCTGAACGGTGATCCGCCATTTGATCTGACCTATACAGATGGAACGAACGTCTTTACGCTGGACAGTGTTTTATCCGGACATACCATACTGGTTCAACCTGCAGGTACGACTAGCTATACATTGTTGAGCGTGACCAATCTTTCCGGCCCTGGATGTTCGGCTGTGTTAGATACCAGTCTCACTATTACCGTAAGTGATGTCATCCATTCCATGCAGGTACTGATGATTTGCGATGGCGATAGTGTTTTCCTTGCGGGAGCATTTCAGCACAGCCAGGGAGTCTTCTTTGATTCCATACCCGGCACCATCGGTTGTGATACTATCCTGGAGAGCTACCTGATTGTTCATAATCTGGATACCACGTATATTCAAACCACGACCTGCGATCCGATGCAAGCCGGCATCTCTTTCAATCTGCTTTCCAATCAATTCG
The DNA here is from genome assembly GCA_963837505.1 of uncultured Saprospiraceae bacterium. Taxonomy (GTDB): domain Bacteria; phylum Bacteroidota; class Bacteroidia; order Chitinophagales; family Saprospiraceae; genus Opimibacter. The sequence goes on along the minus strand of CAWINN010000020.1, from coordinate 420,818 downwards.
GATGTGATAGTATGGTAGTGACAACAGCAACCTTAATTGCTGCAGATACCACACTGATTAATTCCGCGACATGTGATCCGCAGTCCGCCGGAGTTTTTACCAACACTTTCCAGGGGCAAAGCGGATGCGATAGCGTAGTGATTGAAACCATTGTCCTCTTAAATGCTGACACTACGCAACTGACCAGTGGGAATTGTGATATTTCAGCCACAGGCACATTCACTCAAATTCTTACCAATAGCAATGGATGTGACAGTGTAGTGATAGAAACGGTCGTCCTGCTGCCCTCAGATACCACTTTAGTGACAGCTACATCCTGTATCCCCGCTGATACAGGAACAGTCAGTTCAGTATTTCCTAATGTATTTGGTTGCGACAGCCTGGTCCTTACTACCACCCAATGGATTTCATCCTGGATGATCATGGATACCATGACGACCTGTGATCCGGCTTCCTCGGGAACATTCACTTCCCATTTTATTTCATCCCAGGGATGTGACAGCACGGTAGTGGAAGAAGTTATTTTGTTGCCTTCCGACTTGATTAGTCTGTATGATCATACTTGTTCCGTCAACGATACAGGTACTATCACTGAGCATTTTACTAACAAGTACGGATGTGACAGTGTGGTGCAATTCATTACTTTACTGTTACCGCCTGATTCCTGTATTGTCATCAGTCATGATGTTTATGCTCCGAATGTTTTTAGTCCGAACAATGATGGGATCAATGATGTCTTTTTCCTTTCCTCGGGCCCTAATTCGGTCCAATCCATACCTGATTTCCGGATTTTTGACCGATGGGGAAGCCTGGTTTTTGACAAGAAGGATGTGATGTCTAACGACCCCGCTTTCGGATGGGACGGAAAAATGCTGGGGAAAGAATTGAATCCTGCCGTGTTTGTCTGGGTCGCCGACATCCGGTTTTTGGATGGAAAGGAAACCATCCTGTATGGTGATGTGACCCTGGTGAGGTAGTTAAACTTTTTCAAGTACGACCGCATATCCCTGACCTACGCCAACGCACATCGTGACCAGGGCATATCGTTTATTCAGCCGTTGAAGAGAATGGACGGCGGTGAGTATAATCCGGGCTCCACTCATTCCCAAGGGATGTCCTAAGGCAATAGCACCACCATTGATGTTGACCCGGGCATCCTGATCATCAAGACCAAGATTCCTGGTGCAGGCCAGAACTTGCGCAGCGAAAGCTTCATTGATTTCAATGACATCCATTTCGTCAAGGCTGAGCCCGGCTTTCTTCAACGCTTTTATTGATGCCCCGACCGGACCTATTCCCATAATGCGTGGCTCAACACCAACTACGGCTGAAGACAAGATTCGGGCCAGGGGTTTCAGATTATTTTGCCGTACTCCGAAATCAGAAGCCAGGAGAAGTGCTGCCGCTCCATCATTCAAACCACTGCTGTTTCCAGCCGTGACGGTGCCTCCATTTCGAAAAGCCGGTTTCAAATCACCCAACACACCAAGGGTAGTCTTTGGTTTGGCAAATTCATCGGTTTGAAAAACCAGGGGACCCTGTTTTTTTCTTTCTATTTGAACAGGTGAAATTTCGTTTGCCAAATCATGGGCACCTGCGGCAGCTTTATGTTGAGAACCATAAGCAAATTTATCCTGGTCTTCCCTTGAGATTTTATACAACCCGGCCAGGTTCTCCGCCGTTTCACCCATGGCTTCTGTACCATACAAGGCCTTCATCCGTGGATTGATAAATCGCCATCCAAAGGAAGAGTCAAACATTTCCGCATCACTTCCAAAGGGCTGGCTAGTTTTGGAAATCACCCAGGGACCACGCGTCATATTTTCCACACCTCCGGAAATAAAAAGATCTCCATCCGCTGATTGTATGGCCCTGTGTGCATGAATTACTGCAGACATGCCGGAAGCGCAAAGGCGATTGACCGTTTCTCCGGGAACAGTATAGGGTACGCCCGCCAATAGTAAAGCCATCCGGGCAACGTTTCGATTATCCTCTCCGGCCTGGTTGGCACATCCGATGATAACCTCATCGAGCAGGGCCGGGTCGAGGGTAGTATGACGATTCAACAATGTCCGGATCACATGAGCAGCGAGATCATCTGTTCGAACGGTGGACAGCGTTCCCCGGAATGACCCGATAGCAGTGCGAATACCGTCGATGATAAATGTATCCTGCATAATTTTTTGGTTCTGTTTGTAGATTGCTTGAGGCCGTCAGGCGGAGGCCATTTTTTCATTTTTAAATCTGAAGCCAAACCATAACATTACCACCAGGGCTATGGTTGCGGGTACGATCCATATCATCTTCCAGTCATGACCTCCACCTTCCAGCGCAAAATAATTAAAGACATTACCGGAAAGCCAAAAACCAATCATCATTCCCAGCCCATACGTGGCCAGGGTAATCAGGCCTTGTGCAGCGCTTTTATATTTTTCACCGGCTTTAAAATCCGTATAGATCTGCCCGGAAACAAAAAAGAAATCATAACATACCCCATGAAGTAAGATGCCCAGGAACAACATCCAGATGCCATGGCCCGGATCCCCAAAAGCAAATAATAAATAGCGAATCGGCCAGGCTAGCATGCCAACTAGTAAAGTATACTTCAATCCAAAACGTTTGAAAAAGATGGGTAATAAAAGCATGAAGAGCACTTCGGAAATCTGACCAAAAGTCATGTTGCCGGCGGCGTTTTTCATGCCGGTTTCATTCAGAAAGAGGTTAGCATTTTGATAATAAAAGGCCAGCGGAATACAGATAAGGACCGAGGATATAAAAAACTCAAGGAAGTTTCTTTCTTTTAAAAGACTTAAGGCGTCCAGCCCCAGTATCTCACGTATACTGGGTTTGGTTGTCGATTTCCCCACCGGCGGAGTGTTTGGTAGCAGGAAACTAAATACACCAAGGAAAGCAGAAATTCCGGAGGCCATGTAAAATGTATTCCTGAGCAGGCCATTGGATTCCCAATGCATGGCATAGCCGATGATTAGTCCGGCCACGATCCATCCAATAGTCCCCCAAACCCTGATATTGCTGAATTGCCTGGCAGGATCACTCATCTGCCGGAATGAAACCGAATTGACTAACGCCAGGGTAGGCATGTAGACGATCATGTAGAGCAGGATGAATGGATAAAATCCGGTAAAACTTCCCGCCCTCGCAGCAAGAAACATCAGGACAGCACCCAGGAGGTGAAGAAGTCCCAGGATTTTTTGAGCGGCAAAGTAGCGATCCGCAATTAAACCGATAATGAAAGGGGCGAGGATCGCGCCAAGAGATTGCGTGGAATAAGCCGCAGCAATCTGAAAACCTTCCGATGATAATTCCTTGGAGAGGTAAGTTCCCATCGTGACAAACCATGCTCCCCAGATAAAAAATTCGAGAAACATCATTAAGGAAAGCTTGGCCCGGATCATGGTATTCATAGTTGGAAAAGTTTAATGCGGAAAAGATAGTGGACTAAGTTGAGAATAAAAGGGCAGAGTCAGGGTAGTTGTTTCCATATCCTGGTGATCTGATGCTGGTGATGCCGAATATGGTCGTTGATAAAGATCAGCATCTGGTACATGGTCATGCGTCCGGCAAAAGGGTGCCGGAAGACCAGGTGCTTTCCGAAAGCGGGCAAATGCATCTCGAGGAAGGAAAGGAATTCTCGGTGCAGTTCATTCCATTTCGTGTCCAGTTCATCCAGGGGCATTGGTTGGCTGAACTTCCTCATATCGAGGGAATCCGGGGCTTTGATTTTGAAGCGAGTGAGAAAGACGAGCTTCACTAAAAGAATGCCTCCCCACGATATGGGATGGTATTTTGGTACCGAATCCGGGTATGACAATTTCTTTTTGAGGTAGGCCAGGGAGTTTTTTTCACTCAGATACAAATGGTGAGCTACCTGTCCCATGCTCCAGGTGTTGGGATCCGGATGTTGTGAGTATTTTTCCGGAGGAATGGAGCGAAGGAGATGGATGATATCTTGTTTTTGCAATTCCATTTTATGGAACTGGGATCGGATGGATTGTAGTCGGCTGTCCATAGAATATCTAAATTAGGCATGTCTGAATTAACAATTATTATTTCACCTGTATGGTATTTCGTCAAAAAGATCAATTGGACCCAAGTCTTTATCAGCCCGATGACACTATTTTCCGGACGGATGAAAGCGGGTTAATGAAATTACCGGGGGAACCGGTGGATATATATATTGAGGAGCAGTCCATAAACCAGATATGGGTCTGGGCGCTGATGGGCGTGGAGGTCACCTTGTTTTTGGTACCGATGTTGTTGATGAAGATGTCCCTGTCACTGATGTTTATACCCATGATCATCCTGTTGTTTTCTCTGGTGGCTTTGAGTTCCCTGCGCCTGCGAACGAGGATAGATGAAGAAGGAGTTCATTACCAGATGAACCTTTTTCAATGGAAGGAAAGGACGATACCCTGGTCTGCTATTGATCAGATCTATGTACGCAGGTACTCGCCTATCCGGGAATATGGAGGCTGGGGCATTCGATGGGGACTCCAGGGATGGGCATATTCTTTACGAGGCAGCTACGGTATTCAAATCGTAAAAAAGGACGGGAAACGGATTTTAGTGGGGACCCGGCAGCCGGAGGCAGCGAAGCAATTTTTGCAAAAGTTTCCATTACTGGTGTAGACAAAAGAAAAGAGCGCTGATGTTCAGCAGCGCTCTCAATTCTTCTCTTGATGTACGTTCGGGTGGAAAGAAAAACATTCTTTCGTGGTTCCCGTTGCCGAGGTCGGCAAAAGTAGGATTCGTCTGCTTACTTCTTAGCAGATTTCTTAGCAGCCTTCTTGGTTGCTTTCTTAGCAGGAGCTTTCTTAGAAGGAGCGGCCTTAGCGGCAGCCATGGTCTTGTTAGCAACGGCTTTCCTGACCACTGCTCTTCTAACAGCCTTCTTAGCAACAGCTCTCTTCACAGCTCTCTTCACAGCTCTTTTAGCGGCTGTTTTCTTCACTGCTCTTTTCACTGCTTTTTTAGCAACAGACCTTTTCACAGCTTTTTTAGTAGCTGCTTTTTTGACTGCTTTTCTGACAGCTGCCTTCTTGGTTGCTTTCCTGGCACCTGCTTTTTTCACAGCTTTCTTAGCTGCTTTCTTTGCTGATTTAGCCATAATGATAATTGAGATTTAGTTTAAAAATAAATTAAGTCGCTACCTATAACCGGGTTCATCCGGGTATCGAAAGGACACCTGATACAGGTAGTATTATTTTTGGTGAGAGATGAGGATAAGATATATATGCGAGGCGTATGTTCATATTCCAGGACAAAAATACACTTTAGATTAATTTTGTATATATTTTTTTTAAAATATTTGAAAAAAAGTTTTATCACGCGCGAGAGACTTCTGCCCCTTTTTTCCTGCCTGGGAGATACAAAAAGTGATCCAATCTGTTCCGGAATGTTGTTGGAATGTCCTGCTTAGCTTACGCCCTGAATTCTTCTTTCCCGGTTTCATTTTTCTGTTTCATCTTCGCGGACATGCGCTACGAACTCATACCGCCGTCTCTTTTTTCCTCCCGAAGGTTGTCTTTTGCAAAACGAATGAAGAAAAATGCCGTTGCCGTTTTCTATTCCAATGACGCGATGCCCCGGAGCGGAGATCAGACTTTTCCTTTCCGGCAGCATCCGGATTTGTTCGCCCTGTCCGGATTGGATCAGCCAGAATCCATACTGGTATTGAATCCTGGCGCTGCCGATCCGGCGATGAAGGAGTTAGCTTTTATCCTTTCCCCTGATCCGAAGCACACCATTTGGAATGGAAAACGGTATTCCAAAACTGAAGCTCAAAAGATTTCCGGCATCCCCATGATCTACACCTTGGATCAATGGTCCAGGATCACCCAACCACTTTTTGAATCTGCCCAGGTGATCTATCTCAATGCTTCACTCAGGGAAAATCCCCTCCTTGAGGTCGTCAACCAGAATGAACGAAAAGCATATGAGTTTCAAAAAAACTGGCCGGGAAAGACATTTTTGAGCTCGAAAACACTCCTTCGAAAACTGATGATGATCAAGCATCCTATCGAAATTAAATTGATAAAAAAGGCGATTGAGGTGACGGGGAGGGCATTTGAAGAGGTACTTCGAGTGGTAAAGCCGGGATTGAAGGAATATGAAATAGAGGCTGAGATGACTCGCCAGATCATTCGATCAGGATGCCGGCATGCTTTTGAACCGATTGTTGCTTCCGGCCAATCAGCTTGTACGCTCCATTATATAACCAATGATGCCCTTCTAAAATCAGGCTCCCTGTTGCTCCTGGATTTCGGTGCCGAATACGCCGGCATGGCTTCTGATATGTCCAGAACGATCCCGGTATCCGGAAGATTTACTAAGCGTCAAAAGGAAATTTACCGGGCGGTCCTGAGCGTGCTCAACCAGGTGATGGACCTGATGCGAACCGGTATCACTATCGATTCTTTGAATCTGGAAACCGGAAAAATGATCGACTCAGCGCTATTGCAATTGAAATTATTGAGCCGGCATGATCTCCGTCATCAGGACCCCGCTCATCCACTCCGCAAAAAATATTTCATGCATGGCGTAAGCCATCATCTTGGATGGGATGTGCACGATCAACATGAACCAGGTGCCCTTTTAAAACCAGGCATGGTGCTCACCTGTGAACCCGGATTATACATCCCGGAAGAAAAAACAGGCATTCGACTGGAAAATGACATTTTGATTACGAAGGGAGCTCCGCGCAACCTGATGAAAAATATTCCTATTGATCCCGATGAAATTGAAGAACTTATGAACAGGTAATAGGATTGCAGTAGTTTTTACTGATTTTTTTTAGTCCCCATTTAACACTTTTTTCGGCCCACTCATCCCTTTTTCTGGTATTTCAAAACAACGGGACGGACTAAATTGTATCTTTAAAAAGATGCAGGCGCCCCCTCTCATCCCTTATCCTGTATATTCAAATCGGGTTTAATCAAAAACACAAATCATGAATAGGTATCTACAAACATTTTTACTCCTTTTGTTATTTGCAGGTTCACCATTGTGGGCCAGCCAGTTTTCATCCAACCTGGTCTTTACAGCCAGGATGAGCGGTGATCAGGAATCTCCCCAGGTGGCCACTGAAGGCCAGGGGGTCGCAATAGTATCTCTTGATCAGACCCATTCCAACCTGTATATAAATGTCAGTCTCAGTAATCTTTCGGGCCCGATCACCGGTGCTCATATCCATGAAGGGGTAGTAGGCGAAAATGGACCGGTCATATTCGACCTGACCTCTTTCCTCAGTGGCAATAAGATAAAAGGTTCGATCCGCGGAGTTCCAAATTCGGTATTGATAAAACTGTTAAGCGGCAGTTATTACATCAATGTGCATACCGAGAATAATCCATCCGGAGAAATTAGGGGACAGCTTGGATTAGAAACGGATTACCGGTATTCTGCATTCATGGACGGGAATAATGAGAATCCTGCTATTGTAACTGATGGACGAGGCCTGGGCATTTTTGAACTCACCCAGAATGAAGCCAGCGTTTATTTTAAAATTCAATTTACCGGCTTGACCAGTCCCGTGACCAGTGCTCATATTCATAATGCACCTGAAGGGATGAATGGCGGAGTCGTTTTCGATCTTCAGCCTTTCATCAACGGGAATGTGATCGAAGGAACGTGGCAACCGGATTCCCTGTTGTTAGCCGCTTTAAAAGCCGGCGAGCTGTATGTTAATGTGCATACGGAGAATAATCCAGGTGGTGAGATCAGGGGACAGATTTATTTATTGCCTGGCCTCACCTTTGACCTGACCTTAAATGGTGATCAGGAAAATCCTCAGGTTGGGACCAGCGGAACGGCATTAGGAATGGTAACTATCGAACCTGATCTCCATGCACTCGATTATTATATAGTATATGATCAATTGAGCGGTCCGGTGACAGGTGCACATTTCCACCAGGCCGTGCCCGGAGAAAACGGCCCTGTGGTGATTGATATTTCGAATGATGTAAATCCGATTTACGTGTCGGGCACTACGCCTTTTACAATAGACGAATTCAATTCACTGCTGAAAGGGGATCTCTATATCAACCTGCATACAGCAGCCAACCCATCCGGAGAAATTCGCGGCCAGATCCAAAAATTTGCACGCGAAGCCTATACGTTTGAACTCAACGGAGGACAAGAATCCCCGCCAGTATCCACACCGTCTGTTGGCGCAGGTATCGTCACCATTGATCGTGACCAGGTCAGTGCACACTATATGGTAGTATATAGTGGATTGGAGGGCAACTTCACCGCTTCCCATTTTCATAGTGGAGGCCCGGGTGTCAATGGCGGAGTGATCTATGATCTGTCCGATCAATACAATGCTTTCGGTGGTGCCTTTGGATATTGGGATGAGACGAGCACGCCCGTTTTCGATGCGGCTTCATTATTTCAAAAAGGCGAAGTATATCTTAATGTACATTCTGATGCCAATCCATCCGGAGAGATTCGCGGAAACATAATCCCTTCTTCCAGTCTGTTCACTGACATACCTTTTGATCCGGAATTCGGGGATGACCTGATATTGAGCGCTGTCCTCACGGGAGACAATGAAGTGCCGGCAGTCACGACAGATGCCTTAGCCCTGGCTACATTATATTTTGATGGCGATCGTACACAAGCCAAAATCAATATTACCGCAACCGGCTTATCGGGCCCGATCACAGGCGTTCACATTCATGAAGGGGATCCGGGATCCAATGGTACGGTGTTGTTTCCTTTAAGCAATGAAGGCAACCGCGTGCAAAGTGAGATTACCGGTATCAATGGCCTGGACCTGATCAGTCTCCTGAATGGAGCGACTTATGTCAATATCCATACGGCTGCGAACCCTGACGGAGAAATTCGTGGTCAGTTACTTCCGGAACAGGATTATACTTTTTTAGCGAGCATGTCCGGGGACCAGGAAAATCCGGCCGTGGCCTCTGATGGACAAGGACTGGCCAGCATCCATTATACATTGGGTACCCTTTCGCTGGATATTAATGTTCAATTGACCGGGTTGAGCAGCACCATCACCCAGGCGCACCTTCATACCGGCGCTCCTGACGAAAATGGTCCTGTCGCGGTAGACCTGTCTGACCTGGTGGTCGGAAATACCATTCGGGGGACGGTGTCTGTAACGATACAAGATCTCCTCAATATCCTGGATGGGAATGTGTATATCAATGTGCATACGATGGATAATCCGGCCGGTGAGATCAGAGGACAATTAAATTATTTACCCGGTATCACTTTTGATGGATGGATGTCTCCGCTACAGGAAAATCCGTTTACCACCAGTTCAGGCAGTGGTCTTGCCGTGGCAACAGTTTATCCCAGCATCAATGACATTGCGGTCTGGATGTTGTGCGATAATACGACAGGACCTATCGGAGCTGCCCATTTACATAATGCACCTCTGCAAACCAATGGTGGAGTGGTGGAAGATTTGTCCGCTGATCTTGCAGGTAACGGATTGGTTCATTTAGGGGTGATTGATGATAATTTCCTGGGAAATTTACTTCGGGGAGAAATATATATCAATGCGCACACCGCTGCTTTTCCGGCGGGTGAATTGAGAGGTCAACTCTTCCGGTTAGCCCGCGATGGTTATGGTTTTGATCTGTGTACTGAACAGGAGACAGGAACCATCAATGCTCCCGGAGCACAAGGTTCAGGACTTGTATCTATAGATCGATTACATTCCAATGTCAATATATCCGTGGTGGCTGATCAACTGACCGGACCTTTGACACAATCCCATATTCACCAGGGTGACATTGGAATGAATGGGGGAGTGGTCGCCGATCTTACTGCTTTTTACCAGGGGAACGCCATGTTTCTCTACGGTGCCAATACAGACACTTCCTTGATTAATGCCATTCGGGCAGGAAAAGATTATATCAATATACATACGGCCATGAATCCGGCAGGCGAAATCAGGGGACAGATAGTGAAAGATTTCCTTTGTACCCTGGAAACGGGTGTTGATCCTTTGGCTGATGTAGTGGCGGATGTACAATTAAGTCCTGTTCCTGTAGTGGATCAATTACAAGTGTCCATCGATATGGTAGCTTCTTCTAAGTTACAACTGACGGTTGTTGATCTCACCGGAAGACAATTGTCCACGGAGAATGTAGAAACCTATGCGGGACAGAATGTATTTTATCTTCCGACTGAAAACTTAGTGCCTGGATTTTATTCCGTGGTCATTTCGAATGGGAAAGTGGCGAAGGCGTTTAAATTTATAAAGTAGGGGTAAGGGATAAGGGATAAGGACTAAGGAGAGAGTGAATTTGCTTTCTCCTTATTCCTTTTTTGTTGGCTTTTACCGCTTACTTCTTACTCCTTACCCTTTACCTCATACTCCTTACTTTTCTTCCCCACCTTTAAAGGTGGGGTAACACGTGATCCTTGCTCCGTGATCCTCTTTCCGCGATGCGGCGAACTGAGGAAGATGTCTAACTTGCTTTTGCTAAGACCATTGAGCCGTTATGCGGCGAGAGAATTAGCTATTCATCATTTACTCCATACCGCTTACTCCATACCGTTTACCGCTTACCGTTTACCGCTTACCGTTTACCGCTTACCGTTTACCGTTTACCGTTTACCGCTTACCGTTTACCGTTTACCGTTTACCGTTTACCGCTTACCGTTTACCGCTTACCGTTTACCGCTTACCGTTTACCGTTTACCGCTTACCGTTTACCGCTTACCGCTTACCGCTTACCGTTTACCGCTTACCGCTTACCGTTTACCGTTTACCGCTTACCGTTTACCGCTTACCGTTTACCGTTTACCGTTTACCGCTTACCGTTTACCGTTTACCGTTTACCGTTTACCGCTTACCGTTTACCGTTTACCGTTTACCGCTTACCGTTTACCGCTTACCGTTTACCGTTTACCGTTTACCGTTTACCGCTTACCGTTTACCGCTTACCGTTTACCGTTTACCGTTTACCGCTTACCGTTTACCGTTTACCGTTTACCGTTTACCGTTTACCGTTTACTCGTTTACCGCTTACCGCTTACCGTTTACCGTTACCGCTTACCGTTTACCGTTTACCGCATTTAGCCGTTTACCGTTTACCGTTTACCGTTTACCGTTTACCGTTTACCGCTTACCGTTTACCGCTTACCGTTTACCGCTTACCGTTTACCGTTTACCGTTTACCGCTTACCGCTTACCGTTTACCGCTTACCGTTTACCGCTTACCGTTTACCGTTTACCGTTTACCGCTTACCGTTTACCGCTTACCGTTTACCGTTTACCGTTTACCGCTTACCGTTTACCGCTTACCGTTTACCGTTTACCCCTTACTCCTAATAAACCCTTAACCATTCCTTAAACTTTCCAAAACTCACGTTAACGCGGGCGACGGCGTCTTTCCCATAACAGATCAAAATCATTGAATAATGAAAGCGCTCAATCAAACCAGCAACAAAAGCTTCCAGTGGAGCTTTGGCTTGCACCTCAGTATTTTATTTCTTGGTTTTCTTCCTATTGCTCATCACATCATGCAACAGCAGAAGACTGAATACCTCGTCGAACTCGGATACCAGGACATTCCGGTAGTACAAAGTGCAGGCAGTGAAGGACTGCAGGCCCGCAGCCCGATCTATAATGAAGAGCCTGAGCCTACGATGGATAAACCTGATGAACAACCTATCCCGGTAGATGCTACTGAGCCGGTCGATCAAACTACAGTGGCTGATAATAATAGTGAAGTGGTCAGCGATGTCACCACAGAAACTGAAAGTGATGTCACTGCCAGCGAAACATCTGCTTCTGGTTCGGATACTGAAACCAGTGCTAATGGTGGAGGCAATGGAAGTCCGATCGAAGGCAACCAGGATGGAGCAGCGACTGCCGGTGATGGTGGCGCAGGTGATGGTCTCGAAGGCGATGGTATCATCACCCGAAAAATAATCCACAGAGAAGATATCAAACAGATTGCTAAAGTCAATGGCAAAGTCGTACTCAATGTTTGTATTGATCGTGCAGGAAGAGTAGTTTATGTCGCGTATGATCCTGAAAAAACTACGATTACAGATAAGGATATTATCAAAAGAGCATCTTATCTCGCGAACCAATACCGGTATGAAGCTAACTATACCGCTGCCCCTCGTGAGTGTGGACAATTAACTTTCATCTTCAGTATTGAAGAAAATGAGGACACTGAATAAAACGCGTTGAGAATATCAAGTTGAAAACCGCCTCTGGAATCATTCCATGAGGCGGTTTTCTTTTAAGAAAATTTAATTTAGGAGATATTCAATCATCCTATTATCGGATCAACGTCACATCACCATAAACAGTCTTCTTCTCACTTGAATTTATTTTTGAAAGTATCACCTGGTATACATACACACCGGAAGGACAAGCTTTGCCTTTTGAATCGCCATCCCAGTTTATTTCATCGGCAGATTGATATATCAGATTGCCCCAGCGGTCATAAACGCGTACGATCTCTAACTGATATGGAGGATAGATAAAAGTTTGCCACTTGCTATTTCCTGATAAACTTTCAGGATGAAAGATATTAGGGATATAGAAGCCCTTTGTTATTTCAACTTTTACATGGAGTATATGAATTTCCGTGCAACCGTGTTCATCAATAAAACTGATTTCATAGAATGCATCCTGATTCCCATAGACCTGTAGTTGAGAATCTTTCCAGCGGATGTTGGAATCAGGACTGAAAAGGATATTCACAGGCATGACCTCATTGAGGAATAAAAGAGGCACATTAGTCCAAGCATCCTCAGGTATGATGAGCACAGTATCCATGGAAACCGAAATCGAAGGTGTTTCTAGTAAAGAGACTTGAAATTCAGTTACACAATCCTCATCTGAAATCACTTCGATGGAATATATGCCGGGTCCCAGATGTTGCCAATTTGGATCGTTGGTGGGATTACCATTAATTATGACCTGAGAAGAACCATAAAAAGCCGAGGAGTCAATCAGGATGGATCCATTCTTTAATTGACAAGTTGGATCGATGACAGTGGCATTCGAAGGCCAAGTGTATGCAGGAAGAATGGTAATACTGTCACTAAAATGACATCCACCTCCTGTATTAGTACTCAACCAATATTGACCAGGAGTATGGATCACCCGATCTGTCGAAGTAGAACCATCATCCCAAATAATCGGCATTCCTGTCACGGATAAAGTGATACTATCCCCTGTGCATAATTTTTTATCAGCCCCTAAAATATCCGGATGAGTTGAAGTATCACGAACAATGTTGACGAAAGCGGTGTCTGTGCCACAGACCGGATCTGAAACAATGTAAGCATATTGATTCAGAAGATCCATCGATGTAATGAGTTGATCTGTGCCTGAGGAGAGTGAGGGCCACCAATATCCTCCCGGTTGTCCCTGTGTTAAGGCAGACAGAAAATTAATGATGGTATCTGTGCATAAGAGAAGAGAAGCATCTGTACCTGCATACGGCAGTCCAGCTACCTGGATTGAGCAGATAATTTTCTTTCCGGCTTTGATGGCATTGAATCCCTGGATGATGATATGACGAATGCCTATCGTCCGCTGCTGCCCGGAATGCATATAACGGATGGCCAACATAGCATTTCGATATTCTGAATCTGAGGCCCCACTTTTGATTAATGTGTAAGTGCTGTCATTCCTCATGACTAAAATAAAACCTGTAGGTAACGAAATGGAAGTTAGCATTTCTTCACCGGGATCATGTATGGATGAGATTGTGAGTCTGATACTATCTAGTGGTGAAGAAGTGTGGAGATAAATATCCTGGTCACAAACTGGAGTTTGAAAAACTGAACAATATTGTGTCGAATCATAATAATCATATGGATAGACGCCTGTACTGTTATCGCGGTCCAGGTCAAACAATAAATCACATTCGGGATCTGAGGAGAGAAATTCGAGAGGAGAGGTAAGTTGGGTATTAACTCCAACGCTTCCCATATTATAATTACAAATAGGGGTTAATGTATTTGTCTCTAAATTATACTCAGATATATACATAAGGGTATCAGGGCTTGTATTTATGTACTCTTGAGTTGAAATACTCATATGGGTCGCATATGTTTTTATGGAGTCACACCCGTAATCAAAACTTGTAAGTCCCCATATGTGTTTTAAGGTGATTATAGTATCGAGCAAAATGAAATTAGTATCAAAAACGTATATATATGGCTTTTGCAGTTCAGGAATATAAATTCGGTTATTTTGAAAATGAACTTCAAATATTCCTTGATTTGGGAAATATTTAAAAACTCTTTCGATTACGGGGTGAGCTGGATCGGCTATACGAGATAAGGTGTGAGTGCTTTTATGCGCTACACTATCCCATTCATTCACATTTAAATATAATCTACCTAGAAAATCAATATTGGCTGCATTGGAGCAAGACCAATTTTTAGGTAGTAAAACGGAATACAGTAATGTGTACTGGCAATTTTTGATTTTGACATCAAAAATATTTACCCGTGCATAATCTGGACCAACCGGTTCATTTAACACTACCCATAAGCTACCACTTGGATGATATGCATATCCGAGCAGAAACCCTCGATTAGGAATTCGCCAATCACATCCAGTAAGTTCGATATCACACAAACTATCTGCATGCCAAAGAGATTGCTGGCCATAAACCGATATTTCTTGAGCTGTTGCAAATTTGCAAAAAATAAGAATTGTTAAAGTAATATTTAAACCAATTTGGCAACGAGTTCTCATCTTAGTTATCTACTTTATTAAGTGAGCAGGACATCGTAATAACTTAAATTTGGTTTTCATAATAAAATGATTTAGAAAAATAAAAAGGGAAAATTTCAACGATTCGATAAAACTACCAGATTAAAAATTTGAAAATAGTTCAGTAGAGGCACAACCACAAAAAAGTAAAAATGTGTTAGCAATATTGTAAATAGAGTGAAAAATCTGCTATTGAATAAGACCAAAATTATTTGAAAATTTTTCAAAAAAACGGTTGATCGCAGCGCAAATACAGAGGATGCGTGGTATATCCCTTTAAACACGCACGTTAAACATAGACAATATATCTGAGAAAAGCAAATTTTATTAGAATAAATGTTAGCATGATCAAGGGATAATTGAAAATAAGAACTGCATGTTTCATTAAAATTATTTCCCTAATCTATAAATTAACCTAATAAATTTAAAATTTAACACCAAGTGCCAATGTCCATCCTCTCAACTTCGAATCATCCCTGATCTTAATAATAGGCTGAAGACCATAATGATATTTTACCTCAAAGGTGGCGACTGGAAAATATTTCAGTTTGAAGGACAGCTGTCAAACCCGTCCATACGCCATAGAGCATATCATCATCCAGCGCGACATCATTCGAATCCAGGTCATAGAAAAAAGAGATTTCTCCTCCTGCCATTGCGGACATATTCCAATGGCAATGGTCCAGGATCTCATAACCGAAGGTGAGCGGAATGGTGAAATAATGAACATGATGGGACTCATTAAAAGTGTAATTGAAATGATCATTTTCATTTTGGACGGATATCCGGTGATAGTGAAACCCGGGAACAAACAAAGCCCGGTTTTTTTCGACATAAACATCGAAGCCGAAAAATTGCCCCGGGTGACTGGAATGGCCGACCAGGTTCAATTCATCACGTAGCGACCAGCTTTCAACCCCGGTTTTGAGATTGAAAAGTGCCTGAGCCTCGCCCGTGGAAATAAAACAAATGGCTAGAATACAAAGAAGAAGGCCCTGCTTCATCGGCATAGGAATTGAAGAGAATGAATAGAAGCGGAGAGACGTGGTAAAGTTAGCTTAATTTCGCTTTCCTTTGGAATTCTCATTTTCAAGCTTATGTACCCGGATCTGTCCTATTTTTTCCATGATTTGATCGGCACCTCGCCTGACAATTGGCTGAGTGTGGTCAAGACCTTTGGATTTTTCCTGATTCTTTCTTTTCTCTCCAGCGCTTACGTGCTGTTCCTCGAGCTCAAGCGAAAGGAAAGTGCCGGTCTCCTTCATGGTCATAAGGAAGAGGAACAAATAGGATTCCCCGCTACCTGGCAGGAGATCCTGTTGAATGCCTTGTTTGGCTTCATTCTCGGATTCAAGGTGCCCTTCATAGCCCAGCACTTTGATGCTTTTAAACCCGATCCGGCCAAGATGATTTTTTCGAGCCAGGGCACACTGATGTGGGGTCTGCTCGGTGCGGCTTTTTTTGGATTCCTGAAATACTGGGATAAGAAAAGACATCAACTGGCGAAGCCCCTGACCCGCGAAACCCTGGTCATGCCGCATCAACGCATCGGGGACATCACGATCCTGGCCGCTATTTCCGGGTTGGTAGGTGCCCGCTTGTTTTCGATCATCGAAAGTGAAGAAAATATAAGGGCCTTTATCAGAAACCCCATGGACCAGTTGCTCAGCGGGAGCGGGTTGGCGATATACGGGGGGCTTATCGTAGCTTTTATCACTGTATATATATATGTCAGGCGAAAAGGGATGAAACCCATCTATGTGATGGATGCCGTAGCGCCCGCGCTGATTCTTGGGTACGCCGTCGGTCGCCTGGGCTGTCATTTTTCAGGAGATGGTGATTGGGGCATTGTCAATACTATACCACAACCCGGATGGTGGTTTCTTCCGGATTGGGCCTGGTCTTTCACCTATCCGCACAATGTGCTGAATGATGGCGTCAAAATCGATGGATGTCTGTTCAATTATTGTCACCAGCTGAGCGAAGGGGTATTTCCTACACCCATCTACGAATCCTTTTTCGCCTTCGTCATTTTCGCCGTGCTATGGATGTTGCGGAAAAGAATTAAGATCGCCGGCATGTTGTTTTTTATTTATGTATTGCTCAATGGCATTGAACGGTTTTTCATCGAAAAGATCCGGACCAATCCGGATATCCATCTTTTGGGGATGAAAGCTACGCAGGCGGAATATGTAGCCTCGCTTTTAATCATCACCGGGGTGGTGGGGATGATTTATCTCTATCTGAAAAGACCAAAAGCATAGAAAGTTTTGATGAAGGGGCTCAAAATCCTGAGCCCCTCATCAAAACTTTCAGGTTAATTTCTCTATGTGCGCTGTACCCCTTATACTGAATGAATTCAAAGGATGCGCTTTGCTCTCAACTTTTCCCTATTTTTGTCTCCTGATGAATAAAATAGAACAACATATAATCATTCCATAATACACAAATTGTAATCTGAGCTTAAAAAGCCCCGCCAGATTACCGACGGGGCTTTTTTAGTTATACAAACACCCGGATATACATGAACCTTTATCCTGAATATAAAAACCTTAACCTGCCGGCTATCGACCAGGAAATGCTGGCGTGGTGGGAGGAGCATGACATCTTTCAAAAGAGCATTGATCAGCGACCGGAGGACAAGCGATGGGTTTTCTATGAAGGTCCGCCAAGTGCCAACGGTATGCCCGGCATCCATCACGTCATGGCGAGGGCGATCAAGGATCTCTTTTGCCGCTACCATACCCTCAAAGGCTATCGGGTTGAACGAAAAGGCGGATGGGATACCCATGGCCTTCCGATTGAACTGAGTGTTGAGAAGGAACTCGGCATTACCAAAGAAGATATCGGGAAAAGCATTTCCATCGAAGCGTATAATGCCAAATGCAAGGCGACCGTGATGCGCCATAAAGCGGAGTGGGATGACCTTACTCGTAAGATGGGATATTGGGTTGACCTGGACCATCCATATATCACTTATGAAAATAATTACATTGAATCTGTCTGGTACCTGTTGAATCAACTTTACCAAAAGAATCTGCTCTATAAGGGTTTTACCATTCAGCCTTATTCTCCGGCTGCAGGCACAGGTCTGAGTTCACATGAACTCAATATGCCCGGAGCGTATAAAGAAGTAAAGGACACGACGGTGGTGGCTTTGTTTAAAGTGAAAAAAGATGCATCCTCTTCTTTCCTGTTTGATGATGAAAAGGAAGATGTGCGGATAGCGGCATGGACCACCACCCCCTGGACACTTCCTTCCAATACCGCATTATCAGCAGGACCTGAAATTGATTATGTAAAAATCAAAACAGTAAATCCTTATACGTCCTCACCGGTCAGTGTCGTCATGGCCGCTGCCCTGGTGGCGAATTGGTTTGGTGGAAAAAATCAACCCCAGGTTGAATCTGCCAATCTGAAAATTTTCAAAGGAAAACAATTGGCGGGCATCCGATATGAGCCCTTGCTTGATTTCGGAAATCCGATTGAACCCCTGCTAGGCGGAACGGATGCCTTTGTCGTGTTAACAGGAAATCATGTCACTACTTCAGACGGGACAGGGATAGTACATACTGCTCCTTCTTTTGGTGCCGATGACCAGCGAGTAGCCAAAGCCAATGGTGTAGGGACGATGACCCTCGTGGATCTCAGTGGAAAATTTAAAAGCACCGTCGGCCCATTTTCCAATCGTTACGTTAAGGATTATAAGGATGAACCCGGATATGTCGCACCGGATATTGATATCGCCATATTGCTCAAGACAGAAGGCAAGGCACTCAACGTCCAGAAATATGAACACAATTATCCGCATTGCTGGCGTACGGATAAACCTGTCATGTATTATCCTTTGGATAGCTGGTTTGTTAAAAGCACCGCCTGTCGTGACCGGATGATCGAATTGAACAAAACCATCAACTGGAAACCGGCCCATACAGGTGAAAAACGATTTGGCAACTGGCTTGAAAATCTACAGGACTGGAATCTTTCCCGTTCAAGATTCTGGGGTATTCCGTTGCCGATCTGGAGAACGGAGGATGGGCAGAATGAAATATGTATTGGTTCGATTGAAGAATTGAGACAGGAAATCGAAAAAGCTAACGGGGTTTTACACCTTGCTCAACAAGCACCTGCTGATTTGCATCGCCCGTTTATTGATGAGGTGATCCTGGTGTCTGCAGATGGCCGGCCGATGCGGAGGGAAACGGACCTGATCGACGTATGGTTTGACAGTGGTTCAATGCCGTATGCGCAATGGCATTATCCATTTGAAAATGTTGAAGAATTTAAAAGAAACTTTCCGGCTGATTTTATCGCAGAGGGTGTTGATCAAACACGGGGTTGGTTTTTCACCTTGCATGCTATCGCGGTGATGATATTTGATTCTGTTGCGTTTAAAAACGTGGTCTCTAATGGTTTGGTCCTGGATAAGAACGGGCAAAAAATGTCGAAGCGTCTTGGCAATGCTGCAGATCCGTTTGCCATAATCCATCAATACGGTGCCGATGCCACCCGGTGGTACATGCTCTCCAACGCACAGCCCTGGGACAACCTGAAATTTGATGAAGACGGAATAGTGGAGAGTACCCGAAAACTTTTCAATACTTTATATAACACGTATTCCTTCTTTGCTTTGTATGCTAACCTGGATAACTGGAGGGCAGATGGCAAGGAGATCATGCCGGTGGCGGATCGTCCGGAAATAGATCGATGGATATTGTCCAGGCTGCATGTCCTCATCGATGAGTTCCACCGGGATATGGATGATTATGATGTGACGTCAGCCTGCCGCAAAATTGAGGTATTCGTTTCTGATCATTTGTCTAACTGGTATGTACGACTCAATCGACGCCGGTTCTGGAAGGGGGAACTATCGGCTGATAAACGAGCAGCTTACGCCACCTTGCACGAATGCCTGGTGGCAATCAGCCAGATGATTTCGCCAGTCGCACCATTTTTTAGTGATTGGTTGTACCGGAACCTTACCTCCTTTTCCGATGCTTATGCAGAGAGTGTTCATCTTTCCGATTTGCCCGGCGTGACCCATGATCTTTTGGATGATGCGTTGATGCGCCGGATGGATTATGCACAACACATCAGCTCGTTGATCCTGTCCATACGGAAAAAAGAAAAATTAAGAGTGCGTTTGCCGCTCCGCAGAATATTATTGCCGGTGATCAATGGGACCTTCAAAGATGATGTCGAGCAAGTCAAAGATTTGATTCTCTCCGAGGTCAATGTGAAGGAGATAGAATATATCACTGACACGGCAGGGATGGTATCGAAAAAAGCGAAAGCTAATTTCAAGACATTGGGAAAACGGCTTGGCAAGGATATGAAAGCTGCCGCGGAGGCTATACAGGCGTTGGATCAGCAGGCCATCGCGGAGTTTGAGAAGAGTGGAAGTATCATCATTGCCCTGAATCCCACCTTGAATCCGGATAAAGATCCCATGTTGAACCCGAATATCGACTCCACCTTGAAAGGTGGGGAAATCAGGTTAGGTGCGGATGATCTGGAGATCATCTCGGAGGATATCCCGGGATGGCAGGTGGCGTCGGAAGATGGCGTGACTGTTGCGCTTGATATTACATTGGATGAAAATCTGGTGGCGGAAGGAACAGCACGAGAATTGGTCAATCGGATTCAAAACCTCAGGAAGAGCAATGGTTTAAATGTTACTGACCGGATCACTATAATAATTGAATCCCTGGAAGGAATTGAAGCAGCGGTATCTTCCTATCAAGACTATATTAAAAATGAAACCCTGGCGGATTCGATAACAGTAGCTCCTTTAGTGGATGGCACGGTCGTCGAGTGGATGGACGGGGAGGAGATTTCGATTGGCGTAGAAAAAGCATAGGGCATAGAGCCGACGGCATAGGGCCGCATAGAGGTCAAATCTCACTAAAGCTTTAATTTATTCGTTATAGTGAAAGTGAAACGAAAAATCTGCCTTGTCGATCAAACTTCAGCTTGCCTGATTATGGCCTTTTGTTTCCTTTTTCACGGATACCTGCATGCATCAACGACCAGGCCGGATGCTCAGGAAGTGGTTTGCAGTCTCTCCTTTCCGGAATCCGCGATACCTGACATCAATACCGTATATATCCCTTTTACGTTAGTGGGTCAGTTGATGATGGTGGAAGCCAGGGTCGATACCGTGACCGGATGGTTTATTGTGGATACGGGCTCGGAGAGATTGGTGATGAATAAAGCGCATTACCAACCAGGAAATAAGGGACGGCCTGTGGTATCCGCGGGCAATACCGGGATGGTTGCGGCAGCTGTCGGTGTCAATGTGGATAGTCTCCAGGTGGAGAAATTGGTTTTGAAAAACCTTTTTGCCCATGTTGTTGACCTGAGCCATATCGAAATAAAAAAGAACACCCGGATCGTCGGCATTTTGGGATATGATGTGTTTAAAAATTTTGAACTCTTTATTGATTTTCCTCAGCGCAGGATTGCGCTTTATCGGCTGGACGAATGGGGGGACCGGATTGATTTGCAGACCAGATGGGAATTGCCTGCAGACAGTTTGATTTTTTCATTAAAAAAACATCTTATACAACTGTCCGTTGATGTCAATCATGTTAAGGTGAAGATGATCCTGGATAGTGGCGCTGAGCTTAACCTGATCGACCGGCACGTCAATCGCAGGGTCCTGGATAATTTTACTATTATTAAACGGGTAAACCTGGTGGGTGTTGGCCAGCAGGAAGTGGAAGTGCTGGCCGGTGTATTGAGAAATGTAGATTGCGGGCAACAGCACCAGGATAAAATGAATACGCTGCTCGCGGATCTGGATGCCCTCAATGACGGGTTTGGGGCGCAGGCAGATGGGGTGTTGGGGTATGAATTTTTGAAAAGCCGCAGAACGCTGATTAATTATGTCACCCATAAAATTTATTTTTTTGATCCAATACGGCCGTGAGTTATGAATAAGTTGATCAGCAAATATGGATTCGTGATCCTCCTTTTCAGTAGCGTGGCGACTGCCCTGGTCGCCCAGTCTCAGGATACGACGGTCAATGCTTACCATTTCGAGGGTGATGATGTCGTATTTGTTTTTGATATCCGCAACTATGCTAAAGAATTGTTGGGTAAAAATGCCTTAAAGGTGGATTTCGCGGATCTCGGTATTTATGATGTGGCAGTGACCGGACAGTTTAATAACTGGAGTAAGAAAGGCTGGCACATGGAAAAGAAAGATGATTTCACTTTTGTATTGCGTAAAAAGATTTCTGCATTCAATGATGTCTTTCCTCTGGACTTCAGGTACATCATCAACGGTCATTTCCTGGCGGACCCGGAAGGGGATGTCACTGATTCACGAAAATTCAGCGATGATTTCCTGGAAGACATATATAAGGTGGATTTATCGGTCATCAAAATCAGGGAAGATGGTCCCGTGTTGTTTTCACTCAAGGGATATACCGATCGCAAGGAAGTGATCCTCGCCGGAAGTTTCAACAACTGGAATGAGCACGCCCTCAAAATGAATAAAACCGGGGAGGGTTGGGAATTGCGGGCCGATCTGCCGCCGGGACGGTATGAATATAAATTTATCGCGGATGGGGAATGGCTGCATGATTCAAAAGCAGTGGAGAATGTAAAGAATGAGCACGGCACACTGAATTCAGTGCTTTATATTACGGTGCCGGTCACCTTTTCCCTGGCCGGATATGATGCAGCTAAAAAAGTTATCCTGGCCGGTTCCTTTAACAACTGGAATGAACATAAGGAGCAAATGATGTTGGTCAATGGGGTTTGGACCTCCACCTTAAATCTTCCGGGTGGGAAACAGACCTATAAATTTATTGTCGATGGCCAGTGGATGACCGATCCTAAAAATCCATTGACAGAAGATGATGGATCCGGGAATATCAATTCGGTACTGTTTGTGCATTAGTCACTAATATTATTTTATGGGTTGATTAATTTATTAACTACCATATAATTTCGACTATTCAGATTTCATTGTATCATCTTTAAGGAGAATAAGGATAACATCCGAATCCCCAATTTTAGAATTTGTGATATCACCTGAAATATCCGATGAACTTGTCATTGGAATTAAAAAGGTATTTCGACTAACCTCTAATATTTCAGGTGCTACTTCGTCTCTGTGGCCACCAAATGTTTTATCCCAAATAACGTTCATTTTAGCATCAAGTTTGATAATCCAGAGGTCGTAGCCGCCTCTATTAGCTTCAGATTTATTACCCCCTTTATCTGACCTGCTTATTCCTGAAATTAGCCAGCCGTTATCTGAAGTTTTAATTATATCAGCCGGAGAATCGTCTTTATTGGCATATAATTGAATAATGTTTTTTATCATCCCGCTGTTATTAATACAATAAATCGAATAATCGTATTGTTTATTTGAGCAAGTTTTATATTGAGAAGCACCTATTAAATAAAAATTATCAGTGTCTTGATAAAAAGCTCTGGATGAATTATTATCCAAAACATCACCAGCATAATTATTATAGTTTGCTCCATAAGCATTTTGCCAAATGATATCACCATTTCTGGATACGTTCATGCACCAAATATCTGCTCCTCCCATTTTAGCTACCGTTTTGTCTGCCCCATATTTAGACCAGGATGTTCCGCCAACTAATATAGAAACAGGATTAGTAGTGTCGGCTCGCATGAAAGTATTGGTTTTGAATTTTTCCAAAAAATCTATACGATCGTCCCGGTTTCCACCAATTGTTTTTTGCCAATCAATTTGATATTTATCATCAATTTGAAAAACCCAATAATCAAAACTACCTCTTGAACCATCTGTTTTATCCCCGCTCAACTTAGAGTCGGAAACAGCTCCAATTAAATATGCCGTGTCACCGAAACTCAAAACCCTGTCAGCATAGTCTGTTTTTGAACCGCCATATGTATGTATCTGCAGTACATTACCTAAAGTATCGACCTGCATGACTACACAATCTTCCCCTCCATTATTATGAACATTTTGATCATTTATTATATTCGATTCGGTGCCTCCAACCACTACATATCCATTTTTGTTCTGAATAATGTCATATCCATTATCGTTTTCAGGTCCACCGTATACACATTCCCATTGTTTATTGAAAGATGAATCAATTTTTAAAAGAAAAATATTATCCTTGTCAATTCCCTTATATTTATAAACATTTCCAAGGATAAGGAAGCCTTTGTCACGGGTACATATCGTTTTTACAACCCGATCAAGATAGCCAGTACCAAATCTTTTTTGCCAGAGCACGGTTTGTGAATTAATCCGTAAAGGGTGAATTAAAAATAGGATGGCGAAAAAAAATGAGGGTATAATATTTAATTTGCACATGATTATTTATTTAATAAAACCAGTCTGTTTTTGTCAAAAATAATAATACAAAGTAATTTATTTTTTAATAAAAAACTTTGTCAAAATAAGTAATATGTATAAAGAATAGAATATATATTCGTTCTATTCGTGCATCGTAATAGTATTGTAAAAAACATATAAACTATAATCATCTGCTTTATTATAATGTATATTATTTTATAATACCTCCCCTTTCATATACATCACGGCCTGTCCGCTGATGAATACTCTTTCTTCCCTGAGTGTGCATTTCAAATAGCCTCCGCGGGATGAAAGCTGTCTGGCCGTAAGTTCGTTTTTGCCGAGGCGATGCGCCCAATACGGGGTCAGCGTGGTATGGGCGGATCCGGTCACCGGATCTTCGGGAATGCCAAAGGCTGGAGCAAAAAAACGGGACACAAAATCGACATCATTTCCTTCTGCAGTTACTATCACGCCCCGATGGCCCAGAGCTGAAATGGCTGACTGATCAAAATGACTTACCTGCATCGGCACGCTGATCAGCCAGGACAAAGAGGTAATCGGATCTCCCCAGGTAGGCCTCCAGGATATTCGTGTCTGTACACTTTTGCATGGCCGGTGTGACCTCCAACGGACTCAAATGATCAGCAGGAAAATCAAGGGTAAACCAGGATCCGTTTTTCTGAACAGACAACCACCCGCTGCGGGATTGGAAACGTATAGTGTCTTTAGGGTAGCCTAATGGATTGAATATCACAAAAGCAGAGGCGAGTGTGGCATGACCACATAGATCAACTTCCACTGTGGGCGTAAACCATCGAATATGAAAATCGTCTCCTTCCGGAATCACGAAAGGCGGTTTCAGCGAGGTTGTTTTCGCTGGCGATGGATTGCATGAGTTGATCTGTGGGCCAGGCATCGAGGACGATAACGGCAGCCGGATTACCGGCAAATAAAGTATCGGTAAAAGCATCGACCTGGTATAGTATCATGACAGGTAAACGTAATGAAAAAAAGGAAATATTATGGAGACGAATACATAAAAGACAGCGAATCCTGTGCGGATCAAATTATTGCTTTCATTATGTATCTCCCAGATAAGGTGAAATGGTAATATTTTAATGCCGGGTGGTGACTGGTTTATTTTGTAAAGGAATAGTCCAATTCCAGTTTATGACCATGGCCCCGATGAATCAGGACCGTAAAAATTGTCAAAATAAATAATACTATATGCTAAATAGCAGGTAATGCCCTAAAATATTATAAATTTATAATTTAATCAGTTTTCCCGATTTAAAAAATTTGCCATTATTCATTATCTTATAAAAATAAACGCCATCGGATAGATAAGAAAGATCTATTCGATTATTCAAATCCGTTAATTTTCTTACCATTATTTCGGTGCCCAATTCAGAATAAATGGCAATATATAATTCTGATGGATAATAAGAATTAATAAAATAGATGAAATCAGAAAATGGGTTTGGATAAATCTGTATACTTTCATTTGATTCGCCTTGCTTAATAGATACCGTATAATCGATTAATACATTTCGACAAAATGTATTAGATCCGTACTCATTAGATGCTGTTAAACACACATGATAGTATCCTTCTTGCGCATATTTATGCGGAGAGGGGCTTTTTAATGTTGTACTCGTATTGTCATCAAACGTCCAAAAATATTCTTTTGGATTGAAATAGGATAAGTTTCTAAATGTCACAAGGTCGGGCTGGATACTATCAATTTCATATCGAAAATCGGCAATGGGTAAGTTATTAATGCCCAAAGTGTCGCAGAAACTTCCATCATCAGAGCCCAGTCTAAAAAAGGGCAAATTAGGAGATCCAGAATCTACATAAGCTGGCAAATGAACTGTGTGTTGAATAAAATTACATGAATCACCCTTTAATTCTGGATGGTTGATGATATGCAGATCTTTTACGCTATTAGTAGAGAAAATATAAATCTTGCCATCTGGCGCCAAAACCATATTATAAAAATTAGTTGGAAAAGGGTTAGTAAAGCCGTCATATTGGCCTATAAGCGTTTTTGAAGAAAGAATATTTGCATTGAATAAGTCAAATTGATATAAATTAGTAAGATTGGAAACATATAAATATTTCGAATCCATAGAGCATGCAACACCACCTGCGGTTTTAATCGGATCAGTAAGAGGTCCAGATTCAATAGGATTGGAAAGAGTTCCAGAGCACCTGTCAAAATCAAAGATATCAAGCCCTTTCCATGGGTTAAATCGAATATACTTTGTTCCATCAGGGGAAAATATTGCTTGACCAGAGTGATCATAATTACCCCATGAAGTGCCAATACTCTGCGTATCGATAACTGAGATTCCTGAAGGCATTAATAAGTTAATGAAAAATCGATTTGAATTATGCTCAGGTATAATTATCCACCAATCTCGACCATTAGAATGTTTTGTAGCTGTTATAAATCCTGTTATTCCTGTGCTAAGGAAACCGACATCTTTTGCGGTTACAATTCCAAGCGGATGGAGTGAACTAAATTCAATAATCGAATAAAGGTAATTGTAGGTTTCATGATCTTGCGAAACTCTTGTATAAATTAGAATTGCTTTTGATGTGTCTCCTGGCCATGGTATAAAGATGTGATTAAGGTCTCCAGGGTATCCAAGATCTTCGCAATAATTATCCCAAATATATCCGTAAGCGATTGTGTCACCCTCTTCCATATATTGGTGTACACTATTAAAAATGCTACATCCATTGGAATAACCAAGTAATTTTCCAGAATTAGAATTTAAAACTGCAGTATACAATGCAGGACAGATTGTGTTAAAAAATTCTGGCGGAGTAAAGTCTTGATTGAAATCAAATTTAACTCCGCCATAATTTATCTCAGGTTTATTAGGTGGATATCCAAGGATCCAGTTATAATCATTTTTTGCTTGACCCAAAGCAGTTTGAGCAAATAATAAAATAATAATAAGCTTGATTATTTGTCCTAAAGTGCGATCATTTAATAATTGGTATTAAGCCAGATTTATACAGTGATTGAAAGTCTTCACTTGTTATTCTGAAATAGTATATTGCTGGGACAAGATCTAAGTTCAAATTATACCTGTAATACTCCCCATTTGTTGGACCAAAAGGTTTATTTGCTAAGTTAATGTTTTCTGTTGTCATGCCGCTTGATTTCTCATGGATTGATCATAGGCGGTATTCGGTGACATCCTGATGGTCTGATGTTTTTTCCAATGATAGTATTCAATATAGCGTTGAATTCCTTCAAAGAGTTCCAGACCAGTATCGCAAGGATTAAGGTAGACATGATTGTATTTCAATGACTTCCAGAATCGTTCGATCCAGACGTTATCTGTTGCTCTTCCTTTGCCATCCATAGACACTTTGATCTGATTGTCCTCAAGGTAGTTGATCCATCCGGGGCTGGTATATTGAGACCCTCGATCCGAGTTAAGGATCTCCGGCTTGCCATGTCGCTCGATAGCCTCCTTTAATACCTCCCGACACCACTTCTTTGACATGCTGTTACTAATGCCCCAACCTACAATCTTTCGACTGTAAACGTCTATAAAAGCAGTCATCCCGATAGCTATCGGGAGAAACCCTTTAGCCATGGGAATGTAGCGGATGTCAGTACACCACACCTGGTTGGCATGCGTGATCTTCAAACCTATTTGCAGGTAAGGTTTAATGAATTCTTTTAAAGCGCCTTTGGTGAGGTTTTTACGACGATACAGCGTTTGATGGTCCATGAGTTTAAACAAGCGCCGAATTCGTTTAGGTCCAACAGGATAGCCTTTTTCCTTAAGCCAATCCACCATAGAAACCACTCCTTCCGTCGTATGCCCAAGCAAATGCTTGTCCATGAGATGCATCATTTTGACATTCTCAGGTTTTTCCGGTATTGGCTGATAGTACAACGAACTTCTCGGTATGGACAGGATATCACATTGCTTGCGCACAGATAGCTTTTTATGGTTCGGATCGATCACTTCCATTCGCTGTCGCTTATCCCCAATTTCCGCGCACTTTTTTTTAAAAAGTCATTTTCCACTTTTAGCTGTCCTATCTGCGCATAAAGCTTTTCAGCCACAATGGATGACTCAGATTCACCAGCTATTTGACCGTGCTTGAAGGCCATGGGAAGATGTTCTAAGGCTTCTGCTTTCCATTTGGAGATCGTGATGGCATTCACATCAAACTGCTTGCTGAGCTGAGCCATTGTCTTTTGGTTCTTGATGGCTTCCAGGGCAACCTTGGCCTTGAATTCCGCGCTGAACTTGCGCCTTGTCTGTTTTCCCGATAGCTATCGGGATAGGTTTAGTAAATTTAGGTGATTGATTTTACTAAACCTCTGGTCTCAATTTAGGGGAGTATTACATTGTTAAAATAACCTGTTTTAAAAAAACCAGGCAGATACTTTCTTTGGCAAAAGAAAGATCTGCCTGATCGTCCCTTGGGGTTTTTGGTTGCCGCTTTCGCGGGTGGGATTATATGGTTGGTTGCCCCCTGATAACCTTGTCGGCAAGTATTTCTCAGCTGGCGGGTCTCCTGCCTGGGCAGGCCAACCGCCAAGCCCGAAATACTTACCGATCAGGCCAGATTAAATGGGGTGTTATGCCGGTTTGATATACTGGCTCCACCTGAGGTTAATCAATTTCAGGTGGTTTTACCAGGAGGGACTTTTCCCTCGCAGGTATTTTGTCGGCTAAAAATAAAGACTTAAAAACCGGGAAAACTCACCAGAAATGGTGAGTTTTTGTATTTTTTTAGTTAAAGTTGCCCTTTATGCTGCATTATTTTTTTGATCACCATCGCCCTGGAATGGACACCGAGCGTGGCATAAATGGCCTTGATGTGGGAGTTTACCGTGTTTTCACTGATTTCCAGTTCACCAGCTATTTCCGATGTTGACTTTCCATCGATGATTTTTTCCAGCACAGCACTTTGCATTCTCGGCAGACCGGCTTCCCGGAAAGTCTTGCGGGCAGCATCCTTTTGGAATATGAGATGAAACCGCGATCTCACTTTTTTTATTCTTTCGGTGATAGACTGATCGGTAAAGAGTTTCATGATCTGCCTGGCAACCGTGGGTGTCAGATATGCCCCGCCATCAAAGATGGTGGCGAGCGATTTTCGCATGGCTAAATGAGGCAATTGATGGGAAGAAAAATCCGTCTTGAGCATGTATCCGTCAGCCCCCAGGCAGATGGCATTAAAAATCTTTTGATCTGCATCAAACATCGTCAGCACGAGTACTTTAATCTGCGGCATTGTTTGTTTGATTTTATATAAGGCGACCAGGCCGTCATCGTCTTCCAGCATCTGGAGATCCATCAATACGACGTCCGGTTGATATTGATTCAACTCGTCCATAATTCCTGTGGCATTGGGAAAAGTAGCTAGCAGGTGGTATTCTTTCCGGATCGAAAAAAAGACACTTTCAAGCTGTTTCCGCAAGGCAGGATCATCCTCATAGGCTAATACCTTCCTGAACATAACACCCGATAAAAATAAAATCGACCGATAAGATAGCCTACGGTTTTGATACTTTATGCTTTGACCGGGTAATCAATAGGGAAAATCAGCCTCAATGCTCGTCCCTTCTCCCGGTTTGGAGAAGATGTTCAGGCTCCCTTTCACCCGGGAGGCCCTCTTCTTCATATTATTCAGGCCGTATCCGGACCCGGTGACCATATTTTTTGAAGTGGCCGATGGGTCAAACCCAATCCCATTATCCGAAATGGTTAAATAGAACTTCCGATTGTCCCTGGACAATTTAACCGTCACCCGGGTGGCCCGGGCATATTTTGAAATATTATTGAAAGCTTCATTGCAAATGGAACTGATCTGGTATCGGATCTCGCCAGGGATGATTACATTTTTCAGATGTTCATCGATCTCCACATGAAATTCCATGTTATCAGCCAGGATCAAAGATTTGTCGTGGGTGATTTTTTGAATGAGGCTTCGCACCTTGTCATTCTCCGGATCGATGGCCCACACCAGGCGACGCATGTTGCCAACAATATTTTTTGCAATTTTTGAAATAGCCTGGATCTTGGGATGCTGAATATTTTCATTTCGTTCCAGGTCTTCTGCCGATAAAACAATAGCCGTCAATCTTGACCCTATATCATCATGGAGGTTTTCATATAATTTCAACCGCACCCTTTGCAGTTCCAGCGTTTTACTGAATCGCAAATACATAATATAAGCCAACAGAGATCCACCAGCCAGTATCATGAGGGTAATAAACCACCAGGTTTTATAATAGGGCGGAGTAATACAGATCAATAAAATTCGTGGACGAGGGTTGTAAACACCATCTGAATTGGACGCATACACCACCAGGCGGTAATTTCCAGGTTGTATATTGGGATACCGGATCAAACTTCCTGAAGATGTTTTTATCCACTGCTCATCCAGTCCTTCCATTTGATACTTCAATTTGTTGTTTTGTGGTGAACTGTATTCCAGCGCATTTATACGGAAGGCCAGGGTATTTCTTTTATAGTCAAAAGTGAGTTTTTCAATTAATGGGATATTCGTTGCTCCGGTCAGTTCACAGATTAATTTTTCCTCCGGTACTTTATCATTGACCTGAATTTCGGTGATTTGCGGAATGGCTTCAAGGGTTAAGTCATGAATTTGATCAGGATAGAATCGAGTCACAGCATCGATGGCTGCAAACCAGATCTCCCCGTCATCAAACTGATAGGCTACAGGGGTGAATTGTAAAGAGGGAAGACCATCGGCCTGGGTGAAAGTCCGGATACTGTCTGTTGAAGGATCAAACATGACGATGCCCTGGTTGAAGGTGAGCCAAAGCCGACGATCCAGATCCATCACCATGCTATTGAAACCAGAAGCCGGCATACCATTATTTTTTTGGTGCACTTTCCTCAGTTGCAGGTTACCGGCATCTACTTCAAACAATCCGTCCGTAGAGCAAATCCAAATCGTGCCATTTCTTTCCACTATTTGTGAACATAGACCTGTAATGGGAAGAGTGTCTAAAGGCTTATTTTCCATGGTATCCAGGACCAAAAAATCACTCAGTTCTTCCTGGAACCATAAGCGTCCCCTGCTATCCAGAAAAAGAGATAAGCCATTGGTCGAGTCCGGGATGGCTGGGTTCCATTTTAATGAATATCCGTCCTTTACGTTCCCTGTCGTTTCAAAAAGGCCTCTTCCACTGAGCAACATTTCCTGGTTTCGCCACGGCAGCCCGTCCAATGCAATATTAGCAACGTTACTGACATGTCGGATCTTTCCTGAAACCGGATCGAAAACGGAAAATCCGGGAAAAGTCAGGATCCATATATGGCCCAGATCATCCCTGATCATTTTTCCTACATTCCCCTGCACAGCGTGAGCATCCAGATTTGGCACTTTCGTTATCTCCACTTGCAGCGGTCCCTTTCGATGTAAGTAATAAAACCCATTGGATTTGGTAGCACATATCAGTGTTTCTGGCTGATCTGGAATCCAGGAGGCGGGTACGAAAGGCTGAATACCCGGATATAAATTTTTAGGGTAAAACGTATTAAATTTTTTCTTTTGAACCTGGGCATAACTCAACCCGGTTCCCCAGGAACTAACCCATATTCCACCTGACATGTCTTTTGTTATGTCATTTACCGAATTACTGGCCAGGCTGAATTCGTCTTCCGGCTGATGGAGATATTGAGCCGTAAATGCAGCTTTTGAAATATTGAACTCCCACAAACCCGTTGTATTGAATCCAATGAGCATGGTGCTGTCATTCATGAATTCAAAGGACATCGCATCTCTTTTATCCAACGGAATGAGTTGACTTTTCTTTTTCAGCACATTATATTTCCACAGGGAATGATCGGACAACACCCAGAGCAAGCTGTCTCCCTGGGTGACCATGTCCCTGACCACTAAGGGTTGGGACGAGGCGGAATCCCAAAGCATTTTATGATCAATCACCTGCAGGTTAGTGTCCAACGTGAATTCTTCTGCACCAGGTACGTTAGGCCAATAAGTCCAGAAATGCGTCACCTTTCCTTCAGCATCAGCAAGGACGATGCCCCGTATACTTGGATTGTCTGTATTACCAATTTTCTTAAAGGTGGAGGTTGAAAGGTTGAAGGTATAGAGCTCCAGATTACATAACATCCAAAGGTTGTGATGCTTGTCCAGGTAAAAGGAGATATATCCAATCAATCCATTCAGACTATCCTGACCGACATGGATTTGATAGCCGTGGAAGCAATCTGATTTCCAGTCGTACACATTGACGGCGTCATGAGTATTAAAACAAATCCGGGATGAATCATCTTCAAAAAAATTGCTTTGAATATTTATACCGACGATGGCACATGGGTCATCGGGATCCGGGAAGTAGGTTTTCACCTGGGTCCCGTCAAATCGATTGAGCCCTTCGGTTGAGCTTATCCAGACAAAACCCCTGGAATCCTTATATACATAAGCATTGGTAGCTTCTGACAGGCCATTTTTTACCTGGAGGTGATTAAAACGCAAATCACCAGACTGCCCTGGAAGAGAGCGCACATTAAATAAAAGCAAAATGACTAATAAGCTACCTAAAGTTTGACGGGTCCAAACATAAAATTGCATAGGTTGCCCTATTAACAGAAGGGAGGGCATGGTAAAAAGCACAGATCATTTGGCCCTGTCCGTACATGCCCGTCAATGATTAGCGCCAGCCCGGTCACTTGCAGATTTTCCTGGTTGGTGATGACATCTATCCGTTGGTAGGATTTATTTAAATCCAGATGAGGATAATTCACATACGTGGTCCAACTGTAGCCTGAAGGATTGTCACTTGCATCTCCCCCAATCGTCACTTCACTGAATAATCTTGAAACTGCCATTTGAATAAAATTTTTTGAAAATGATTGAATACCCTGGTTTACAAAACCAGTAAAGTAAAGATACAAATTGGCTTCCCAAATAAGCATTTCAATATGTAAAAAGATTAAATGCTTTCTGATTCCATTGGATGCCTGTGAGGCAATTACATGAGACTGCCGATTGTAATCGTACGATATGATCTCTGGATTTGATAGTGGATGGTTGGGAAGAGTAATCCATAAAAAAAAGCCGGACAGAACATCATCCATCCAGCTTTTAATAACATTAATAACAGTCGTAACAAAACTAAGCTTGTACCAATACTGATTAATACTTGTTCTATAGTGAGAAAGTAAATTTCCGCTTTTGGAAAAAATACAGGTAGGGAGGTGAAATAAAGTGCCCTATCCACCTTCCGATGGTATTTCCGGACCTAAAGCTAAAGGGGGTAAAAAGATAAAAACTCACCAGAAATGGTGAGTTTTTGAAAATATTTTCAAAAAAAAGGCCTTTTCAGGGATATTAGTCCCCTTAAGGCGGTTTTTGAAGTTTTTTGAATCAAGGCTGATATTGACTCTCTTGCATCGATGGAAAAGGATTTGCCATGGATCCCATAATAGCGATAGCTGGTGTCAGGAAGGTGAGATGGCACTACTCAGATACCTCTTCCAGGTTGTAAAAAGGCAGCGTGGCAGTATTCATGGAATGACTTTCCTGGAGGCTTGACCATACTAGTGATCCATCACGACATGGACCATTCCGAAAATGTCCGTTTTCTGATTATCCTCCATGTAGGCTGACCCCGCATCCTTTATTATCCGCCCGATGATAAAGCAGGAGGGACCTTTTGCCCGAGTCGGGGACCAAAAATTATTAACAAAAAATAAACTTTTGCATGGCCATCGTAATATAGGTGGATCTCCGGCGACAGGTTTGGGACATAGCTTAATGATGAATCTTGGTTGACAAAATCACTCGTTTGTACAGGTATATCACTATTGGTTTCTGATTTCTGTTGTTCCGGATAGGAAAAGAGTTCCCTTGTTATATATTGCATTTCCTCCAGGCAGGTTATCTACAACGATGACATCTTTGAGCGTTAATACGCCGTCATTCCAAATCGCTCGGCCATTTAGTCCTGATCCGGACAGAATCAAAAGATTTTTCATGCCCGCCTGCACTCCTGTATTTATTTTAAATGTCGATTGAGGACCAGATGTCTGAAGGATAATTTGACCCGGATGATTATTGAAAAGGTATATATTTTTATCGAGGACAATGGTGTCTGATGTTATATAAAGGAGATCCATATTACTGGCAAATTTTATTGTGTCATTTGGCTGGGCACAATTTTGGATAATATAGCGTAATGAACCCGCACCCGAATCATTTGCGTTAGTAACAATAAGATTACAATCTGTACCAATAGCAAAATCTGAAAACCCCGTAATACCCGGCAAGCCTATGGAATCCAAAGTGACCGGAGGACTGGTATTGGGCGAACCTGAATAATCCCAGGCTCCGTTATCCGGTCTCTTGATCAATCGCACATTGCTTACATCCGTGATGACACTATCTTCATCAACAGTAAAACCATTTGCGTTGACCGCCAGATCATAAGGGTCCGTCAGGTTTGAGGAAGAAACGTGCCAATATCCTGTAGTAGAAACATTATTAAGATCTACTCCCTGTTCACTGATCAAAGGCAAACCGTCCGTACCCGGATTTCCGTCCATAAATTGAGCAGTAATGAATCCGCTATCGGCACTCATGAAGGCTATGGAAACAGGGTGCTGTACACTGTCTCCTCCAATTGGTAAAATGATTTGCTTACCCGGAGTGGTATCCTGAAACCATATCTTCAGCGGACCATGGACATATCCGCCATCCCAGTTGCCTATGCCACCTGTAAACGAGGTTTCATAAAATTTATTTGGATCATCCTGGTAAGGAGGCTGGGGAACGGTAACTAATATACCAGGTTGAATACTATCTCCTAAAGTAAGAAGTGAAGAAATTGAATTATTTATTTTCCCCTTCCTGATCCTCAGAATCTGTTTTATACCCAATGGCATTTCAAGATCCAGTCCACTATAGGTATTAGCTACTTGTAATTTAGTGATTCGGTTTTCTGTTTGATTTGAAGGAATGGAATTATTAATATCGGATCTAAAAAATCCGTTCCCTGATAAAGATTGTGAATTTGTGGTGTTGGTATAATAGTTTGCAATATCTGCATCACCACAAAAGGATATCTCTGTCGGAATGGTCATTAATCCATTATTTATCAAATTACCATTCAGAATCGTAGTGCCAACAAATTCAGCACCATTCATAACTTTAATGTGATGACCATAAGCAACTCCATTCACCTCCCGGTGATCAGAAGCATATCCGCCTGCAATTATTAGTGAGTCAGGCCGGAGAAAAGAGTAAGGTCCCCAACTTATGTAATAACCTGTAGTTGCACCAGGTGGTGTATCATCACCTCCTCCAAATGTAAGTGTGCCATGTAATGGAGTTCCAAAATAAGATGATCCCCAAAAAATAAATGTTGCCGGATCTAAAATAGTAATGTTAAATGCTGAATCCACGAAATTAGTTGTTCCAATATTCACAAATCCACCTAAAGCATTTGACGTACCATCCACCCCATCCTGATTTAGAGTACTATTCATTGCGTGAAATGATCCTATTGTTGGATCCGTTCCCTCTCCAATCATAATACTTCCGTTGACATTAAGTATCGCACTATCCAGCGATAATGAGCCCCATTTGCAATCAAAATATTTATTGGAGTAGCCTGAAGCATTACCCATTGAACTTGCTCCAAGGGTGAATTCAGTGCCTGGATTGAGTGTCAGTGATCTTAGATAGTTGATCTTTAGATTGCTGCATTGTTGGGTGTCTGAAACCGTTACCTGGTGGTTGATATAAATGGGCATGATGTCCGGACCATCGGGCGGTGGAACATTGCAAACCCAGGTATTTCCATTATTCCAATCTCCGTCATTTTGTGTATCATAAAATAGTTGGTCTGCAATTGGAAGTCCGGCATTAGCCATTTGATAAGGATGATAGACCTCATCGTCAATTGTAATCGATGTGCATTGGCCATTGACTACGTGACCTAAGGTTGCGTCACATTTAATATCGTAGACCAGGTATAAGTATCGATTATAATTGGTGTTCAGATCCCCCGGCATTGTATAATTTCCGGTAAAGGTGAGCGTACCATCAGGATTGGGAATAGTCTGTCCAAACTGAACAGGGGCCGGATATCCATTGGCTATACCTATCCCGGGCTCACCAAATGGTTTAAAAGGGAATGTCAGAATATTAATGCCTGCTATTTTGGGATCAATATAAAGTCTTGCATTTTTAATATCTGATACATCCGTTGTCCCACTTGTATTGACGACTACTTTTTCGATATGCTGATTGTTGGTGGTGCCGGACATTCGTAAAGTGATTTTTACAACAGGTTGTTCCCATTTGCCGGCTGTGGCGGTACTGTCCATATCGTAAGTACTATATTCAGCCGAATGGACCTTCATGGCCGAATTTAAGGTTGAAATGCAGATATCAAAATTACCGGGAGCAGTGGCCTCAGTACCTCCCATTATTTCTATAAGATAATAAGCATCAGGTGTCAGGCCAAAATAAATCATGACTTCTGGCTGCCCATTTGAATGAGTTATGTCTGTAGTCTTTAAAACCGGCTCCACCACACAGGATTGATCCCCTATTCCTCCGTCACTTGTTCTGGTCCATAGCTTGATCATGGGATCAAAACCAGGCGTTGAGGGGGTGACATGAATGGCAACCGATTTCGTTTTAGCTATGAATCCATACCATACATCAGGGCTATCGCCTATGGAATAAGTAGCATTAATGGTTGTTCCTGATGCAGAGGAAAGGGGATTACATTTTGTAGTCAGAGGCTGCTCCAGGAATATGGCCTGTGAGCAGTCATCATTAGGTGGAGGAGAGGTAATACATATATCATAGGTCCCCGTATAAAAAAAAGCAATCTTTAATCTGATAAAATAGGTTTCACCAATGGTAAGATTAGGGAGATAAACTTTAGTTATGTAAGGGGAATAAATATTGTAACTGAAACATTGAATAATAGGGCCTGCACATGACCCTGCGTAGATCTGACCTTCCGGATTTAGCGAACCAGTTGATGCGCTGAAAGTAATTTCCTGAAATGTGGATAAGGCGGTAAACTTATACCACACATCTGAGCCGATTCCAATACAGGTATCCTGTACGTTGGAAGGTGTTGCACCTGTCGATTCACCCTCAATTGGAACAGTACATACTACATTCGCAGGGATAGTAATCGCGCCTGCACACTCATCATTGACTCTATGAATCAGGCACAAGGAAAACGTACCTTGATTATAGAACCCATTATAAGCAGGTGCCCATACTTTCAGATAATAGGAGTGTCCGGGAATAAAATGTTGATAATATACCTGGTAAAAACTGTTGTAACCTCCGAAAGCCAGCTCCGGTCCATTGCAATCCTCATAGTAACTGAGTAAAAATGATCCAGCGCCACTGATATAATCCAACTTTGCGAAAACAGTTGAATCCGGAGCTACAAATTTATACCAAACTTCATTGTTGATACCGGCACCAACCAACGTTCCAATAGTTGTTTGTTCACAGGAAGTTCCTACATTGACAGCGATAGAATCGGCAGCCGAGCATGTATAGTTTGGTGGCGGAATGGTAACACATACTGAAAAATTGCCCTGCCCAAAACCATTTTCTGCACTGTAAATCCTGAAATAATATTCTTGACCAGGAATTAATCCAACAGCAAGCATATCACCCGTGGCTGAACAACCCATGGATGTACCCTGGCAGTTATCAGAAAACAATTCAATCACAGGAGTGTATAAATACTCCGGATACCCCGTGGAAATCACTACGATCAATTGCGTATCTGCTGCCGCAATAAATTTGTACCAAAGATCATCATCCGCATAATTTCCATCACACTGGCCATCGCCTGTAGCCGAGGTGGTATTATCATTTGCAGGATCATGCATGGTCACGCCAGAAACTGTTGTAATCTCGGTTGCACCTGTGCATTCATCATTTGGATGTGGAATCCGGACACAGATTTCTGTTCCAATGTACGAGCCAACCCCTGCCGAATCAAACATTCGAATAAATATGGTATCACCTATCACGAGATTGTTCAGGATCATAATCTCACTGCCAGGTATAGTATCGTGGCTGCATCCAATATCAGTAAGATCATCACATTCACCTGTGAATACCTGCATCACCCCATCGCCTCCGTTTAAGAAATGAGCCTCAATAATTTGAGTTGTATCGATCGCCGCGAATTTATACCATATATCATAGTAGGGAGCTCCGGGACAAGAACTTGAAGGCGTAGTTGATGGTGTAGTGCCCGCAAGATTTGCTATAACGTAATTATCGCACACCGGTCCGGATGATACCAGCAGTTGTGCATTTGCACAATTATCATTTGATTCAATGGGGATCGCTCCGATGCAAATATCAAAATCACTTCCGCCATTATAGGCGTCAGTCCCAAAAACCCGGACATAATATGTATTGCCTATCACCAAATTGGTCCTTATGATTTCACCACTCGCCCCATATCCGACAATATTGACGCAATCAAGGAATGATCCTCCACAACTATCAGCATATAATTCTACAGTGTAGGCTTCACCTTCTTGCGGAGTTCTGCTTCCCGGCCTGGATTCAAAACTGTATGGCTTGACAAAAATCCGATGACTTCGCTCAATGGCTTCGAACCTGAACCACACATCATCATCAGGTATCCCGCCACAAGAACCGGGACTTATACCAGAATCAGTTGCTCCTACAGTTGAATAGCGGTTTAGAGTACAATTAAAACCGGGATCTGGTATCAGCTCTATCGCATTGGTGCATTCATCATTAAATGGAACTGTAGTGATCCGGATTAATGTCCAGGGGGAATATTCTCCACCACCACAAGAAGAACGAATAAAAAGATAATAATCCCTGGAAGGAAGTAACCCTGTGAATAAAATGGAATCATCAGATGTGGTCGAAAGGGTAGAGGGTGGAAACTGAAGATAATCCGTCAGCTGATATTCATATTCCATGGGGGCTGGACTTGGCGCTGTCCAGGAAACAATAACAGAGTCTCCGGTATTTTTTGTGATCGCTATATCTTGAGGTACTTTGCAATCATATTTTTTAATAGTCAGGTCATCCAGTCTTGTACCACAATTTTTAACATGCAAGCCAAAATAAATGGTATCCGTTGCCGGGCTGGTAAATAGGGTATACCTTGACGTGTAGTCATAGGTAAAAAGAAAGGTATCTCTCACGGTCATATTCGAAATCAGGGGATAGTTTCCCGAATACACGAACATACTGTCTCCTCCAAGGAACTCCAGTGAAATAATATAAGTGGAATCTTGCTGGAGAATAAAACCTGGGGTAAATACCCAATCATCTTCAGGATCATAGTTATTGCATTGGTACCCAAAAGAATTGGGTGAGGAAGAATAGGTATCTGTGGTGGTCATCAGTGCATAGGATACAGGATCAATATTGATTGTCCTTATGCAATCGGGCAAATCCGGAGCCATGACGTCATCAAAATTTTCGACATAAGGTAAAGTGTAGGGGTCACACAATGTGGTCGCCGGAATTGTAAACCAATCAGAAAATAAATCAGTATCGCACCTGGACCGGATATGAAAATAATATTGCGTGCCCGGGTTTAATGAAGTAATGGTGATCGAATCTGAATTGATTAATATGCCTGATGCAGGCGGTGAGCTTGATTCACTGAGAAAATATTCATACCCTTCTGCAGGATTCGTATATGGTGTTTGCCATGAAAAGCTTAAAGAGGAAGCAGAAAATTGATATAATTCGATTGAAGTAGGAGGCACACACGATGCGGGATCATATCTGAATGTCAATCCATCTTCAGGTATAACAACAGACATATCCACAGTACACCCATCGTTGAATGATGTTCCCAGGATTGTACTATTCCAATCATTGGCAGACATTGTAGTCCTGTTGTTAAATTCCAAAAGAGACAATCCGCTTAATCCAACCTGAGCAGCAAAACCCGTAATGCCATCAAATGAACACTGCCCGTATTTAATTTCAATAGCATCGTCCGATTCATACAATCGTATCTGAAAATTCATTAAACTATTCGGGAAAATATCAGGAGAATAAATTGCATAATCTTTCCATTGAATGACCAGGATTCTATCCGGCGAATCACCTATACGTTCATAGCGCAAAGTTGAATTAATTTCGTTTCCCGAAAGCCAAAAATTGAATCCAACTATTCTTGATCGTAGCGTGACATTTTCAGGGCCGACATCCGTCATCGGTTGCTGGTAAATACTTGAACCGATATCCACGCCCAGGGAGTCATAGATGCTTTTCCCCAAAAAAATCCATCCGTTATTGGCCACACCAAAACGATCATACGTAATGCCCCGGTAGTGAAAATCAAATCCGATATCCAGGCCTGGACCACGGGGTTCAAATCCCATCCCTGTGGTATCCGGATCCAGAAATACGCCATATCCGTTATTAACATTATTTCCCAAAACAACACCTCCTGTGATGGGTATAT
Source organism: uncultured Saprospiraceae bacterium (assembly GCA_963837505.1). Lineage (GTDB taxonomy): Bacteria > Bacteroidota > Bacteroidia > Chitinophagales > Saprospiraceae > Opimibacter. The sequence continues at coordinate 380,246 of CAWINN010000020.1, read as the reverse complement.
AGGAGGTGCTGGATTGCGAAAACGTATAATAATTGACCTGGCCATATAGATGACAGAATGAACATAGTGCAATAGCAAATACTATTGAAATAGCTGGTTGGGCGGAGCGCAGCTGGTAATTCATATAAATGCTCTTGTATAGTGAATTAATGCTGTGACACCAGGGTGGCGTTGTTCTCCAGGTGTTGTACTGAATTTTCTAGTTGCGCTATTTTGGTCAGGAGTGCATCGATATTTCCAATTTTCGCTATTGTTGTTTTTAGCTCATTCAATTCATCTTTCAAGGCATTGATTTCCTTATCCTTTTCATCCATGATGACTTGTTGCTCCTGGATGGCTTTGACGATGGGGACGACAAACTGACCATAAGCCAGTGAGTAGTTGTCATGATCATTATCGGGAACATGAATAAGATTTGCAAATTGCTCTCCACCCTCTTTGCAAATAGCTTCTACCTCCTGTGCGATAAAACCTAATTCTAAGTTTTTCTCTTTGCGCTGGAGGACCGATGAGTCAGTATTTATTTCGCCTAGGAATTTGGAAAAGGCAGGGTAATCAAAATGATAAGACACCGGACGGAGATGATTGATAAAATCAAGTCCCGGGACATCGGTTGTGACATCCGTTTTAAATCTTCCGTCGGAGGGAGTAGTGAAAGCTACCTCGCCCTGGATCACCGTAACAGCGGAATTTCCCAGTCGTATCATATTGGATGTAGTGACTATGGCTCCGTTACCTATGGCTGTGGTGTTACTTAAACCGGCAGAATAGAATCCAGCATTATATCCCACGCCGGTGTTGTATGATCCCGTGGCAGTATACATGGCTTGATAGCCTATTCCGGTATTGTAAGATCCACTGACATTTCCACCAAGTGCGTTTACGCCTAGTGCGGAATTGAAATTACCGTCGACATTCGCTTTTAATGAGTTAGATCCAACACTGGTATTTGAACTGCCCTGATTATCGCGTAAGGCGATTTCTCCAAAAGCTGAATTATGAATTCCACCAATATTTGATGAAAGCGCTCCGGCACCTACTGCATCGTTATAATCTCCTGTCTGATTGCTTGTTAGAGCAATAGTACCAATGGCGATATTGTCAATGCCATCCGTATTCGCTAATAAGGCCTCCGCGCCAACGGCAACATTATAAAATCCTGTCAGGTTTCCATTGAGAGCATTGTTTCCAACAGCGACATTTTCGTATCCAATTTGATTAGAGGCCATTGCACTGGCGCCCATGGCTACATTATAATTGCCATTATTGGATTTCAAAGCCAAATAGCCAAAGGCTGTATTATTATCTCCAGTTACATTGGATTTCAAGGCTTTGTATCCGCATGCAGTGTTTTCATCTCCTGTTATGTTTGAGGTGAGTGCTTCATAACCTAAAGCGCTGTTCGAATTGCCTGAATAATTAATTTTCAGGGCATTTGATCCTATGGCTACGTTATAATAACCTGTTGAATTGGAGAAAAGAGCCCTATGACCGACTGCTGTATTTTCATTGCCAGTTAAATTTAGAAACATACTCGAATCGCCAATGGCAACATTGTATGAGCCATCTATATTCGATGCTGCACTGCTATTTCCAATGGCTATGTTATGTGTCCCGGTTTGATTTGAATATAAACTTGAATCGCCAAGAGCAACATTATACGAACCATTTGTATTCGATTCGCTGCTATTATTTCCTACAGCTGTATTATTATGTCCTGCCTGATTGAATTCCAAAGATCTTGAACCCACCCCCGTATTATTAAATCCGGAATTATTGAAAAATAATGCACTGCTTCCAATCGCAGTATTATCGAATCCATGATCATTATTCTTTAATGCCTGAAACCCATCGGCGGTGTTCTCAGATCCGATTGAATTATAAAAAAGGGCAGCTGATCCAGTTGCCGTGTTTCCCTGGCCAAAAGTATTAGTAAATAAAGCAGCATTCCCCAGGGCCGTATTATCCAATCCATCAGTATTTGAAAATAAGGCATTAGCTCCCACTGCTATATTGTAATTCCCTTCCTGATTTAAATACAAACTCGAATCCCCGATCGCTACATTAAAAGATCCTCCGACATTGGATGCAGCGCTTCTGTTTCCAACAGTAGTGTTGTGCCCTCCCGACAAGTTTGAAAACAAGCTGGAATCGCCAATAGCGACATTGTAGGATCCGGAAGAGCTGGTGAACATGGAATTCTTACCAATAGAAACATTGAATGAACCAGTCTCGTTTGAACCAAGGGAATTATACCCTAATCCTGTATTCGAGGCACCAGAACTATTACTCCCTAGTGCACTTGATCCTATGGCCGTGTTAAATGGACCAACATCATTTGAAAATAGTGCCTCACTGCCGACAGCGGTGTTATCTCCTCCGGTTGTATTTGATTTTAATGCATTAGATCCTATAGCCACATTGGATTGGCCTGAAATATTATCGTTCAAAGCAACATATCCAACAGCTGTATTACTGGTTCCGTTTAGATTGGCATGCAGTGATGAATAGCCAACGGCAGTATTTTTTTGGCCAGATTGATTGGAATACAATGAAAACCCTCCTATCGCCGTATTAAGCGTCCCGTTTGTATTTGCTTTGAGTGAACCCAGTCCTAAGGCAGTATTATCAGTTCCATCCAGATTGGAATACATAGCATAATCTCCGATAGCAGTATTATAATAACCCGTTGTATTGGAATATAGTGATTTGTGTCCTGCTGCTGTATTCTCAAAACCTGATGTATTAGTAAATAAACATGAATCTCCTAAAGCTACGTTATATGAACCATTTACATTGGAAAACATGGAACATCTCCCAATGACTGTGTTAACGTTCCCCATTATATTTGAATTAAGGGAATAGACACCTACAGCGGTATTATTTCTCCCATGAATATTTGAAGTGAGCGCTTCATTTCCAACGGCGGTATTCCCATCTCCATCTTCATTGTCAAGTAATGCCTGGTTACCGAATGCGGAATTAATTGATCCAGTTGTATTATGCCCCAAGGTACCCAGACCGGTTCCCGTGTTTGAGCTGCCATTACTATTGTTATGTCCAGAAACTGTTCCAATAAAGGTATTTCTTCCGCCTTCATCAATCGAGATAGGATTACTGTTTTGACCAGCACCCTCTCCAATGGCCAGGTTGCCAAAGCCTCCGCCACTTGCATTAATCAAAATCTGCCCGAATTCATTTTCACCAATGGTCATCACCTCATCGCCAGCTACACTAAAGCGTATCACATCCTCATTTGGATTGGCCTCCGTTTGAACATTTGTATCACCATCAGTATCTAATATGTAGGAGGTTGCCGGAGGATCCATCAAAGGAAGCGCAACAGGCGCCGGCGCCCATGCTGTCCCATTCCATCTCAGATAATTTCCCGGAGCAGCCCCCATTGAACTCAAATCCGAAGATTTGACGGCACCATCTGCGATCTGATCTGATGTGATAGAATTTGGGGCTATTTCCTGTGTACCCACTGCACCGGGTGCAATCTGAAGATTGGAGAAAACACCGGTCACATCACCCGATGCACTTTTACCGGTGCTAAGGATTTCTACCCAGCCCGTCTGACCATCAAAATGCCAGAACGATTTTGATGTATTGTCGTACACCAATAAACCATCTGCTGGCATCGGAATGCCTACACGCTCCGCAGAATCCATTCTCGGGATTAATAAACCCTTTTCATGACTCAGGATGTCAACAGCCGCACTTGGATCAGGCGTAGTGGTCCCAATGCCCACATTACTTTGTGCGAAAAGGTCAAAGGCTAACAATACAAGGCAAAAGGGAAGGATAGATTTTTTCATATTGATTTTACTTGAATGGGGCATACCTCACCATAAGGAAATGGTGGTCAAATTTGACAAACGGAATATGCCGGGACAATACCCCATTGGGGTATTCATTGAAAAGTGAAGAAAGAAATTTAGCGGAACTTATATAGGCTCTGGTTCAGTATGCCAGAACTTGCTTTAATAATTGGTCATAAGAGAAAACCAAAAAGGCGTTCAGCGATGAATCCCATTCTGGCTCAATTTAGTATTTAACTCTTGATGACCTGGTTACACAAGCCTATCTTTACTCAACGATAAGCGTGAAATAAACCGATCCGGTAATCACATCACCAGAAATATCCTGGTCTCTTAATTCTACATTTGCAGTTACATCAACAATATTTTTCTTATCCGCTCTGCGTTTCGCTTTAAGCACAATGGTGGCCCTTCTAAATTTATTATCACCTTCAGTAAAACCGATATTGAAACCTGTAAGAACACATGTCTTAACTGTAACATCATTTCTGAAAGTAATAGCAGTTGTCAATTTCCCGCCAATGCAAGGAAGAATAATATTACTTCCGCCTAAAAATCCATTTTTGAATTGCATGTTTTTTGATTTTATTCATTTGTACCTACTCTAATTGGTTTTCGGATTCCCCAGTTAAATAATTTATTGTAAATAGAAATATAAGTGCATGAACATTCTGTTAATTAAATGTCATTATTATTCTTGTTGAATTTCCCTGTTTCAGGTATGAAGGTTCTTTATTTTTAGTGCAACAAATTTCACTCGTGGATTGCGCATGATCAATACCCCAATGAGGTATTTTTAGCATAATTCGAATATGAATAAGTATAAGTTTTGGAAATAAGTGGGAGGCCTTACTCCTTAAGGCCCACTTGCACAGATATCGTTACTCCTTTACCGGTATGTGTTTCAAGACGGAGTTTTGCCTCGATATCATCCGCTCTTTTTTGCATATTATCGAGGCCATTCCCTCTCTTGATACTCTCCGGATCAAATCCTATCCCATTATCCCTGATTTCAAATTCTAATGAATGATCAACATGACTGACTACTAGTTCGAGTATCGTGGCATCACTGTATTTCACAGCATTATTGATGGCTTCCTTACAGATGAGATATATGTTCCGGCGCGTTTTCATAGGGACTTTGATCTGTTCAATGTATCGGGGCGCAGCAACCTCTACCCGGATATGTTTTGTCGCAGCTATTTCAATCGTATATTCTTCCAGTCGTTGTATTAATTTTTGCAGCGAATCATGTTGTGGATCTACTGCCCAGATGATGTCATTGAGTTTGGTGACCATTTCGGTCGAGGATTGCTGAATCACGTTTAACGATTTTTCCATCTCCCCGATCTGTCCTGATTTCATTTGTTCTTTTGTCAGGTAACTGTACATGGCAATGCCGCTCAGTGTGGCACCAACTTCGTCATGCAGATCCTGGGAGATCCGTTCGCGTACCAAAAGCACTTTTTTTAAATGCCGGATCCTGTAGTTGAATAAAGCGTATATCGAAGCGATCAGGCTCGCCAGACAAAGGACATAAAACCACCATGTTTGCCAAAAGGGTGGCCGAATGATGATGGAAAAATATTGTTTCTGGGCAGGCCACCTATGATTGGCAGAGGAAACCTTTATTTGCACATCATGCCGGCCTGCATTCAGGCTGCTGAAAAATATTTTGCGTTGTTTTCCCAGGTGTATCCAGGCAGTGTCCGCGTTATCTCCGGTCCGGTAGCTATATAATTGATCTTCAGCATCATTAAAATTAATGGCACAAAACGTTAGAGCCAGGTTTCGATGATTCCAGTTCGTATACATCTTTTTAGGTGGATTGTACACCATAGAATCATTTCCAAATTCAATACTTTCTACTCTCAACCCTGGCGGCTTCACTTGATCATGCAATTCTCCCGGTCTGAATCGCATCATATGTTGTCCAAGACCCAGGTAAAACATCTTTTCCTGGTCATCAAAATAAAATTTGTTACTACTGATGCCATACCAATTTATCTCTCTTTTATTAATGGCTGTGATAATCTGCCTGGTGACTGTATTAATTCTTGCTACGCCACTGTGACATGCAACCCATATGTACTGGTGATCTGTGGCAATAGCATTAATTAATTGGTCAGGGAGCCCGTCTTCAGGCGTATATACGATAGTATCCTGCAGATCAGGGTTGAAAAAAATTAAACCATTAGTTGCATTGGCAAACCAAATACCACCATCCTGGTCACAGGCGATAGCCTCAATCATTTTCGAATCATCAGGTAGGGATGGAAAATTTTCGGAATAAAAATCAAATGCATTTTGGTTGTGGTTAAATCTCGCCAGACCCTGACCGGCAAGCCAGATATTACCAAATGGATCTTCGGCGCTATGAAATAATTGAGTTAATCCATCCGCAATTGTATTTGTAAGTGATACCCAACGACAATGGGATATTGATCCTTCGCTATAATAATAACCTGCACTTTGGTTGGTCAATACCCACAGGTGGTGATACCGGTCGACAAACAAATCACTCACCCAATTGTGCTGTAGACTCCAGTCCGGCAGTGCTATTAAGCCGGATTTATGATCAGTTGTGCTGTACCAAAAAAGACCCACCTCTGTTCCGCATAAAATGGTATCTGCATTCCATGTTACCAATTCCCGGCAGGTTCGATTAGAAAAAGAAGGAAAATCAAAATGGCAGATGCCCTCGAAGGCCAGATCTTTCTTTCTGAAAACATACATGCCCCCGCTCATCGGGCCAACAGCATAAAGATGGTCCTGGTCAGTGGTGAATTGAAAAAAGGATGCTTTTGGATTCTGGGCTACAATGGCCTCCGGAAAATTTCCAAACTCGATATTCATCAGCTTTTGATCCCTTTTCAAAATGCCTGCATTTGTTCCTATCCACATTCGTTGATCATTGTCTTTGAAAATCGTGTTACAAGTGAAGGAGGAAAGGAATTTAGTAGTATCCATTTTCACTACTCCTGTTTTTCCTTGTATCATAATTTTAAAAAAACCGGAGAAGTGACCGGAAATCCAGATCGTGGAATCATTCCAGGGAATCAAACTGCTTCGCCACTCAAATTCTTTTTTTAATGGATGTATTGGAAGACGTGAGTAAATAACCCTATGTTGTATTTCATCCACATAGGCTAAAGTGTCCCGGTCACCAAAGAAAACTAAAAATAGTCCCGGCTTGATTTCCCTGGGCACAAAATGTTCTCCCCTCAACCGGTTGACTATTTTAAATAGTAAATACTTCGGATGATCCCCGTCAATCTTTGTAAGTTTTTTTTCTTTTATATAGTATAAATAAAATCCTTGTTGTCCGCTTACTATTATATTTTCATGGTCGAGCCACCCGGCAAAACTTCCAAATCCTCCGGAATATTCCTTATTAGCTTCATCGTAGTCATCATACCTGAATACGAGTTCCCAATCTTTATTAAATTGATAAAAGCCGGTTCTTGTAGTTATGTAAAAATTTCCGGACTGATCAGAGAGGATATTTCGAATGTTATTTACTTTGCTCGACTGTCCTATGGGGCCAGGAGGGATAAGTATGTTTTTTTGAGAAAAGGTTTCAATATTCACGCTATGAAGACCACGTTTAGTACTCACAAGTAATTCAGTGCTATCCTTCCAGTATAGCCCAGAAATTTCTTCCGAAAGCAATGAGGTTTTGGCAGTCTCATGCAAAAATGGTTCAACATTAAATCCATCAAACCGGTTTAATCCATGTGTTGTTCCGACCCATAGAAATCCAAAGTGATCCTGCGTCATGCAGGTCACATTGTCATCTGTGAAGCCCTGTTTTGTACCATACTGGGTAAAATCGCTTGTCGCTAATTGGGTATAAGCAAGGCAAGAAAAAAAAATGAAAAAAAAGAGTACACCTATCCATCGAGGTGGGAGACACCAATCGTTTACTGAAATATATTTTCTCATTTATTTTCCAGGAGAATTTTACCAATCTTCTGCCAGCATGCTGACATGAAGATTCACTCAAAATACAACTTGATTTCAGGAAAATCCGTTTTGAATGGCTTTCATGACGGCTTCACTCCGGCTGGTGACATGCAGTTTCTTATAAATATGTTTGACGTGCGTACGTACGGTTTCGTAGCTGATAAAAGCTTTCTCCGCAATGGTTTTATAGTTATCGCCTGTCACAATCATCTGGAGTAACTCTTTCTCCCGCTCGCTAAGTTGATAATCGGCAGCGGTGGGAGAGACCAGGATTACGTTTTGGTTGGAAAAGAAACCAAGCATTTTTTTAGCAACCATCGGGCTTAGCGGGGCACCGCCAGTATAGACATCATGGATGGCATCAATCAGTTTGGCAGGAGGATCATTTTTCAGGATGTATCCTGATGCTCCGGCGCATAAAGCCTGGAATATCTTATCCTGATCATGAAAAACGGTTTGAATCAGTATTTTAACTTCCGGATATTTAAGTCCGATCTGACGTGTAGCCTCTATTCCATTGGTCCCTGGCATTTCAATATCCATTAACACGACATCAGGCTTAATCCGGTTAACTTCAATATCCCATCGATTAGCATCCGAAAATGCTCCGCAACAGGTCAGCCCGGAGGTTCCATTCAGGATTGCCTGGAGGGCCTCTCTGACAAGTTTATTGTCTTCGTACAGGGCTATGCGGATTTCCATATTAGCTAAGTGTCATCCATAAAATTTGGCAGAACTATTATGGATGTGGGTTTGATTGTTCAAAAGTAGGGAATCATAAGCGGGCAATGCCATACCCCAAAAGGTGATTTTGAATCCTGGCTGACCTGGTTGAGACGAATCTGTAAAATTGATGTCGGCCTGGATTACCTCATTTTGGCTATTATTGACGGGATACCACCTACTTGACATTATTGTGTTTTTAACCTAACTTTAAAGCAGTCAAACGTATACTGTTGAATGCCTGGATATATTTCGATTCCAGGATAATGATTTTTATTATGAACAAAATCTACACCCTGTTGATATCGCTGGTTTCTTTCACACCGGTTGCCACATATGCACAAGCGAATATTTTTTCCCAATCGATAGTCCAGCCGCAGGTCAATCTCCGCGGAGCGGCAATAGTCCTTGGGCAGTTGCAGGTAGTCTTCCCCAGCGATGGTTATGTGGTGGTTCATTTTGACGGGGAATGCTACGCATCGGTGGGGGACCGCATTGTGGTTGCCGCCAGTGACAATGGCGATTGGGGCACCAATGACGGGAGCGTAGCTATCGAGACTTCCAAACCAGGATTTGGAAGACCTTTCTCTCATTCCCGGGTATATGCCGTATCCGCAGGCAGTCATACCTACTATGCTGTGGGCCAAAATGTTCTCGAACTGGATGGTGACGGCAAGGCTACGATTTACGGTACGCTTTCAGTGGAATATTTTCCGGACACCGGAACTTCATTTGTAAAAGCCAATGGTTTTATTTTCAGTGGTGACGTGACCAATACAACCGTAGTAGGTCAACAGACCATCCATGTCAATGCTCCCGGGAAAATAGTGGTGCGGTTTGATGGCTACATCACCAGCAGCCCTGCCGATCGTATTGTCCTGGCGGCCAGCAATACCATGAACTGGTCTTTCAATGATGGAAATGTGGCTGTTGAAGCTGTCAATGCCGGTGACGTGGATGAAAATTCATTTTCCCACATAAGGGTATATAATGTAAATTCAAGCGGTGACTATACGTATTATGCATTAGCCCAGGTCTATGGGAAGGCAGGAGGTGATCACATGATCTCGGCATATGGGAACCTGCTGGTGGAATATTTTCCTACGTCGGGGCCTGAAAAACTTTTATTTACCGGTTTTACATTGCCCCTGATTGATTTAAATGGTGGTCCCACGCCATTTGATTCCATAACGCTGAATGCACCTGAGCCTGGGAAAGTCATGCTGGTATTGGACGGATATTTAACTGCAAGCCCCGGATACGATATCGTGCTGGCGGCCAGCGACAATGGTGAGTTCACTGAAAATGATGGAAAAATTACACTTCAGGCTTTGGACCTGGATCAAAACCGCTATTCCTTCTCACACACCAGGGTATACAACATAGGCACAGGTAACCATACCTTTTATGCCGTGGGAGAAATCTTCGGAGGTTCGGGAAGTAAAACAGCTGATCTCTTTGGCCAGCTGACACTTAAGTATATCCCATTCTCCTCTACAGCCGTTTTCGATGTAGCTGCCGGTAATACCACATTTGATATTTATCCTAACCCGACACATGGCATGATCAATATCACTTTCAAAAATCCTGTGGGCCGGCAAGAGAAAATTCAGCTTCTGGATACAAATGGTCGTGTCCTGGCTGAAAATCGAATCGATGGAATAAACGGGATCAACCTGGATTTGTCAGCTTTCCCGGCTGATCTTTATTGGGTGAAGGTGGGTGAGGTGGTCAAGCCTGTGGTAAAGATGTGAGATGAAATAATCGCAAGAGATGAATGGATGCTTTAGCTTATCAACTTAAAATTCTGTTTTCTTCAGTTGCGCCGCTATGCGGCCTACCTGGTTATATTCTGCTATCTTCTTGCTTAGAATATTATGCCGCCATGCGGCTGAAAAATTACTATACCAAGTTCTGACAATCTCACAAGGGCGCAGCCCATCGGTCCCTGAGCCTGGTGATTATGTGGCGTATTAGTTTCAGCGGTGGCACAAGGTATCATCCTCTCACGCTCTCATATTCTCACGTTCTCACATTCTCACATTCTCACATTCTCATTCAACCAGGAATATCCTCTCCAGCTGCTACGGTCATGTCGATTTCTCCAAACTGCTGAGGACCTCCTGAAAGAATTTCTTCCGATGCCTGAGCGGCATATTTAATAAAATTGCGATGAAAAGACTGGGCCAACAGTATTGCCTTGTCCTTATAATCATCTGCATTTTGCCAGGTCTGAACCGGGTTAAGCAAATTCTGATCTGCAATTCCGGGACAAGACATCGGCATAGCCAGGTTAAATACTTCATGCGTCTTGTAACGCACATGATTCAGATTGCCTTCCAGGGCAGCGGTGATCATGGCCCTGGTATAGCTGAGTTTAATCCGGTTACCGACTCCGTAAGGACCTCCGGACCAACCGGTATTTACCAACCACACATTGACTTTATGTTTGCGCATCATTTCGCCTAACATGCCGGCATATTGGGTAGGATGTAAGGGAAGAAAAGGTGCTCCAAAGCAGGCAGAAAATGTAGCTTGCGGTTCCGTAACTCCGGCCTCTGTCCCTGCCACCTTTGCTGTGTAACCGGAGATGAAATGATACATGGCCTGAGCCGGTGTCAATTTGCTCATCGGCGGTAATACACCAAAAGCATCGGCAGTCAGAAAGAAAATATTACGCGGATGACCAGCCACCGATCCCGGCATCATATTCTGAATATGATAAAGCGGATAAGACACGCGCGTATTCTCGGTAACGGTGATATCAAAATAATTCACCGTACGGGTGCCCGGATAAAAACGAATATTTTCCAATAAGGCGCCATGTCTAATCGCCCGAAAGATGTCCGGTTCTTTTTCTTCGGTGAGGTCGACACATTTAGCATAGCATCCGCCTTCGAAATTAAATACACCATCCTCTGACCATCCGTGTTCATCATCTCCGATCAGGGCACGGTTAGGGTCCGCGCTTAAAGTGGTTTTACCAGTTCCGGACAATCCAAAAAATATAGCGGTGTCCCCTTGTTTTCCAACATTAGCTGAGCAGTGCATAGAGAGCGTTTTCTCATCATGCGGGAGAATATAATTGAGTACGCTGAAGATGCCCTTTTTGATTTCACCGGTATAACCCGTACCGCCGATCAATATAGCCCGGTCAGTAAAATTGATAATGGCAAAATTGGCTTGTCGCGTTCCATGTTTTGCAGGATCTGCTTTGAATCCGGGGGCGCAAACCACGGTCCATTCGGGAGCAAATCCATCTATTTCATCCCCCTGCAAGCGCAGAAACATGTTATTGGCAAATAAGGCACTCCATGGGTATTCGGCCAATACCCGGACATTCAGTCTGTAATTTTCATCAGCACCTACGTAGCCATCGTGTATGTAAAGATCATGCTGCCGGACATAATCCAATATATCCTTTTTGATTAGTTCATATTGCCCGATGTCATATGGTTTATTGACCAGTCCCCAATCTACCGAACCTTCAGTAACACTATCCCTGACAATGAATCGATCCTTTGGTGACCGGCCAGTGAATTTTCCGGTATCTATGCAAAGTGCGCCTGTATCGGATAAAACACCCTGTCCTTTGAGGATGGTAGCCTCAATGAGTTCGGCTGGCGTATTCATATAATGAATCTTCTTCGGGTCCAACAATAAATGTTGGAGGAAAATGGTAAGCTGGTTACTCATTCTTAAGTTTTTATTGCCGGTGCAAAGGTAAGCAGCATAAGGCAAAGAGCATAGAGTGCAGAGCCGTATGGGGCAATGAGCAAAGAGGTAAAAAAAAGTTTTACCTCAAGGTGTAAAAGTCCTGGCAGGGGCTCAAAATCCTGAGCCCCTGCCAGGGATTTAAACCAATTTTCATTTCCTCAATGTTTTTTACTCTTTGCTGCTCTATGCGCTATTCCCAATGCCCAATGCTCTATGCTGTAAAACCTTACCTTTAGCCTCCCATACAGAATCATGGCCCAATACCTCGTTTCGGCAAGAAAATATCGCCCCAATACCTTCGCCAGTGTTGTCGGGCAACGCCATGTTACAGACACGCTGGCCCATTCTTTGCTGACCGGACAGGTGGCCCACGCCTATCTCTTTTGCGGCCCCCGGGGAGTGGGAAAAACAACGGTCGCCCGTATCCTGGCCAAAGCCATCAATTGTGAAAACCTGACACCGGAAGGGGAAGCTTGTAATGCCTGTCCATCCTGTAAGAGTTTCGATATCAACAGTTCCTTTAATATTTTCGAATTAGACGGAGCTTCCAACAACTCGGTGGAAAATATCAGGTCCCTGGTGGAACAAGTGCGTATCCCGCCTTCCCAGGGAAAATATAAAGTCTATATCATCGATGAAGTACATATGCTCAGTACTTCCGCTTTTAATGCTTTTCTCAAGACCCTGGAGGAGCCGCCCGCGTATGTAAAATTTATCCTGGCGACGACGGAAAAACATAAGATCCTGCCTACGATTTTATCGCGATGTCAGTCGTTTGATTTTCGAAGGATTCCTGTCCCGGAGATCGCTGCCCATCTCAGGGAAATATGCGTCTCAGAATCGATTACAGCGGAAGAGGAAGCATTGATCATTATTGCTCAAAAGGGAGATGGTTCCCTGCGGGATTCCCTTTCCATTTTTGATCGCATCGCCGGTCAGTCGAAAGGAAAGATTTCTTATTCCGGAGTACTGGACAATCTGCAATTACTGGATTATGATTATTTCTTCTCGTTAGCGGACGCTCTCGTACGGGAGGATATGACAGCAATATTTCTCACTCTTGCCGATATTCAAAAAAGAGGTTTTGATGGAGAAGCTTTGCTTTCCGGATTGTCTGAGCATTTCCGGGACCTCTTGTTGTGCAAGGATACCGCTACGGCAGAACTGCTTACGCACGGTGATAAAATCAAAGTCAGGTACCTGAAGCAGGCCGATGTCCTGCCAAGAGCATCCTTAATCACCTATCTGGATCTCATCAATCAATGTGAAATCCATTACAATCGCGCATTGAATAAATGGCTTCATATTGAAATGGCCCTGGTCCGGATGTGTTACATGAACCGACGTTCTGTGCCAACGGTTTCAGACGTAGCAGACAATCAAAAAAAAAAGTCTGAACCAGGTCCTTTAAGTGGAGGGGCCGCCTATAAGAATGGGAATGGACAACCTGTTGAAATACAACCAGGGCAAGTAGAACAGATTCCCGAAATCTCACCTTTACTAAATCCAACTGAACTGGGTACTGAACAAGATGAACAACTCATTGCTCCAACCAATTTTTCCCCTTTAACGTCCTCGGAACCGGGGGATCTGGCTATCCCATCCATAAAGGGATGGCAAAGCCTGAGAGAGAAGGCCTCCCTGAAATATGAAGAAGACAAGAAAAAAATTCCTGCGCTCAGCCTGACTACCGTGCAGGAATTCTGGAGGGAATTTTCGGAAAATCATTCTTCACAATCCCTTCGCCACACCCTGAATGAGGCTATGGTGGAAATACAAGGTGAAAAAACCATCCTCATTCGAACCGGAACCCAGACTGGCAAAAACAGACTAACGGCGGAAGTGAATCTCCTGGACGGACTGAGAAGTCTCATTCGGATCCCGGATCTGCAGATCGTGGTTGAGATCGATCCGGAACTGGACAAAAGTAAAGAGCTCATCAAGCCGAAAAAATTATTAACCAGCCGGGAAAAATTTGAAATCCTTTCAGCTAAAAATCCGCTGATGTTTGAGCTCAGGGACAAACTCGATTTGATTCCTGACCAGGACGAATGATCGATCCGGGGCGGGCACTATTGAATGGCTCCGATGGTCAGCTCAATCTTAATCTCATCATAGACAAAATCATCTTTCAGATCATCGAAGAATTTTTTTGACTTGAATTTTATTCCCCACGCAGTGCGGTCGATGGTGAACGGAATCGTGGTGACTTTAACAGCGTTACCTGCACCAGCATCCAATTTGGCCCGGATAGTAACAGGTTTGGTACTATTTCTCATGGTCAGTTCCCCTTTCACCAATTGATTGGCGTCCTGCTCCCCCTGGATGGGAGTTGAACCCAGGATCACAAAGGTAGCAGTGGGATATTTTGTGGTGTTGAAAAAGTCATCTTCTTTTCCGGGTTTGAATCCCTTAAGGTAATCTTCCAGACTTTGTTTGTCATCCCCTTCAAGGTCAGTAACCTGGAGATTTTTCATATCCAGGATCACTTTGCCACCGGTGATCATGTTACTATCCACGGTAATGTAACCTTCTAAAACCGGCACTAGTCCGTGATGCGTACCGACAGCTTTAAATGCCGTCCATTTTAATTCGCAATGAGCGGCATCGACTTTATACATTTTGCCCTGGCCGGAGGAATTGATCGTTGCAGTATCCGAAGAGGAAGCAGGGCGGCAGGACTCGAGTGCTACGAACAAACCAAGGGCCAGGATTACAAAAAATAATCGCATATCATGAGGATAAAAAGACAAATTATGAAATCAGATTTTGGAGGTTTTCTTTTAACCTGGAGACAAAACGAATGGTATCTTCCAGGCCATCCATGACAATGACCTGCCCACCATACTGACTCCAGTGATCATCGGCAGCTCTCCCTGAAACGATCACCGGTAATGAAGTCCGATCCACCAGCTTGTTTATAAACGGACCGAATTGCCAATGTACCGGATCTGCGTTGACGATAAGCACGCATTCGGCTTCGCATTTAAGCAAGGCAGAACAAGCGCAATCCAGGTTGATTTCACATCCCATATCGGTAATGCACAATCCCTGTTTTCGTAAAAAATAATGCATGAAGAGGTGGCTCAATTCTTCCTGGTTCCCCTGGGGTAAAAACATCATCACCCTTGGACCTTTACCATTGTGGGGTAGTTGATCAATCTCCCGGATGGTTTTGCGTTTCACGAGTTGACGAAAACAGGCTTCATGAGCTTCATCGATGGTACCTCCCAGCCACATCATTTCCATTTTATTGGTCATTGGCAGGATGAGGGTCATCAAAGTGGATTCAAATCCGTTTTTCCTGATCGATTCATCCAGTAAGGCATCCATGAGCGGCACCTTCATTTCCAACATGCTCTGATAAAGCCTGCTTTCAAGATCTTCCTCCGTCAGCTCCATCCGTTGGGACTCAGCTTCTATTTCTTCAAGTGACATCTCCGCTATGTGGGATATTTTAACGCCGTGTTGATAGAGATTGACTACTTGCTGAAGCACCCGCAGATCCTGATCCTGGTAAAAGCGGATATTGGCATCTGTGCGTTGGGGTTTTAAAAGGCCATAGCGTTTTTCCCATACCCTGAGGGTATGACATTTGACGCCGGTTATTTCGGCCAGATCGCTTATGCTGTATATTCCCACGTTTACCAGATGACGCCGCTAGTATAAAGAGATATTTTTAATCCTGCTCCATGCACAACAGTTACTGCCCGATAATTGTTCTGCCTATCATAAAGCCGGGAAGAGCCGGAATGTTAATATAACTTTCGAACGGGATATGCGCATAGGAATCGTTTGTTACCCTACGTATGGAGGGTCAGGGGTTGTGGCAACCGAACTTGGTCTGGCACTGGCGACCAAAGGACATCAAATTCACTTCATAACTTATAAGCGGCCTGTTCGCCTTACTCATTTCCAGGAAAATATTTTTTTTCACGAGGTCAATACGGAAGAATATCCCCTCTTTGATTATGCTCCCTATGATACCACACTGACCAGCAAGCTGGTGGATGTCATCAAGTATGAAAAACTTGATTTACTGCATGTCCATTATGCCATTCCGCATGCGACAGTAGCCTATCTCGCCAAGCAAATATTAGCTGATGAGGGTATTTATATACCTGTGGTCACGACTTTGCACGGTACCGATATCACCCTCGTCGGAAGTGATCGTTCTTTTGCCCCGGTGGTAGCCTTCAGCATCAATAAAAGTGACGGCGTCACGGCAGTCTCCAGGCAATTACGCCATCAGACCTGTGAACAACTTCATATTAACAGGGAAATCGAAGTTATCTACAATTTCATAGATTTTGGGCGGTTCAGTCGCCTGAACAAGGAGCATTTCCGGAAAGCCATTGCTCCTGAGGGAGAAAAGATCCTGGTCCATACCAGTAATTTCAGAAAAGTGAAGCGTATAGAAGACGTCATTCTGATTTTTGACATTGTTCAAAGAAAGATTCCATCCAAATTACTATTGGTAGGAGATGGGCCAGAACGGCCAAAACTGGAAAGGATGTGCAGAGAAATGGGCCTGTTTGAACATGTCCGTTTCCTGGGCAAGCAGGATGCCATTGAAGAAATTCTTGCCGTTTCAGATCTCTTTTTGATACCGTCGGCAAATGAAAGTTTTGGACTTGCAGCCCTGGAAGCCATGGCCTGCCAGGTACCGGTCATTTCTTCCAATGCCGGTGGTTTGCCAGAGGTTAATATTAATGGGGTGACAGGATTTATATCGGATATTGGAGATGTCGAGAGTATGGCCACTAATGCCTTACTGTTGCTGGAAAATGAGGAGATGCTCAATACCTTCCGTAAGAATGCCTATGAACAGGCCGGGCGTTTCGATATCAGTATCATTCTGCCCCAGTATGAAGCCTACTATGAAAAAGTCGTTAATCGATTTAATTCCAATTCGCAGGCGGAAAAGATAATTATGAATTCCTGAGTCCGGTCATCTCCTATTCATCGTAAGAAATTTCTACTATGCCGGTAGTGGGATGGGATTGACAGGTCAGCACGTACCCATTAGCTAATTCCTGGTCGTTCAGCGCAAAACACGCATCCATTTCAACGTTACCCTGTAGAACTTTAGCCATGCAGGTGGCACACGCGCCGCTATGACAGGAATATGGTGCATCATAGCCATGGTCAAGCAAGGTGTCCAGGATAGTTTCATCAGCGACTTGTAAAAGAATGGTTTCGCCACGCAGGTGGACGGTTACCGTAGAAGTATTCCCGGTATGTTTGAAGCTTTCTCCTATATGAGTAGTGGGATGTTCAGAAGACGGAGGGGTGAAAAATTCTTTTTTGATCAGTTCTTCCTTAATCCCGGAAGACAGAAGGGTGTGTTCCGCCATTTGAATAAAATCACCCGGTCCGCATAAATAAAAAACAGAGGGCTCCCTGGTCGGAGGATGTTTTTCAAGCATACCCCGAACCTGATCAGGACTTATCCTTCCTTTCAGTCCTTGCCATTCACTTTTCTTTTTGCCAAAAATGGATTTTAAAAATCCACCGTCATCCGGCCTGGATAAAGTATGGTAAACATAAAGCTGCCCTTTGTATTTTTCTGTCAACTCATCCAAATCCGATTTGAAAATAATTTTGGATTCTGAGCGGCTGCCATAAAGCAAGACCACGGTACTCTTGGGTTCGGTTTCCAGAGCGGTGCGTAAAATGGACATCAGGGGAGTGATGCCACTTCCGGCACCCATCAGAAAAATAACCCGCTTCTTATCGGGATCAAAATCGGCGGTAAACCTCCCTTCCGGTATCATGATATCCAACGTATCACCAGGTTTTACATTTCTGGCCAGTATGGGAGATACTTTGCCTTTGGAAACTTCCTTTACCGTGATGGCTATATAGGGGTCTTCCGGAACAGAACTGATAGAATACGATCTTCTGAACTCCTGGCCACCTGATTTCCATTTTATGGTCAGATACTGGCCGGGTTTAAAAGAAAAGGCCTCTTTATGTTCTTCCGGATAGTCAAGGAGTATGCTTACTGCTTCTTCCGTTTCATATCTTATCTCCTTGATTTTCAAAGGTATAAACTCACCTACCATGCTGTGCTTTGTAATGGTTACTTTTGAAAGCGCAAAGATAGCAGCTTATGCATTTCAGGGTCAAAGGCTTTGTCATCTTTAAAGAAGACCACCACTTCCGTTTGACTTTCCGATGTCCATTCTGCTGGTCCTGATATATCTCCACTTTGGTGCTCAATGATGAATAGCGGCGGGGTAGCATTGGCTGGGGATTGAAGGAAAGTGTTATAAATTTGCCGCCTTTCTAAAATTACAGACTCTTGCCCACCTTATCCATAGTTATTCCTGCTTATAATGAGGAACGTACGATTCACCTGATCCTGGACAAGGTTAATGCAGTGACCTTGCCGCCCTATTGGGAAAAAGAAGTCATCCTGGTCAATGATTGCTCCAAAGACAATACGTCTGAGGTCATTAAGAAATACCAGGCAGAACATCCGGTATTTCCGATCCGCTATATTGAACATGAATTAAACAAAGGCAAGGGCGCCGCCCTTCACACGGGAATTCAGAACGCATCCGGTGATTATATTATTATCCAGGATGCTGATCTGGAATATGACCCGGAAGAATACAATTTGCTATTAGTTCCCATCATCAAGGGATTTGCGGATGTTGTATATGGAAGCCGATTTATGGGTGGCAACCCGCATCGCATCCTGTTTTTCTGGCATTCGATAGGTAATCAATTCCTCACCCGTTTTTCCAACATTTTTACCAATCTGAATCTGACGGATATGGAGACCTGTTATAAACTTTTCCGCTCGGATATGATTAAGCAACTGCCGCTGAAAGAGAAACGATTCGGATTTGAACCTGAAGTCACGGCTAAAATTTCAAGAGTCAAAGGAGTGCGCATTTATGAAGTTGGGATCTCCTACTATGGGAGAACGTATGCAGAAGGCAAGAAAATCGGATGGCGGGATGGTATTCGTGCGATTTACTGCATATTGAAATACAATGTCTGGGCAAAATAATGCACATGCTCCCTCACCAGGACTACAAGATTGAAGTTTGCGTGGCCTCATATGAACAGGCCCTTACAGCCTGTAGCAACGGAGCAGATCGCCTGGAATTATGCAGCCGCCTGCAGACCGAAGGCATGACACCGGATTTGGACCTGGCCATGAAAATCCTGGACCTGGTCAATATCCCTGTCCGTATCATGATCCGGGAAACAGAAATTGGTTTTGAAAATGATGCCCGGATTCTTGATAAAATGGAAAATGCAATACACCAATTCAAATCCTTGCCTGTTGAAGGATTTGTCTTTGGTATGCTGAAAGACCGGCGAATAGATCAGGATGCCATGAAGCAACTTATTGAATCATCTTCGCCTTATCCCATTACCGTACATAAAGCCATTGATTCCTCGCAACATATCAGAGAGGATGTTCTTTGGCTTAATCAATTTGCCACGGTGGATACCCTGCTTACTTCCGGCGGAAAAGAAACTGCTGTGGAAGGAGTGGCTCAAATATTGAAAATGAAATCAATTTTCAGGGGAAATATTATGGCGGCGGGAAAGATTACCTATGCTCAATTGTCTTTTTTGAATAGCGTTTTAGGCCTTACCTGGTATCACGGTAGAAATATATTAAGTGCATCAGGAGACGTGGTAAAAAATTAACCGGATTAAACCGCTACCCCCCACCTCTTCTCCGCCATAGCGGGTTCCATTTCAGGAACGGCATCAAATGAATAGCCAAGTGAAGAAAAGTGATCAAGGACTTTAGGCAAGGCGTATTTCAGGTTGGCCTTCGCTTTCAGGCTATCGTGAAAAACGACGATCGAACCCGGACCGGCATGTTGATCACATTCTGAAGGCACTGATCAGGATTTGATGTTTTTATCAAAATCACCGCTCAGAACATCCCACATGATGATGCGGTAATGACGTTGAATAAATTGGGCCTGGCTGGGTTTTATTTTGCCATAGGGAGGACGAAACAAACCACTATGAACCATTCGGGCGCAATGGCGGATATTGTTGAAATAAGAAATGTTTTCTGTTGACCAACCACTTACATGATTGTGGGTATGATTGCCGACCGTGTGGTTGGACTCGACCACCAGGTCAAATATTTCCGGATATTTGCGCACATTATCACCCACGCAAAAGAAAGTAGCTTTAGCCTTATAGGCTGCTAATGTTTCCAGGACCCAGGGAGTAACTTCGGGGATAGGGCCATCATCAAAAGTCAGAAAAATTGACTTCTGCTGGGAAGCCATTTTCCAGACCAGGCCGGGAAATAGCGCCTGAACATATTGAGGTGTATGAACTAAATACATGGGATCTGATCGTAAAAATTGAGGTTCCGGTTTGGCTATCTTTGCCCGCAATCGATCTATATAAATGAACATTAAACGTATATCGTCTCCGAAAAGCTGCATTTTGCCTGAAAATCAAGGGCTTTTTATCCGAAAAACGAGCCTTTTTCCTTTGGCGGCTGCAAAAGTAAGAACTAATCATGACTAGATTAAGATTCGCTCCCAGCCCGACCGGAGCCCTGCACATCGGAGGTATCCGCACCGCCCTCTTCAATTTCCTGCTGGCTAAAAAGCTCGGCGGAACTTTTATACTCCGCATTGAAGACACTGACCAGGTCCGTTACAAACCTGGGGCAGAAGATTATATCCTGCGTTCCCTCCATTGGCTTGGGCTCGATCCGGATGAAGGACCTGTCCAAGGAGGCCCTTATGTCCCCTACCGGCAATCTGACCGCACAGAAATCTACCAAAATCATGCCATGCAGCTGGTGAGGAAGGGGAAGGCTTACTTCGCTTTTGATACGCTTGAAGATTTGGAAGTCATGCGCCAGCGGATGGCGGATAAAGGGATCTCCACGCCCAAGTATGATGCCTCCGTGAGAGGTGAAATGATCAACAGCCTTACCCTTTCTCCAATGGAAGTAGAGGAGAAAATACAAGCCCATATTCCATATACGATCAGATTACTGGTTGAGCCCGGACAGCAAATCTCCATTCAGGATCAAATTCGCGGTGAAGTAACATTTGACAGTGGTGAATTGGATGATAAAGTATTGCTTAAAGCAGATGGATTTCCCACCTATCATCTGGCCAATGTGGTGGATGATCACCTGATGGAGATCACGAATGTCATTCGGGGTGAAGAATGGCTGCCCAGTACGGCGCATCATGTGCTGTTATATCGGGCTTTTGGATGGGAAGATTCCATGCCTGTTTTTGCGCATCTTCCGCTGATCCTTAAGCCAAACGGGCATGGCAAACTGAGTAAACGGGACGGACAAAAATTTGGATTTCCGGTTTTTCCGATGGGCTGGCCTTCGGATCATAAAGATGAAGCCATTGATGGATTTGATACCTATGGATTTGAGCCTGAGGCAGTCATTAATTTTTTAGCCCTGCTGGGTTGGAATCCCGGAACAGAACAGGAGCTTTTCACCATTGATGAGTTGATAGAAGCATTTGATGTGGAACGCATTCATAAATCCGGAGCACGATTTGATTATGACAAGGCTCTTATGGTTTAATCAGCAGTATCTTCAAAATTGGTGTTTTCAGATGCAAAATCCCGATTGGAGGCCGAGGCAGAAAAATCCGGTTATAATTTTCACCAGGTCAATCTTGAGGGGATATTTGATCTCCTTAAGCCACGAGTCCACCGGTTGAACGAAATAATAACGCAGGGGTATTATTTTTTCACCGATCACCTTTCCTATGATGCCGGTGAAATAACCAAAAAATGGCTCCCTGCGGCAGCTCCTGTACTCGAGCAAATAGCTGCTTCCTTCCTTGCCTTAACTCCCTTTGATGAAACGGGTTCTTCTTCCGCTGCAAAGGAAATCATTCAATCCTCCGGCATCAAAATGGGCAATATCATGCCTGTTTTTCGGGCTGCGCTGACAGGTTCTACGCAGGGTCCGGATGTTTTCGCCATAGCGGTCATCCTTGGAAAGGAAGAATCGGTCAAACGAATTTCCGGATTCAGGGAAAAACTTAACCTGGTGTAAGGTGTTTATTTTCTAAAGCCTGTTGAAAGTTAAACGATCGAATTTACAACCTCGACGCCTCGACATTCACAGTGCTTCGCTCCATTCGGCATCCCCCTTTTCGATCCTCGCGTTTAGTTTTCAGATTAATGTTAATCGATGCCTCGCAAGAAAATAAAATTTTCGAAAACCAGAATCAGGCGGCCGTCTTTCCATGAGAAATTAAGCGATTTTGATATCAAGATCAATGCGTTCGGAGAAATGGAATCCACCCTGGAAATTGATCAGCTGAATAAATTCCTGGATAGCGAGGTAAGGGATAGAAAAATACAACGGGATCACCCAGAGGAAGAAGAATAAATAAAATAGCCCCGGGGATAGCCGGGGCTATTTTATGGAAAGCCGGGACAATTAAAGACCCAGTTTTGCTTTTACGAGGGCAGTGATATTGGTCGATTCATCAGCATAAAGTAAAACGCCGATACCCGGGCTACCGTCAAAAACATAGGTATATGCATTCTCCTTGGCTACGGCCTGAATGGCCGCGCGGACTTCCTCAAGGATCGGAGCCAACAAGGTGTCACGTTTTTGTGACATTTGATTTTGCATATCCTGCTCGATACTGAACGATTTGATTTCGTTGCTCTTCCAGGGCAGCTGACTGGGTATCCTGATCTTTTGGCGTGATTTCACCAGCCTGCACTTTGCGTTGCAAGCTCCTCGTATTTCGCCTGAAAATCTTCCATCATTTTCTGGCCTTTGGCCTGCAATTGTTTGTTCAACGCATCCAGGTTAGATTCCGCTTCCTTTACTTTAGGCATGCTTTCCAGGATAGCATTGGAATCCACATAACCGAATTTTGAGCCTGTGCAGTCGCACCCGCCATCAGCAGGCAAACCGCCAATCCGAAGATGTATTTCATTTTGAGATTCATGTAGTGGTATCAATATTTAGGTTGAAAAAGTCTGCAAAGTTAAGTTATCCCGCATTATTTGGAAAGCAATCCGGATGATATCATCCGTTTTATCATATTCCGAATTGGAAAATATCAACCCGCTGGTTCCTCCTTTATCAAAGATAAAATCGAATCCCCGATCTTCAGCATAGGTTCTTGATAGCAGCGTATACGCGTTCCTGGATGGGTTGGACCAGGTCCTGTCGTTTGCGGAAAAGAGCTCCTTCGGGACCAAATTTATCACGCTGCATTTCGCGAGCCTGCTTTTCACGTTCGGTGATCTCATCTTCCTTTTGTTTGCGGGCATCTTCTGTCAGCAGGACCTGTTCAGCCTGGTATTTGTTGTACATGGCTTTGATCTGATCATATTCAATGGAGATTTCCTGCCGCCATTGGGCAGCAATGTCATCAAGCTGTTTCTGTGCTGCCTTATAATCCGGCAGTTGCTCCAACACTTTGGTAATGTCCACGATGGCTATACGCTGAGCCTTCAATGAAGTCAGGGAGGCAATCCAGTGATGACTACAAAGAGAAGTACGATTCTTAATTTATTCATGATAGGGTTTGAATAGATGCTGAGGATAATGAAATGTTGAAAAGTGACGCCAAAAATACTTCAATTATTGGCTCTGCTGCTGGTAAATAGACGAAGTCCGTGCTTCAAAAGTTTCATGGCAAAGAAGGAGTATGAATGCGTATATCACGGGTAAGCAATTCAATATTACGCTATAACGCATTTTATAATAATATAATGTATGTGAATTCTTTAACCTTCATTTAACGCTATAATAATGGATATTAACATGCGGACAGTCCTGTGATTAATTTTACGGGCATGGATCTATTTACCTACGAAGGCCAGCCACTCACTGTAACCGATATCAGAAACTGGGTCAAAAGCAAAGTGGAGATCTCCACTTCTGTCTGGACCCGTATTGATTCCAACCGGAACTCCCTGGTGCGCCTCCTGGCCGATTCCACTCAACGGTATTATGGCATCAACACGGGATTTGGTACGCTGTATTCAGTTGGTATTTCTAGTGCGGATACACGGCAGCTTCAGTCCAATTTGTTGAGATCCCATGCCTGCGGAGTCGGACCTGCGACACCCGCGACTATAGTCAGATTGACTTTATTACTTAAAATAATCAGCCTGGCCAAAGCAAGTTCTGGTGTCCGGCAGGAAGTAATTCAGTTGTTGTTGGATTTCTTTAACCAGGGTATCACCCCGGTGGTCCCATCACTGGGCTCACTTGGTGCCTCTGGTGATTTGGCTCCTTTGGCCCATTTATGTCTTCCCTTGATCGGGGAAGGCGAAGTGGTTTATCATCGGGAACAAATGCCTGCTGCTAAAGCGATGGCCATGGCTGGACTTGAACCCATTCAGCTGGAAGCCAAAGAAGGACTGGCACTGATTAATGGTACTCAATATTCTTTAGCGCTGCTTATTTATGCTTTAGACAATGCTGTTGCTATTGCTGAGGCTGCCGATATGTGCGCCGCCATGTCGATTGATGCGTTTGATGGGAATAGCAGTCCGTTAGACGAGGCTATACATCGTCTGCGGAATCAACGGGGACAAATACAATCGGCAACAGTCATCCGAAACTGGTTGAAAGGCAGTGAAATTCACCATGGACAAAAACAACACCTGCAGGATCCTTATTCTCTTCGCTGTGTTCCCCAGGTGCATGGCGCTTCCCGTGATGTGATTGAGTATGCGTTGAAAATTGCCACTAACGAAATCAATGCTGTCACGGATAATCCATTGGTCATCGATGAGGCTGATGCAGTCAAAATTGTTTCCGGTGGAAATTTTCATGCACAACCATTGGCATTGACAGCGGATTTTCTCACTATGGCCCTGGCGGAATACGGAAGTATTTCTGAAAGAAGATCTTATTTACTCCTTTCCGGACAGCGTGGTCTACCTGCTGCCCTGGCCATTCATCCCGGCCTGGAATCCGGAATGATGATCTGTCAGTATACTGCAGCTGCGCTGGTGAATCGCAATAAAATTCTTTCGCATCCCGCTTCCACAGATTCCATCATAACCAGTGCCGGCCAGGAAGATCATGTGAGCATGGCCGCTAACGCAGGCCTGAAATTAAATGAAGTCGTCCATCTGGTATGGAAACTGATCGCCATAGAATGGATGCTGGCCTGCCAGGCGATGGAATACAGAAAGCCAATGCAAACGTCACCAATGCTGGAAGAAAAATTAAAATCATATCGTCAACGTGTTGCCCCGCTGTCTGGTGACCGATCCCATTCGTCTGATATTGACATGACGGAGAACTTTTTAAGGCAAATCTCTTTTTAGAGAATAGAAAATATAAATAAGCCATGAATTACACTAATTAACACGAATTAGCATTAGTGTGAATTCGTGTAATTAGTGGCTAAATAATTTTTTATCCCCATGACTGATGTACATCAACAACTCCAGGACAGTATCCGGGAGTTGGAACAATTCCGCAAGGTTCAGGAACATATTGTCGAACTGAGGGATCGTCTCGCTGTTGAACAAGCAGCATTGGATGCCATGGAAAAGACGCTCGAAAAAGAACAGCGTGATGTGGAAATATTGGAGGCGGAAGGACTCACAGCCATGTTCCATAAATTCCTCGGTAACCGGGAAGATAAACTGGAAAAGGAACGGGAAGAGTATCTCCAGGCGTCTCTTCGGTACAATGAACTCTACAAATCGGTCGGACTCATCCGATACGAACTGGACCTGTTGACTAAAAAGGAGATGAATGAAGATGCCCTGGAGCGACGGATTGAGGTTCAGTTGAAAATGCGGGAAGAGGAAATCATGCAACTGAACTCAAAGGGCGAAGCGGAACTGAAAAATTTACATGATCAATCTGATCGGTTGCAAAAATATGCAGTGGAAGTGGAAGAAGCATTTAATGCAGGAAGTGAAGCCTTGAATTATGTCAGCCGTACGGAGTATTTTCTTCGGGAAGCGCATGGATGGGGCCAGCGGGATATGTGGGGAAGCGGGCGCCATGGAAGTGGATATAGTAAGCATAAGAGCATTGATCAGGCCCAGGATATGGCTATTCGGTCCCGGCATGCGCTGATCCGTTTCGGTGGAGAATTAAAGGATGTCTTCCATGATCTTCAGCTTCAGGTGAATATGGATATCGGGGAATTCAACCGGTTTGGGGATATCTTCTTTGATAATATTATTTCGGATTATCTCGCACAGCAGAAGATTAATAAGGCCCTGGCCAATGTTACTTTTACCCGTCAGCAGGTCGAACAGATCATGCGGCAATTGGAGCAGGAAAAAGGAAATATTAAATCCAAAATGGAGCAATTGGAAAATCAACGAAAGGAAATTATTCTAAAGGCCACATCATAAATAGCCTGAGGGTGGGATACTTTTTTTGGCGATGGGCCACATCCAATTCAAATAATTTCGGCCTTTCAGAATTTGAATTGCACCAGGACCCATTTTTATTACTTCTCAAGTTGTCACATTCTCACGTTGTCACAATCTCACACTCGTTCCCTGGGCCGGAATATCAATCTGGTTAAATCCGTTTTGCCCTAAAAATTCTTTCCAGGATTGCTGGGTATCATATTCACCATGCACGAGGAATAGTTTTTTCAGGCTCTTCTTTTGGTTGGTGATGAATTGATGCATTTCATCCCGGTCCCCGTGTGCGGAAAAAGAGTCCATAATTTCCACGCGTGCTTTGACTTGTTTGTATTCGTTGAATATTTTCAGTCCTTATGCACCGGCGCGAAGTTTGCCACCTGGGGTATCCGGAGTGCAATAGCCTACAATCAAAAAAGTGTTCCGGGGATCCTCGATGTTGTTGAACAGGTGGTGTTTGACACGTCCGGCATTCATCATGCCGGAAGAAGAGATGATGATACAGGGTTCCTGGCTGGTATTGAGCGCTTTTGATTGTTCGACATCGCGGATATAGGTGAGGGAATTGAAACCAAAGGGATTTTGATCGATCAACAAGTATTTATTCAATTGATCGTCAAAGCATTCGGGGTGAGCTCCGTAGACGGTCGTAGCGTTCACAGCGAGTGGACTATCCACATACACTTTAATTGGGGGTAATTGATTGGCTGTATTTAACTGGTCCAGCATGTATACGATTTCCTGTGTTCGCCCTACGCTAAATGCAGGAATAATCAGCTTGCCTCTCTTTTCGATATACGTATTCTTGATGACCTGAAGGAATCGTTCCATTTCATTGGGTGAGGATTCATGCAGTTTGTCCCCATAGGTAGATTCGCAAATGAGGTAATCACATTCCGGCATGGGCTGGGGATCCCTGAGAATGGGCCGGTTAGGTCTGCCGATATCACCGGTGAATCCGAATAGTGTGGTCTTTCCATTTTCTTTTATCTCCAGTGTAACTCCGGCACTGCCCAGGATGTGGCCGGCATCGTTATACATGATCCGCACATCAGGATGGATGCGGTACCACTGATCATATCCGTATCCAATGAATAAGTTTCATAGCATCGTCTACATCCTGGGATGTGTAAAGGGCTTCGCGCAAGGTCACTCCTTCGGCGCTATGTTTAGGCGGATGTTTTTTATTAAAATATTCGGCATCCTTTTCCTGGATGAAGGCTGCATCCAGCAACATAATCGTACAAAGGCTGCGCGTGGCATGGGTGGCATGGATAGGGCCTTTAAACCCGTCTCTGACCAATTTTGGCAACCTTCCTGAATGGTCGATATGCGCATGGGAAAGCACCACACAATCGATTTCACTGGGTTTGAAAAGAAATTCACCATTACTGATGAGGTCATGTTGGTAGCTCCCCTGGAAAAGGCCGCAATCCAGTAATATTTTGAAGCCATTGTCCAGTATGATAAGATGAGAACTTCCGGTCACTTGCCGGTCTGCTCCACAGAATTTGATGTTCATCGTTAGATAGGAATGTGGTGGAAAGATAGGGAAAATGTAAAGGCTAAGACTAAGGCTGAGGTTATAATCGATATCCGTGCGTCCCCTGTTTACGGGGCTCCTGGCCTATAGAGACATTTTTTTCCTGTCCTAGCTGTTACCCGAAAGTGAACTCTTCAAATACCACCTGTTCATCCTGGCAATATTGGATACCGAGATCTCTTTTGGACATTCCGCCTCGCATGCATATGTGTTTGAACATTTTCCAAAACCTTCCTTATCCATTTGATGCACCATGGCCTGGACACGTCTTTCATTTTCCACTTCACCCTGCGGAAGAATTCCGAGATGCGACACCTTGGCTGAAACGAACAGCATGGCACTTCCATTTGGACAAGCGGCTACACAAGCCCCACATCCGATACAGGCAGCGGCATCCATGGATTCAGCCACCCGGCCCTTCTCAATGGGAATGGTATTTCCATCTACAGCCTGACCTGTATTTACGGAAATAAATCCTCCGGCCTGTATGATCCTGTCAAAGGCAGATCGGTCGACCACCAAATCCCGGATGACCGGGAATGATTTAGCCCGGAATGGCTCAACCCAAATATGATCACCCGATTTAAAATGTCGCATATGCAATTGGCAGGTGGTAGTACCTTTCAGCGGGCCATGGGGCTCACCATTGATGACCATGCTGCAGGCTCCGCAGATACCTTCCCGGCAATCATGTTCAAAAGCTACCGGTTCCAGTTTTTTCTCGATCAGTTCCTGGTTGAGTACATCCAGCATTTCAAGAAAAGACATGTGTTGATTGGCTACAATAGGATAAGTGACAAAACCCCCTTTGTCGTTCACGGAGGTCTGGCGCCAGATATGAAGAGTGAGATTAAGATCGCTCATATATTTTTGTTTTTGCTCCTTTTGCCCCTAACCCCTAAAGGGGAACAGCATCTTAACTTCGTTAAGATCGTAGGTCATTGATGGAACTCATTTTTATTTATAACTACGTGTTTTAAGCTCTATATTTTCAAATTTCAATTCTTCTTTGTTCATGACCGGTTCCGAATTCAGATCCATCCATTCCCAGGCGGCGACGTATGCGAATTCATTATCATTTCGCATGGCTTCACCTTCGGCGGATTGATATTCTTCGCGGAAGTGGCCACCGCAGGATTCATTGCGATCCAACGCATCCCTGATCATTAATTCTCCCAGTTCCATGAAGTCGGCGACGCGGTAGGCTTTTTCCAATTCGGGATTAAAGTCTTCTTCTCGTCCCGGAATAAAGACGTCCCTGTAAAATTCATCACGCAGTTCCCGGATCATGATTTGCGCTTTTTTCAAACCTTCCGCATTTCTGGACATACCGCAATAATCCCACATGATCAGGCCCAGTCTTCGATGAAAACTTTCAACAGATTGATTGCCCTTGATGGACATCAGGGAAGCGAGACGATGCCGAACTGCATTTGCCGTATCTATAAATTGAGGCCCGTTAGCATCTATTTTTCCTGTCCTGATATCATTGGCCAGGAAAGTGCCGATGGTGTATGGAATAACAAAATATCCATCGGCCAGTCCCTGCATCAGTGCACTTGCACCAAGTCGATTGGCACCGTGGTCGGAAAAATTACATTCTCCCAATGCAAACAAACCGGGAATATTCGTCTCCAGGTTGTAGTCCACCCAAAGCCCGCCCATCGTATAGTGGCTGGCCGGATAAATCATCATCGGTGTTTGATAAGGATTATCACCGGTGATTTTCTCATACATCTCGAAGAGATTACCATACAATTCAGCCACTTTGGCTTCACCAAGTTTGCGAATAGTTGTGTCATCTGCATCAGCATTACCCTGCGTGTTCGCTTCGGATTTTCCATATCGCAGGATGGCGCTTTCAAAATCAAGGTACACGGCAAGACCGGATGCATTGACGCCGTATCCTTCATCACAGGCTGTTTTAGCTGCCCTGGAAGCCACATCGCGCGGAACCAGGTTGCCAAATGCCGGATAACGGCGCTCGAGATAGTAATCCCGGTCCTCCTCTTTTATTTGCGTGGGCGAAAGTTTTCGTGATCGTATAGCTTCTGCATCCGCTTTATTTTTTGGAACCCAAACACGTCCATCATTTCTGAGGGATTCGGACATCAGGGTCAACTTGCTTTGATAATCGCCGGAAACAGGAATGCAGGTCGGGTGAATCTGGGTAAAACATGGATTGGCCATATAGGCTCCGCGCTTCACTGCCCGCCAGATGGCAGACGTATTGCAACCCATGGCATTGGTAGAGAGATAATAAACATTTCCATAACCACCCGTGCAGAGTAGTACACAATGAGCGGCGTGACGTTCCAATTCGCCGGTTAACAGGTTCCGTGTGATGATACCTCTTGCTTTTCCATCGATCATCACGATATCCATCATCTCATGACGATTGTACATGGTCACGGTACCCAGGGATATCTGCCTGGACAGGGCCTGGTAGGCGCCGAGCAGCAATTGCTGACCCGTTTGCCCTCTCGCATAAAATGTTCGGGAGACCTGAACCCCACCGAAAGATCTGTTTTCCAGAAGGCCGCCATATTCTCTTGCAAATGGCACTCCCTGGGCTACACATTGATCGATAATGTCTGTACTGACTTCCGCGAGACGGTAGACATTGCCTTCGCGAGAACGATAATCTCCACCTTTAATGGTATCATAAAAGAGTCGATAGACGCTGTCCCCATCATTTTGATAATTCTTAGCAGCATTGATCCCTCCCTGGGCCGCAATGCTATGCGCTCTTCGTGGACTGTCATGAAAGGTGAAACATTTGACATGGTAACCGAGTTCGCCGAGGGTGGCTGCTGCAGAAGCCCCAGCCAATCCTGTCCCTACGACAATCACATCAAGTCGTCGTTTGTTATTCGGAGAGACGAGCGGAATCGTGGATTTATATCGTTCCCACTTTTCTGCAATCGGACCCGGAGGAACTTTACCTTCTACTATTTTCATGTTTGATACATTCTATTAAATCAACCGGTTTTTTTATCGCTCATTTCACTCATACCGCTCATACCCTCATGCCGCTCATACTTCTCATACCGCTCATATTTAAGGAACGAGATAATGATATATCGGCATGACCAGGAACCCCGTAGTTATAACAATGGTATAAATCCAACCCAGGGCTTTGATCAGCGGAGTATATTTCCTGGAATGGATGCCAAGAGTTTGAAAGGCACTCTGAAATCCATGTGCCAGGTGAAATCCCAAAGCAATCACACCTACCACATAAGCGACAACGATCCAAAGCTGCTGGAAGGCAATATGCACCCTGGAATAAATATCTTCTACCGGTTTAGGGTGATCCGGATAGGTTACCATAGCCAATGAATCTGTAAATCGCATTTTAACCCAGAAATCACCCATATGGAGGAGCAGGAAAGCAAAGACAAGTGTCCCCAGGATAGCCATGTTTTTGGAAGCCCAATTAGCTCCTTTAGATGTATTGGGTTTGAATTGAGGTCCTTTTGCTTTTCTGTCAGCGGCCCAAAGCACAATGCCCTGGATCGAATGGAGCAGGATGAAGGTGTATAAACCTATGGAAATAACCAGAATAAAGGGATTATGGGACATGAAGGCTGCATACACATTAAAAGATTCTCCTCCGTCATGGGACAGCAATTGCAAGTTGCCCGACATATGGACGATGAGAAACAGGATGAGGAAGATGCCAGTCAGGCTCATAATGAGCTTTTGACCAAGGGACGACGTAAAAAATCGGGATAACCAGTTCATAATCAGTCTAAATGGAATGAAACCAATACCTTCGGGAAGGTTTCACTGCTGATAGCAAAACTACGAATGGAAGAGGAAAAGCAAGCCATGACTTACATTATTGATTTATGTGACTATCATCATCATTTTTCTCTTTTCGGGCTTGACATCTAAATTTAAATAAGGTCTATATGAAAAGGATTTGTTTTACAGTTTTAATAGGCTTGAATGCCTTGATAATTTATGGTCAGGGGAAAAACAGGATCCACTATTCCAGTGGAATCATAAATATTCGGGTCACTTTCCTGATTCCAGCACTGTTTTTTCGGTTCTTGGAACGAGTCCTGTCATCACGCGGCTTGAAGGGGTGGGAGCAGGTAAAAATTTCCTTGAACTGGCTGATGGGGAGTATGACAAAATCATTCAGGGGTTAACCTATGGGGAGGTCACCTACAAGCCCGATGCAGCACCGATCAGGGTGCAAGTGGTCAATCCCCCGGAGGTTAAAGAAGGGGAATACATCATTACGTTTGTTGATCCTGTGCCGGGTGACACCTTGTCCCTGGACACAAAATGGATTTTATTAAATGATGCTGGAGATACCCTGGCGACTGCTGATCAATCGATAGCTCAGTTAAACCAACAAATAATAGCAGGCCTGGGCATCGGCGTGATTATCGGGCAATCTGATGACGCCGGTGATAAAAAAGATCCTTCCAATGGCACTATTGGGTATTCCCTCACCTATAAAGATCCGGACAAACCACAATGGCTGACCTTCCTTCCCGATGATTATGGTCATGTTCCTGTCACCAATTTTATTCAGACCGAGTTGCCGGCTTATTCCAATTACTTATTGGATCCGCATCAGGCATATTCAACTTTTGCCCCCTGGGTTCCTTTTATCCTTGCAGACAGTGATCCAGAAGAACCCGCTGAAAATCCGATGGGTTGGAATATTACGCCCGGATGGATAGATCCCTCTGGCCAACTGATTCAAAGCCCTCAATTCGGAGGTGTGCTTCAATCACTTAATAATATTGATATTATCCTGACTTCGGATACGAGTAAATGGAGTCGATGTGTGGTCGTTGAAACCGGAAATATTTATTACACCGACTTCAATACTGGCGTTGGCTTACCAACGGAAGGAAACAAGAAAAGTCTTCAGCCCAGATCAAAACCCTCTGTTAGCAAATATGATGCTGATGGCGACGGCTACCCTGACCCTGATGGGGCTCTGGATGCTAGTGGAAACCCCTTAACCGGGATGGGGTGGTTCCCAGGTTATGCCGTTGATGTAGAGACTGGTGATCGGTTAAATATATTTTTTGGCGAAAATTCTGTGTTTTCAGATTTGGTGGCTGAATCATTAGGGCTTGATGATGTCGCACATGATATGATCTGGAATCCGGGGAAACAAATCATAACTTCTTTAATAGGCCAGATTGCTCCGCTTGACGCTTTCGTCGGAGGACAACAATATGTGTACGTGACTCGTACTAAATATGATGCTTGTGCACAATTGCGTAAAGATCTGGACAGGACAGGCTTGATTAAAGCACGTGCTTTAGCCGGTGTGACCTGGTGCGCCATTCCGCTAACTGTTGATGATCCTGCTATTGATCTATTGCCTTTGAATGAAGGACTCATTCCAAATGATGTGACCATCAAACTGAGAGTGGATAATCCCTATCAACTCGCGACCGGTAACGGACAGTATAATGATTATCCTACCTACCGCTTCAAACTGGAGGGAGTCACTTCTACAAATGAGCCAGCATCCAGGGCATCAACTTTCATTCTCTACCCGAACCCGGCAACCAATAGCATCACCATTGAAAACCTGAGTGAAAGTCCAGGAAAAGAAACGATCAACATTTATAAAACGGATGGTCAATTAATGCGGCATAAAACATTTCAGGGCCAGGTCAAAATGCAAATGGATGTTTGCTCGCTGGCACCAGGGTTATATTTCGTAGAAATACAAACGGAGTCAGGAAGAGAGACGAAGAAAATCGTAATTCAATAACATATAATGACTCCCAATGAAGTTTCTTTACTTCTAAATGTAGAACCTTCTCAGGATTGAGCCAAGGTGTAATCCTTTAGATGAAATGATCATGAGAAGGTCGCAGGTAAAATAAATCTTTTCATATTATCACTAATCTACATTCAGCTATATTTACACCATGCGTTTTCTACTTCTCATTTTGCTTCTATCTGCCGGCAGTTTGAAAGCACAGCTTTCGGTGGACTCACTCGCCACACTGATCAAAGGCGTATATCGAACAACCTATACTGACGAGCAAGCCTATCAGTGGCTGACCAGCTTATGCAAGGGCGTTGGCCATAGGTTAAGCGGATCCCCGGAGGCTGCTAAAGCAGTAGTATGGGGGAAAAATACCCTGGACACTTTTGGCCTGGATGCGGTATACCTACAGCCAGTCATGGTGCCTCATTGGGTGAGAGGAGAAAAGGAGGATGTCATCATGACCTCGAAGGAATATGGAACCACGACCCTGAATTCCCTGGCCCTGGGGAATTCTGTTGGTACCGGCCCCGGGGGCGTGAAAGCTGAAGTCATCGAAGTTCAGTCCATTGATGAATTGAACGCGATGCCGGATAATCAGGTTAAAAATAAAATTGTGTTTTTCAATCGTCCAATGGACAAAGGGCTGACCAGTACATTTGCTTCCTATGGTGGTGCTGTTGATCAACGCTATAACGGTCCAAAGGTAGCTGCAGATAAGGGAGCTGTTGCTGCTATTGTCCGATCAATGTCGACCAGGAAAGACGATTATCCTCATACCGGCTCGACATTTTATTCTGACACTACCCATAATATACCAAGTGTCGCGGTCAGTACTATTGATGCAGATTTGCTGACGAAAGCAGTCCGTGCAGGAAAGACTGAAGTCTATATCCGAACCACATGCCAAATGTTGCCGGATGTACAGTCATACAATGTCATTGGCGAAATCAAAGGCTCAACTTATCCGGATCAGTACATCATCGTTGGCGGTCACCTGGATTCCTGGGATGTGGGAGAAGGTGCTAACGATGATGGCGCAGGAATTGTACAATCGATGGAAACTTTATATCGATTGAAAAAAATGGGATATCATCCAAAACATACCCTCCGTTGCGTTTTGTTCATGAATGAAGAAAATGGATTAAAAGGGGCAAAGGAGTATGCCCGTGTAGCAGTTGAAAAAAAGGAATACCACCTGGCTGCTATTGAAACCGATGCCGGAGGGGCAGCTGCACAATCCTTTAGTTGTAATGGTGGCGAAGGCATAACCTTAGATAAGCACCTGGCCTATCTCAATCCATTGGTCACTAAACTACTGGGGCCGTATGATATTGAACTGCAGTCTGGTGGTGGCGGAGCGGATGTAGGCCCATTGAATTCAAACGCAGGTTTATTGATCGGATTGCGTCCGGAGAGTGCGCGTTATTTTGATTATCACCATTCGGATAGTGACGTATTGGAAAATGTGCATCCGAGGGAATTGGCTTCCGGAACAGCGGCCATCGCATCACTGGTCCTGATACTGGATCAATATGGAATAGGAGATGAGTGATATCAAACTTCATGATCTTCTTTTTGAACCTTTTATTTTTGCGGAAGAAATAGAATTGATGGTCGAAGCACTGGCTCATAAGTTGGACCAGGACTATGTGGGTAAAAATCCAATTTTGCTTATCGTACTGAACGGTGCATTCATTTTCGCGGCGGACCTGGTCAGGAAAATTTCCGTCCCTCTCCGCCTGGATTTTGTTAAAATAAGTTCTTATGCCGGAACAAATTCTTCCGGAAAACTAGTGGAACATTTCCTGTGGCAGACATCACTGAAAGATCAGCATGTGGTCATAGTAGAAGATATTGTGGATACCGGGCATACGCTTTCTTTCCTCAAGGAAAGGATTAAAAAGGAATCCCCGGCTTCCGTTGAAGTCGCCTGTCTTTTATTTAAACCATCGGCCTACCGATACCAGGAGGTCATTCAATATATGGGGCGCCCCATTCCAGGTGATTTTGTCGTTGGTTATGGTTTGGATTATGATGGATTGGGACGGAATATTGATTGTATTTACAGGAAGAAAGACTAATGCACCTCCTGCTGGTTATCGTAGTCATTTATTTCATCCTTGTATTGTTATTTTATTTCCTGCAGGATTATTTCTTTTTCAGGCCGGAGATCTTGCCCCAGGATTTTAAATATCAATATTCATTTCCCTTTGAAGAAAAAAAATTTGAGCTTCCGGATGGTGGGATTATCAACGCGATTTGGTTTAAAGTGCCTAACCGGCTTGGTGTCGTATATTTTTTAAAGGGAAACAGTCGCAGCATAAAGGGATGGGGAAAATTTGCCAAAGATTATGTCGGCAAAGGATATGATTTTTTCATGATGGATTATCGTGGATTTGGAAAAAGTAAAGGACACCGTTCGGAAGAAATCATTAACAGCGATACGGAGTATGTATACAATTGGCTAACGACGCAATATCAACAAAGTGAAATAGTGGTGCTGGGTCGTTCACTCGGTAGTGGTTTCGCTGCTCGTGTGGCGGCGTGGAACAGTCCCAAAATGCTGATCCTGGATTCTCCTTATTACAGTTTTCGGTACCAGATCCACCGGTTTGCCTGGTGGCTTCCCTTGCGATGGATACTGCGATATAAAATTCCGACGTGGCAATACCTGAAATCCGTAAAGTGCCCGGTGTATATCCTTCATGGAGACAAGGATTTTTTGATTTCGTATGAACAGGGAGTGCGATTGCAAAAATTAATTCCGGACAGAGCCACCCTCATCACCATCAAAGGTGGGAGACATAATAATCTGCCTTCGTTTGAGAGCTATCATAAGGCATTGTACAAAATCCTCAATCCTTGATTAGAAGGTCGTTTTTTTAGCCACGAATTACACTAATTCGCACGAATTTGTTGGGCATATCTTGTTCGTGTTTATTCGTGAAATTAGTGGCCTTGCATTGCGTTCTTGCCTGTTTTTTTGCCACGAATTGCACTAATTAGCACGAATTTGTTGGGTATATCTTGTTCGTGTTAATTCGTGAAATTAGTGGCCTTACATTGCGTTCTTGCCTGTTTTTTTGCCACGAATTGCACTAATTAGCACGAATTTGTTGGGTATATCTTGTTTGTGTTTATTCGTGAAATTAGTGGCCTTACATTGTGGTCTTGCCTGTTTTTTTGCCACGAATTGCACTAATTAGCACGAATTTGTTGGGCATATCTTGTTTGTGTTTATTCGTGAAATTAGTGGCCTTACATTGCGTTCTTGCCTGTTTTTTTGCCACGAATTGCACTAATTAGCACGAATTTGTTGGGCATATCTTGTTCGTGTTTATTCGTGAAATTAGTGGCCTTACATTGTGGTCTTGCCTGTTTTTTTGCCACGAATTGCACTAATTAGCACGAATTTGTTGGGCATATCTTGTTCGTGTTAATTCGTGAAATTAGTGGCCTTACATTGAGGTCTTGCCTGTTTTTTTGCCACGAATTGCACTAATTAGCACGAATTTGTTGGGTATATCTTGTTCGTGTTTATTCGTGAAATTAGTGGCCTTACATTGTGGTCTTGCCTGTTTTTTTGCCACGAATTGCACTAATTAGCACGAATTTGTTGGGCATATCTTGTTTGTGTTTATTCGTGAAATTAGTGGCCTTACATTGCGTTCTTGCCTGTTTTTTTGCCACGAATTGCACTAATTAGCACGAAGGATATCTCACCAATGAATTTGTGAAATTTGTGGCCCATATTTCCTCGATATTTCTTACTTTAGTGATCATTCACCGAGTTAAAATCTTTACCAGATGGAACAATCACTTCTTTACAAGGAGGAAGCATTTTCTATTATTGGAAAGTGCATGGAAGTCCACCGGATCCTGGGTCATGGATTTCTGGAAATCGTTTACAAAGATGCATTAGAACAAGAATTTCGATGGGCCAATATTCCTTACGGAAGAGAGGTTCACTTTGAGGTGCCCTACAAAACCATTGTTCTTCAGCATCATTACTTTGCCGACTTTACCGTATTTGAAAAAATCATCTTCGAAGTCAAGAGCATGGATGGAATTCATGATGATCACATCGCCAGGTTGATCAACTACCTGAAAGTGAGCGGTTATCGCCTGGCCATCATCGCCAACTTTGGAAAGCGCTCATTTGAGTATCGCAGGATAGTATTGTGAATTTCTTATTCGCGAAGTTAGTGGCCTTACATTGCGTTCTTGCCTGTTTTTTAGCCACGAATTACACGAATTCGCACGAATTTGTTGGGAGTATCTTGTTCGTGTTTATTCGTGAAATTAGTGGCCTTACATTGCGTTCTTGCCTGTTTTTTATGCCACGAATTACACTAATTCGCACGGACAAAAGTGAAGCCATCCAGGATGGTAAAGCTCTTAATTAAGCCTACATTTGTGGTTCGACATGGAGGAAGAGCAAAGAGAATCAGACCTTTCCGGCCGTAAACAGGATCACATCGACCTCGCTTTTAAAGCCGATATGGCCAGGCAAGGCCCCGATAGTCGTTTTAACTATGAGCCTTTACTTTCCGGTCATCCGCAGGATGTTCCATTGACTATTTCTTTCCTGGGAAAAAAATTGAATGCGCCATTGTGGGTCAGCAGCATGACCGGTGGCACTGAAAAGGCACATACCATTAATACCCGTCTCGCCACTTCCTGCGCCAAATATGGTTTGGGCATGGGACTGGGCTCCTGCCGCCCGTTATTGCATTCGAAAGAACGGCTGAAAGATTTTGACATCCGGAATATTCTCGGAGATGAACTTCCACTGTATGCCAATCTCGGCATCGCCCAGGTCGAGCAACTCATCGCGGATACACAAACCGATCGCATCATTCAACTGATCGAATTGCTGAAGGCTGATGGCCTGATCATTCATGTCAATCCATTACAGGAATGGTTGCAGCCCGAAGGTGACCGGATTCAAACGCCACCAATTAACACTATACAGCAATTATTAACATCCGTTTCGTTCCCGGTTATCGTTAAAGAAGTAGGACAAGGCATGGGACCGGAAAGCATTATGGCAGCATTGCAATTACCTCTGGCAGCATTTGAATTTGCCGCGCATGGCGGTACAAATTTTTCAAAACTCGAATTGTTACGTTCAGCAACCCATGCACGTGATTCATTTGATGCTTTATCCCAGGTGGGACATACCGCAATGGAGATGGTGGATTGGATCAATATGCTGGCCGCAGAGAATTCCTCCATCCGGTGCAGGCAGTTTATTGTTTCCGGTGGAATCAAGGATTTTCTCGATGGGTACTACCTGATGCAAAAACTGAAATGGCCATCTGTTTATGGAATGGCAAGCCAGTTTCTCAAATACGCCACCGAAAGCCAGGAAGCTTTAGATCAATTTATTGAAAGACAAATCAGCGGACTTCAATTAGCACACGCCTTTCTCCAGGTCAAATAATCTATGGCAGAAAAAACGATATCGGGATTTTCGAAGTTGTCGAAGCTGGGCAAGATCAAGTGGCTGGTGGAGAACTTTTTTAAAGATCCCGAAACCGTCAAACGCGAACTGGCCAGCTATCTCCTCGCCAATGAGGAACAGCAAAAAATTCTCGATGGCTTCAGTGAAAACACAATCAGCAATTATCCATTGCCATTCGGCGTGGCCCCAAATTTTCTTATCAATGGTGTAACCTATGTCGTGCCGATGGTAACAGAGGAAAGTTCTGTTGTTGCGGCTGCTGCGAGTGGCGCTAAATTCTGGCTGGACAAAGGAGGTATTCATGCCGAAATTGTCGGTGTATTGAAAACCGGCCAGATCCATTTTTTATGGTATGGCGACAGTGATGTTCTCGAAACTTTTAAAGATGAATTGACTGCCTATCTCGTAGGGGTGAGTAGTCATATCACGCGCAACATGGATGAGCGTGGCGGGGGCATTAAAACTATTTCGCTGATCAACCGGACGGACCAGGAGCCGGGATATTATCAACTCCATTTCGAAGTCGATACCAAGGATTCCATGGGTGCCAATTTTATCAATTCGGTATTGGAAGAATGTGCCCAGGCACTTCCGATTTGGTTTGAAAAAAATATTACGACAGATGTCCCTGCTCCTGAAGTCATCATGGCCATCTTATCCAACTATACTCCGGATTGCCGTGTCCTCGCCTGGGTAGAATGTGCTGTGGCGGACTTAGGAGAGATGGAGTTTGGTTTGAGCGCGGAAGAATTTGCAAGACGGTTTTATACGGCTGTCCGGATTTCGCATCTGGATCCCTATCGTGCCGCCACTCACAATAAAGGCATCTTCAATGGAATGGATGCCGTAGTTCTGGCCACAGCTAATGATTTTCGTGCCGTAGAAGCATGCGGACATACCTGGGCTGCACGAAATGGAAAATATGAAGGCCTTAGTAATTGTTCGATTCACAAAGGACAATTTCGATTTGAATTAGAAATTCCGATTGCGGTCGGCACAGTCGGAGGATTAACCACCCTTCATCCCCTGGCGAAACGTTCATTGGAAATGTTAGGAAATCCGGATGCTCAAACTTTGATGCAGATTATTGCAGCGACTGGTTTGATGCAAAATTTTTCAGCTATCCGATCATTCGTCACCACAGGAATTCAGAAGGGCCACATGCGGATGCATCTTCACAACATGTTGCTTCGCCTTGAAGCCAATGAGGAGGAATGTGCAAAAGCACTCGAGTATTTTCAGGATAAAACAGTTTCTTTTCAGGAGTTAAGGAAATATTTGGCGCAGATCAGGACATCCGCAGTTCTGCCCCCTACCCCTTAGCACCTTTTGCCCCTACATCCCTTGATGCTTCGACCTGCTTAAACACAGCCTTGTCCTACAACTCACCAACCTTAGGGGACTTCCTTCCGCTCTTCTGCCTTTTCCGCCTCTTCTACCTCTTCTTGCCTTTTAAGCCGCCTCTTCTACCTCTTCTGCCTTTTCCGCCTCTTCTGCCTTTTCCGCCCTTTCCTCCTTATCTTTGCCGCCCAATGTTCCCTGCTTACGATGTCATAGTAGTCGGTGCCGGCCATGCCGGTTGTGAAGCTGCAGTCGCTGCTGCTAACATGGGCAGTCGCGTCATGCTGGCTACGATGAACATGCAGACCATCGCCCAGATGAGCTGCAATCCCGCCATGGGTGGTGTTGCTAAAGGACAGATCGTCAGGGAGATAGATGCACTTGGCGGATATAGCGGCATTGTGACCGATCATACGATGATCCAATTCAGGATGCTCAACCGGTCCAAAGGCCCTGCCATGTGGAGCCCGCGGGCACAAAGCGACAGATTGCGATTTGCAGAGAAATGGAGACTCATGCTGGAAGCCAATCCATTGATTGATTTCTGGCAGGAGATGGTGACCGGCTTAGTGATCAAAGACGGAAGCAGTGGTAGGTGTGCGAACAGGCCTTGGATTAGAAATTCCTGGTAAATCTGTAGTGCTGACGAACGGAACATTTCTAAATGGAGTGATTCACATCGGTGAAAAACATTTCGGTGGTGGGCGTGCCGGTGAAAAAGCAGCCACCGGCATCACAGAACAACTTGTTGAGCTGGGATTCGAAGCGGGAAGAATGAAAACAGGAACACCGCCTCGAGTGGATGGTCGTTCACTGGATTATAATCGCATGGAATTGCAACCGGGCGATGAACCGGCAGGCAGATTTTCTTACACAGAAACACCTCCTCTGTTAAAACAACGTCCATGTCATATCGCCTATACTTCAAAAGAAGTACATGACCAGTTACGCACTGGCTTTGATCGATCGCCGATGTTCAATGGACGAATCACGTGGGGTAGGGCCGAGGTATTGTCCATCGATTGAAGATAAGATCGATCGTTTCGCAGATAAAGAGCAGACATCAATTGTTCGTTGAACCGGAAGGATGGGATACAGTCGAAGTGTATGTCAATGGATTTTCTTCTTCTTTGCCTGAAGAAGTGCAGTATGCCGCTTTGCGTAAAGTGGAGGGATTTGAAAATTGCAAGATGTTCCGTCCGGGATATGCGATAGAGTATGATTATTTCCCGCCAACACAATTGGACCTTCATTAGAAACCAGGCTGGTAAAAAACTTATTCTTTGCCGGGCAGATCAATGGCACAACAGGATATGAAGAAGCAGCTTCACAAGGATTGATGGCCGGGTATCAATGCACATCAGGCTATCAACGAGGAAGCACCTTTTATTTTAAAAAGATCGGAAGCGTATATCGGTGTATTGATTGATGATCTCATCAATAAGGGCACACTTGAGCCATACCGGATGTTTACTTCCCGGGCAGAGCATCGAATTCTTCTTCGCCAGGACAATGCTGATCATCCGTTTGACACCACTTGCTCAAACTATCGGGATGAAAAATCTTGATGATCGCATGGCTCGTGTCGACGCCAAGAATGCGGGCATCAAAAAAATAGATCAACTTCTACTTTCTTTAAATGCCGATCCGGACCAGATCAATCCTTTTTTGGAATCGATCGAAAGTGCGCCCATTACACAAAAAACAAAAATTGCATTGATCCTCAGCCGCCCGCATATCGGCATTGAAAATCTTCGACCTTATCTGCCCCAATTGGATGAAGCCCTGGCTCCATTTGATGAAGAGACCATCAGTCTGGCTGAAGTGGACACAAAGTACCGCGGCTATATCGAGCGCGAACAGGAAATGGTAGATAAGATGAATCGGCTGGAAGATCTGATTCTTCACGACTCCTTTGATTATTCAAAGATCAGTTCGCTGAGTCATGAGTCACGGGAAAAGCTAGCGCGCATGCGACCACGCACCCTTGGACAGGCCAGCCGGATCAGTGGGGTGAGTCCATCGGATATTTCGGTGTTACTGGTACACATGGGGCGGTAGCGAACGTTCCCTTCGACTCCGCTCAGGGACCGGGCAATGAATCCACTTGTCAATGCTTCGACTTCGCTCAGCATTAGAGAATTAATATGCATTGGAGAATTCTTGATGTTGAGCGAAGTCGAAACAATTCAAGAAAGATCTCTTGCCCGGTCGTTGAGCGGAGTCGAAACGAAAGGGAGATCATTCCGCTCAGCATTAGAGAATTAATATGCATTGGAGAATTCTTGATGTTGAGCGAAGTCGAAACAATTCAAGAAAGATCTCTTGCCCGGTCGTTGAGCGGAGTCGAAACGAAAGGGAGTTCACTCCTCATACAATTCCTCAATTTGTTTCTCGTACTTCCCCTCTATCTCTTTCCTCCTCGGCTTGTAAGTTGCAGTCAACAAACCATTCTCCGGGCTCCAGGTATCAGCGAGCAGAATAAACTTTTCAATCCGCTCATGCACCTGTAGATCAAGATGATCCACTACATCTCTGAAGAGTTCGATCACTAAAGTATTGTGCACCATATACTCCGGCGCCGTCCAATGAATATGTTTTTCATCACACACTTTTTTTAAAGCATCAAAATCAGGAATAATAAGGGCAATAGTATAAGGCCGGTGATAACCGATGATCATTGCATATTGAATCAATGAATGTTGAGTGAGTGTTGATTCGATTTGTGCGGGCGAAATAAATTTTCCGGAAGCATGCTTGTAAATATTCGATTTGCGATCACTGATCACCAGAAAATGATCTTCATCGAAATATCCGATGTCACCCGTGTAAAGCCAGCCATCAATAACCCGCTCTTTCGTGGCCGCTTCATCTTTATAATAACCAACCATGACATTAGGTCCTTTCACCAGTACTTCACCATCTTCTGCAATTTTTACATCCACTCCGGGTATCGGTAAACCAACTGTCCCGCGTTTGTGACCACCGGGTTCAAATCGATTGAGGGCCACAACCGGAGAAGCTTCTGTCAATCCATAGCCTTGCCTGATTTTTATGCCGCCCCGTTCATACAATCGTTCAACTTTAGGATCAAGATAAGCTGCACCTGAAATAATTCCTTTCAGCTTACCTCCCATCTTTCGTTTCCATCGCTTGATGATCCATTGGTGCGCGATGACACTTCCGATTCCAGATAATACTCCACGATTGGTTTTTTCCCACGACCGATACGCCCATCGGGTGAACCAGCCCATCTCTTCAATCCGGTCTTCCAGTGCAGCAGCAAATCTTTCCAGTACCAGGGGTACACTGGTGAAGTAATCCGGGCGGATATCTTTCAAAGCAAAAATGGCATAGCGATAGGAGTCTAAAAAATAAATGCTGGCCCCACTGGCCAGGTAGACATAGCAGACGATCCGTTCAAAGATGTGACTTAACGGCAGAAAACTCATCACCTTCGTTCCGGGAGTAAAGGGAGCAAATGAAAGTATCGACATCATATTCGACATGAGGTTGCCATGGGAAAGACAAACTGCTCTCGGTTCGCCGGAGGATCCGGAGGTATAAACAATCGTCGCGATATCGGGATGGGTGATTGATTTTCGAATACTTTCCAATTGTTTAAAGGAGGCTTCATCAATTTTCCGGTCGGTGGAGATCAATAATTCAAATGTGATTGTTTTAGTAGTGGAGGGAATAATCGAAGAAGAAATCCGCTCTGAATAAATGATCAACGCAGGGTCGATCCGGTTGAAAATAAATTTTATATCGGTTTCCCGTTGTGGATATTGTACAGGAACAGAAATAGCGCCTACGGACATGATGGCCAGGTCGGTGGCCAGCCAGTCAATATTGAAATGGTCGG
The DNA here is from genome assembly GCA_963837505.1 of uncultured Saprospiraceae bacterium. Taxonomy (GTDB): domain Bacteria; phylum Bacteroidota; class Bacteroidia; order Chitinophagales; family Saprospiraceae; genus Opimibacter. The sequence continues at coordinate 335,672 of CAWINN010000020.1, read as the reverse complement.
TGATGAGAATCACACGATCCTTTTTTTGGATTTTTTTTTCCAAAAGCCAAAGCGCGATGGTCCTGACTTTTAAATTTAATTGCGCTATGGTTGAGGTTGATATCGAACCCTGGTGCCAGTGCCCACCGGCTATCAGCCCGGGATATTTATTTTCCTGGTAATCGGGAAGGTCGAAGAGAAATGGAAAGGAATTCATGATTTAACAAAACCTATTGTAATGTATATTTCATTTTAAGTATATCAGGGTCGTTCAGAATATAAGAAGGCAATAGGCTTTGAGGATTAAATTCAAAAGCGGCGAACTTAAAGCCTGCTGCTTGAAGTGAGTCCAGGACATGCTCCGTTGGATAAGATAAATAGGCATTTCCACCGGAGTGAAACATAAGTTCAAGTTGCTCATGATTGGGGCAATTGATAATGACATAATTATTAATGATGGCCGTATCAATGTGTTTATAGATCAGGGTATTATTAATCTTTCGGTTCCGATAGGCATTATCCTTATTCCGGCTGCCAATGATCTTACCGGGACGAAGACAGAGAAAGCCGAGGAACAGCAGAAGCGTTGGTACCACGTAGGGTCTGATTTTATTCCACGACTTGATAAACAATGGCGGAGCTTGAAACAACAGATAGAAGCCGGATGCCATCAGAATAAACATCAAACCTGAAACCGGGAATACAAACCCGGGCATGCGAGTGAGCACAAAAGAAAAGAAAACATAGATCACCACGATCATGGATATATAGGCAATACTAAGTTTCCTGTCGACTTCTTTGGATATCAGGACGCCGAAAATACCTATGATCAAAAATCCGATTAATAGGTTGTGATAGAGAAAATACAATATTGAAAAATGATAATACCAGGGCCCTTCATGCCCAAGGTCTCTATAGAAATGAGCTGCATTATAATGATAGGACCACGCGCTTTCCAGGGGAAACCGGTACATAATGTATAATTGCCATGGTATAAACACTATACAGCAAACCAGGAATGCAAGCCCGATATGCCAGTAACTTTTTAGCAGGCCACGACGTTTCGGAGACAAAACGATAAACAATCCCCAACCTCCGAAGACGAGGAAGGCCGTTAGCCATTTGACCAGGATGGCACAACCAACAAAGATCCCGGTGATCACCGCCCATTTCAGGGGCTTTGCAGAGCCATTGTATTTTGACCAGGCCCAGATACCGGCTGTGATATAGAAATAAAAAGTAAAATCATTGTGGTCAAGACTCATATTGCCGGCAACCATTTCCAATCCATACCAGGCATACGTCACGAGGAAGGAAGCAATAAAAGCGATCTCATCATTTCGTGTCCATCGTTTTGCAATATCCCTGATCATCCAAATGGCAAGGATTCCCATAATAGCCATCGGCAATCGCATGGCAACAGGATGGACTCCGAATATTTTCATTGAAAGCGCCATCTGCCACGTAAACAAGGGTTGCTTATGCACCCAGATATGGCTGTTCCACCAATCCTGGTAATTATAAGCAAAGACCGGATGGACTACCATCATGGGTTTGAAAGGAAAGTCCATCATGTTCTTGGCTACGATCGCATGAAATCTTTCATCCCAGTCATGGAGAAAGGGGTCAAGGGATATCATCAATAAGCGGATCAAAAAAGCACTCAGGAGCAAAAGGCTAAAGGCTGTCTTCCGATAAGGAGTTCGGTAATACAAATACACACCAGCTACACCAGGGAGACTGGTGAGAACTAAGCCAAGGAGAGTACCATTTTGATACAGTATCATTTTGGGCTGCTTATCGGTTTCGTCATGAGATCAAAGAAAAGGAAAAATACTTCGCACGGATACCACGTAGATTGTAGATTCACTATTTAAATCTCACGCCGAGACGCAGAAGTGCAGAGAAATTTCCCCTTTTTCCTTTCCGCCTCTTCTGCCCTTTCCGCCCTTACTCTCTTATCCTCATGCAAAGACGTAATTGGATTCTCCTTTCCGCCTTTGCTCCTTTTTCCTCACGCTAAGACGCAATTGGTTTTTCCTTTCCTTCCCACTTCCTTATTCTTACTTCCTTATTCTTTCCCTCTTTTTCCTCAGCCTCTGCCTCAGCCTTTTCCTACATTTGTGATCAATGACCCTGATCCGCAAACTCGCCGGTGAAACAGCCATCTACGGAACCAGCTACATCCTCAGCCGGGTATTGCATTACCTGCTGTTTACGTTTTACCTGACCCGGGTATTCAATGATCACATGGATCAATATGGGATCTATCGCGACCTGTATTTCTATGTGGCGATAGTATTGGTGCTACTCACCTTCAGGATGGAGACGACCTATTTCCGGTACGCCAAAGAAGACCGGCCTAAAGTGACCATGATGTCCCTGTCCTTCCTGGGCGGCGTAGGCGGCCTGTTTCTACTTTTATTATGGCTGTTCAGATCGGATGTAGCCTCCTGGTTGAAATATGAAAACATGACCACGCACATCATGCTGTTAGGTGGCGTATTGTTCGTGGATACCCTGAGTGCAGTTCCCTTTGCCAGCTTGCGGCAGCAAAACAGGCCATGGCGTTTTTTAGCGTTAAAGCTGGGTGCCATTGTGCTTAATGTTTTTTTTGTTTTGTTCTTTCTGGAAGTACTTCCGCTGTTGGCTAAGTATGGGGGGATCTGGCAACGCCTGCTGGAGGCACATGACAAACTCTATTATGTTTTCCTGGGCAATTTACTGGCCAGTGTCATTGTCTTTATCCTGTTGTTGCCACTCATGCGTCATCAGAAGCTTCACTGGGACTTTGGTTTTCTGAAGAAGATGCTGGCCTATTCCTGGCCATTGGTGGTAGTGGCGATCGCCGGTGTGATCAATCAATCTTCCGCGATTACATTCCAAAAATTAATCCTGCCTAATGATCTCACGACCAACCTGGCTGAGGGGGGTGTGTATACGGCAGCTGCTTCATTAGCCATCCTGCTCAACCTGTTTACTATTGCTTTCAATTTCGCGGCGGAACCCTTTTTCTTTGCTCACAAAGAACGGGACGATGCAAGACAGATCTATGCTGATGTGGCCCTGGTATTTACTATTGTGGGCTCGGTGATGATGCTGGTGATCCTCGGGTATATGGATTTGGTACAATTGTTATTGGGAAAAAATTTCAGAGCAGGGTTACAAGTCGTTCCGATTTTGTTGTTATCCTATTTACTGCTTGGAGTCTACTATAATTTTTCAGCCTGGTATAAACTGGCAGACAAGACACTCTGGGGGGCCTGGATTGCCATCGGCGGAGCGGTGATCACTATCGTCGGAAACAGAATCCTGCTTCCGCAAATGGGCATCGTGGGATCGGCCTGGGCTGCGTTAGCTTGTTATGTATTTATGTGTATCACTTCGTATTTCCAGGGACAGAAACATTTCCCGATACCCTATAAAGTTTGGCCGATCATCGGATGGATGGCTGGCGCCATCGTATGTTATGGGCTGATGGAATGGTCCCGGAATCTGGTGGGGGATCGGTTGATCATCAATTTGGGGATTAACACGGGTATCTTAGTAATGTATGGACTATTGATTTACCGGTTTGAAAAAATATTGATTCTGCAACTGATCAGGAGAAAATAGATTGGCCATCAAATTATGGTAAACGGAGATTTAGTAGAAAGGGATGGATCGGGTTCAGTTTTACAAACGTTCCGCGCTGTGCAGTAACGCCAAATGGTGATTATTCCGGTTTTATTGCCTATATTGCACTACATTCCAACTAGATAGATTCCAAAACATATGTCTCCGGTAAACTGGAAGGTACAAGTCTTTGTTATATCCGGATTTTCCTCCTGTCATTATCAACCATAATTATCAGTATTATATATTCAGTATAATTCCTTTCGCTTGAAGTTGTTTATCAAATACATGGTTTCCATTCGTTGCAAGATGATTGTAAAATCTGAATTGGAAAATCTTGGATTGCACGCTACCACCGTCGACCTGGGAGAGGTGGATGTATTGGAAGACATGACGGTCGACCAACTCAATCAATTAAAAGTGGCCCTGCTGAAGTCCGGTCTTGAACTCATGGATGATAAGAAAGCAATCCTGATTGAAAAAATTAAAAACGTAATCGTCGAGATGATTCACTATGCGGATGAACAACCTAAAACTAATTTTTCAGATTTCCTGGCCAGGAAACTTGATTACGATTATACCTATCTCGCCAATCTGTTTTCTGAAGTTACCGGGATTACCATTGAGCATTTTATCATTGCTCATAAAATTGAACGAGTCAAGGAATTGCTAATCTACGATGAGCTCAATCTGACGCAAATTTCCTATCTGATGAATTATAGTAGTGTCGCCCATCTCTCCAATCAATTTAAAAAGGTCACCGGGTTGACCCCTACCTTCTTCAGGAAGCTCGGACAGAAAAAACGCATTGCACTTGAGAATGTGTGAATTATGTAATTAATGGATAAAGTTATGTAACGGTTTGCGGCGGTAACAGGCGGATCTTTGTTGTGTTAAAAATCTCACAATAAATTTCTGTTTGAAATGAAAAAATTAATCCTTAGCGTCTTTACAGCTGTCCTGCTGATGGCTGTACTGCCGGCACCGGCCATAGCGGGTACTGCGCCGAATACGGTCACCATGACCGCCCCTGTCATCAGCGAATCTGCCGAGGCACAAGCTATGTTAACCAGGCTGAATGAAATCAAAGCTATGGACCTCAATAGTCTTAGTTCCGCAAAGAGGAAGCAACTGCGTCAGGAAGTTAAGGCCATGAAAAGTCAAATGCGAGCCAGTGATGGAATATATCTTTCCGTCGGAGCTATCGTCATCATTGCCCTGCTGCTGATCTTATTGTTGTAAAATTCAAAAGATCCTAACTGAAGGGGTAGCTAACCTCAGGACTACGTCTCCATCCATTCCAGGCTAAACCATTTAACCATTTATCCAATGGGAAATCTCTTATATATTATCGTCGTGATATTGATTATCGCCTGGCTGATAGGCTTTTTAGGTTATCATGCCGGTGGAGTTATTCACCTCTTGCTGGTAGTAGCTTTGATCGTTATCATTATTAAAGTACTGCAGGGTAGGAACCCTGTTTGAGTCCTTCCTAATGTTTCGTCCTTCGGATGAAAGTTGAGAAAACCCAACAAATCCTTACCCGTTTCTAGCAAAACGGGTTTTGTAATACAGGAAGGTCATGTATGTGTGAATGATGTAATGAAAAGACACAATTGTGTAAGGTGTCTCCTTCCTTTATCCTTTACTTTTGTCTGGTTCAAAAATCTATTCTTATGTCACTTATTTCATTGTTAATAGTACTCATCGTTGTGGGGGTGATCCTGTGGCTCATCAATACCTATATACCGATGGACAGGAAAATCAAAAGCATCCTGAATGTGGTGGTGGTGATTGTCGTCGTGCTTTGGCTGTTGAAGGCCTTTGGGGTTTTGAATTCCCTTGGGAATTTGAGAATCTGATGCAGGAGGGTGTTTAACCAGTCAACACTTACTCCATAACCCTGTTTCTTGGTTCCTTTTTTTGGGGCCATTTTTTTTGATCTTCTGCTGCGCTGGTTTGATTTCGCTGCTAAACTGATCCGGTAGCAAAGATCAGGAACAGGGTAAATGAACATATTATTCGATCTATTCTAACCTCATTTATTAAATACTAAATATCATGAACACAGATAAAATGTTAATCGGCCTTCTTGCGGGCTTAGCTGCAGGAGCAGTGCTGGGTGTATTGATTGCACCCGATAAAGGCAGCCGTACCAGGAAAAAAATCAGCAATAAAGGCCATGCCATGGCCAGTGACCTGGAATCGAAGTATAACGAGCTGAAATCCGAAGTTTCAAAGACTATGAATCGCGTAAAAAATGAATATGCCCAACTCTTGGAGGATGGACAAGGTCTTGAAGAAGAAATGAAACCTATGAAATCCCATAAAGGAACCGATGGGCTTGCAAAACCATATCAGGGGAAAGTGAAGTAACCAAAGCGACCATGATCCGTTTTGAATTAAGGTTTACTTTCCGATAAATTGTCAAACGTATAATGGACACAACAACCCGACTCGGGGTACACTTTTCGACAAAGTGGAAGCATATAGCAAACATCGCCTGAGCTGGTAAAACTCAAATCCGGGGAGCCAATCATTACACTGGTAGTACCAGGGATATGTCCTTCTTTCCGAATGTGTGAAAAGTGTAATTCTTTATAAGAATTGTGTAATGGTAACGACTTGCCAAACCCCCAACTTTGTTATTATGGCATGTATTTATTTTGATATCCCGGTGGAAGGCTCATCAGCAAAACGAGATAACAGCTTTACGAATTAAGAAAAGGTCCCATGAAAAATTCAACCTTCTTAATACTTATAGCCCCGCTGCAGCTTCACGCTTCTCAGCTGGCTCTGTTACCGATTTCTTTTTTTAAGAAGAATTTTACAAAAGGCATCCTGATGATTTTGGCTTTTATCCTGATCATGATGACATTGCAGGGTTGTGACAAAGAAGTGAACCCGGCGGTCGTTAGTGACAAAACCACTACGCTGAATACTTCACTGCGCGTTCTATGGAGTGATCACGCCGTATGGACCCGTAATATGATATTCAATTTCATCGATGGTGCTCCCGGGACGGCAGCATCAGTCAATCGGCTTCTTCAAAACCAGGTGGATCTGGGGAATTCGATCAAGCCATTTTATGGTGAGGAGGCAGGAGATCAGCTTACGGTGTTGTTAAAAAAGCACACCACCAGTGTAGCGTCTTTTTTGACTGCAGCCAAAGCAGGAAATGCAGCAGATTATAAAGCAGCCCTGGCAGACTGGCAGATCAATGGAGATGACTTAGCTGCTTTTTTTAACACGGCAAATCCGGAAAACTGGAAACTGGCGGAGTGGAAGGACATGATGGAAACACATCTTGATCTCACATCGGAAGAAGCGGTAGCCCGCCTGCGAGGTGACTATGTGGGTGATGTAGCCGCCTATGATAACGTATATAAAGAGTCCATGAAGATCTCAGATGTGATGGCCAAAGGCCTGATCGCACAGTTTCCGGACAAAATGTAATTCCACCGGAAAGAAGTGACCGGGAGATCAGGTGGGAATTATGTAAATCTTTAACGACCAAAAATGATGATGCTATGACTCGTATTTTCTACTTTGCGCCCAGGAGGTTGTCTCCCCATTGAATTGCCTTATGATTAGCAAAGAAGAAAAATTAGCCTGGGCTAAAAAGAAGAACAGTCTCAAACGTAAATACGTGTTCCTCCTGGAAAAAGACTTCAAATACGAAGAAGGAAAACAAGAAGTCGTATTGGCACGGATACAAAAGCGGCTGGGTAAGACAAATGAACAATGGCAGGAAATTATGGCGTCGCTATAATCATCAGCCTTTGGTAAAGGAGTCCGTTTAATGACCCACCCGGTAAGCGGTCCTTATTACAGGTTTCAAATTATTTGTGGATATTTTTTCAATTGCACGCCCTTCGGAGGACGCTCAATCCAACCACCAATATGAAGGCGATCGAAGTTGAAAAAGCAAAAACATTTATTACTGTGGAAATCATCGAGTATGTCGACCACTCTGTTGTCATTAAAACGATTCTGAAAAAATCGACCGGCAATATCAGTGTGATGTCTTTTGACAGCGGGGAGGGGCTGACGGAAAAAACAACGGCCTTTGACACCTTTGTGCAGATCATTGATGGTCAGGCAAATATCTTTATTGACGGGAAATCTAATTTATTATTGACGGGTCAGTCGATTGTTATTCCTGCCCATGCTCCCAATTTTGTAAAACCCAACGGGCGATTCAAAATGATCCTGACCGTCATCAAGAGCGGGTACGAGTAGGACAGGGATAAACTCCTTCCATGTGTGAATCATGTAACAGTTTGGAAAAGTTGTGTAAGAGCTGAATGCCCTGGCTGCTCCAACTTTGTGGAATCGAATTGACAAGATATCAAGTTCAAACAGTAAAACCACCGACTATGTCTACCAAAAACTTTAACGAGCAATTTTTAAGCCTCCGTGAGTCTCTATACAATTTCGCTTACAAGCTGAGCCATAATAGCGAGGAAGCTAAAGATCTTTACCAGGAAACAGCTTACCGGGCATTCAGCAATGTCGATAAATTTATTCCGGGCACCAACATGAAAGCCTGGCTGTCCACCATCATGAAAAACAGCTTCATCAACCATTACCGCAAAAACAACAGAACCCGCCATATTATTGATTCCACCGATACCATGTATTACATCAATAGCGGTTCATCCGCCATCGCCAATGAAGCCGAGTCCAACATCATGATGGAGGAGCTCGACTCGATGCTGAAAGAACTGGATGTTTCCTTACGGGTTCCCTTTGAAATGTATTACATAGGTCACAAATACCAGGAAATAGCGGATACCCTCCATATTCCTTTAGGTACCATCAAGTGCCATATCTTTTATGCCCGCAAGGAATTGAAGGAGAAGATTGAAAGCAGGTATCAGGGACTGCGGTCCTGAAGTTTGACCTGAAAGTGAACAGGAAGTATATTCCCGATGGAGAAAAGCACGAAAAATAAAATCATAGAAGCCTGATTTCAGTTCGGAAAATAATGCCATTACAACCCTGGAATGAAAATAATCGTACGGTAGCCCAGGTTGTGCCTTTCCCTTTGATTATTTTTTTGTATTTTACCAAAAATCAAAACAAACATGAATCAACGTAAATTATTCTGGCTGCTGCTGGCAGCCTTACCCTTCTTCTTCACAGCCTGTGAATCCAATGAAGCGGGGGAGCATGAAAATGCAATCAATCAGGACTCCGTCAAAGTGCATATCCAGGCCATGGAAAATGCGTATGCCGTAGCCGAAAATGCTAAAGATGCAGATGGCGTAGCCGTCTATTATGCTAATGACGCTCAAAGCATGGCTAACGATGAACCTACCCGCGTCGGCATGGATGCCATTAAGGCCGGTATTAAGAAAGACATGGCAACAGATACCTTAGGTAACACAATTTCTTTTGTTACCACCGGCGTGTGGGCAGCAGGAAACTATGCTACCGAAACAGGAACTTCGATCAGCAAGGATAAGAGTGGTAATGTGGTCCATACCGGTAAGTATATAACCTTGTTCGAATTGCGCGATGGTAAATACGTTGCTATTCGCGACATGTGGAACAGGGATGCTCCTGCAGGTAAATAAGAACCAGAAAATTAATAAGGAATTAAGGATGAGGTCGGTGATCTCATCCTTTTTTTGTTTATAGATAAAGAGTAGGGAGAAATACGGAGGAACGGAAACTTATCCCTTTTCCCTTGCCCTATTCGGTTTCCCCACCTTTAAAGGTGGGTATAAGTAATAGGTGGGGTAGCAGTAATACTTTGGCCTTCTTTATTTTTTTATATCTTCCAATATCGTGAATGGCGCACTACCTATACATTGGAAGGTCTGCATCCTTCTTTTTATACCCGGATACGCTTTGTCCCTTTCCACCAAACAGCCGGTCGATACGGCCATAGTAAAAAAATGGATCGACACCGCCTGGAAAATCCAGTTTGATGATCCCCAACGGTCGATGAAATTAGCCCTCCGGGCTTTAGCGGAAAGCGATGATGTCTATTATTTCGGAATGCTCAATGGCAAGCAATTGTTAGGTGAAGGATACTATAGCGCGGGCCAACTGGACAGTGCGATATTCTTTTACCTCCAGGCTCTTCACTTATCATTGGCTAAAGAAGATGATAAAGAAAGCGGGAATAATTATACCTCGCTGGCCACCATCTATGCTGACCGGGGCGACCGTGATTCGTCGCTGCAATATTTTCAAAAGGCAATACTTCTTTTCGAAGGGCTGAAGGATTCTTCTTCTTTAGCCGATGTCCTATTGCGCCGCGGTAATGTATACAGTGACATAGGGAACGATGACCAGGCCATGGAAGCCTTTATGCATTCCCTGCGAATCAGTGAAGCCATTCATCGCGATGAATATATCGCTCACAATTTTATTTCCATTGGCGTAGTCAATGATAAACAGGGAAATTACACTACCGCTGAAGAATATTTTTTAAAAGCCCAGGCCATTTTCAAAAAGCAGAATGATTGGTTCGGAGAAATGTCGATATACAATAACCTCGGTATTTTATATAAGAATACCGGTCATAGGCAGAAATCCATGGAGGCTTATCAACAATCCCTGGAGATAGCGGATTCCACCAACTTCGGTCGCGGGCAACTCTCTGCGAACACCAATCTCGGCATACTGAATGTACAAATGGGCTTTTATGAAAATGGTTTGCAACACAGCAGCCTCGCATTACAATTAGCCAGGGAATTCGAAGACAAAGAAGCCATTTCGGACAACCTGAACTGGATCGCCCGTGCCCAATTAGGCCTGAAGGACTACCTGCATAGTGAACAAAATGCGACAGAGGCATTACGACTTGGACGGGAAGTCCAGTCCCTGGAAAAACAACGCGATGCCAACCGCACCTTGTCGGATATCTTCGAAGCTCAGCGGGACTTTGAACAAAGCCTTCACTATTATAAATCCTTTGTGGAAGTAAAGGATAGCCTTTACAATGTGGACAAAGCGAAACAGATCGCTGAATTGCAAACCATCTATGAAACAGAAAAGAAAGACAAGGCCATTCAACTGCTGGACAAAAATGCCGAGATCGACCTGATCCGAAGGACCAGGCTTTGGGTGGCCCTTAGCCTGAGTTTGATAGCCGGAGCTTTATTGGTGTATAGTCAATGGATCCGGCGTACCCGGGACCGGAAAATCCTTTCGCAGGAAAAGGAACTGGAGGTGCAAAGACGCCAGGTGGCAGAGCGGGATGCGGTACAAGTATCCAGGGAACTCGATTTCAAAAAACAGGAACTGGCTGCCAAAGCTTTGCTGTTGGCCCGGAAAAATGAATTCCTCCAATCTATCAACCAGGAGGTGGACAAAATGCGTGAATTCACCGAAGGTAGAGCCAGGGAATCAGTTCGGCGCATCAGTCGCCAGATCCATATGGACATTGAATCAGAAGAGGATTGGGAACAATTTATTGCCAGCTTCCGGGAAGTTCATCATGATTTTGTGGACCAATTGCAGCAAACCTATCCCGCGATATCCAGGAGCGAATTGCGCCTGGCTTGCCTGATGAAGATGAATTTATCAGCCAAAGAACTTGCCGCCCTGCTGAATATCACTTCAGATGGCGTCAAAAAAGCCCGGCACCGGTTGCGTAAAAAGATGGAGCTGGACTCCGCCGTGGATATCCAGGAATACCTTTTAACCTTTCCTTCCTAGATTTCATCGGTTAAATCACGCCTGGAGCCCTCCTGTCCCAACCATTTATAATTTGTTGATTTTCTGTACTTTAAAAGTAAACGTTCCTATTTATTTTCCTTTTTTTAGCCCTGTACCCCCTTTGTCCACCCCTGTTTTTTGGCCTTCTGGATGGAAGGCAGACATATTTGCCGGCGTAATCACCGGCCTCGCCGGAATCTTTTTATTTTAAAATACCAACAGTATGAACAGATGGATGATCGCATGTTTGCTAGGCCTGATGTGGGCTGCATGCAACAAACAAGACAATCTCGATCCCAATGGATCTTTTAACAATTTTACTGATGTCGTTGATCTGGGAGGACCGGTGGACGATCCACCTGCCCCAAGCGAAGAAGCGCTGAATAGTTTGTTAGCCGACGAAGAACAGGATGGAGAGCCATGGCGTTGCACCACGACCACTTACAAAGTCGGATACAATACGGGTGGCCAAAGCGGTTTTCCGCAATTTAATCCTAATGCTTCCGTCATCTATCCCGGTTCCTTGCTCCAGGGCAAGTCTCTCAATAAGGCCACTCCGGATGTGATCGCTGTAGAACGGGCCGGCGGAACTATTTCGATTGATATCCTCGATGGAAGCCAGGTATCTTCTTTCGAAGTGGCCAAAGTCACCAAAAGTTCTATCACGGATGCTTCCAATGCGATCATCGCCGCCTCTACCGGAACGATTCCGGCCAATATGGAATTCAGCTATGAAAAAATCCAGAGCAAGGAACAAATGGCCGCTGCGCTGAAACTGGATTATCACAATGCTTTTGCCGAAATAGAAGGGAAACTGCAATTCAGCAGCGACAAAGAATACAATCGTACCATTGTCAACCTGACGCAGAGTTATTATACGATGAGCTATGATATCCCTACATCATTGGATAAAGTGTTTGCCCCGGGCGTGACGCCAAAAGATCTCGCCAAATATGTGGGCCCCGGCAATCCCGCCACCTATATTTCCGATGTGACCTATGGCCGTATTTACATGTTGCTGATCGAAACTACATCGACCGAAACAGAAATGGACGCGGCAGTCAATGCTTCCTTCAATGGAGTTGTAGCTGGCGGCGGAGTTGAAGCCAAAGTCAGCAAACTCTCCACGCTTAAAAATTTGAAGGTTAAACTTTTTGCTTTCGGCGGAGAAGCTACTTCAACGCTATTGACGATCGGTAATGCAGGTGATCTTCAGACCTTAACTGAATTGCTGGCGGAAGGAACCGACATCCGTACCGGCAAGCCCATTTCATATGTCGTGAGATCGGTCTATAATAATCAAATTGTGAAAGTGGGCCTGAATACCGAATACGATGTGACCAATTGTGAACCACTCAATCCCAATGGCACACCGCCACCGTACACCGCTTCCTGGGCCGGTTTATTTTTGACTTTCGGGCCTATAGGAGCCGCAACGACGCTGGATGGAAAAGACAAATTTATTTTGTTCAACAAACCCGGCGACCAATACCTGTTGTCTCAAGGCGGTCAACTGTCCGGCCCATTTCCAACCGATCAGCTCGGCACTACCCCTTGCCCGTTGAACAGTATTGGTGCAGCAGCTTATATAGAAGGCAGTAGCACTGGAAATACCATTATGTTTTTCGATGAACCGGGGATCAACGAGGTTTACTATGATGTCGACTCCGGACATTGGGGAAATGTAGGCAGTGTGGCAGAGTGGGGCGAAGGATTATTTCCATTTAACCTCAATGGTATCAGCGCCGCTATGAATTATGGTGAGGAATCAGATCCTTCGTTGCCGAACTACTATACCAATATCCGCGCTTTTTTCGAAGCGAATTCAAACCGATATTGTTTATTTCATAATAAATCCAGCAAGAGTTTCGACCCGGTACATCCGATGAACAATTTTGTGCTCAATTATCCGTACGAACTGGATGGCGTAGGCGCTGCCATCGGATTTAAACTGGGACAGCAGCGATTCAAACTGTTATTCAACGGCGATGGTGACCGGTACGTGATCGTGGTGGATGCCTTTGAAGATTATTATATCGGTCCGTTCAGGATCTGAGAAAACTTTGGATTACTTCCCAGGAAAGTCAGGATATTTTTCCGGGACGATCATACTGTTGCTGCGGGGATTCTGTTACCTCGCAGCAATAGTATCTGATCCCGACATTTCGACTCTCATACCTCTCATTTTTCAGCCACGAATTACACGAATTAGCATGAATTGAGTTGCTTGCTTCTCATACCTCTCATACCTCTCATTCCTCTCATTTCTCTCATTCCTCTCATACCTCTCATTCCTCTCATACCTCTCATTCCTCTCATACCTCTCATACCTCTCATACCTCTCATACCTCTCATTCCTCTCGTATATACGCCACAATCCTCGAAGCTTTCCTCGCAGGCATCCACGAGGCTAATGATCCGATCAAAAATACGGTCGCTCCCACTATCAGGATATCAATCCATCGCAATTGTATCGGATAGGAATCCACCACAAATCCTTCCGGGATGGGAACAATTCCATATTGCTTTTGCAAAGCATAAAATCCAACCGCCAATACGATTCCGATGCCCAGCCCCGCCAGGCAAATCATCCAGCCCGATCGCATAAAAACTTTGTATATATCAGAAGGGGGCGATCCCATCGACTGCAATATGGAGATATCTTTTTTCTTGTCGAGGACAATCATCCACAGGGCACTGATGAGATTGAAGGAAACAATAATCAGCGTCAGCGACACCACAGCATACGAAATCCATTTTTCAATATTCATCAGTTTGAAAAAATCGGCATTCTGTTCATTTTTATTTTTCACATTCACCGGAATGGAAAATAAAGCCTTGAGTTTATCTTTCAGGGTATTGCCGTCCACACCGGGATTCACTTTGATTTCAATCCCGGACACCACGCCCGGCTCTTCCAGCAGTTTTTGAATAAAATCGAGGGAAACGAATACATACTGATAATCATAATCCTGCTTGATGGAAAACCGGCCGACGGGATAGGCGTATTGGACATTGAAAGGTTTGTCCAATGGGCCATGCTGCTTACGATTCGGCAGGTAAATGGAGAGTGTCTCGAATGGATTTTCCGGATTTACATTCAATCGTTGCGCGATGCCCGCTCCCATCACGGCCAGGGAAAGTTCACCCTGGTGCAGTTGAAAGGTACCTTCCAACATGACGCTGTCGATATCAGTCACCTGGTTGAATTGATCATCAACCCCTTTGAGGGTGCAGATATCCTGGCTGCCTGCATAATCCAGCAGCGCTGTTTCTTCCAGCGTAAGGCTGACCGCTTTTATTTCCGGCCATGATTTAATGGTCGCCAGGGTAGCAGAGTCGGGAGAAAATACTTTTCCCTCCACCGGGTATACGATCAAATCCGTATAGATGGAATTATAAAGACTTTTTAAAAGATCTTCAAAACCATTGAATACCGAAAGGATCAATAATAACGCGGCAGCACCGATAGCGATGCCCACTGTTGAAATTCCGGTAATGATATTGATCGCCTGGAAACTTTTCTTCCCAAGGAGATATCGTCGGGCGATCAGCCAGGTGTAGGAATATTTCATCCTTGTATGGATTCAATAGGGTATCCATGATAACCGGCCATAGCCCTGTAGGCGCAACTATGAATACGTTCCCGGATCGATTTGGTTTTCAATAGCTCGTTGCGCATGGTAGGATAAGTCCGGTTGGAAAGAAAAACATAGATCAGCTGATGTTCCGGATCATTCCATACGCAGGTTCCTGTAAACCCGGTATGTCCATACGTGGATGCCGGTGCCTCACGCGCCGTAAGCACTTTCTTATCGGGCGCCAGTTCCTTCATATCAAAACCTATCCCTCGCCGGGTCGATCGCTGGTACCGGGTAGTAAAGAGTTTCAGTATATCAGGATCAATATATTGTGTTCCGCCATAGTTGCCTCCATTCATGTACATCTGGAATATGACGGCGAGATCTTCAGCATCCGTGAAAATACCGGCATGACCACTGACACCACCCATCATGGCACAACCCATGTCATGCACATATCCCCTTAATTCCTGGCAACGGAAATAAGTATCAATTTCTGAAGGAACAATTTGATTGGGTGTAAATCGGTTGAGCGGACGGTAACCGATTCGTCGAAGACCCATCGGTTGATAAAACACACTGTCGGCATAATGATCTAAACTCACGCCGGTTACATTTTTAATGATTTCCGCCAGCATGATAAACCCCAGGTCACTGTATACATAGGTGCCATCTGCATTTAAAGGGCTTAAATAGATCTGGCGGTGCATCTGGTTGATATAATCATCATCCATGTACATGCCCTCGGCCACCGGGACACAATATTGTAATGAAGGTTGGTCACAGTAGATGTCGGGTTCCATTTCATAGCCGCCATCATCATAGGCATGTATGGTCTTTTCATAAAAAGGAATCCAGGATTGCAGTCCCGCGTAATGAGCCATCACTCTTTCGATGACCATATGTTGTTTATTACTGCCTCTCAACCAGGGCAGGTAGTCACCAAGGGTTTTATGAATATCAATTTTACCCTCCTTATACAAACGCATGACGGATGGCGTGGTAGCGGATACTTTGGTGATGGAAGCGATATCATACAGATCGTTCATGTAGACGGGATCCGTAGCGTCATAAGTCTGATAGCCAAATGATTTTTTATAAATGATCCTTCCTTCTTTAGCGATCAGAATTTCACAGCCAGGAGCTGCATGCTCCCGGATCATCTCCTCGACAATCGGCTGAATGGCCTCCAGGCTATCCGAAGACATACCTACTCGCTCAGGTATACTGTAGCCCAGTCGTTTCAGGGAAGGCGTGGTGAATCCCTGGTGGAGCGGGAAAATGTTGCTCGCCGTCACAGGCAATTTTCCGGAAAATCCAAAAACGCCCATCAATCCCTGGGCCGTGATATCCTCCACTTCCGGCTGATCTTCATAAGCCATCAGGATATGATTGATGTTTTCAAAATATTTCAGACTATATGGATTGCCGAAAACCACCAGGATGACATCCGTGAGCCGGTTGATGTTTTGGATCAGTCCCAGTTCCTCTTTGGTCAGGCCAAAATTTCCGTCCACCTTATTGGACAGGTTATGAATAGAAATAATCACCCGGTCATATGGCTGAAGTTCTTTTAATAAAGAAGGTACATCCGTTTCTTTCAAACTATGACTTACATTATAATGATCGATCTGCACATACGAATCAAGCCGTTCCTGGAAACGGGTCATTGATATACTACCGATAGCGACTGTAGCCATCCGGGGTTTCATGACATTGACGATCGGTATAAAGGCACTTTTATTCTGCACCACGGTGATAGCGCCTTCAATCAGCTTGTCTTTGACTGCAATCGCATTAGGATCAAAAGCCATTTTTTCGGCAACGACAGGATCAGGAAGCACCAGGTGTTTTAATCCGAGTTCATATTTGGTATGTATTATTTTCCTGACACTGATATTTAATTGGTCCACACTTAGGGTCCCGTCCGTAAAGGCTTTTTTCAGTCCCCTGAAAGCCAGATCCATGTTTTCGGGAAGCAACAACATATCATTGCCTGCGCCAAAAGCCATCACCGCCACTTCATCGGCGGTAAAGTATTTAGTGACGCCTTTCATTTCCAGTCCGTCTGTGATGACCAACCCGGAGAAACCCATTTCGTTTTTCAATAAATCCGTAACAGCTTTACGGCTTAAGGTGGTCGAAATATTTTTTGTGGAATCAATGGCCGGCACATGCAGGTGCGCCACCATGATACTCGGGAGTCCCGCATCGATCATTTCCTGGAAGGGAAATAATTCCGTTTCCTTCAGCCGCGTTTTATCAAAGGGCAATTCCGGCAGATCAAAATGCGAATCCATATCGGTATCCCCATGACCGGGAAAATGTTTGCCGCAAGGCAATACGCCTGCAGCTTGCAATCCTTTCATGTATGCTATGGCGCGCTTCGCTACTTCATCCCGGTCCTCACCAAAAGAACGGTCACCAATCACAGGATTCAACGGATTGATGTTGATATCGGCAACAGGCGCAAAGGACACATTGACCCCGATGGCTTTTAATTGCACACCGATCGCATAGCCCATGGCTTCAATCTGGCTGTAATCCTGGATCGCGCCCAACATCAATTGCCGCGGGAAAGACAGCCCTTTATCCTTGAAGCGCATACCCAATCCCCATTCCGCATCCATGCTCACCAGGAGCGGGATCTTACTGGCCTGTTGATATTGAATAGTGAGCTCAGCCTGTTTCCGGGGTGTACCCTGGAAAAAACAAAGCCCTCCGACATGATATTTTTTGATTTGATCCAACACGGATTGAACATGATCATCCCCAAGATCAGAATGAGCACGAATGATAAACAGCTGACCGATTTTATCGTCCAGTGACATCGTGGACATTATGGAATCCACCCATGACGAAGCAGCTGTAGATTGTCCCGAGGCTATACGACTCGAGGCCAAAACGGCAAGCATACATAAAAAGGTAAATCCAGATCTCCTCATATCCTAAAATTATTTCCCTTTCAATTGGGGCAGGTTGGGGTCAAGTTCTTTTGCCTGTTGAAAGCACTTTTGCGCATTAGTCTCATCTCCTGCATGTTGATACGCAATGCCTAGATTGAAATATCCGGATGCATTTTTCGGAGAGAGTTCAATTTCTTTTTTGAAATAATCAATTGCCATTTGCGTATCGCCGTTCTGGCCATGAGCTACGCCCAGCAGATGATAGGTTTCAAAATCATTGGGCAGATATTTCACTGCTTCATCTAATAACGAAATAGCGCCGGCCAGATTATTGGTCTGTTCCCCCTGGTATTTTCCCCAGTCCCGGAGAGCAACCCCGAGATTTTTCTTTCCTTCCTCGAAATCCGGGTCCAGCGCCAGTACCTGCCTGAACATAGCCACCGCGTGCTCGTAATCTTTCAGGTAAAACATGCTGTTGCCCAACAATAAATAACTCAGTTTATAGTTGGGATGAATTTCAAGGGCTTGCCGGAGATATCCTTGTGCTTCCAGCAGCATTTCCCTTTTCTTCTGGGGATCGGTTTCTTTTTCGGATTGCGTGACGAGGTCACCTCCGGCAGCATTCAGGAGTTTCGCACTGCGTTTGGAAGTATGGATATCCGTGGAGAACAGGATATGATTGTTGATCCAGACACGGCTTCTCAGCACCGTCATGATCGTCAGGAGAGCCAGCAAACTGATAATGATCGGTTTAAGCTTCTGCCGATATTCCCCGTTCAGGAGATTGGAAAAGCCCACTCCGGCGATCAAGGCAAAACCTACTGAAGGCAAAAAAGCAAACCGTTCAGACATATTAGTGCCGATGGGAAAAACAATATTGGCGGTGATCGACATAGTGCAACAATAAAAGATGATGCCGTAAGCCAGCCAGGTTCTCGTTTTCCATCCTTTGATGACTGCATATAAGAGCCCGAGCCAGGCCAAAAGGGATAACAGCACCAGTGGTTTGCTCCAATCCTGGATCTCAATATGCCGTGGATAATAATCGTGGGTCAGCGGATAAGGAAATAAGAGGAGTTGCACATATTTCCCCATCGTATACATGATGGTAGCTGATTTTTCTGCTAAAGAAAATGGAACGTATTGGTTGTTTTCAATTTTTAAGAACGGATTATTCATCAGCTCCATCGGAGGTTTGCCAGGAGAAATGCCGGTGACAGCACCACGAATAAGTAAGAAGATCACACAAGCTGACACGATTGGCCACAAGGTGCTCATCCATTTCACGCCAGGATTCTTTTTATACCACCATAAGGTGACCGGCGCGACAGCCAAAATGGTGATCACATTTTCTTTCGCTAAAAGGCCGGCCAGAAAAACCACCGCTGCCCCGATGCGCAGTTGGGTCGCATTCTTTTCTTCCACACTTCGGATCAATAACCACAGTCCAAGTAAGGCACCCATCGCCGCTACAATCTCATCACGTCCCTTGATATTGGCCACGGCTTCAGTGTGGATCGGATGAACGGCAAAAAGTAAAGCTGTCAGGACGGCGGCCTGCGTCGCATTGGCTGCACTCATGCGTTGGCTGAACAATGCCCGTGCAAAACCAAACAGGATCCAGCACAGCAAACCATAGCAGAGCGCATTGATGAGATGACTGAGCCAGGGTTTAGCACCAACGATGGCATATTCAATGGCGAACATGGCTGGTGTCAGAGGACGATAACGGCCACCGGCGACGAGGCGAAGCTTGGCTTCATCCTTGAAATACCCGAAAAAAGTATCGTGTCCGAAGATCCCGGGGATGCCTTTGATACCCTGGGTGGTGAACATGTTGTCATTGATGACGATGGCATCATCCTGCGTATAATCAAAGGCGATAGTCTGCAGATAGAGCAGGGTGCCCAGGATAGCGAGATAGGGCCCCAGCCTGTGCAAAGGCAGGCTGGCAAATAAGCCATCTGTAGTTTTCTTCTTTTTCTTGGTTGTTTCTTTAGCCACAAGCGATGGTTAAAGTTTCAAAGGTCGGGAAAATGATGGGAAATTGTTTGGCTTCAGGCAATAGAGGTATGAGGCAGATTTTCTATCCGCCAGTATCATCTTTCTCTTTGCGGCTCCGTATACTTTCCTTTTTCATGATCCTGTCCATATTAGCAAGCAGGCCTCGCTGCCGGGCCTGGTTCTCCACGGCTTTTTTCGCATCGGTGGCATGTTTCTCTTCCATGTCCTCGATGGCATGGATAAACATCCGGTTCAGATCCATCGCTTTCCTCCGGTTGATCCAGAACAAGACGGCCATGGCCAGACCCAATAAGCCGATCCCCAGGAGCATAATATTGCGGATGTCGGAAAAAAAGCCTTTCGCGTTTTTATCTTTTTGGATTTCTGAGAAAATAGATCGTACGGCCATGCGGACGACGGAATCGACTTGTGGTTTTACATTGGTTTCAATGAGTTCGTAGGCGATACGGTGACCGATGGTATCAAAATTCACTTTGTCGATCGATCGGTTGACAAATCCGGCCAGGGCATCCGAATTGGAATCATTCAGGAGCGATACCAGCAGGGTATTGAGTTTGGCCTGGCTTTGCCTGGAGGTCAGTTCGGACATCATGTTGCGCATGGCCGTGGTCAGGTCATCGGATGCTTTTTGGCTGACCGAATGGATCATTTCCTGGAGACGTTGTTCGGTAGCCGGATCCAGGATGGGTTGCATCGCACCCTGGGCCAGGTGTTGCCCCAGGGGTCCGGGGTCCAGGTTTTTGAAAGATTCGTTCAGGTAGCTCACCAGGATCCGGTTGATCCTCGCTGCAATAGTGTCCATTTTTGTTTCAGAGATGGTATCCGACAGTTCGGTCAGTACACCGGACATGGCCGCCATCGTGGCAGAGTCTATCGGCGTAAAGGCACCCTTGACAGACTTGATATCCTTTGAAATCTTGGAGGCATCTTCTTTGATGGACTTGAAATCCTTGCTGATCTGGCCGATTTTGCAGGAAGAGGTGAGCAACAGGATCATGGCGATCAGGCTGCCGGTGAAAAAACTGCCGTTATATATTTGTTTTCTCAACAAGGATCGTTTTAACAAATCTAAGGTAAGACTAAAGACTTAACATGGAATTCCCTTTTGGTTTCCTTCGTTCATGTCTATTGGCCGTGGCGGTTCAATGCATTTGTCTTCCAGGTTTCGGAAATCTGTTTCAAGATAATGAGCTGTGGAGATCTGCTTTACAGAAGAATTCAATATTATAGTCCGTGATCAATCTTTTTTAGATGATCTATTTCTTTTTGTAATTCTTGCAAATAGGTAACAACAATGGTCCAGATTATTTGATCCGACACATCACCATAGCCATGAATTATTCTATTTCTGGTGTCAATAATTTTTCGAGCCGTGGTAATGGGGAAATCGGGAGTAAATTTCAGTATCCTACTCATGGCTTCACCTATTATTTCAATATTCCTTTCAATGGCCCGTTTTGTCTTAAGGTCTTCCTGAAATAATCCGAAGTCTTTTTGATTTGGAAGGAATTGATCAATTTCCGAGATAGCCCGTTCAATATCAGACAACCATGTTTTGATTTCATTATCCATAAATCAAAACCCTGGTCTCCTCAATCTGTTTTCTTAAATAGGGGTTGTGGATACTGTTTTCTTCAAGCAGGTCTATTTCCCTCTGAAACAATTGTTCTAATTGAAATTTCAGGTTAAAGTAACTATCAGCATAGGCTAATGGATCTTTCGTATCAATATCTACAACCAGATCGATATCACTCTCCGGTTTGAATCCATCTGAAAGAACGGATCCAAAGGCAAAAAGTGACCTGACTTTGTTTGCACCACAAAGTCTTCTTATTTGATCCTTATGTTTTGTTAACTCATTCATTGGATATCAAAGTTAAGGATTTCTGAGGTGGTCCTCACCATTACACTATTTGGCTGGAGCAGGAAGATAGGGGAAACAAAGCAAAGTGGCGGTAGCTGAATGATGTGTTCAAAGACAATGATTTACATTAAAGATAAGATGCAGTTCCTAAAAAAAAATAAATGATCGGCATAGGCGCTGCCGGAGACTTTTGCTGAGCGCAGTCGAAGTACGGCGTGTTAGCCAATATCTGATTTGCGTGTGTGCCCCATCGCCTATCTCGTTTTGCCCCTAAATCTGTTAGCCGTAGGTTGTACCTACGCTGCCAACTAAAATATCCTTGTAGAAATTTTCAATCTTACTTCAGCCCCATCCTGATAATAAAATCATTGATGAACGTACCATTAGGATCCATCTGCTTCCGCACATCGATCCACTTCTGATAATTTGGAAAACGAGTATGAATGACATCATGCCGCTGGTACAGGATCATATTCATCTTTCCCCAATGCGGCATGCCGCCCATCGGGATCAACTGCTCCTGGTAGGCTTCCAGCAAATCCTGGTACCCCAATACACCATATAAGGTAGGTACATCGATGTACATGGTTTCACTCTTGAAGGCAGTGGATAAATACGCTTTCGATTGTTGCGTAAATCGTAGTGGTATGTAAGAAGGTTGATAAATATTGGCGTAAGCTGCATAATATTTGGTCTGGGCAAATATCTTTTCCATCACGTCGATCAGCAATTGCGGGTCCGCTTTGAAAGCAAATTCCGTACTGATGCCATATCGCAAAGCTGCCGCCCCACCCTGGAACAATACCCGGTAGCTCTTATCCTTGTGCCGCTTGTACTTCATCAGCGTCATGCTGAATTGTATTTTTTTGGGGATTAAGCTGGGCTTGAAATTCGCGGAGTGAATGATCCCTTCCACCATAAATTCAAGATTGCCGCCAATCGTGGATATCAAATTGCGCATTCCTCTTTTCCAAAGCGGGGGCGGATCATATTCCCGGTTCTGCAGGATGATGGAGACTAAATGGTCTCCCCCGATTTCATGCGGGTTGACCCGGAAGGACAGAAAATCATTTTGATTGACCTGGTTGAAGAAAGTCCCGTCCTGGATTTGTGCTTTGACATTCGACCACTTGTCCAGATAACGGGATTCGACCAGCCAATAACGTGGCACTACTTCCACCACGAGCTGGTATACAATGCCCATGGCGCCGAAACTTAATACAACACTATAGAAAGTATCGTCATCCTGGATCAACCGGATGTGCGGATGTTGTTGTTGATGAACTGCGGGATCAGTAATACCGTCTGTCGGTTCGATCTGAATTAATTCCGCATTTTTTCCAACCAGTCGAAGAGACCTGGTCATGTCAGGAAAGGCAGGCATCTTAATTCCGCTACCATGTGTACCTGTCAGCAAGGCACCCGACATGGTCTGAAAATCCACGGCCCCCATATTCATCAAGGCGAATCCAAGTTCATCCAGTTTTTTATTTGTGCGTTTAACGGTCGTACCCGCATCCACGAGGACATACTCGTTGGCGGCAAATTGATTCTTCACCAGCGGCTGCAGGTAACGCGCGACATCCCGCAGCCATTTCATGTCCATCATAAATTCATCGCCCTTGGCCGCTTCGGAAAAGGAATGCCCGGAACCAACTGCCCTGACACGATATTTTTTTTGTTCCGCTTCTAATATGATTTCACGTATATCATCGACATGCCGTGGATAGAAATAAAGCAGCGGATTGCTCTTGACATTGCCAACAGCATTGTTCCAGGTATATCGGGTCTTGGAGATTTTTTTTAGCCGGGGATTCATAAGAAGAAGTTAAAAGTTAAAAGTTAAAAGTTAAAAGTGAAAAGTGAAAAGTGAAAAGGAAAAAGTAAAATGGTTTCCCCTTCAGGGGGCTAGGGGGCAGGGCGATTATACCCGTCGCGCATGCATTTCACTATGTTTTTTAATGCCCCACCATTCGAAAAACAGGCTGAGCGATGTATGGATGAGGATGACCGGCCACATACTGTGAAGGCGGTATACCATGTAGCAGGCCAGCGTGCTCCAGACAAAACTGAACGTGGTGATCCGATTGAGTTTCCAATAATGCGTCAATGCGTATAATGCTGTCGTGCCGGCGATAGCGATGGCCAGGTTGTCATTGAAGAAAAAAAGAAAAGAGTGAAACAGAAATCCGCGATAAAACAATTCGTAAGTAAAAATGTATCCGATCCACGAGATCGTACTGATAAAGAAAATATAGGGTGTCCAAAATCGTACGCGCATTTCGGGATAAGTCTCCAGACCGGAATCCTTGCTGGCATTGAGGTAGCCTAAAATAAAAGCCACGACCACACCGATCAACGTATACAGCGTAATATCATTATTCCATCTAAAGGAAATGTCCAATCCGCTCAGTACATCGGACAAGGAGTAACCGCACCTCAAAAAAACAATCCAGGGCACCAGGAAATAAATGATCATCGCCAATAAGCGGCGCCGGAAGATGCGATGGACATAGGGCGGGTTGGAATCATACATGATCTGGTAGCGCACCGGTAGCCGCAACGAAGACGAGCGGGTATACCAGATCACGAAGCCCAGGGAGGCCACAATCAGGCAGGTAAGGAAAACGGTTTCTTGCATGGCAGTGGGTTTTATATAAAATTCAAAATGGTGTTGCGGTTGGCTTCATACACGTCAGTAGCATAGTCTTTTATGGCGTGTAATTGATCAGGGTTGGTGACATCTAATCGTAGTTTCTTATTTCTCAATATTTCAGGTGCAGCCTCATCTTTGTAGTAGGCATTGATGCGCAGGTAATTTTCCCTGGGCAGTATTTCCTTTGTCAGATATTGGTTGGCCACCATATTGGTTTCGATGACGAGCTGAACCAGGTAGCGTTGCCATTTTAAGAATCCCCAATCCGGATTTTTTAATTGTTCTTCCGGTACGTACGAAGCGCCATCACTCCCACAACCCAGAGATAATAATTTGATTTCGGCAGGCGATTTGGCCAGGCCCAGTTTTTGATTTTGCAAGCGGAGTTGATGGCCGGTATCCGGTTCCTGCCCCAGGGCAAAGGAGAGCCCGAATACGCATGGATCATTGGCATAATTTCCCCCTTCAGCAAATTTTTGGTAGATCGGCAGATTGATGGCGGCTGCCGATGTCCGCATGGCGATATCAATGAGGCGTACGTCCTTGTCGGCATTGCTGGCGGAATTGAACAGGACAGGTTTAAAAGCGGGTATTTCCGTGGCTTGTAAAAACGGACTGAGCTCCAGCGTAGGCATGAGAAAGATTGGCTTTTCACCGTATCGCTGAAAGACATCATTCAGTGTTTTGGTTTCACCGATATGATTCAACAGGGCCTGGTAAACTCCTTTGTTGGAATATTTGGCCCGGAACATTGAAATGGGATTGAGCAGAAAAAATTGTCGCCAGAAGTTTTTAGGCAACAGCGATCTCGCTTCGTTGAGGTATATACGTTGAATTTGTTCGGCTGTCAAACCTGCTGCCAGTGTGGTAGCGATGATTCCTCCGGTCGCGCTGCCTATGATGACATCAAAAAAATCAGTTACGCGTCTCCCGAGATCTTTTTCCAACTGGGTAAGGATAGTAGCCGGAAACAATCCACGGGTGCCTCCACCGTCAATGGATAAAATTTTAATCGCCATGAAAAAGTTGGTTCAAAAAGTAATCAAAAAATTGCTCAAATCATTTCACTCAAATATTCTTCCCCGGGGAAATATGCGGAACCTAAGTTAATATAAAATTCAGTGATCAAAAAATTCGTGCGAATTCGTGTAATTCGTGGCTTAATAAAAAGAAAGAGCCAAAATGAAAAGTTGGCCACGAATTACACTAATTAACACGAATTGAAGCCCCGGCCAACTCACCCCCAAACCCCCTCATTTATCAAAGAATGTGCTGAAATACGAAATGCTTATGCTAGTAGAAGGGGCTTACATCACCCCTCTCTTGAGTCAAATATTTTTGCATTCCGAAAATCATTTTGTAACGAGAGGGGAAGGGGGTGAGTTATCCAAAACACCCCTTACCTTAGCCGCAACGCAAACCATTACTCACAACTGAAAACTCACAACTCACCATATGTCCCGTCCTAACTTATACCTCCTCGATGCTTATGCCCTGATCTTCAGAGCCTATTATGCCTTTCTGCGCAATCCCCGCATCAATAGCAAGGGACTCAATACCAGCGCCATGTTTGGATTCGTGAATGCCCTCGAGGAAGTACTCCGGAACAGGAAACCCAGCCACATCGCGGTGTGCTTTGATCACAAATCTCCGAATGTCCGTGTGCAGGAATTTCCCTATTACAAAGCTAATCGACAGGAAACACCGGAAGATATTCGGATTTCTGAGCCCTACATCCGCAAGATTATTGAAGCCTATAACATCCCGATCATCGAAGCACCTGGTTATGAAGCGGATGACGTCATCGGCACGTTGGCCAAAGTCGCCGAGAAGAAAGGATACGATGTGTACATGGTTACGCCCGATAAAGATTTCGGACAGCTGGTATCGGATCACATCTTCATGTACAAACCCGGTAAGCAGGGAGAAGGTCCCGAAGTCTGGGGCCCAAAAGAAGTTTGCGAAAACTATGGTATCAAACGTCCCGAACAAGTCATCGACATTCTCGCCATCATGGGCGATGCTGTGGATAATATTCCCGGTGTGAAAGGTATCGGCGAAAAGGGAGCTTCGAAACTCATCCACGAATTTGATACAGTAGAGAATATTTACAAACACATCGATGATTTAAAAGGCAGCCAGAAAGAAAAACTCGAAGCCAGCAAACAGTCGGCCCTGGATTCCAAAAAATTAGCCACCATCCTGCTCGATGCCCCGGTGCCTTTTGAACCTGATAAACTCATACTCGAGCCTCCGCATACTGAAAATCTTTCCTCTATTTTCAGTGAACTTGAATTCCGCACCCTGGGTAAAAGGATTATCGGCGATGCCTTCGAAGTCAATGCACCCACAGGAGCAAAAAAATCATCGGGTTCCGTCCAGGGCCAATTGTTCCAGGATCCTGAGGAAGGTGATGGCGGCGAACATGTCGTGACGGCCGGAAAAAATATTTCCAACACTCCACATAAATATTATGCCGTTGAATCAGCAAAGGATCGCGAAGCCCTGATTAAAAAATTATTAGCCGCTAAAGAATTCGCCTTTGATACGGAAACTACCGGCCTCGAAGATGACATGGAAATCGTAGGCTTGTCCTTCTCCGTAAAGCCCGGCCAGGCCTACTACGTTCCTTGTCCGCTGAATTTCAAAGAAGCCAAAAAAATCGTCGAGGAATTTGAGCCGGCACTGCAAAATCCGAAAGCATTGAAGATCGGCCACAATATCAAATTCGACATGAAACTCCTGCTTCAATACGGTGTCGAAGTGGCGGATCCCATCTATGATACCATGGTAGCGCATTTTATCGCGGACACTCATATCCGCCACAAAATGGATGTCATGGCCGAAGCGTATTTGGGCTATTCACCGGTTCCCATAGAAGAATTGATCGGGAAGAAAGGAAAAAATCAACTTTCCATGCAGGAGGTCGAATTGGATAAAATAAAAGAGTATGCCGCGGAGGACGCCGATGTCACTTTACAATTGAAACCGGTGACAGATAAACTGGTCGCGGAAGTGAAAGGCCAGGAGCTTTTACAAACAATGGAGTTCCCATTGATTCATGCCCTGACGGATATGGAGTTTGAAGGTATTGGACTGGATGTTCCTTTTTTAAATGAATATTCTGTCCTGTTAACGAAGGAACTCTATGAAATGCGGGACAAAATATATAAGATCAGCGGCGTGGAATTTAATATCGATTCGCCAAAGCAAATGGGCGACATCCTGTTTGAACATTTGAAAATCCCCTACGAGGGCGCCAAAACCAAAACAGGTCAATACGGTACCAGCGAAGATATCCTCAGCCCGTTAAAGGAGAAATACGAGATCATCGATCATATCCTCAACTATCGCGAACTCACCAAATTGAAATCCACCTACGTGGATGCACTTCCACAATTGATCAATCCTAAGGACGGAAGAGTCCATACTACCTTTGGCCAGACCATCGCGGCTACAGGCCGGCTCGCTTCCAATAATCCAAACCTGCAGAATATTCCGATTCGCACAGACAGAGGAAAGGAAATCCGCAAAGCGTTTATTCCGCGCAATGATGACTACCTGATTTTATCTGCAGATTATTCACAAATTGAATTACGTATCATCGCCGACATCACCCAGGATGAAGGCATGCTTGAAGCTTTCAATAGAGGAGAAGACATTCACGCTACGACCGCGTCAAAAGTTTTTGGCGTGCCGCTGAAAGAAGTTACCAAAGACATGCGTCGTAAAGCCAAGGCAGTGAATTTTGGTTTAGCCTATGGCCAATCCGCCTTCGGACTCGCTCAGAACCTGGGAATTTCCCGAAGTGAGTCCAAAGAGATTATCGACAACTACTTTTCAAAATTTCCCGGTATAAAAAATTATATGACGGACACTATTGAATTCGCGCGAAAACATGGCTATATCGAAACCATTATGAAGCGTCGCCGTTACCTTCGGGATATCAATTCTAAAAACCAAACTGTCCGCGCGCAGGCGGAAAGAAATGCCATTAATAGTCCCATCCAGGGCTCCGCGGCAGACATGATCAAGATGGCAATGATTCACATCCACGATGAGATCAAAAAACGCAAGCTGAAATCCAGGATGTTATTGCAGGTTCATGACGAATTGGTATTTGACCTGTACAAAAAGGAAGAGAAGGTGATGAAGGCGATGGTGGAAGAAAAAATGAAACATGCCATGCCTGCTTTAACAGTACCGATTGAAGTGGGGATGGGCGTAGGCGAAAACTGGTTGGAAGCACACTAGTAAGACAAGACATTACTCCACCTTGAAAGGTGGGGAAAATCCAAAGCTTGTATTAGCCTTGAATAATAAAAAAGTAAGGGCTCAACATCTTGAGCCCACCTTTTTATTATTCAATTTTAAGAAATGCCCCTTATCCATTACCCCTGATCCCTGTCATTTCCAAACATGATTTTACGCAGGGATGGATAAGAAATAATGTCGCATCTTAACTCTTCATTCTACAAAAAACGCTAACAGGCGATGCGCATTTTACTGACCGGGGCAAATGGATATATCGGCATGAGGTTGTTACCGGTGCTGGTGGAAGCCGGGCATGAAGTCACCTGTGTCGTGCGGGATTGCAATCGATTTCAACCCGCAACGGAGTTGCTGGAAAAAACGGAAGTAATTGAATTTGATTTTCTCCGGCCGGAGAATGCCATTCAGCATTTCAATAATAAGCAATTTGACGTAGCTTATTATCTCATTCACTCGCTGGGAGATACCTACACGACCTTAAAAGAATATGAACTGCGGGCAGCGGGTTGTTTTGTGCTTGTGGCTGCCCTCTGCCAGGTCAAACAAATTGTTTACCTGGGAGGGATCAGTAACCAGGCAAACCTGTCGAAACACCTGCTGGCAAGGAAAGTCGTGAAAGATGTCATTGTACGTTCAGGCATTCCATATACCATTTTTGAAGCGGGCATCATCGTAGGATCCGGAAGTGTTTCTTTTGAAATTATCCGCGACCTGACTGAAAAATTACCCCTGATGATTGTGCCGCGTTGGTTGAATTCACGTTGTCAGCCGATTGCCATCCGGAATGTGATCACCTATTTACATGAATGTCTCCTCAATGAAGCGACTTTAAACAGGACATTTGAAATCGGTGGCCCCGATGTGTTGACCTATAAAAAAATGCTGTTGGAATTTGCAGCGGTGCGGGGTTACAAACGCTACATCTTTTCCTTGCCCGTAATTTTTCCGGGCTTGTCAGTGTATTGGTTATATATGACGACATCAGCCAACTTCACTATTGCACGACAGCTCGTGCAAAGCATGAAAAACGATGTGATCTGTCATGAACAGTCAATTCTGGACATCATTCCGCAGGAAATGTTTTCCTATAAGGAAGCAATTGAAATGGCTTTCCTGAAAATTGAACAGAACATGGTGGTGTCCAGTTGGAAAGATGCCGCCTCCAGCAGCCTCAGCCGGTTGGATCTCAATCAGTATGTCGAAGTGCCGGTCAATGGCTGTTATGTGGATCGCCGTTGGATGGAAATTGACGCCGACAAAGTAGAGGAGGTGGCAAGCCGGATTTTTGGCATTGGCGGAAACCAGGGCTGGTATTATGCGGATCAGCTTTGGCGAATTCGGGGATTTATTGATAAATTATTCGGTGGGGTAGGCATGGAACGGGGCAGAAAGAGTGATACAGACATCCAGACGGGAGAAGCATTGGATTTTTGGAGAGTATTGTTAGCAGATCGAAAAAATTATCGGTTACTCTTATTTGCAGAAATGAAAATGCCCGGTGAGGCCTGGCTCGAATTCTCAATCGTCAAAAGCAAAAACCGGAGTGTGCTCAAACAAATTGCCACCTTCCGTCCGCATGGCATTTTGGGCCGGAACTATTGGTACGCCATGCTCCCGTTTCATTTTTTTATTTTCAGGCATATGTTGAAGCGCATTGCCGGTACAGAGAAGATAAAATAAAGTGTCAACTGTCAGCCATCAGCTGACAGTTTTTCTCCGGCGGACTGTTTCCATCCGACGAATAAAACCTCATCATGCAACAATATATTTCCTGGCTGCTGCGATAAAAGCCTGCATTTCTTCCACTTTTCCAATACTGACCCGTGACCATCCTTTTACGCTGGAATAACTGCGAATCAGAATATTTTCCTGCTTCATAGCCTCTACCGGGGCCATGGAAAACTTTTCATCTCTGAAAAAAATGAAATTGGTTGAACTGGGTAAATATTGCACACCCCATTGATCAAAGGCTTTGCAGACGAGGTCCCGGCCTTCGATGATTTTCGCACGGCTCATAGCTTCAAATTCATGATCCTGCAGGGCTGCGACAGCTGCAGCAGCTGCCGGTACCGACAAAGTCATTTCCCTTCCAGTATGATATCCGGATAGCTTATCTATAGTGTCCGGGTGAGCAAGAGCATAACCAATACGCATTCCGGCTAACCCATGCACTTTAGAAAAAGTACGTCCG
Organism: uncultured Saprospiraceae bacterium; assembly: GCA_963837505.1. Taxonomy (GTDB): domain Bacteria; phylum Bacteroidota; class Bacteroidia; order Chitinophagales; family Saprospiraceae; genus Opimibacter. Next base: position 304,906 of record CAWINN010000020.1, on the reverse strand, counting down.
ATGATCAGGTTGGGATAGGTATCCACTAAAGACACCATGCTGCTTTTTCGCCCGTTAGTGCTTAATTCAATGTATGCCTCATCAATATAGATCGGGTACTTCGGAGCAAAGGTTTCACAGAAGGATTTCAGTTGTTCATAAGGTATTTCAATGCCTGTTGGATTATTGGGGTTGCAAATAAAAATCAGTCTCGTTTTTTTTCCAGTCAGTTTTCCCAGGGCATCCAGGTCATATTGAAAATGTTCATTCAATGGAGTTCGGGCCCACCTGCATCCCATTTTCTCAGCATATAATAAAAGAAAATCAAAAGTCGGATGACAGGCTAATAATTCACCACGATGTAATCCATAAACCAGTCCCGCCAATCCTAATATTTCTGTAGATCCCGCCGTAATCAACACATGTTTTTCATTCAGTCCTTCCCGCAAGGCAATAGCTTCCCGCAGTTGCTGGATAAACCCCCAGGGATATCGATTGGCTTCAAAAAGACTATCGATGATGGCTTGTCTTGAAGCATCACCGGGTCCGTATGCATTTTCATTGGCATTGAGTCGAAGGGCAGCATAATCTCCGCGAGCGGGTTCGGAGAAGTAATCGACTGACGGTTTGTACCATTTGCTGACAGGTAAAATAGCAGCCGCCATTGCGCTGCGCTGTAACCAGGCTCTTCTGGATAATGATGTGGTCATATTCAAATGAGTTTAGCGTGTTTAGTTTATCGCTTCTTGCAAAGCCTTGAGTTTAGAAGAGTAGCGTTAGTGACATGGCGTCTGTGCGTCTTTGCGCGGGGAAAACGATCACGGCTCCTTTTGCCTAAATTTACCCTAAATTCCCAGTATAATGAATTTTGACAAACCCATCCCCGTAAGGGAAATCGCATCCTGGATCAATGCGAAACTGATCGGCAATGATCAGCTCACCCTGACCGGCATTAATGAAATTCACAAACTCCGCGAAGGGGATATCACTTTTGTTGATCACCCTAAATACTATGATGTCTCTTTAAATTCTCCCGCAAGCACAATCATTGTTCCGTCAGAAATGGATTGTCCCGGGGGTAAAGCCTTGCTGGTGGTGGAAAATCCGTTTTTAGCCTACTGTTCGATCGTCGAAAGATTTCGCAAATATGAACCTCTGCGCCCCCAGGATCCCACACAGGAAATTGATCCGTCCGCAGTCATTGAGCCGGGTGCTATTATTGGTCAGCATGTTCGCATTGGAAAGGATGTTCACATTCAATCCGGTGTGATCATTCGTCCGTATTGTTATATAGGAGACAGAGTGACGATACAATCCGGGGCCGTGCTGGGTGTGCAGGCATTCTATTACAAAAAGTGGCCCGACCATTACCAGGTCTGGCCAGGATGCGGACGGGTGATTATTGAAAATGATGTCTCGATCGGAGCGGGTACGACCATAGCACAGGGAGTCAGCGGCGATACTATTATTGGGGAAGGCACCAAGATTGATTGCCAGGTGCAGATCGGACATGGCGTGGTGATCGGAAAACACTGCATCCTTGCCGCCCAGGTGGGGATTGCAGGAAAAACAATTATAGGAGATTGGTGTACGCTCTATGGTCAGGTCGGCATAGCTCAAAACCACCGCATTGGGGACCGGGTCACGGTGTATGCGCAAAGCGGTGTCATCAAAGATCTGGAAAGCGGTAAAACCTATTTTGGTTCACCCGCCGATGAAGCGCGTATCAAGTTCAAAGAGATGGCCGCACTGAAAAGTATTTCCACCGATTATATTACCAATCACGGAAAATAATATGCAGGGGAAATATTTCATTTTGCTTCCGTTTTGTTGTTTATTTTTTATTACACCAGGCTTTACGCAAACGAACCATCACTCCGCAACTTTTTTCAGCCATATTAAGTTAAAGAGAATCCCGACTACCGTAGGCATGACTTTCCTGGTCAGGCCATTTTGCACAACACAGGCAGACAGCATTCTTCATGCCGACCGGTATTTCTTTGAAAATGCTACTATTGGAAAAATAAAATCCTGCAAGCTGGATTATACCGTTCGCAATGACACCATACAATCCATTATTATTTATCTCACCGGTGAAAAGAATTTTAATGCGGCTATGAAGCAGGCACAAAAGGACCTGGGTTCATCAACTTTAAGCCAGAATGAAAATGAAGAAATTTTCACCTGGCCTGCCCGGAATGAACAAATGCAATTATCCGTTTCCCTGCGAAGAAAAAATAAGGAATGGGGATCGGAAATGCAAATATTTCAAAGTGGAGACGACAGAATACCTCACCTTTAAAGGCGGGGACAAATAACTGAGGCGATAAAAAATTAATTTGCGTCAATTCGCGAAAATTAGCGGCTTATATTCTCCGAATTATTATTCTATTTCTCTTGCTCTTTTCTGCCTTTTCCGCCCCTAAATCCCCTGAAGGGGACTTCCTTTCTGCCTTTTCTGCCCCTAAATCCCCTGAAGGGGACTTCCTTTCTGCCTTTTCTGCCTTTACCCCTTCTTCCACTTTATCCCGCACCCACCGCTCGGATATTGTTTTTCATCAACGGGTTTTCCGTTTAAGATGGCATCCAGCGCACCTCTAAGATCTTTCCCCGTGAGGGACAAGCCATTTTTAGGCCTTGAATCATCCAGTCGTCCCCGGTAGACTAATTTTAAGTTTCCATCAAATACATAAAAGTCAGGTGTACATGCCGCATCAAAAGCTCTTGCCACATTCTGACTTTCATCATATAGATAAGGAAATGGATATTTCCATTTTTCAGCTTGCACTTTCATCAATACAGGACTATCCTCCGGATAATTATCCACATCATTTGAACTGATCGCCGCAAAGGAAACTCCCTTAGCCATATAATCATTAGCGACGCGCACGATCTCCGGGTTGACCTGCACAACATGCGGACAATGATTACAGAGAAACATGATGACTGTAGCTTTATCTGAAGCCAGATCGTTCAATCGCATCATCTTCCCCGATACCGTATCGGGCAAATAAAATGGTGGTGCCTCACTTCCTAAAGGCAACATATTGGATTCTGTATACGCCATAGCTCTTGTTTTTTTGCCCCTAAATCCCCTGAAGGGGACTTCCTCTGCTTCACAAGGACAAGAATGATTTACCTATTACCTGGCCTCTTAATTCCCATGTCTCAAATCTCACGTCTTACCTCTAATCTGCCATTTTATCCTCACGCAAAGCCGCAATTGTATTTCCTCTTCTGCCCTACTGCCCACTGCTCACTGCTTACCGCTTACTGCTTACCGCTTACTGCTTACCGCTTACCGCTTACTGCTTACTGCTTACTGCTTACTGCTTACCGCTTACTGCCCACTGCTTACCGCTTACCGCTTACTGCTTACCGCTTACTGCTTACCGCTTACCGCACTGCTTACCGCTTACCGCTTACTGCTCACCGCTTACTGCTTACCGCTTACTGCTTACTGCTTACCGCTTACCGCTTACTGCTTACCGCTTACTGCTTACCGCTTACTGCTTACTGCTACTGCTTACCGCTTACCGCTTACTGCTTACCGCTTACTGCTTACTGCTTACTGCTTACCGCTCACTGCTTACTGCTTACCGCTTACTGCCCACTGCTTACTGACCACTGCCTACTGATCACTGCTTACTGCCCACTCATCACTTACACTCCTCATTTATCCCCAGCACATACTTGTTCACAATATCAATCATCGGTGCTGTCTCACTGCCCAAAAAGCCATCGATCATCTCATTCTTCATATGCTCTCTCGCGTAGGTGGTCAGCCTGGTTGCCACCGGTAGATAAGACCAGTGCCATCGCTCTTCGAAATAACCAAATGGTCTCCCTGTCGTGTAGGGTTGGCAAAAACCATATAGATGCGCATTATCCTGAAGCCATTTGTATTCATGCAGTCCCCTCCCTTCTTCAAACCAATGATTTTCCAGATTGTTGAGATCTATATCCGTTCCCCAATGATGCCGGCTCGATCCCGGCATGGAACTGTATCGCAATATTTTCAATGCCCTTTCTTTTGGATCCGGAGTAGTTTCTGCAAGATTCTCTCCGCCTTCCAGTAATCGTTGACCGGTCCACTTGGCTTCCCATATTGCTTTTTGTGCATAAAAATTTCTCGTAGCGGACTTGATCTGCAATTGAATTCCGTCTTTCAATGCATGCCGGTACATCGCGAGGAAGGCTTCATACGCATCCTTCCGCAAATACAAGCCCGCTCTGTCTGCATATTGGGAATCGACCTCAATAAAATCATTCCTGGTGGCCGGGTCAAAGCGTCCCATGACATAATCCAGGTAGAGAATGGAATCCAGTGAGCCCTCCATGGTTGAAGTGTCGGCAGAAAGCGTGTCCGTTGCAGGTGGTAGTACAACAGCAGGATTGGAATGGGCTTCCTGGCAGGATACCCAGGTAAAATAACTGAGGCCTACCAACAAAAGATATTGGAAAGAAAATAACTTCATGTACAATGATTACAAATGTTTGACCCCTTCCGGCACTTCATAAAAAGTGGGATGACGATAGATCTTATCTTCTGCCGGATCAAAGAGTTCTTCATTCTCCTGTGGATTCGAGGCTACAATATCGGAGGACAATACGACCCAGATACTCGCCCCTTCATTACGCCGGCAATACACGTCTCGTGCATTCTCGATGGCCATCTGCGCATCCGCGGCGTGCAAACTTCCCGCATGCTTATGATGCAGTCCCGCTTTCGAACGGATGAATACTTCATATAAAGGCCAATGCTTCATGAAATCTAAAAGTTAAAAGTTAAAAACTAAAAGTTATTCATTTTACTAAATGCCTGCTGTCTATAGATAATTCTTAATCACACTCTCTCTTACTGAGGACACTGCCTACGTAGAGAATTTTTCAATTCCTGCCAACTGCAGACTGCTGACTGCCAACTGATTTCGATGCCTGCTTTTCGGCATACGCCGTAGCAGCTTCTCTGACCCACGCTCCATCTTCCCATGCTTTAACCCTCGCCGCCAGGCGTTCTTTATTGCAAGGTCCATGACCTTTCAACACCAGCCAGAACTCCTCCCAGTTGATTTCTCCAAAATCATAGTGCTGCCGTTCTTCATTCCATTTAATATCCGGATCCGGTATGGTTATGTCGAGATGCTCAGCTTGAGGAACTATCATATCGACAAATTTTTGCCTTAACTCATCATTGGTAAATCGCTTGATGCCCCATCGTTGGGATTGAGCAGTGTGCGTGGAATCTTTGTCAATGGGTCCGAACATCATGAGGCTTGGCCACCACCATCTGTTCAGGGCATCCTGTGCCATTGCTTTTTGAACAGCAGTGCCTTTACACAAAGTGTCCATGATTTCAAATCCCTGGCGCTGATGAAAACTTTCTTCTTTGCAGATCCGGACCATGGCTCTTCCGTACGGTCCATAGGAACATCGACATAACGGGATCTGATTCAATATCGCAGCACCATCCACCAACCAGCCTATCGCTCCCATATCTGCCCAGGTCAATGTCGGGTAATTGAAGATGCTGCTGTACTTGGCCTTCCCGGAATGAAGTTGCTCTACCAGGTCGTCGCGTTCTGCTCCCAGCGTTTCACTGGCGCTGTATAAATACAGACCATGACCAGCTTCATCCTGGACCTTGGCCAGCAATGCCACTTTCCTGCGAAGCGATGGTGCACGCGTGATCCAGTTGCCTTCAGGCAGCATGCCGACGATTTCTGAATGCGCATGCTGGCTGATCTGCCGGATCAAAGTTTGCCGGTAATGGTCCGGCATCCAGTCCCGGGGTTCTATACGGATGTCTTTATCGATTTTTTCCTGGAAACCGGCTTCTATATCTATTACATTCATGTCCTTATACCTTTAATCAAAAGGGAGATGATTTGTTCAATGATTTCGCTTTCGGATCCTTTTAGTTTTTTGACTCCCGGCTGATGCAACCAGCGCAGAGAGGAGAGTATCAGTTGATACACCAGGACAGGATCCCTTTTTTCTAATAATTGCTGATCCATCCCATCCCGGATAATGCCAAGATAAGTGGATTCATAATTTCGTCGCATTTGCAAAAAAGAAGTGAGAAACGGTTCCTGCAAATGTCTCCATTCATCATTAAAAACCGTGATCGAACTCTTATCGTGCAAAGCAATATCAATATGCAACCGGATCAGGCTTTCTATTTTCTCCACCGGATTTTTCTCCGACTCATCAATGGCTTCCATGCCTTCCGAAAATGATTCCGCACACCGGAAACAAATAGTCGTGAGTAAATCATCTTTTGAGTCTATATGATTATACAGACTCGCCGCCCCCAGCCCTACCGCCTGTGCAATATCGCGCACTGATGAGGCAGCAAATCCCTTCTCGCCGAAGAGTTTAGCTGCAGCGTTTCGTATTTCGTCTTTGCGTGAGAGGATGTTTGACATTTCTAATTGGTTAAGCGCCGGTCAGCCGACGTCGGTATGTCTGCAAGTCTGCAGCTTGCGCTTAAAAGCTGAATTGATTTTGTAATATCTTCTTCTTTATTCACTTCTTTCTTGCTTATTCCTCAGCTGCCTTGAATGGAGTCGAAAGGTCTGTAATACATATAACTTCTCACACATGCATTCCGCCCCCGCTCAGCAGGATAAATTCTCCGTGCTCCTTTTCGCTACCCACTACCCACTACCCACAACTCACAACTCACAACTCACTTGCCCCCTGCTTATAGAATGTCGTAGTCCAGTATCAACCGCTCCGTTCTCGGATGCGACTGGCACGTCAGCACATATCCCGCATCGATTTCATCTGGCTCCAATCCGTATTGAATGTCCATATGCACTTTACCTTCGACCACTAATGCCCGGCAGGTGCTGCATACGCCACCTTTACAGGAGTAGGGCAGATCCAATCCCGCCTGCATCGCCACATCCAAAACTGCCTGGTCGCGATATCCAATTTGAAAATCGGTTTCATGTCCGTCAAAGCGGATCGTGACTTTGGACACTTTGTCTTCCCCCACCACTAATCGCTCATCCTCCTTGACTATTCGCTTATAAGGCCCGGAACCAAATAATTCAAATTTGATTTGCTCGGGTTTCAATCCCATTTCTATGAGCCCGTCTTTCAAATCATGGATCATCAATTCAGGTCCGCAAATAAAACTGGCGCTGACCTCGCTGATGTCAAAGAAGTGTTTTCCAAATTCCTTGCATTTGGCGGCATCCATTCTTCCGGACAGGATATCAATCGAGGTGACTTCGCGAGTCAATATGTGATAGACGGAAAAGCGGGTCATGTGCTCATTTTTCAGACCTTCCAGTTGCTCCCGGAAAATGATGGAGTCACTGGATTTATTAGTATAGAAGAGAATGGCCTGCCCTTCAGGAAAATGAGTAAGAAAATGACGCACCAGCGACATCACCGGTGTGATCCCGCTTCCTGCGGCGAAAAACAATACAACAGCATCCTCAGGCAACTTTTCCGGCAAAGTAAATTTCCCTTCCGGTGAAGCCACTTCAAAAACATGGCCCGGCTTCAGCACGGTGTTGACGTAAGTAGAAAACTTGCCACCATAAACCAGCTTGACGGCAATGACCAGGTATTCTTCACCGGGGACCGAGCAGATGGAATAGGACTTGCGGATCTCCTCACCATCGAAGAAAGCACGGCAATTGAGATATTGCCCCGGTTTAAATGTAAACTTCGATTTGAGGTCTGCCGGCACCTCCAGCCAAACGGAAACGGACTCAGCGGTTTCAGGCTGCACTTTGGCCACCCTTAATGGAAAATACCGGCTCATAGATGGCAAAGATAATGGATACGAACGATTGTTCGTATGGGCGTATTCTGCGATAAACCTACCCAATCATAATCCATCTACTTTTCGATAAATGGATTACAGGATATCATATGTATTTAAGTTGAGTGGCAGTGCCTATTATATATCTGCCGGTTTCAGATAAGTAATCACTTGTCTGTGATGAACAGAAGCTGTGGGTTTTATGAACCTGATATCTATCTCGACTTTGTCCTCAACCAGCAGATCCAATTGGTTTCCCACCTTAGGTTTAACGTCCTCGTAAAGAATTGGCAACGCAACCTCCTTTCGCACTTTCAGACCATTTTTTGTAAGCTCGTGTGACGAAACAGGCGGATAGGCAGATTGAGGTAATCCGGGGCCCGGCGCAGTATATGTTTTAAAAATTACGCCTCCAAACGGGTAAGAAATTTCAATTTCCGGATGAGCATCCGTTTTCGTCTTTTGTGAATCAGACGGTGGGGTAAATCTGAAATGGAATCAATTCTCAAGTCCTCTTTAGAATTATGCGTATTCCTGCCCTGGATTCAAATTTGAACTAATCTTTTCAATCACCGCCTATTCCCGTAAATTTGTACCCCTTTTTAAAACCTCCATGGCCCAGGCAAAGAAGAAACACACTGAACAAATAGCTGAAGATCAAGGCTGGATCGAAATCATCGGGGCCAAAGAACACAACCTCAAAAACATCGACCTGCGCATCCCAAGGGAAAAACTGGTCGTCATCACCGGTATCAGCGGGAGTGGAAAATCTTCACTTGCTTTTGACACTATCTATGCCGAAGGCCAGCGCCGCTATCTCGAAACGTTTTCTGCCTACGCCCGCCAATTTCTCGGCGGTATCGAACGTCCCGATGTAGAAAAAATTGATGGCCTCAGTCCGGTCATCAGTATCGAACAAAAAACTTCAGGGTGGAATCCAAGATCCACCGTCGGTACCATCACCGAGATCTACGACTTTCTACGACTCCTCTATGCGCGGGCCGGCGAAGCCTATTCCTATGTGACCGGAGAGAAAATGGTGCAGTACACTGAGGACCAGATCCATCAATATGTCCTGGAGGAATATGCAGATGAAAAAATATTGATCCTGGCCCCGGTTGTCCGTGGCCGTAAAGGCCATTACCGGGAACTTTTCGATTCTCTCCGGAAACAAGGATATACTAAAGTCAGAGTGGATGGTGAAATCATCGATCTCTCCCCCAAAATGCAGGTCGACCGGTATAAGGTTCACGACATCGAACTTGTCGTGGACCGTCTCTCCGTGCAGGCCGACAAAGCTGCCCGCGTGACCAGCAGCCTGTCCACAGCCCTCCGCCTCGGCGAAGGCATGTTGATGGTCATGAAGCAGGGTGAAAGTGAAACCCGCATGTTTTCAAAACATCTTATGTGCGCCGTTTCCGGTATTTCCTATGAGGAACCTTCACCGAATTCCTTTTCCTTCAATTCACCGTATGGAGCCTGTCCCACTTGCAATGGCCTCGGCGAAGTGACTACCGTGGACATGGATAAAATCATCCCGGATGATACCAGGTCCATCAATGATCAGGGCATCGCCCCGTTTGGCGAAGTCAGGGACAATCATACTTTCAAACAATTACGGCAGATCTCCAGGAAATATAAATTCACCTTCGCCACTCCCGTCAGAGACATACCGGCGGAGGCAATGAACATTATTTTGTACGGGGGAAGTCCGGGCACCACGTCAGCTCCGGATTATCTGCCGCATGATCTCGTTTTTGATCTTGGTGCAGAGGGCATCACCAATATGCTTAAACGCTGGTACGACACCACCACCAGTGAAAAGATCCGCCAATGGGCCGAAGGATTTATGACCGTGGATATCTGTCCGGATTGTGAGGGATATCGGATAAAAAAGGAATCGCGCTATTTCAAAATAGACGGCTTGCATATCGGACAGTTCTCCATGCTGGATTTTAAGGGACCTGCTGGCATGGTTCGAAACCTTGGAAAGCCAGTTGAATACCAAGCAAAAGACAATATCCAAGATGTCATCAAGGAGATTCGTGACCGGTTGGATTCTTGGTCAATGTGGGGCTTCATTATCTGCAGCTTAATCGACCTTCGAGGACACTTTCCGGAGGGGAAACCCAGCGAACCAGGCTGGCCACCCAGATTGGGTCCCAGCTTACAGGTATTACTTATATACTGGACGAACCTTCCATTGGCCTGCACCAACGGGATAACCTGCTCTTGATTCAGTCCCTTCGGGAACTGGTGGGATAGGTAACTCCGTGCTGGTGGTCGAACATGATAAGGATATCATGCTGGCGGCTGATTATCTCATTGACCTGGGGCCGGGTGCCGGCATACATGGTGGTGAGCTGGTTGCAGCCGGAACTCCCGCACAGATCATGAAATCGGACAGTCTCACGGCTTCCTATTTAAATGGTCAGCGGACCATTGAAGTACCGGCTACACGAAGGAAGGGGAACGGAAAGAAAATTGTGCTCAGTGGTGCCACGGGCCACAACCTGAAACATGTCAACCTGGAGATCCCTTTGGGTTGTTTTATTTGTATTACCGGCGTCTCGGGGAGTGGGAAATCTTCGCTGATCAATGAGACATTATACCCTATACTACGCAAAGAGCTGTATCACAGCCTGGAAAGGCCATTGCCTTATGAAAAAATCAAAGGCATGGAGCACATCGATAAGGTGATCGAGGTCGATCAGTCGCCCGATCGGCCGCACGCCCAGATCCAACCCGGCGACGTATACCGGTGTTTTTACAGATATCCGCAATTTATTTGCCAATGTGCCGGAGGCTAAAATCCGCGGATATAAGGCCGGGCGGTTTTCTTTCAATGTCAAGGGCGGACGATGTGAGACCTGCCAGGGCTCAGGCATGAGGGTCATTGAGATGAATTTCCTGCCCGATGTGATGGTGGAATGTGAGACCTGCATGGGCAAGCGGTACAACCGGGAGACCCTGGAGATCCATTACAAGACCAAGTCGATCAATGATGTGCTGGAGATGACGGTGGAGCAGGCGGTTCAGTTTTTTGAACCCATACCCTCGATCTACCGGAAACTGAAGACCCTCGAAGAGGTGGGGCTAGGGTATATCACCCTGGGTCAGCAGGCTACTACACTATCCGGAGGGGAGGCACAAAGAGTGAAATTATCTGAAGAACTGTCGAAGCGGGACACCGGCCAGACGCTGTATATCCTGGATGAACCGACTACGGGCCTGCATTTTGAGGATATCCGGTATCTGCTGCATGTGATTCAGAGCCTGGTGGACCGGGGCAATACCGCCATAGTGATCGAGCACCACATGGATGTGATCAAGGTGGCTGATCACATCGTGGATATAGGATTAAACGGAGGGAAAGGGGGTGGTCGCATAGTGTGTTCGGGTTCTCCGGAGCAGGTAGCTTCTCACGCTACCAGCTATACTGGGGCCTTTTTACGGGCTGAATTATTAACTTAGGGTTCTCAAAGTCAAAAAAAAAACCACCTACCGCTTAAGCAAGAAGGGATTTAATGCGTAAGAAGAAGCAGGTGGTCATTGCATAACACCCAAAAAAGAACTAATGATATCTTAAAACCATTCATTTAAGAATGGCTGTTTTTTCCCCTAGTAACCTTCTTCGTCGCAACCAATTATTCCAAGAGCTACCAGAATTTCGCGTAACAAATCTGCCATGATGTTTATTTTTAGTGGTATCAAAGTTACCCTATCAACAAACTGACTCTCGTAACAGAATTTTGACTTTTTTACAAAGCATATTGGATATTTAAGCTAAAAATAGATACACAAAATACAGTGTATCAATGTTTTAACACCAAACATTATGAAAAAGTCACCATTTTCTTTGGCTATGTAAAGATTAGGGAATTATCCTTTCATCACAAATTAAAAATCCTTGGTTTTTACATGAAAAAATATTCACAATTCGAATTATTGAATATATAAAATGCTGTAAATCAGACAATTATTTTTAATATTCTATAAAAAAAAATTGACTGAAAATCTAAGTCAATCAATATGTATTACTATTTAATGTCCTTAAAAGAAAGCTCAGTAATTTATGAATAATCCGTGATAGGTAATCTTCAAGAGGTATTGGTATCAAATTTGTGATTTAGTTTTACAACTATTCATTGTCAATTTTCATGACATTAATAACCTATTTATCTGATTATCAATGTTTTAAACTTTAAAAATTAGAATGAAAGATTTGTATCAATTAGCTAAACAGAACGATAAACATAGAGCGATTTTGGAAACACTTATTCCACAATCAGAGGCAAGTCCGTTGAGAAAGCTAAATCATATCGTTTTTTCATCCAAGAGCTTATCTGAAGAAGCTTGTATGCTTGAACTTTATGGAAGAAGAAACCTAACTGCTTTTTCCAGATTAAAATCAAGACTTAAGGATTTAATGTACTTAACCTTAATCCTTCAAACTAATACTGTAAATGAAATGGATTTAGTTCAATCCCAACCTCTCAATTATCTTTCTAATTCACTTGTTGGTAAATTACTAATTGCGAAAAAATCTTTTGATCTAGGCCTTGAATTATTAGAGAAAACAATTGCAAAATCAATAAAATATAATTATACAGAGAATGTACTTATATCTTCCAGAATATTATTAAGTGCCTATGGGGGAATTAGATATAATAAATATAAATTTATTAAATATTCTCAAATTCAAGATAAATACCTAAATATTTATTCATGGGAACTTAAGGCGGAAAGTTACTTTTTTGATTTACAGAAATATCAATTGCAATCACTGGCTAATCCAAACAATGAATTAGTAACAAAATCAAAATTTTATATAAAAGAAATAGAAAAGGCTAAAAATATTGGAACTCCAAATTTTTATTTTAATAAATTTAGAATTCTTGGAATTTATTATGAGTACACAAAAGATTATGAAGGTTTGCTTAAAATATCTAACCAGGCAATAAAAGAGTTTACAAGTGTTTCAAATAAGTCATCCGTAGTTGTACCAAATATATATATAAGAAAAATTTGGGCTTTAATTCAATCCGGAAAATCAGATGAAGCAATAATTTTCGGAAAAGGAATAATGCCTAAAGTATTAAACGGTTCTCCAAGTTGGTTTAGATTGGGTTACTATACACTTAAAGGGTATTTGTATAATCAAGAATATAAAAAGGCTGTAGAAATGTTTAACACCATGTATCGTCATCAAAATTATAAAAAATTGGAATATTTTTATATTGAGCTTTTTAATACTACTCTTGGTTATATGCATTTAATTACAAATTCTGGTATTATTGAAAATACAAAAGAGATGAAAAAAATTCTACCTGATTTTAAGCTAGGTAAATTTCTAAACACCACTCCTTTATATAGTAAAGATAAGAGAGGTATCAATGTTAGCATACTTTTGATGCATATCGTTTTTTTATTGCAAAGGAAAGATTTTAACGCAATAATCGATCGTACTGACTCTCTTAACCAGTATGCTTACCGATACTTACGTCGGATGATTCCTTCCGGAGCAATTGCATGATCAAGATGGTGATTCAAATGACCAAAGCTGATTTCAATCCAGTCCGAACAGAGCGATATACAGCTGATCTTCTAAAACAACTGAGTACCGTCAACCTGGCCGGATCAGGGGAGAATATAGAGATTGAAATCATTCCATTTGAAGTACTCTGGGATATAATGATTAAATCCCTTTAACCTCCTAGTTTCTATTGTAAACGTAGTCGCTGAAATTGCAATTTAATGATTAGGTTCAATTGAGAAAATCTATCCGATAAATTGAAATTGAGTACCATTCCTGATTCGAATTTCTGGAATAGCTTGATTGAAGTTCAAGAGTATTACTTTACCGATTCTGGTGAAATTGGTGGAAGTTTAGTATACTGAACTTGAGTTAATTCATTCATTGCCAGCCCAAATGGTTTAATGTATATCGGTTTTTCTGTAATTTTCTTGCTCTTCCTTATGACAAGATGGTTCTTGTAGTCAAGCCACCTTTTCTTTGACAAACCGTAGGCAGGACTATAAAAATAGCCGTATAAAGCAATGTAAGCTACCAAGGTCGTAATGATAGGTAGCAAAATGGCGGTGGTAAAGGTCAAATTTCGTTTCATAAATGATTTGTTTGAGTAAAGGGCTAGTCGTTGTTCTGCGCCTGTAAAATTCATAAGAACAGTGTCAAAATTCTATCATATTTCGCCAACTCCCAACTTAAAAAAGACAGCTAATTTGTATATTATTTTCTAGATTATTATCGATAAAACCTTATATTAGATTGAAAATCAGTATCTTATAATGCTCATATTATGAAAAATATTTATAAACTGGCGAAGTTATTGCAAAAGCACGGGAGAACCATGGCTACAATGATCCCGGAAGTTGATTCAAGCCCACTTAAAAAGCTTTCTATAATCGCTTTTTCAAAGAAGGAACTTACTGATGAACAATGTATGATTAAGATTTATGGTAAAAGGAATAGTGTAGCATTTGCGAATTTGAAATCCCGATTATATGACAAATTGAATTTGCTTTTAATCATTCAAGGCGATGTTCAAATTGATAGAGAAGAAGCAGTTATTCAGAGAATAGATAACTTAAAGAAGATAGTTGCTGGTATTATTTTGATAACCGCTGGGTCAATTGATATGGGACTTCAAACACTTGAAAGAGCGACTATTATTGCTATAAAAAAAACCTTTACGGAAAATATTATCCTTTCTGCGAAGCAACTTATAATTGGTTATGGATCTGAAAGGTATAATAAATACAAGCATAATAAGTATTTAGAAATTCAAAGAAAATACATTAATATTTACTTATGGGAAATAAAAGCTCAGAATTACTATTTAGATCTTCAAAAAACGAACATTAATTCACTTACCATACCCACAAAAGAATTTATTAATAGATCTGTCCAATATATTAAGGACTTGGAAAATGCTAATGAAATAAATTCCCCGTTATTTCTTTATAATAAATACAGAATAAAAGCAATTTATTATGAATATATAAAGGATTTTGATGGTTTACTCAAAATCTCGTATCAAGCCATTAAAGATTTTACGATTCCAAATTATAAGCTTCCTCCAGGTATATCAAACATAAATATTAGGATAATTTTGGCCCTTATTCAAACGGGAAGATTCAGAGCAGCTATTGAATTTGGCAGGAAAGTTATGCCAAAAATCATGGAAGGTTCCAACTCTTGGTTTCGGTTAAAATATTATATGTCAAAAGCGTATTTATATACTGGCAATTACTCTGCAGCTATGCAATTAATTATTTCAATTTCTAATAAAAAACATTTAAAACTGTATCCTAATTATAATGAAATTGTAAAAACTATGCTAGGGTATATGCATTTACTTATTGACACCGAATACGTTACGATTTCTACGAATATTAAAGGGAAAATTCCTGATTTTAAATTAGGAAAATATCTAAATTCGGTACCGATCTATAGCAAAGATAAACGAGGCATCAACGTAAGTATTTTATTGATGCAAGTAGCATTCCTACTTATCCGAAAAGATTTCAACGCCATCATCGACCGCAGTGATTCACTGAAGCAATATGCCTACCGCTACCTCCGCCGCGACGACTCCTTCCGCAGCAACTGCATGATTAAGATGGTGATCCAGATGACCAAGGCCGATTTTAATCCCATGCGGACCGAACGCTATACCGCCGACCTGTTGAAGCAACTCAAGTCCGTCAACCTGGCCGGGTCCGGCGAAAATATCGAAATCGAAATCATCCCCTTCGAGGTCCTCTGGGACATCATGCTGAAATCCCTGAAAGAGTAATCCGCCATTCCTCGTTTTGTAACCCGTAGCCAGGCGAATTTTGAACGACTACGGGCAGGACAGCCAAAGAGTCATATGGTATTTTTTCCTACTTTAGTGTGACCTCCCGGTATCCCTCCCCGGGGATAATGCATAGCAGCGATATGAGACCAAACAGCCTGATCAATGCTGACGATTTCGATGTACCTCACCAACCTCTATGCGAGGTTGCGTAAGGCGGAAAGGAATATTCACTGGCTCCAGGATACCCAGCTGAAATCCTTCCTGCAAAAGGCCCGAAATACAGAGATTGGAAGAGAATTTGGTTTCCGTTCTATTCGCGACTATTCCACTTACCGCGTTCAGGTGCCCATCCGCACCTACGATGACATCCGTCTCCAGGTTCAACGTATGATGCAGGGGGAAGAAAATATACTTTGGCCAGGACTGATTTCCTGGTTTGCGAAATCATCGGGCACCACAGCCGACAGAAGCAAGTTTCTGCCGGTCTCTCCCGATCATCTCAATCATACACATAATCGCGCGGGATGGTATAGCCTTGCTCTGCTTTATCATCGCCATCCTAATGCGAGAGTTTTCGCCGACAAAAACCTGGTACTAACCGGAAGCATCACCCGGATGCCCCATCCCGACATTCGCTTTGGTGATGTATCCGCTATCATGCTTCAGCACATGCCCTGGATAGGCAGACCTTTTTCACGCCCAATGTGAGTACCTGCCTGCTGCCTGAATGGGATAAGAAGATCGAAATCATGGCGGAGGTCTGCAGCCGTCAAAATGTCGGCGTTATCGGCGGCGTGCCCACCTGGGCACTAGTACTCTTCCGCCGCATACTCGACCTCACCGGCAAGGATCATATGCTCGAAGTCTGGCCCAATGCCTCCGTCTACATACATGGTGGCGTTGGATTCGGACCTTATCAGCAACAGTTCAACGAGATGTTTCCTTCTGATAAGTTCATCTACCAGGAAGTGTATAACGCCTCCGAAGGATACTTTGCCTGCCAGGATACACAAGACCGGAGAGAAGGCTTGCTGGTCATTCCGGACAATGGCATCTTCTATGAATTCATACCCGAAGACCAATGGCACTCGGCCGATCCGGAGGCCATTCCGCTCAGAGAAGTTGAAATCGGGAAATCCTATGCCGTAGTCATCACCACCAACGGTGGTCTATGGCGATATAAAATCGGTGATACCGTCACTTTCACCTCCGTCAATCCCTATCGTCTGTGCATCACCGGCCGCACACAGCAATTTATCAATGCTTTCGGCGAAGAAGTCATGGTGGATAATACCGATAAAGCCATCGAGCTGACCACAGCCGCACATCACGCCATGATAACAGATTATACGGTGGCTCCCATCCATATGTCATTGAATGGCAAAGGAGGGCATCACTGGTTGATCGAATTCGAAAAAGCACCGGCCAACCTTCAGTCCTTTGCAGACCAATTGGATCACGAACTACAGCAACTCAACAGTGATTATGAAGCCAAGCGATACCAGGGGATGGCGCTGGAAAGACTGACCATCACCTTATTGCCACAAGGTACCTTCCGCAAATGGCTCGATAAAAAAGGTAAAAGAGGCAGCCAGGCCAAAGTGCCCAGGCTATGTAACGATCGTCGCTACCTCGAAGAAATCCTCGCCATGATTTCTCATCCCATCAGGGAAAATGAACCGATATAATCCGGCTGATGAAGGACAACGAGGATCCCGGTTTTCCTGCTAAACCATACTTTCCCGAATACGACCCGGTGCTGGATGAAGAATCCATCATCGATCTTTTTACGCAAAGGGTGGAAGTCCTGATGCGGGATGACCTGGATCTTTTATTGAGTTCGCTGTACCGGTTTGATGTGGAAGAAGACAAGATCCAGGAAGCCCTGCGCTCTCCGACAGTGCCTGCTGCTCGCGGTATCGCCATGCTGATCCTCGATCGTCAGAAACAACGGCTGAAAACGAAGAAGTCCTATTCGAAAGGGAATCAGACGAAATGGGAAGGTCTGGAATAATGGCTAACTCACTCCCGGCCGCTAATTCTCACTAATTGACGCAAATTAATGAGGATTTGGTTTCTCTGATTTCGGATAACCCACCCCCCAAAAGAGGTTTTTGTTGCTGTTGGAGTTCTCTACTACAGCTAAAAAAATACCTAAACGAGATTCCTCCATGAGCCCCTACAGGTTGTTGGAGATGCTTCGACAAGCTCAGCACGGCGGAACTCCAACAACAACAAAAGTTTACCCCTCTCTTCAGCAAAATCATTTCCTATCTAAGCAAAATCACTTCGATAAGAGAGGGGGTTTGGGGGTGAGTTAATCGACAAGCCTGGTGAGTGGAGATTATGGTATAAATCTTGCTATTCTAAAAGGAATTCAGCCTAACTTCATTACTTAAACATTCTATCTCATGTCACGCGCTATACCTCTGGTCGACCTCAGCAAATTTGTAAGCGGAACGGATGAAGACAAGAAATCCTTTGTGGAGGAACTGGGCCACGCCTTCCAGGAATTTGGATTCGTGGGAGTCATCAATCATGGCATTCCCAAAGCCCTCGTCAGTAAATTTTACGCTGAATCAAAATCGTTTTTTTCAATGCCGGTAGAGATAAAGGAAAAATACGAGGTCAAAGGGCTGGCCGGACAGAGAGGATATACCTCCTTCGGAAAGGAACATGCCAAGCATACCAATGTGGGTGACCTGAAAGAGTTTTTTCAAATCGGCCAAACCGTCCCGGCAGATCACCCGCTGAAAGCAGAATATCCTGACAATGTGAAGGTCTCCGAAATCCCTGATTTTTCGAAAACAGGGGACGAACTCTATCGCGCATTTGAGGCTTCCGGTACACAACTTTTGCGCGCGATCGCTTTGTATCTCAAACTGGATCGTCATTATTTTGATGAAAAAATCGAGCAGGGTAACAGCATCCTGCGGGCCATCCATTATCCACCCATCACGCAGGAACCCAAATCGGCTATCCGGGCAGAACAACATGAAGATATCAACCTGATCACGTTATTAGTGGGTGCATCAGCAGGTGGCTTGCAGATCCTGGATATGAAAAATCAATGGCTGGACATCGTGCCCGGCGAAGATGAAATCGTGGTCAACGTCGGTGATATGCTTCAACGACTGACGAATAATTATTTAAAATCTACCACGCATCGTGTCGTGAATCCACCGCGTGAAGAATGGCACCGTCCGAGATTGTCCATTCCTTTTTTCCTTCATCCGAAGAGTGAGATGGATCTGACATGTCTGCCATCCACAGTGACAGCGGACAGACCATTGGCCTATGAGCCGATTACGGCTGGGGATTATTTGAATGAGCGGTTGAGAGAAATTGGGCTGAAGAAGTAAGAATAAGGAAGTAAAAAATGAAATAGAACCTATTGAGGGCATAGGGGATCTGTTTCGACCTCTTTTTAAGATTTCGAAGAAAACTGTTTTATGCCGCAATACATGTAAGTGTCCTGGGGTATCAAAATGTTACCCTGATTTCAAATTTTTTCGCCTCAGAACTGATTTTTTTTCCAACCACTTTCTACTCACCACTCACTTCTCACTCTTCATTTTTCCCGCTTCCCTCTTCCCTCTATCTCGGCGGCTTATACCCCGATTGCTCCAATATCTCCTGAGCATTATCAATAGCCAGCAATTGCTTCAACGTCGTTTCGGGATGTTTCTTCATATATAGCTTCACTATTTGCCAGCCCATCCAGGAACCTATATTTCCAGGTGCCTCCTTCGGCATACCAGGTGAATCGGGCGAAGGGCCTATCAGTTTTTGGATCCTGGTCAGGGAAGTTTCATACAACAGATTTTGAGTGGTGAACTCATTCCAGATATTCCGCTCATTGTCTTTGACCCATTTCATTTTGGCTTCGGGATAATTCATGATGATGGTATCGGCAGCATGCGGTATGAGCGCTTGCATGATGTACAACTTCTTGCCATTGTGTATCATGATATCCAACAGTCGATTTCCCGGAGGAGGCCCTGCAAGATCATCCAACCAAACTTCCAGCGTCCGTTTGACGATATGATCTTTATTATAGGATCGAATGAGGTAATCCGAAAAGGCCTCCGTATTGCCATTGAATTTCCGGTAGGGAAATTTCTCTCCTAAAAACATTTCCAGGCTGATCCCGATGCCGTCTCTCAGGCTGTCTTCTGCATAGATAAACGGGAAATAGCCGAAATCAGAAATGGTGGTAAAGAAGCGAGGTGTTTCTTTCTCAGGGAAATAATATTTGGCATAGGTAAAAGCGTCCTTTAGCCCCTTTTTGAGATCATCCAACCTGGGGAATATCTGCTGAACAGTATCATACAACCAGCGTGTCCGGGGGTGTTTGATCCAGGATTGAATGTCCTGAATTTTGATTTCCGGGTCCTGGTTGACCACTATTTCATCTGATCCGGGCATGACATGATTGAAAAAAATGTCGGAAAAGGCCGGGTAGGCTTGCATCAGTTGCTGGATATGCGCTGCATCGATGGCACTGTCCTGAAACAATAGCTGATCAAATCGGGTGAGATCGATGTCGACATGGATGTCCGATACATCCGGTATATTTGTACCTGATTCGGGACGGCATGACACTATGCACAATGCCAGAATCAGGATAAAACTGTTCTTCACCTTGCATATCGCCCGGGTTCCCTTTATTTTTATTTCTGTGGAGAGCATGTATAAGCCGTTCATGTGAGGTATATGAAACGAAAAGCCGTAAAGATATTGTGTGTTATCCTGGTAATATCAGGTACCCGCCTTGCCGCCCAGGACCGCGCTCTTCGCTTCGGCTTCCAGATCAGTCCGCTGACCTCCTGGGTCAAAAACAATGACCAGCTCATTGTGAAAAACGGAGGCAATGTTGGTCTTAAATTGGGGACCACAGCAGATATTTATTTCAAGGACAACTATTCCTTCACCCTGGGCTTTAACCTGGCCTTCCATGAAGGAGGTGAATTCCTATATGAGATCGGCGGAAATTATCTCCCCAATTCGGAATTGAGCGATGAGATGTTGCAGACCGGCGATAAACCTTTACCGGACCGCGTGAAGATCCGCTATAATCTGCAATACCTTGATTTTCCAGTTGGCTTTAAAGATTCGCACTAAAGAAAACGGATACTGGCGATATTATTTCGAAGCCCCTGTTTTTAATTTTTCTTTCCTCACCAGGGGACGAGGGGATATCGAAACCCAGGATGCGATTTACAAGGAAGAAAATATTTACAAAGACCTTTCAGTCATCAATATTTTCTGGGGACTGGGGGCTGGTTTTGAATATTCCATCAGTGAGCACAATGCCCTCGTGGCTGGATTATATTTTCAGAAAGGATTTTTCGATTTCACCCGGGACGAAGGCTATCGGGCGATTGAAAACCCTTTTCAGGATCCGAATGATCCAACCGATGACTATTTGAAACAAACGGACGATTCAAAGGCTACTGTTGGTAATCTGGTTCTCCGGCTGGGCATTATTTTTTGATTCCCTTTATCGGCGTAATGATAAAATACTGTATGCGGAATACTGGTTTCCTTCTATTATTAAATAAATCAAACCCGGAGAGGTATGGAAATGGATGATGAATTATTGGAGCGGTTTATCCGCCAGGGATTAGCTGAAGATGTCGGAGAAGGCGACCATACTTCTATGGCATGTATACGGTCCACACGTATTTCAAAAGCCAGGTTGCTGGTCAAGGACGATGGCATTATTTCGGGCGTGAGCGTGGCCTCCAGGATATTTAGAGAAATAGCGCCAGCCGCAGATTTTGAAGTTCTTATTCCGGATGGGAGTGCCGTCCAACCGGGGGATATAGCTTTTTACATCACTTGCCCGACGCGGGCTTTGCTGATTGGTGAGCGATTAGCTTTGAATACCATGCAGCGGATGAGCGGAATTTCAACACTTTCTTTTTTATTCGCCCAGGAAGTGGAAGGATTGCCGGTGAAGATTCTGGATACCCGGAAAACCACTCCCGGAATCCGGTTTTTAGAAAAAGAAGCCGTACGGCTCGGTGGGTGCCATAATTACCGGGATGGCCTCTATGACTGGATCATGATCAAGGATAATCATATTGAAGCGTGTGGTAGTATCGAGATGGCTATTGATCGCGTACATGAATATCTGGCTAAAACCAATAAAACGCTACCGATAACGATCGAAGTGCGAAACCTTGTTGAATTGCAAAAAGTATTGGATCACGGTGGAGTTACGAGGATCATGATGGATAATTTTGAAATTCCGATCCTTAAAGAAGCCGTCGCCTTGGTCAATGGACAATTTGAAACTGAAGCTTCCGGAGGCATCACCTTGCATAATGTCCGCGCCTATGCAGAGACCGGCGTAAATTACATTTCCTCCGGAGCGCTCACCCACAGCGCGGGTACCTTGGATATGAGCCTGAAGATTATTTTTTCAGAAGGGTAACTAAATCTTGTTGCTGTTTGGAGTTTTCTCCACGCACCAACAAAAGATTCTCGTTGGTTGTTGGAGATGCTTCGACAAGCTCAGCACGTCGGAACTCCAACAACAACAAAAGGAAGTCCCCTTCAGGGGATTTAGGGGCCAAGAGAAAAGCAAAGGGATGAGAATTCAAGGGATTATAAGTTATAGTATGCTGAGGGATGGAGTTCGCTCCGCCCGGCAGACTATTGTTTAATTTAACCAGGACTCAGAAAAATCAGAAAGCCCACAAATGCTGCCAGCATGAGCAGGATAAGCCAGAATCGCATATCCAGAAAGAAATGCTCTGTTCCAAAACTCTTTTTTGTTGTTCGCTCTTTAACCTCCATGTCGTCCGCTGTTTGTGAGATCCGGTAATATTATGCCTTATATACTCCTGGACTTTCAAAAAGGATACCATATTGATTTAGCATAATATGACCTACCCCTACTTTTAGGTAGTCCCATGTGTAACTCGCTGATAGCTTGTTCTATACAGATGATGGCAACTCACCAAGCCATTTTTCAGGCAGCTCATTAAATAGGACTTATGATTTAAAGAAGGAGCATATCAGCTATCCGCTCATCATCCTGAGCCCTGCTTATGTTGTACTGGGCGAAACAAGCCCCATGCTCTCTGATCCCTCCTCTATACGCCCTGCCTCAAGCCCCTCGTAATCTTCTTCACCACTCCCGGCCCTTCATAGATCAACCCGGTATAGAGCTGCATTAAGTCAGCACCGGCTTCCAGATGTTGTTTTGCCGAAGCAGCATCGTGTATTCCACCTGTCCCAATAATCACCAATTTCCCATCACTCTTAGTTTTCACATAGTTCACCATACTGCTGGCTTTTTCCAAAAGGGGAACTCCACTCAGTCCGCCTGCGCCAATAGATTCCACCTTTGTCTTTGATTCTTTTAGGCCCTTTCGATCGATAGTGGTATTCGTTGCGATGATTCCGGTGAATTTAGCATTGATAACAATGTCTATGATTTCATCCAATTGGGTGTTAGTCAGATCAGGTGCGATTTTTAAAAATAAAGGTTTATGGGAAAAATTCTTTTGTTGAAGACTGTTCAACAATTGTGTCAGCGGTTCCTTATCCTGGAGTTCGCGCAAGCCGGGCGTGTTGGGAGAGGAAACGTTGATGGTGAAGTAATCCGCGAGATGATAGAGGGTCTTGAAACAGATGAGGTAATCATTGGCGGCATTTTCATTCGGGGTATCCTTGTTCTTGCCAATATTGGCACCTACAATAAGACCTGCAGGTCGTTTCTTTTTTAACCGCTCGGCGATGGCTTCCACACCATCATTGTTAAAGCCCATTCGATTGATGAGTGCCTGGGACCGGATCAACCGGAAAAGCCGCGGTTTGGGATTACCCGGCTGAGGACGAGGAGTTACCGTGCCTATTTCAATATGACTGAACCCCAGGACTGACATCGGCTGGAGAAAACGGGCATTTTTGTCAAACCCTGCTGCCAATCCAACAGGATTAGAGAAAGTAAGTCCTGCCACCTTTTGACCGAGCCCTGGTTGATTGACACGGTAAAAAGATTTTATGAATCCAGGACATGCCCGGAATCCTTAGCAGGGCGATAAAACACCACATGGTGAATGCATGTGCCCGTTCCGGGTCCATCCGGAAAAGAATCATTTTCAGCAACCGGTACATCGAAGGTGCAAGATAGAATCCTTCTGCACAACCTCCACTTATACCTTAAGAACCCCTAATTTTGATTTTTAAAAAAATCTAATCTATGAAAACCGGTTTCAGCATATGCTCACTTTGCTTTCTGACAATTTCCCTTTTCGGTCAGGGGAGTCCTAATACCATGACCGTCATGGTGGATGGAAAAGAGTATACATCCGAGCCCCGTCGCGTCACTATCGGGCGTTACGAATACATCACCGGCAATGTCATCAATCCGGATAAGTCCCTGCGCATTTGGCTCGCCACTATCGACGGAACTAAAATCACTGAACCCGGGAAATACCTGATCATCAATGAAGAATCAAACTATAAAAAAGACAAAGTATTTGAGACCGAATGGGCGACCGGAAATTACAAAGGCATCGCGGCCATCAAGTATGTCGAAGAAACCAAATCACCCCGAATGGAATTTCACGTCGGTGAATCTACCTATGATGGCCAGTTTATTGATGTACAGTTTCCCGGAGATGGTTTTATTGACCTTACTTTCAACCTCACCTTAGAAGGGAGCTGGTGGAAAGAGAGTACTTCCGCTACTGCTTTCGGCGGGGTAGGCCGCATCATGAACAAAATGGAGGATAAAGCTGTGACCGGTGCTTCCGGATATGACCAGAACATCGATCCGGAAGGGAATGGATATAAAAAACAAAAAACGCTGGATAAAATAATTCTGACAGATGGCGTGTTGAAACTGAAACTCAAAGAATAAACCTTACCATACCCGTTCAGCGCATTCCTTGTTTTACTTGTTGTGCCATTGAATGGCGATGATGGTCTTGGCATCACCAATGGCCTGTTGTCCGAGCCAATGCATGGCTTCATTTTTAGGCACCCATATCAATTCAATATCCTCGTCTTCGTCTGACAACCCACCACCGTTGTGCACTTTCGAGCTTTCATCCACTTCAGCATAGTACAGGGCTATGCGCTCACTCATGATCCCGGGGAAACATAAAATTGCATAATCCGTTCCAGGGTCAACGGCTCATACCCGGCTTCCTCAATGATTTCGCGATGCGCGGCATCTCGTTCATCTTCGCCGGGAGAAATCCCTCCCGCCACAATTTCAGTCATCCACGGATCGATGCCATGATGTACGGGTGGATATCGCATTTGTCTGACCAAAATATAGGCATCCTTTGAACGGTGATAAACAAGTGCCGCTACTGCATCCCATTTGGTGAAGCTGTAGCGTACCACTTCCGGTGACATAGTACCGTCAAACTTTTCGAATCGCAACCGGGCTTTACGGACATGGAAGAATTCATTAAAAGGCGACTCTTCTTTCAGGATATCCACTTTCATGTTCATTTTATTTGGAGTGCTAAATATAGAACCTAATTAAGGTAATGATCAATTTTGCGTCTCGCGTCTTCTGCCCCCTGGTTCACGAAAGGGGGTAAAGGGTATTTTCATTTTTCTGCTTCACGTCTTATATCTCATGTCTCACGTAATTTTCTGCCAACCTTATTCTTCGAAAAATGTTAGTTTCCACTTATGGCCATACGTGACTTCCCCTGGGAGATGGAAACCAAAGGGCGCAAAGGGTTCCTGGAGAGTATCCAGGCCCTGAAGCTACTTCCTCCGTTCTTCCGCATGATCTGGAAGACTTCTCCTAAACTGACCTTTTGGAATATCGTGCTGCGATTATTTAAGTCAGCGATTCCGGTAGGACAACTGTATGTCGGCAAGCTCATCATTGATGAGGTCATCCGCCTGATCAATGCGCCACAAAAAGACTTTACCCAACTGTGGTGGTGGCTTGGATTTGAATTGGCATTGGCCGCTTCGTCTGAAATCTTTAATCGCTTAATCAGCCTCACGGATGCGTTGTTGGGGGATTTGTATGCCAATCATTCTTCTGTGGAGCTCATGCATAAAGCATCTACGCTTGACCTCGGCATGTTTGAAGACAGTGAGTTTTATGACAAACTGGAACGGGCGAGGCGACAAACTACCGGCCGAGTCGTATTGATGTCCATGGTGCTCAGTCAATTACAGGATCTCATCACGATTATATTTTTAGGAGCCGGGCTGGTAGCTTTCGAACCATGGTTGATTTTAATACTGGTGGTCGCTGTGCTACCGTCCTTTTTAAGTGAGGCTTATTTTTCAAGGTCCAGTTATTCATTGGTCCGAAGCTGGACCCCGCAACGAAGGGAACTGGATTATTTGCGGTATATCGGGGCGAGTGTCGAGACGGCCAAAGAAATCAAAGTCTTCGGCCTGGATAATTTTCTCACTAACCGTTTTGGAAAAATCGCCAATGAATATTACCTCCTCAATCAGAAGCTGGCTGTAAAACGGACGATTTGGGGAACGATCCTGCAGGTGTTGAGTGTGTTGGCGTATTACGGAGCCTATTTGTTGATTATTATAAAAACAGTCGGCGGCTTACTGACCGTGGGGTCCATGACCTTTTTATCGGGATCCTTTAACCGTTTGCAAAACCAATTGCAAAGCCTGTTATCCACATTTACGAAAATTACCGAGTCGGCGCTGTATCTCCAGGATTATTTTGATTTCCTGGCGATCAATCCGTTGATCAAAGACGATCCCAATGCCGTTGATCCTCCCGCTGAAATATTAGAAGGAATTCACTTTGATAATGTGGGTTTCAAATACCCGGGCACAGAGGTTTGGGCCGTGCGGCATCTCACGTTTGATTTACAGCCCGGAGAAAAACTGGCCCTGGTGGGTGAAAATGGCGCGGGAAAAACGACCCTGGTCAAATTGCTCGCGCGTATGTATGATCCCAGTGAAGGATCGATTTCATTGGACGGAACCGACATCAAGCGATTTAAAATTGAAAAGTACAGGATGATGATCGGGGTCATCTTCCAGGACTATGTTCGTTTCAGTTTTATCGCTTCCGAAAATGTCGCCGTTGGCCAGATCGAAGAATCAGCTAATCAACCTAAAATTCAAAACGCATCAGAAAAAAGCCTGGCGGATGCCGTGATTCAAAAATTACCGGAAGGGTACAATCAAATGTTAGGCAAGCGATTTACAGATGGGATCGATCTGTCTGGCGGTGAATGGCAGAAGGTAGCGCTTGCGCGCGCCTATATGCGGGATGCGCAAATTGTGATTCTCGATGAGCCTACAGCAGCGCTTGATGCCCGAGCAGAATTTGAAGTGTTCAGGCGATTTTCAGAATTGACCAAAGGGAAAACGGCAGTAATCATTTCGCATCGCTTTTCTACGGTGCGGATGGCGGATCGAATCCTTGTATTAAAGAACGGGGAGATGCTCGAGATCGGCACGCATGTGGATTTGTTGGCGAAGAATGGGTTGTATGCGGAGCTGTTTAATCTGCAGGCGCAAGGTTACCAATAAAAAAAGGCAGGAAAGCGATTAATCGCGACTGCCTTTTTTTTATTTAATATTTAAATCCCCGTAATTCATCACCGCCTTCACTACGCCGCCACCCGTCCCTCTGCTCCCTTTCAACGTTGTGCTGGTTGTACGTTCAATATATTCACTCACTTTCAGATCGGCGCTATGATTGATATCACTGTAAGTAGTTTCAGCATCGATAGAATAGCTGGCTCCATCCTGAAAACTAATTTCAACATCTGTATAGGAGGATGAAATATCTAATCGTTTAAAACCTATGCCGATGTTTGAAATGGAAAGGTCTCCATATTCCATGTCGAAAGATCCGGAGGAGGCTATTCCTCCCACTTCAACATCAGTCAAATTACAGTCGGCAATAATGGATTTAACATGATCTGCATGGAAATTATCATATTTACCAGTGTAGTTTACCTCTTCCACATCCACACTTTTTGTTTCCCCATAGGAAGAAACCAGGTTTAATCTCCCGGACGAACCCATTGAGAGTTCGGAATATTTCATATTAACTGATAAAGATTGGCTGTTTTCCATTTTGAGTTCAGAATTGGCCAGGTTAATTTGACCTTCTTTTATTTGTGACAACGAGCCCTGGCTGTATGCCATATCGAGGCTGAGATTGGCATTGATATCGCCCAATCGGATATCGCCATAAGAGAGGTCGACCTTGGCATCACGTTCAGTGTTCTCCAGGTAGATACTGCCGTATTTATTCTTTAGTTCAAGAAAGACTTCACGGGGTACGAGGACCTGGTAGTTGATTTCAATTTCATGACTCCCGGTATTGAACCAGGACATCCAGGAAGAGGATGATTCGATGTGCGTCACGGCATCCACCCGATTGATACCTTCTTCAAAATCAACGCTGATATTATCGAGGATGTCCTGGGCTTTCTTCTGGCTCCCGGCAGAGGCTTTGATGCTGATATCAAATTTGATTTTGTTATCCTCACCGATGGCTATATCGATATCACCATATTTGTTTTCGATGCTGAGGTGGCCATTGGCCTGGATATTGAACTCGCGGGTGATTTTCTTTTCGGCAGATTCTCCGTCTTTTCCCGCCATAGCCAGAAAAGGAAGAAACAGGAACAGGAACAGACTACATTTCATTTCGATTATCGTTTTCATTTTTTTTGTATTTCTCTACCCGTTGGAGGATTTCATCCATCACTTCGAGCTTTTGTTTTTGATGTTTGATCATGGCGCTGAGCAATACTTTGGAATCGGCATTCGGATCTTCCAGTAATTGTTTCCGCAACTGGGCATAGACTTCGTCCAGCGCCTGGATATCCGACAATACCTCGGAGCTTACAGGGAGGGCTTTCATTTCCTCCATTTTGACGTTGATCTTGTCCTGGTAATACTTTTCGGCTTCCTGGAATTCACTCCACCCTGCGATGCGGGATTCCGGCCGTAATCGTGAGCCTGCGATATAGCCCACCGATATCAGCAGTAATGCTGATGCAGCGATGGCCATCCATTTCCACAGGGGATGGACTTTATGTTCCTGCAGTACAATTTTATCAAACAATCCTTTCGGTGCTTTGAGGTCGTCAAAGGCATCGCGGTTGGACCGGATGAATTGTTCTAAATTATTTTTTTTCATTTGTGTTTCCCTCTTGTGTTAATTAGCCATTGGATGGAGTTTTCTCCGCCAACCAACGGGGTGCAAAATGCGGCTTCCTTGATACTTCGTTATTCATACTTCTTCTGCCCCTATGCTTCGACCTGCTTTACTCATCCTTGTGCTGCAGCTCAGCAACCATCCTATGGCGCCTCCGCTGGATAGCTATGGCGCCCATAGAAAGGGGACTTCTTATACTTCCTAATTGGTTATTGGCTATTAATTTCCTTCTCACTTCCTTATTCGTCCTTCCTTATTCAATAGTTCGCGAAGCTTCGCTCTCGCCCGGCTGTACTGCGACTTCGATCCCGTCTCCTGTATCCCCAGAATGCCGGCGATCTCGGCGTGATCATATCCTTCAATCAGGTAAAGGGTCAACACCTGTCGGTAGCCGTCGGGTAGTTTCATGATCGCTTCTTTCACCCGTTTCACTTCGTAGGTCACTTCCTCATCGTCGGCGAATTCCTCATCAGGCACGTCACTGTATTTTTCATTCAGTTCCTCGATTTGTAATCTTCGTTTTTTGAAGACGTTGAGGCAATGATTGATGACGATGCGTTTGATCCAGGCCCCGAGGCTGGACTCCTCGCGGAAAGTATCCAGCTTACTGAAGACGTCGATGAAGGCTTCCTGCAGCGCATCTTCCGCTTCGGCTACGTTGCCGAGCATGCGGTGGGCCAAATTGTACATGGCATCGCAATAGCGGTCGTAGAGCCTTCGCTGGGCCAGCCGGTTGCCGCTGAGGCAGGAGGCGATCAGCGATGACTCAGCTTCTGAATACATCTGGTTTGTCGCGTTCTGATAACGGGCTAAGGACACCGATTTGGAAAGGAGGTTGCATCATATAGATTAAAAATAATCGTCGGGTTGAGTTTGCTCCGTCTATTCAAGGTGAACAATTTGCCGCTAATTTTCACTAATTCATGCAAATAAAAAGGAGAATCGCCGTTGGATGGAGTTCTTTCCCGCCGTTTCGACCAGGCCAAAAAGGACTTCCCTTTTTGGGTAAACGCAACGTCCGGTAAGGAGTTATTCCCGCTAATGTTTCGACTTCGCTCAACATTTGAAATTCTGCATTAAGAAATAAATACTTAGAACAAAGCTTCTGAAGTTAATTTCAATCTATTTTTGATCATAAATGGATACAGCACCAAAGATACACGCGAGCATCGGCCTCGAGCCCTATGCCACCCGGATCTCCATGCGGGGACATGTCATCACGGGGGATGAAACCCACCAAAATGGAGGAAAGGATTTAGGTCCAACCCCTACCGAATTGGTCCTAAGTGGTCTTGCCGCCTGCACAGCTTCCACCCTGAAAATGTATGCTAGCCGAAAGGAATGGCAGGTGGAACGGATCAACGTCGAGGTGAGCCTCCACATCGAAAAGCATCCGGATGGTACCCAGACGTCCCACATCACCCGAGGGATACATTTTGAGGGGGAACTATCTGAGGAACAAAGACACCGGCTTTTGCAGATAGCAGACAAATGCCCGGTGCATAAGTTGCTGACGAATGACGTGGAGATTACTACGAGTGAAAACGCTTAGTACACCACCACGGTGTTTATGTTTATTTTTCCCTCTTTGAGGGCAAAGTGTATAAAGTTTATTTTTTATAACCTGCCAACAGTCCACTCTTCACATGTCCCTTCTTCCCCACCTTTAAAGGTGGGGTAATGTGCGGTCGCTTTTATTTCGATCTTTATCTGAGGTCTGGGCAGATCACGAATTCCGATTACCCATCACCATTTCACAAACTCCACGACAAACCATCAGACCTCCCACATGACCGCATATAAAGAAGTGTAACGACATAAGCATACTGTCTTTGTAAATTTACAAAGCGCTATTAATTTAAAAAAATTTTGTCCAGCCATCTAATTCTTCTTTAAGGAAATACCTATTATTACAAAATTCGATCAGCAAGGTAGTTCCATAGTCTTCTTCATATGAATCGAAAAATATTTGTATGATATATTCATTTGCATGGATCGTTTTATATGCCGGCGAGAAAGAATAAATGCCGCACCAATCCTCATGATCGTTTGTATTGACCAGTTCAACTCTATTTTTAAAGAAATCAGGAAACCGGGAATAGCTTTCTGATAAAATAACGGGGTTCTCCACTATCCGGATTTTATTTTTGTTTAATATGTCCATTATTTTTTCGCTATTCCTGCATTTTCGCCATACCAGTGTGTCATTGACTTTGATCAGGTCTGAGCTTCTGTAACAAGTAACATTTTCTCTCGGAGGAAGGTAATCTTTCTCCAAATAAGCATTAATTATCTTTAAACTATCTTCTATTTCCATACGCCTGGTGGAAAAAAACGCTACTGATCTGAAGGTTAGAAGAAAAGGAAACAAACAAAAAATAATTTTAAGTTCCGGAAACGATTTCATTGAGATTATTTCAGGTATGAAACGGGGGACCTATTTAAAAATTGCACATGCCCTTCTCTTCTGGTACCAAACAAAAAAGGCAACCACTTTCGAGGTCGCCTTTCTGATAAAAATCACAGCGTTTTACTGTTTTTACATCTTACTGAATTTGATCGGATACCACTCATTTCCAGATTTGATATAGAGGAAGTATATTCCTGGTACAAGACTATTGATATCGATTTGCTTATTGTTCCGGTCGACTGCAGGTGCACGCATATCCTGGCCCTGAAGGGAAAGAATGCGTATGGCATCAATATCCTGCCTGAAGGATACGTTCAGGATATCATTGGCGGGATTTGGAAATACGGCCAGATCCGTAGCTGAATCGACATCACTGAATGCCGGGGCTTCAGGTCCTTCTTCTTTTCCAACTTCACGGATATCTACTGTAGCAGCAGGTAATGCAGCTCCGGTAAGCTTAGTGATGGTCACCTCATCAATGTACACCTGGTCGGTATCGTCACTGGCATCACACTGGATACGGAAGGTGCCTTTCGTCGGCAGGAAGTTCGGCACGGTTACGGTAGTGACATAGAATACGCCATTCACAAAATTGCCACCTGATACAAAATAGCCAATCGTTACCCAGCCGCCTCCATTATTATAGCGCACCCAGAAATCCTCGCCAGCTTCCATGCTATACGCTTTGAAATAGAATTGTATAGTTGCTCCTGTTCCACCAGCCATATTGAAGGTAGGCGAAGTCATCGCAGACAGGGTTCCGGAATTATCCCGGATACGGATTGAATAATTTCCTTCATACGAATACGTACTGCCTACCCGATCTACATCGGATCCTCCATCTAACCAACTGTCCCATCCGGTTTCAAAATAGCTGGCCAGCAGTACAACACCGCCAGCTCCACCACCAGGAGGAGGACATGGCTGACATGGGCCACCGCAATCAATTCCGGTTTCACCTTGATTTTGAATCCCATCACTGCAGGTTGGACAAGGTGCACAAGGTCCGCCGCAATCAATTCCGGTCTCGCCCTGATTTTGTATGCCATCCGAACAGCTTGCACCGCTGCCGCCGCTGGATGTGACGTTGACCGTATAATCTTCTACTTCTCCATAGGTGAATGTCTCACACAATGCAGGGTATCCACTATATTTCATAGCCACCCGCATACGCTTAGCACCTGCTGTAGCCGAAGAGGGTACAGTAAAAGAAATATTGATGGCTGTAGTACCTGAACCTTGTCCTACTAATTCACCCGCATCCGCCCAGTCAAGGTCATTATTGTAATCTATCCATACCCGCCAATATTCCAGATAAGTACCTCCGTAATATCCGGGAGTAAGATTTATGGCATAAGTTGATCCTGCAGCCAGATTGGTACTGAGGCTGGTATAATCATGATAACCTCCGTTATTGCCACTGGTATTGTTGATGGAAGCGAGTACCACTTTATTGATCCACTCATACCCTGAATTGGTACCGGCAGATGAACAATAGGATGGTGGAGGAGGTGGAGGAGGAGGTCCGCAGGAAGTCAGACAATTGTTGGTTGCATTAACTCTACTACGGATCAAGTTACCAGGCTGGGGTCCGAAGCCCAGGGTGAAGTTGATACCTACGTTTTGCAAATGACAATAGCTCATGATCGTTCCTCCTTCCGGTGGAATGGGACCCAGTGGGCAGCTGCCTTCCGACGCGCCGGCACATCCATCAATAGCGGTATTGTTTCCATTCCATGCACAGGCATGCGTGTGTTTGGATCCGATCACGTGACCGGCTTCGTGCGTCACGACCATGACGGACCAGCTATACGTCGGCACATTAGAGTAAGAAGACGTAATCGCTGAAAAGCTTTTTCTCCAGTCCGGGTTACTTTGGCACAATCCGTCCAACATGGCAATACCTCCGCTGGTCCGGTAAGACACTAACATGGCGACATTCCCGTTGAATTCTCCCGTGAGATTTTGGAAAGAAGTCAACATGGCACTCGAAGTGCTTCCGGTGTATGGACTTGGTGTGACCCAGGCATAGATTTCATTGAGCATCACATTGACGCTTTCATTGGCATACAATACGATAGACTGATTGAAGAGGCCGGTGATGTAATTGGTAGCCGGAGCCGCGCCGCCTTTTTGTGTGACAATGTCATTATCGACCTCGATATAGAGGCGGACACAATCTCCATTATCCCGGGTTTGGGCATGCGGTGCTAATTCGTCCTCCGTATAAGCAGAACCATCATCCGGAGTACCGCAGATGAAATCGGAAGTCCTGTTGAGATCCCGGTCATTATACAGGATGTGCTGTTTTTCCCGATCGTTGTCTATGGGACCGAGAACCAGATTGCCATTGTCGGTAGCGATCATACCCATGACCTCATCATCAAAAATGGAAATGGCCACTATGGAGTTGGGCATGCCCTCCACAATCCCTTTATAATGGAGACCGGATTTATAATTGCTCAGGGTAGAGCCGTCACTTAATTGTACCGTGAAGTCTTCAGTAAAAATCTGATGACGGACCAGGTCAATTTTCAGATCCTCACGTTCGCTGACGGGAAGCTGAAACTGAATAAAGTCATTGTTTTCGTTACGCAATTGCTGGATAGCTTCCTGATTGAGATTCAGGACCACTCCTTTTGACAATCCATCGATCTTGAGATCCCGCTGATGGACATCGGCTGTGCTAAACTGAAAGACTTTTACTTCTCTGAAAGACCTGCCCTGTTGCATCAGGTCCTGTACCTGGTGGTAAACGGCTTTCTGGCCAAAGGATAAATTCCAGGCAAAGGCCGCAATAAGTATGAGTATTAGGATCCATTTGTTTCTCATTGGATATAGGTATTATAAGTTATTGGTTTCAAGAAAAAATCGCATCACCGTGCGACATAGCACTGCCACTCCGGGACTGGCCGGAATAAACCAAACTGATGGGGGAGGGTAATAAGAAAAATAAGGTGGGAGGACAAAGAGTAAGGGTAAGGAGCCTTACTGAATCAACAGTTAAAAATTGCACTATTCGGCCATATGACCAAACAATTGCCTGACTTTAATTTAAAAATCAGGGTTTCTATAGTTGGGAAACGAGAAAAATCCAGGGTAAACCCTGGGGAATTTTGGACTTAATTGGACTTTTTGTTTTTAGTGTCCTCGAGTTTTTTCTGAACACCATCCACCAATGCTTTCTGGGTATCAATATCCTTTTGAGCTGCTGCTTGTGCTTCCAGGTTCGCATTGATGGAAAGCTCGGCATCGGCTATTTTTTGCTTGGCATCCGCAATGACTTTTTGAAGATTGTCATTCTCATGCTGCAGTTTAGCCAGGTTGTCCTGGAATTTCGCCAATGATTTTTGCTGGTTTTCCAGGTCAAGAGCGATCATATCCACGTCTACTTTATGTCCGAAATCTTCCAGCCAATTGACGGCTGACCGGTATTCTTTTGGGAAATCAGAAGGGTTGATAAACTGACCTTCCATTTCAATCCAGACCACGACTTTTGTGCCTTCGTTGACCGTTTCTGAGAGCGCATAGACATTGATCAAATTCACTCCGCCGATATCCAGTATATGGGTCCCTTCAATCTCATATTCCTTTCCATTTTTCACTTTGGTCAGCTTGCCATAATTCTTGGTATAATCTTTCCATTCTGTACCGATGAATTTCGTGTCGGTGCCGGGAACAACAAGGGTCATAGCAGGTTGCGAACCTTTAGACATGGCGCGCGTATCCTGCACCACCTGGGAATGAAGAGTCAGAGAGGTTAAAACCAGCAAAGAGAGGAAAATCAGGTTTTTCATGATCAGGAGCAATAAGGAGTTTTAAAAATAATCGATTCGAAAAGAACGACATAACCGTATGGGGAATTCAATCGATATGGACACATTCAGAGGTAAGGTAGTGAAAGACGAAGGACTAAGGGCTCAGGACCAATAAAATACCCAATAACCAATTCAGAAATAAGAGTAAAATAATGTTCAATACCCAATTCCGAAGTAAGAAGGAAAATATGAACAACGATAATACGAAACCCTCTTTCCTCGGGCGCCGAAGGTTAGCGAAGGAGCCAGGGGCGAAAGGGGAAGGGAAAATTTAGGGAGCAGATTTTTATTCCTTTGGTTTCACCAAGGTGAATACACGGGAAATATTAAATCCGAAGTGGACCCCGGCATCCGACCATTTGCCTACAGTTTCAGCCACGAACCCCTTTTCAATCATGGAGGTGCTGTTAGTAAAATGTAATTGGAAGACGTGGCCGCCGGTCTCGATTTCAATGCCGAAGGAAAGCGAATTGTGGTAAACGGTATGATCGATCATGTTTTCCGGCACATAGATCCATTCCCCGTTGATGGAGAATCGTTTATTGAGTTTAATGCGGCCGGCGAAACCCAGCGCAAAAATATCATTCTTCTCATCGACGGTTTGCACGAGGTTGCGATGCACCCATGTCGGGGCGAGTTCAAAACTAAAATCATTGCTGAATTTTCGGCCGATAATCAGCTGGCCGGTGTGGTACATCCTGGAGGTAAAATAATTGGTCCGGTCAGGATCTGTCCAGTGCGTGGTCTGAATGGCTTCTGTAAAAAGAACCGCCATCGTTACCGGCATTTTCTTCACACCCGAACTTTGGCGCAGGATTTTGTACTTGAGGAAGCCATCATACGTTTTTTCATAACTACTCCTCCCTACACCAACGGTAAGTCTGTTGGTGATCCCATAGTCGGCACCTATCCGGATGGTGGCCTGGTCCAGGCCATACAATTCATAAAGACCTCCATTGATGAAGCCAAACCGGTGTGAAATCTTAACATCCAACACCCCCTTAGCGGTGCTCTCGAGGGAATGCAGGTTAATCACCCGGTTAGTTTTAAAACTGGCTGCCGCATACTCGGTAGTCTCCTCTCTCCCAAGTAATGAAAGCAAATCCTGCTCCTGTTGAGCCCTGAGGGCCCCACAAGCGGCAGCCAAGATCGTAATAACCAGAAATGTATATTTCGTGTTAATCATTTGCATAGTGCTAATTCAATTTTTGTAAATCAGCGGATGTATTCACCTTCACGTTTTTGGCGATATTGTCCTTCACGACTTTCGGAATGTCGATGTCATAATCTTCTACCAGAATGTTAAATTCGGAAGTGGCCGTGATTTTTCCCTCTTTAACCGTTACCTGTCCTTTTGGATTGAGCGGTTTGGTCACACCATGCATCGTCAGTGCGCCGTTGACAGAAAAGGTATAAACACCATCTTTCTCAAGGTTGATACTTGACATATTCTCCACAGTGCCTTTGAAAAGCCCTTTCGGATACTTCTGGCTTTCCATGTAATTCTCATTAAAGTGATCCTGCATCAGGGCTTTTTCAAACTGAAATCCTTTGATCAGCACGGACCATTCAATATTTCCGGTAGAGGTATCAAAGACCACGTAGCTATTGTTGTTATGAGCCTCAATTTTTTCCAGGGGAGCATCAGAAACAAATCTGACCACTCCGGTTTTGGAATAATAGACCTGGCCGTGTGTCCAGGCCATACCGGCAAAAATGAAAATGACAATCCAACTTAGTTTTTTCATTTCAGGCTCAATTGTCAGGGGCTCCGTCAGCCACCCATTTTTCAAATTTGGAGATATCGCAATCGGTAAGTTTGGATGTATTCTTGGGCATGAACGAAAATCCGTTCTCATGCCGGAGCGCTCCCAGTAGTCGTTCGGATTCTACCTGTTGTTTTACGTTGGAATATCCTTCCATGGGAATTCCGCTGACTTCGGCATTCCCGCCGTGGCAATCAGGATTAAGACAATGCTGGGCAATGATAGCTGAAATGGTCAATCCATACGTGACCATAGTGGTGTCACACGGCGGAGGTGGATACAACGTTTCTTCATTGTCGTATTTACAAGAAGAGATTGCCAACCCTAATGATAAACCTGCAAGCAGGAGGAGACTATTTTTCATAAGGTGCTCAAATCTGTTATTCGTCTGACCGTGCGGCTAAAACTATGCCGGGACAGGTAAAAAAATACTGATAAACTGACCCAATGGGCATGCCAACACCCCGAAACGGCCAAAATGGGTACCGATACCATGCCTATTCCTCACCCTCCAGCCATTTTTTAAATAATGGTGATTTTTCAGTACTGACAATAACCTCCTCATGTGCCGGAGGAAGTAAATCTATTCTCACCCTGGCTTTTGAATGCGCATGCATTTGTTGAATAGCCTCTATATGGATGATATATTGCCGGTTGATCCTGAAAAACCGTGAAGGGTCAACCATAATCTCGAGATTTTCCAGCGTATAATCCAGCGGGTATTTTCTGCCTTCCCGGGTCATCATAAAAGTAATTTTATCGGAAGTGTAAAAATAAGCGATATCCTGCTGCAACACCAATCGTAAACTTTGCCCCATCCGGATGAGAAAGCGTTTTTCAGCCAGGGGTTTGGTTAAAAGGCGATTGACAATCTCTTTGTAATTGTTGTCCCTTTCCTTCATTTCTTTAAAGCGGGCAAGGGCTTTTTCAAGTTCATCCTGTTTAATCGGCTTAAGCAAATAATAAAGCGCATTGACTTTAAACGCTTCAATGGCGTACTGATCAAAAGCCGTTGAAAATATAATACCCATATTCGACATCGGATGATGATTGAATATTTCAAAGGCTGAGCCATCGGCAAGATGGATGTCCATGAAAATCAGATCCGGGTTTACGTTTTGATCCAAAAAATTAAGCGTGGATTCTACTCCATCGGTTATGCCCAGGACATTCGCATCAGGCTCAATTTTTTTAAGCATATTCACCAACCTCGTGGCTGCTGGCTTTTCATCTTCTATGATCAGGATATTCATGCGCCTTTTTCTGGGTACAGGATTGGAATTTTCACAGTAAACGTATTGGTTTCCTGTTTGATTTCAATCTTTAAGGGGGTAAGATACGTATAGCGGGTCGTCAGGCTGCTTAGGCCAAATCCGGTGGACTCTTCACGGAATTGAAATTTAGGCTGAATGGGATTCGAAACCTCGACCCATTTATGATCGATGGAGATGCGAATGGTCAGGTTTTTATCAGCAGAAACGGTATTATGTTTGATCGCATTCTCCACCAGCAACTGTATGCTTAGGGGAGCAATCCAGCCATTCAGATTCGTGATATGTTCTTCAATATGAATATTATCGCCATATCGTTTGATCAGGATGTACATGTAATTCCGGACGATTTCCATCTCTTCCGCCAGGGTGATCAATTCATCATCACGATGCATCAGGGCGCCCCGGAAAAAGGAAGATAATTGATCCACATATGCCACCGCTGCCTGCTGGTCCTCTTCGATAATACCGGACAGGGTATTAAAACTGTTGAACAGAAAGTGAGGATTTACCTGGGCCTGAATGGCGTGAAGCTGCAACGTAGTCTTTTCTTTTTCCAGCAGGTGTAGCCTATTGATCCTGGTGATCCTGGCCCTGATCAAACTGTAGACCGACCACCCGGCCACCATCACCATGCTTAAGATAAACCACCATTTGAGATAAAATGGAGGTAAAACAAGGATGCTTCGCTCTAAAGTCGGGGACCTGGAGAAATCATCATTGTGAGATCCCTGCAAAATAAATGTATACCCCCCCGGGCGCAACCTGGAATAAACGGCTCTTCCTTCCCGGGAATAAATCCAGTCCTGGTCATGTCCTTTCAACATGAACCGATAGCGGACACGGGAAGGGTCCTGATACCAGATCCCGGTAAACCGGATATCCAGGAAATTGCTGTCCGGTTCCAGTCTGACTGGCGATGTTTGCGTCAATGAACCGGGTGAAATATCCTCAAAATGCAATCGCACATTTTGGTCATTGACCGTATTGTAAGAAGTATAATGAAGGATGAGATCCGTGTCAGCGATCCAAACGGTACCATCGCTGTCTAAATAAGTGGCGTTTATATTCGGTGTAAACGCCGTTAAACCTGAAGTTTCATCCAGACTGAAAATCTGACTGCCCGCGTTCAGGGTTTGTATAGCCCCTTCCCTGACCAACAGCACTTCCTCGGTTCCGGTCATGGCCACGCTATTGAGCGAACCATCCGGCGACGTCACCTGTTTGATCACCTTCCCGTATTCATCCACGCATAGGACGGTTCCTTTTGCAGTGGATATCCATAACCGCTGTTCCCAATCCTCAACGATGCTGTAAATCGTCCTGGCGATAACCAACGCAGTGTCCCTTTCTGTATAGTAGACAGGAAATGGATGCAAGGTGTTGTTCTCGAGATATAAAAGCCCTTTACCATCCGTCCCAAACCAGACCCGGTCCTGGGCCGATACAAAGACATCATAGACATAACCGGGCGGAGAGTGAAATTGATCATGAAGTTCGGTAACCTGGAGCGGTGAAGTGAATGGATTTGATGCCCATTCGATTTGGGTGATACCGCCCAAAGTGGCCAGCCAAACCTGATTTCCCTTACCATCAATATTTAAAATACTGGTATTGGAAAGATGATCGTGTTCAGTGAGATGTTTTATTTTTTTGGACGCGGGATCAAAAATGTATAAGCCCTGCCCAAATGTACCAATCCAGAGCACGTTGTTGGTATCCTTGTACAGAGATAAAACATTAATCTGATGGAGGTCCGGATAAGATCGCTGATGTTGTCCTTCTTTATCCGTAGAGAAAAGTCCAGTTTCACATCCATACCACAATCGATCCCTGGTGCTGAGAATAGCCTGTATGCCGGTCAGGGCCGGATGGATATAGTCCAGTTGAGTATTGGCGATATACAGTCTGTTTCCGCAGGCCAGCCATAGATTTCCCCGCAAATCAAAGAGGATGCATTCAATTCTGTTTTTGAGTGGAAAAGTAATCGAGATTTTATGTTCGGGCACGGTAGACGAAGTGAACCATACTGATTTTTCAGTTGCGATAAATACATCTGTACCGAAACCATTTGCGAGGCCGACAATGGTTCCCTCCCCTGAGGCAAACTGACTAATGACCTGCACTTCATGGCGTACATTATTGTATTGTTGTGCACCAAAATCATATATACCCATCAATACATTGCCCTGGCGATTCAGGGCCAGGCGGGTTACGATATCATCTTTCAGACCATCCTGGTGACCCATATGACGCAAGGAGGGAATGGGCTTAGCTTCATAGATCCAAATTCCATTGTCTGTGCCGAGCCATAGTTGCCCTTTGTTATCCAGGAGGGCGTCATAGATATCCGTGATGTCAGCCAGCGATCCAAACACCACATGCTGAAACTGCCCCTCCCGCAATGCCCAAAGGCCATGTCCATATGTGGCTAACATCACTTCCTGGTCAGCCTGGAAAACAATTTTTGAAATGGCATATCCCCGGATAGAATCCGAAGCCAGATTTTTTAGTGCACCCTGGAAATGGGTAATTAAGATCTGACCATCTTCATAGCCTGCCCAGATTTCTCCGTCAGGAGATTCAGCTATGGCGGTGACTTTTTTTTGAAGACGATCCGGCCGTGGAAAAAATTTGTATTTCCGGCCATCAAAAGTAAAGAGGCCGATATCCGTTCCCAGCCACATGAGCTTGTCCGAGGATTGGAACAAAAGATGGATTTCCTGGACATCCCCATTGTAATCAGTCGGTAAAATCCTGAAATGATATTCGTGACCGTAGAGCGAACAGAAAAAAAACAGCAGGATAATCAGACAGCCATTTTTCATGATTTCCCTTCCAACTGAAAAGTGCCATGTACCTGAACCGCGATTTCCTGTGCAATTTTTTGATTGACGATGCGGGGTACTTCAATTTGGTGATCCACCAACGGCACAAAAAAAGAAGCTTTGGCTTTGAGTTCACTTCCGGTAGAAATGATCTCCACCTTAATAATGCGCTCCTTGGTCCGGCCATGTATGGTCAGTTGTCCTTTTGCTCTTACTGTATAAGTTCCCGGAGTCGTCAGATTCACATGCTCTATAATTTTTCCGGAAAAAGTAGCGGTGGGATATTTGTCGGTTTCCAGGTAATTTTCGTAAAAATGCTGTTGCTGTAATCCATTGTTGAATCCTTCAAAAGACCGCACCTGGAGGGAAAACGCAAAAGTTAAATCATCCGCATCAATAATCCCTTCCATTTTCCTCGATGTAGCCGTGATCACTTCCAGTGGAGCATCGGATTTAAAATTGATGACGCCGGTATTCGTTTTATAAATACTATTCTGACTCTTCGCTATCACCAGGGCAAAACCACAAAAAAAGAGGATGGAAAAAAGAGTTTTCAAAATCAGTATTCATTTAATAAAAGTCAGACTTCCCATTTTTCTTCCTTTCGGTAAACGATCCCTTTAAAATGAGCCACCAACTCATGGTCCCGCAACACGCGCACATGGTAGATACCCAATTTGTGACTTAGGGAAATTTGTTCAGCAATGGCGGTCAGGGTATCACTGACATTCACCGCTTTGATGTGATTGATGGAGGTCTCAATGGAAACCGCTTTACGTCCCTGGCTGTTGGAAGCGAAAGCAAATGCACTGT
The DNA here is from genome assembly GCA_963837505.1 of uncultured Saprospiraceae bacterium. Classification (GTDB taxonomy): domain Bacteria; phylum Bacteroidota; class Bacteroidia; order Chitinophagales; family Saprospiraceae; genus Opimibacter. Next base: position 263,259 of record CAWINN010000020.1, on the reverse strand, counting down.
CCGCGAGTGCATACGTGATCGCACCGTGGGCAATGCCGAAGCCATTGACCATTTCGGGGCGTACGGTCATCCGTAATGTACAAAAGCCGGGACCTTCTTCCAGCCGCTGGATGCCCAGCCATTGACTGAAATAATCCTCATTGTACATGCGCTCAACAATCGGGTTCATTCGTAAAATTTTTGATCCAGGGAAGCCATTTTCCGAAGCAATACACTGCAGCGATATCGGTCATCTTTGTACAAGTCATGCAATTCATCCAGATGGGTCACGCAATAACGGATACCTTCCTGATCGGCCCATTTCAATAAACCTAACGGATAGCCTACGCCCAATGTCATCGCGAGGTCGATATCTTCTTTAGTGGCAATTCCAAGATACAACGCATCAGCCGCCTCGTTGATGAGCATGGTGATGATCCTGTCAAAAATAAAACGATGTTCCTCCCCTATGATCGGATCTGTTATTTCATTTGCGCCGGGATATTCAAAAAAACCTTTACCCGATTTTCTGCCCAGCCTGCCTGAACTGACCAATGCCTTCTGGAGAGAAGAGGGCTTGTACCGGGGATCATAGTACATGGAGGTCCAAACGGAATGGGTAACGGCGTAATTGACGTCATGACCGATGTAGTCCATGAGTTCAAACGGACCCATTCTGAACCGGCCGAACTTTTTCATCGCCCCGTCAATTTCAGCATAGGTGGCTAAGCCTTCTTCAGCCATTCGCAAAGCTTCGCCATAAAAAGGCCGGGCGATCCGGTTAACAATAAAGCCGGGCGTGTCTTTGGCCCGGACAGGGATCTTGTTCCAATCTGTAATTAAGGACATCACCCTGCTGATCACTTCGTCATTCGTTTGCAGGGCGGGGATGATTTCCACCAGGGCCATGAGTACCGGCGGGTTAAAAAAATGGATGCCAATAAAATTCTGTGGATGAGGAAGGTTATTTGCTAACGCCGTCACGGATAAGGACGAAGTATTCGTAGCCACGATGGTATCAGCGGACAGGAAAGGGGTAATGGAGGCAAACAGTTTGTTCTTTTCTCCTTCATCTTCGATGATGGCTTCCAAAATCAATTCGGATCCTTTGATACTATCAAGATGATCTGCGAAAAATAATCTTCCGAAAATAGTTTTGACTTCCTGATCCGTGAGTTTCCCTTTCTCTACCAGTTTATTCAGCGAGGCTGAAATCGAATCTCTTGCCTTGATGATGGACGATTCGAAGCTGTCATATAATATCACTTCACATCCACCCATTGCGGCTACCTGAGCAATACCACTGCCCATTGATCCTGCTCCGATGACGGCTATTCGGTTCAATTTCCGGTGAAATCAGGTTTGCGTTTTTCTAAAAAAGCTTGTACGCCTTCTTTGTAATCTGAAGTTTTGCCTGCCCTGGCCTGCAGTTTTTCTTCAAACTTTAATTGTTCGTCCAGCGTATGGGACAGCGATAGATTTAATGCGCGTTTGGTCAGTGCCAATCCCTTCGTGGGCATGGAAGCTACCCGAAGTGAAAGGGATTTGACATATTCTTCCCATTCCGTATCCGCGATCACTTTGTAAATCATACCCATGATTTCTGCTTCTTTAGCACCCACCTTATCCCCGAGCATCATCAAGGCGCTTGCTCGTTGCCAACCAATTAATCTGGGAAGATGATAGGTGCCACCACTGTCCGGGATCAAACCAATGGCACTAAACGCCTGCAGGAAATAGGAAGATTCTTTGGCGACCACGATGTCACAAGCTAAGGCAATATTAGCGCCGGCTCCTGCTGCTGCGCCATTGACGGCTGCGATGACCGGAAGGTTCAATTCTCTGATTCTTCGGATGATGGGGTTGAAATGATCGGACACGATGTTTTGCATGGGAGGACCGTTGGGATCCACTACTTCATGGAGATCCTGGCCTGCGCTGAAGGCTTTGCCAGCGCCCGTGATGACCACGCATCGGGTTCCGTCCGTAGCGCAATGATCCAATGCTTTTTGCAGCTCAAAGGCCATTTCCTGGTTGAAGCTATTATAGCGATCAGGACGATGGAGGGTGATTACCGTCACCTGATCTTCGGATTTTATATTTAATGTATCACTCATATGCAGCCTAAAGATTTAAGACTCAGGATGGATAAAGGTAGCCGAGAGGTTAGATAGATAAAAATATAGTTTCATTTTATGTTGAGCGTAGCCGAGACATTCTAATAAAATTGATTGTGAAAGAGCCTCTGGTCCCTGAGCGTAGCCGAAGGGAACGTGGCGAAGGTTAATCCAGGTATAGTGCCAGCCCTTTCAGATAATGCCCCTCCGGATGAAAAATCGAAGTCGGGTGATCGGGTCCCTGGCTCAATTCATGCATCACGCGGGCCATTCGTTTTGATTCAATAGCGGCAGCGACAATAGTATTGTGAAAGAGTTCCCGGTCCACCACTTGTGAACAGGAGAAAGTAAACAACATGCCTCCTGGTTTTACTCTGGCCATGGCGAGAATGTTTAATCGCTTGTAGGCCTGAACTGCATTGTGTCGTTTACTGAGGGTTTTTGCAAAAGCAGGAGGGTCGACGATGACGATGTCAAACAGGGTTTCAGTGTTGGTAAGATAGGTCAGCACATTTTCTTTGATCGATTCGTGTTTTTCAGTGAATGAATTGAGTGCTGCATTTTTATCTGCGATCGTCAGTGCGGTGGCGGAAGAGTCGATGGAGATGACATGTTTCGCACCACCCTGTAAAGCGTATACTGAAAAACCTCCGGTGTAGCTAAAGCAATTCAACACCGATTTTCCGTTTGCATATTTTCCGACCCATTCGCGGTTGATGCGTTGATCAAGAAAAAATCCGGTTTTTTGTCCGGTCATCACATTCACGATAAATTGTAAACCGCCTTCATGAGCGATGATTTCTTCGATTGGATTTCCTTTCAGCCATTCATCCGAAATGTCTTTTGCATATTCTCCGGGTAATGCTTCTTTGCTTTTTGAATAAACAGCTTCAATCTTCAATCCCGGAATGGACATCAATACTTCAGCAATTTCATGTTGTGCTTTGTGCATACCGATCGAATGGGCCTGCACTACTGCAACAGTGTTGTAAATATCAACGATGAGTCCGGGAAGCTGATCGCCTTCGCCATGAATTAATCTGAATGCATCGGTGAAGCCGGGTTTGAGAAAACCTAATGCAGTCCGGTATTGAAAGGCATGGGTGATTCTTTTTTTCCAAAATGCATTGTCAATATGGACATTTTCAAAAGCAAGTAATCGTATCGCCAGGCTGCTATCCTGGTAATGGCCCACGCCGATGATATTTCCACCTTCATCCTGGATCTGCACGACATCTCCATCGGCGACACTCTTTGGCACTTTCTGTAGTGCCCTGGAAAAGATCCACGGATGATGGCGGGCGATGGATTGGTCGCGGCCTTTATTGAGTTTGATGATTTGCATGAAGGGGTAAAAGTAGAAGGAATTGTGAGGAAAATTCTGCCCTTTCGCTTTCTGTTTTTTAGCCGTCGTTGGTGTTTTTCGGTCACTGAGCTTGTCGAAGTGTCACCAACGACCAACGCGAAGCCCACTGTAGCTCCTCCAACGTAGCATCATGCAGGAATCCCGTTGGATGTTGGTGATGGTTCGACGCCGCTCACCACAGGAAAAACACCAACATTGGCTAAGGCCTAGTTTAATGGTAAGAAAAATTTACACCTATTTAGTAGAATAAATTGCATTAAATTGCATTAACATACTAAGAGAAAAATTTTGAAACTGAATTTGTTAAAATTCAGCACGAATGGCGAGGTCTCCCCGGATTTATAATCGGAAAAGATTAATAGTAATACCTCAAATCAACCACATGCTTTACGCCTTCCTGGAGTACAAACTTCCACATTGCCATTAATGAACTATAAGCCTGTCTGCCAGGGGTGACACGATGGAGACAGGCGGATATAGGGATCAGAAAATATATCCACACAGTGAAAGCCACCAAAGCAAAAAGGAGCTATTGGTTATTTAGTTTAACCAAAAGCACCGGGCCTCTAGGCACGCAAGCTTTTCGAGGCCGGTGCTATTCAAAAACTTGAACAATGAAAGATATAAAATCTCTCTTGATTATGTTCTGTTTGGGTTTCTTATTCCTTAATACCGGCTGTGAGAAATCGGCAGATCAAACTACTTCGCGCAAATTTGCTTCAAATGGGCAATTGACTAACAGAGATACAGATGCATGTGAACACTGCACTGAAAATGATTGCTGTTGTGGATTTGAATTACTTAATCCTGGACTTTCTACTATTACTTTTAGGGTTTGCGGATATGATGATGGCACCACAAATTGTACTGCTAGCCCACCAAGTCCATGTGGATCTGTAAGTGGTGGTATGGCACAACCAATGCTAAATTCGGGCAATCCTAAATTTGCATTTTGTCAACTTCAAGGAACTTATTTTCAAATTACAAATGTGACATTTGGTACGACAGTTGACATAAGAATTTCATGTCACTTTAACTACACAACTATTACAGATTGGACGTATGTTACCCTTGGATATGGCCAAACATATACTTGGGGCGTAGATGGTGAATGTGCCATAGATCAATGTGCTCCGTAGAGGAGACAATAATAGAGGCAACTGATTTATCAGTTGCCTCTATTATTTTGAACATCCTTATATCTGCAATAAAGGATAATTTAGAAGAAAAACTTACGATGAAAAAAAAAATTATATTATTAATACAATTATCAGTAATTAATATTATATTAATTAATTGCAAATTAGAGTTGATAGGGCAAAGTTATTTTTTCATAGATGCAAATTTTAAGGCGGATAATATAAATTTTGAAAATGGCTTATGCGGCTGTTCAATTGATCTAATAGGGCCCAGTTTTGGTTGGGGAGGTGAAATTTCGTATAGCCCTGAAGGAATACTATATTCTCTTACAGAGTGGGGCCCTGGTGATCAGCGAATTCATATTCTAGATCCTAATACTGGCAATATAATTAGTACTGTCATGACAGGTCCAGCTTATTTGCCTTGGATGATTGGTTTTGTAAGTATCGGCAATGGAATCTTTTATTCTTACCCATCCTTTACTGTTGGATCCGATACCATATATCGATGGGATGTAAATTCAAATACGGTTACTTCCCTTGGAACAACTGGTTTTATTTCAGATGGTGCAATCGCAATGTCAGGTGGCCAGGTTTATTTTGAAGTTCGTGATGCAATTCCAGGGATGAGGTCAATTGTTCGATTGGATCAATCGAACCCATCTAATTCTGTAATTGTAGTAACTTATCCATTCTTACAACTTATTGGAGGATTAACATCCTCTCCATATTGTAATATATTAATCGGAGTAGATGTATATACTGGGAATTTTATTTCTATAAATATAATAGATGGTTCTATAGAGCCGATTTGCAGTTATGATCCGGCAGTTGGACTTTGGATTACTTCAATGTGGGAATATTCACCGCTTGACTGTTCTATTTATATAGATCTTGACTGCGATGACAGTTCCGGGGCTACGGAGGCAGACTATAATTCAATCGACTACTCTTGTTTGAGCAATGGTGTTGGTATCGCTGATGAAGATATCAAAATGTTCTTTGATTCTATCGTCACCAGCATGACTATCCAAGTAAATGGTTTTGTTCCCGATGCTCCAGATGAGATTCTTGATATAACTGGTTCTGTTCCTAATATCGATGTTACGGGAGTTGGTACAGATTTTATCACCCTGACGAATGCAGGAGGAGCAAAATCAACAGATTTCAAAGATGCCCTGCGACTTATAGTGTATAAAGACCTGGCTTCACCTCTCACTCCAGGTCCACGAACTGTGGAAGTTCAATTTACTACAGCTTCTGGAGCGATGAGCAATATTGCTACTGCTTTCATTGATGTGACTTCACTACCGCTCGTGGATGTAGATCTTGGGCCTGATCAATATATATGCGAAGGCGAATCCACCATTTTCGATGCCGGCATACCTGGCGCCATATATACGTGGTCAACCGGTGTTCATACGCAGACTATTACTGCTTTTGAATCCGGACAATACATCGTGACTGTAGAAGATGGCTTACATTGTCCTGGAAGGGATACTGTTGAACTCAATGTGGTACCAATTATTCAAGTGGCGTTAGAAGGCGATTTTGAAATATGTGACAATGAATCGGCCGAATTGATCATTCAAACGAATACTCCATTTTCACTTACTGTAGATATATCTTCAAATCCTGGTTCACCGTTTCATTTCAATGGTATAAATGAAGATTTCACCTTTAATGATTTTCCGACACAGACTACCATCTATACCATTACTAATATCTCAGCCTCAGATTCAGCTTGTTTTGTTTTGACTGATCCTGTTCAAATTGTTGATGTGTATCCAACCTATACCGGTACTGCAGATATTGAACTTTGTGATGGTGACTCCATTTGGCTAGGATTTGGATGGGAATCAGAAGCTGGTGTATATGAAAATGTCCTGAATACCATTCACGGTTGCGATAGCACAGTGACGACGGCGATTACAATTCTCCCTGCGGTTCAACTCACCCAGCAATTCACTACTTGCGATTCCTCCACCGCCGGTATCTTCATCACCTACCTCAATAATCCAAGCGGATGCGATACCATGGTGACCACAACGGTGACACTTCTTGCATCGGATACGACACTGATTAATTTGTCGTCTTGCACAATGTCAAGCGTGGGAACAGTGACTCAGACTTTATCAAATCAATCCGGTTGCGATAGCCTCATCATCACGACGACAAACTGGATACCACCTGCTGATTCAACATTCTTATTTCAGGCCACTTGTGATTCCTCTCAGCTCGGCATCTTTTCTCAATTCATGATCGCACAGGATGGATGTGACAGTATCGTGATCACTACTGTGACAATGTCGCCTTCGGATACTACTTACCTTACGGGAATCTCTTGTGATTCTTCCAGCATCGGTGTACATCAGACTTTATTTTCTAAACAGAATGGTTGCGATAGTCTCGTGATTACTACCATTGCTGCTGGAAGGCCGGATACTACTTTGCTGTTTACCTCTTCCTGTGACTCTTCCAGTCTCGGCATATTTGAAAATCATTTTATATCTGCTTTTGGATGTGATAGTACAGTGATCAGAACAGTGAGTTATTCAGCGCAAGATTCTACTTTCATTGCAGGCGCCTCATGTGATCCTGCAGATGTGGGTACGTTCATACAGATGCTGACGAATACGTTTGGATGCGACAGTATTGTGACTACGACTATTGCTTTGTTGCCAACGAGTGAATCTTTTATTTCCTCCGCCACTTGCGATCCATCATCTGTAGGAAACTTCGATCATTTGCTGGTTAATCAATTTGGATGCGATAGTACCGTGCATGAGACAGTTTCACTTTTACCTTCTAGTTCAACCTTCCTTTCTTCAACCACCTGCTCTTCTTCACAAGCTGGGACTTTTGTCACCACACTGCAAAATCAATTTGGTTGCGATAGCATCGTGACTTTGACAGTCTCATTGATTCCAGCCGATACGACACAATTGATTTCAGGTACCTGCGATCCAGCACAAGTCGGAAGCATACAAAATACATTCATCAACCAGGATGGATGCGACAGCCTGGTGATTCTGACGACCTCTTTATTTCTATTGCCTCAACTCGATGTACAAGCCACTTCCGATTTCAATGGCTATGACATCAGTTGCTTCGGTGAAAGCGACGGCAGTGCCATCGCCAACGTAACCGGCATCAGTCCGTTTCAATACTTGTGGTCAACAGGCAGCCCCGATCAAAGCATCACCGGATTAAGCAGCGGCGATTACTTCGTCACCATCACTGATGCAAACGGATGTCAAACAGAAAGCTCAGTCTCCATCACCGAGCCGGAAGAATTTTCAATTGGATTTGAAGTAGCACAGCCCGATTGTTTCGGACACAATCAAGGCACCATCACCGTCATGCAGACAGGAGGAGTGCAACCTATCCGCTATTCCATCGATGGAGTTAATTTTCAATCATCACCTGTATTCAATGGATTGAATTCCGGCACTTACACCATGACTGCTATTGATGCCAATGATTGTGATAAGGAAGAAATTATTTGGATCAATGTGCCTCTGAAACTTAATGTCGATCTCGGGCATGGATCGCACGATTCTATCCGGCGACACTGCCATCCTCGAAGCGATCGTCAATGTTCCGTTTGATTCCCTCTCTACGATCACCTGGTCAGGATTATTAAATCCAAATTGTCCGACCTGTTTAACACAACCTGTTGCGCCGATCATCACCACAGCCTATTCCATTTCTGTTTCTAATGCACAAGGTTGTTCCGATCAGGATTCTGTCGTTGTCTTTATTCAAAAGAACATCGACATCTACATCCCGAATGTATTTTCTCCGAATGGTGATGGCATCAATGATCGATTGTTGATCAGTGCAGCATCGGAAGTCGAAGAGATCGAGTCGATGGAGATATTTGATCGGTGGGGGAATATGGTTTTTCAAGCAAAGCATTTTCCGCCGAATGATCCCGCATTTGCGTGGGATGCTTCGACTACGCTCAGCACAAGTGGCCAGAATGTACAAAAGACTTATTTCAATCCGGCGGTGTTTGCTTATAGGATGGTGGCGAGGTTTAGGGATGGGAGGAGAGAGGTGAGGAATGGGGATGTGACGCTCGTTCGATAATTCTGCCCCATCAAAATTTCTCGTTCCTCGAAATTTTTCACCCCTGTGTTTCTTCGCTCCTCACGCAGATGGCGTGATGCGGCTCAGAAAACCCCGGGGACTATGAGAGTCCCGCCGCGATGCGGCTAAGAGGGATTTTTTTGCATTTCGTTGCTACCAACCTTATGCCGCGATGCGGCGAAGCATTTTCGTAATTGTATTATTCCATGGTCCCCGGGGTTTTTAATCAGAAAATAAGCGCTGCGATATTTTTCGGATCAAAACACAGGGGTGATCAATTCGCCGGCACGAGCGAATTGGATGGGGCAGAATGCCGGGCAGCGATTTCTCACGCAAATCAGTACTTCGACAGGCTCAGCATAAAAAATTTGCTGACACTCCGCCGCAGGCACAGCCTACGCCAATCAATTGATTTTTTAATAAATGAAGCATTGCTGGGAGACATAGTTTTTCCATTTCTCCTTCTCACTCAATTTCTACTTCGCAATTCTACTTCCACTTCGTTGTTCGCTACGGTTGGTGAGCGAAGTCGAACCATTCATTATTCAAAAGGAAGTCCCCTCGGTTGGTGAGCTGTAGCACAAGGATGAGTTAAGCAGGTCGAACCATCAGGGGATTTAGGGGCAAAACGGGAGCAGAACGAGATGCCGGTTCACGGTTCACGGGTGACGATTCACGATCTAACCTTCTCAGTAGCATTTGAAATAATCAAACGTCTCTTCACAGGTATTACAACGATACAGTGCTTTGCATGGGGTAGATCCATATGCGCTGATCATGGTAGTTTCTGTGGATCCGCATTGCGGACATGTTTTGGGTTGACCGAAATCGTGATGGACTGATTTCCGGTTGGGAGGAGCAATGCCCCAGGCCAATAATTTTTCATTTCCGGCTTCACTGATCCAGTCGGTCGACCATGGAGGAGTAATCATCATTTCGATTGTAGTATCCGGAAATCCTTCTTCGGCTAAAATTGCTTTGGCTAAAAAAGGAATCACATCAATCGCAGGACAACCTGAATAGGTAACCGCTAAATCAATATGCCAATGACTGTTCTCCGGACGAATATCCAGCACCATGCCTAAATCAACCACCGAAATTCCAGGGATCTCCGGATCGTGAACCTTTCCCAGGATGGAAGCTATCTTTTTTCGGGTGATATGTACAGGTGTTTCACCCATTTTTATTTCCTATTGACATTTACCACTTCATGGCAGGATAAGTTCGCTGCATGTATTGCAGTTCGGTCAGGATATACCCCATGTGCTCTGTGTGTTTTCCTTCTTTTCCTCCTAACAGGAATGCGTCCTCTTTCGGAATGTTCAATCCGGCCTGTTGAAAAATGGTGGTGATCTTTTCTTCCCATCCGGGCTTGATCGTTGCGAGATCGACAGCCGTATGATCGGGTAAAAGCACCTTTTCATAAGACGAAGGTTCAAACAATTCTCCCGTGTACTTCCAAAGATCATCAACCCCATTTTGAATGTAGGCATGACTGGTTTCCGTTCCGTCGCCCAACCTCAGCATCCATTCACTGCTGTATCGATAGTGGTATTTGATTTCTTTCAGCGTTTTGATGGCAATATTCTTCAATGCTTCCTCTGCATGTTCAGTGAGCTTTTCATATTGGAGCAGGTTGAAGGCATCATAAAAAAACTGGCGCACAACGGTGTAGCCAAAATCCTTATTCGGTTGCTCAACGAGGAGGAAATTGTAATACTCATGTTCATAGCGCAACATGGCGAGAGTGTCCTCATCCGAGTTTTGACCGGGCCGTGAGGCGATGTATTGGTAGATCAGCCTGGACTGGCCGATCAGGTCAAGCGAAATGTTGGTCATGGCGATGTCCTGCTCTAAAACAGGACCATGGCCGCACCATTCGCCCAGCCGCTGACCAAGGATCAAAGGGCTATCGGCAAGATGCAACAGGTATTGATTGAAAGGTTCCATTAGACGGCACTGTAATTGCCTTACAAAATTACCGTTACCTGCGGAAAACGGCCGATTTAGAATTGGCCGGACGGGTGAAGGGAAAAGTTTTGAGTTTGGTTTTTGGTAAAATTTATATATTTAACGCATTAACAGCATCTTAAAGATAGTAAATTTTTATCATATGATAAAAAAATAATTATGTTGAATGTATTGTCCACTGAGGGTCAATGGGTTAATTTTGGACTTTGTTTCAATACAGATTATTCCATGAAGTCTCACCTCAGATTTTGGCCACTTGCTGTTCTGCTTGTTGTGTTCAGTTCCTGCCTGAAGCAAGAGGACCCCGTTGAGTTTTTACCAACCACTCCAGCGGCTTCCCTTTGCACCAATGATGTGACCTGGTCATGGATGGAGGAATACCTCACGATAGAAAAGAATTTACCTGATTTTCGTCCGGCTCCCACTTGCAGAGCTTTGGCTTACATTCACATGGGTGCTTATGAGACCGCCGTTCCCGGAATGGAAAAATATCGTTCTCTAAGCTATGTCATTGATGGCTTTCCGGAGGTTCAATCGAGATATCGTGTTGATCAGATCGATTGGAACATTGCTCTTAACGCCTATTATGCCCGCACCTTTAAATTCTTTCTTTTTGGATCCACGGCGCACGATATCAATACCATCCAAACCCTGGAAAAGGAGAAGCTAAATGAACTCAGTGCCAATGTTCCCCAGGGTATAGTGAATACTTCTATTGAGTGGGGTCAGGGCGTGGCCAATGCCATCATTGCTTATTCTGAGACTGATCGGGAAGGTGCTGATCAGGTTCGAATAGCCCGGCCTTCGGATTATTTTCCACCTGTTGGCGATGGTTTGTGGCAACCCACAGCCCCTGATTATGGGCAAGCTCTTTTCCCATATTGGGGTAAAGTGAGGACATTTGCCGCTCTTCAGGGTGATCAGCTGAGTTTACCTCCTACAGCTACGTATAACACCTCACCGACTTCAACGTATTATGCGGAGAATCTCGAAGTTGATATTGCCGTTAGAAACATTACCAATGATTCCCGTTGGATTGCAGAATTCTGGAGTGATGATCTCACCGGTATGACTTTCAGCCCTCCCGCCCGGATTTTTGCTATTGCTAACCAGGTCATCTCCCAGGAGAAAATGAGCCTGGAAGAAACGCTTCATCTCTATTGCGTCCTGGGCATTGCGCTCAATGATGGTGCCGTTGCCTGCTGGAATTCAAAATATACATACAATACAGAGCGTCCTGAAACTTATATCCGGAAATATATTGATCCTAACTTCCAAACCATCCTTGGCGGAGCCATTAGTACTCCCGGATTGAATCCTGCTTTTCCGGGATATCCTTCCGGACACAGCACTTTTGCGGGCGTTTGCTGGAGGATTATGGAACATTTCCTTGGGGCCCAATATACATTTACCGATCAATGCCATTATGGCCGCCTTGAATTCAGGGGATATCCGCGAACCTACACTTCCTGGGAACAAATGGCGAATGAGGATGCCTTTTCCCGTATTCCTATGGGTGTACATATCCGGCAGGATTGCGTAGAAGGCTTGCGTTTAGGCAAGGTCATTGCTCAACATGCACTTGACCTGGATCTGGACAAAGGATAAAGACCGACTCCGGTTTACAACTTTACTATCTTCCCCATCGTTTTAGCACGGGATTATCGGGTTTATGCGCTGCACTTATTTGATTATATTATTCTCTCTATTCCTGTCAGGGACCCTGGCGGCACAAAATTCCAAACTGGCAGATCAATATTACCTGGAAGGTGAATATCAAAAAGCGGCGGACCTGTATCTCAAGCTTCACGAACAGGCTAAAAAGAGCAACAACTTTGTCTATTTCAACAAATACATTGAATGTCTGTTGGCACTCCGTCAGTACGACCGTGCGGAAATGGAGATCAAAAATCAAATGACCGCCACGCCGGATGATTACAGCATGCTGGTGACCCTGGGTAATGTACAGGAGCGCATGGGTAATTATGAGGGTGCCCAGCAATCCTATAAAACAGCCATAGAAAAACTACCTCCCAAAATAGATGCGATCAGCCGGCTGGGGAATGCGTTTATCACGCAGGCGAAATATGATGAAGCGATTCTCACTTATGAAAAAGGAGAAAAAATGTTAGGTACCCAGGGTACCTTCTCCTATCAGTTGGCCGATTTGTATAAACGAAACGGAGATATCTCCAAGATGATTGAACAATATCTGTATTCTTTGCAATTGGGCCCTGACCGCCTCGAGGGTATAGAAGGTTTGTTACAGCGATCGCTTGAGCGGAATGATTATCCTGAATTGATTTCACAACTCTATGTCTTCATCCAGCAAAACCCGGATGCTGATTATTTTCCGGAATTACTCAGTTGGGCTTTTATTCAGCAAAAGGATTATAGCAAAGCTATGCGGCAAGCCAAGGCCCTGGATAAGCGAATGGGTGAAAACGGGTTGCGGGTATACCGCCTGGCCCAGATTGCAGGTAATGACAAGGATTACGCTACGGCCATTGACGGGTACAACTACATCCTGAATATGCAGGGAGAAGCATCACCCTTCTTTATGGAAGCAGAACGGGCGTACCTGTCCACGAAAAGAAAACAGATTACCGACAATTATAATTATACCACAGCTCAACTTCGGGGACTGGAAGCTGAATATGATGATTTTCTCTCCAGGTATGGGTTGAATTCCGGAACGGCCTGGATCGCTTCCGAAGAGGCCATGTTGGAAGCCTTGTACATCAATGATCTGCCCAGGTCAATTGCCATTTTGAAACAGGTGGTCGATTTGCCCGGGATCAATGCTTATGTGCAGGCCAATGCCAAACTTGATCTTGGTGATTATTACCTGATGTCGGGTGAAATATGGGAAGCTACCTTGTTGTACAGCCAGGTGGATAAGGCGTTTGTGGAAGACCTGATAGGCCAGGACGCACGCTTCCGCAATGCCAAGCTGTCGTATTATAATGGGGATTTCGAATGGGCGCAGTCACAATTTGACATTCTCAAGACCTCCACGTCCAAATTGATCGCCAATGATGCGCTTGATCTCAGCATCTTCATTATGGACAATATGGGATTGGACAGCAATACAGATGCCCTGGCCGGATTTGCCAGGGCGGAGCTGCTCATTTTTCAAAACAAACTGGATTCTGCCCTTCAGCAACTCACCTTACTCAGTAAAAAATATCCTGAGCATGGTCTCAACGATGATATTCTGTATCTGAAGGGGAAGTTATATGAAAAGAAAAGGGATTACACTTCTGCCGAAGCCATGTACCAGGAGGTCGTGGAAAAATATCCCAAAGAAATACGCGCAGATAATGCTTTATACAACCTCGCTCAATTGTACGAACATCAGCTGAATGACGTTGAGAAAGCGAAATCCTGTTATGAAAAAATCTTCACAGATTATACGGATAGCACGTTTGCCATTGATGCAAGAAAACGATATCGGGAACTGCGCGGAGATTTTGAAGAATCTCCCCAACAACTTCAATAAGCGGGATTAATCTTCAACCTGATCCTTTTCTATCAGCCGGAATCCATTTCCGTGAATGTTCAGGATTTGCAGGTTGGCATCTTTGCTCAGGTATTTCCTCAATTTAGTGACGAAAACATCCATGGAGCGGGCGGTAAAATAATTGTCCTCTCCCCAGATCTTGGCTAAGGCTTCGGCGCGGGTCAGCACATCATTTTTATGCTGGCAGAACATTTTGAGCAAATGCGCCTCTTTGGGAGAAAGTTTTTCTTTTTCGTTCCCTTTACTTCCCTGCCAGGTCAGAATGCGCAGCGGGTAATTGAAATGATATTCACCGATCTGGTATTCCCGCACCTCATCCTCTTTGTCGGCGCCTTTATTGACCCGGCGCAGAATGGCCTGGATGCGGAGTAGCAGTTCTTCCGAATTAAAAGGTTTGGAGAGGTAATCATCTGCCCCGATCTTAAAACCTTCCAGTATATCCTCTTTGAGGTTCTTGGCGGTGAGAAAAATGATCGGCATTTCCTTGTCTTTTTCCCGGACTTCTTTCGCCAGGGTAAAACCATCTTTCCGGGGCATCATCACATCGAAGATGCAAAGGTCAAAACTGCCTCTCCGGTAGCTCTCAAAACCCATCACTCCATCGGAAGCCAGGGTCACCTCGTAATCGTGCATTTCCAGGTAGGACTTCAGGACATCCCCGAAATTCTGATCGTCTTCGACTAATAATATTTTACTTGTTGACATACGTAAATCCGTTTTCGTTTACACCACCATGCTGAGTTTATGCAATGTCATTTTGAGCTTTTCTGCCGAAGGGGAAGATACAGTGAAAATCGGCTTCCTTTCCCCGGTTCACTCTTTACCTCGATATTTCCCTGATGAGCGTTGGCAATGGCTTTTACATAACTCAGCCCCAATCCAAAGCCCTTCACATCGTGGAGGTTGCCGGTATGCACCCTGTAGAACTTATCAAAGATATGCTTTTGATTTTCTTTCGAAATACCGATGCCCTTATCCTCCACCACAATTTCAATACCCCCGTTAAGATTATGGGTGCTAATGTGAATATCCGGGCGCTCCGGTGAATATTTATTGGCATTGTCAAGTAAATTGTAGATCGCATTGGAAAGATAAGTCGGGTCACCCAGCAAGAGCGGCTGGGGTGCATCAAGATCTGAGTGTATCTGGCCATCCCGTTGCTGAACCTGCAAAGTGAGATGATCCACGGCCTGCCGGATGACTTCATGCATGTCCACCTCCGAAAGTTTCATATGAAAATCTTCCTTGTCGATCTGCGCCATTTGCAATACTTTCTCCACCTGCTGCAACATCCGTTTATTTTCCTGCCGGATGATGCCGGTAAACCGGTTGATTTTACGTTCATCATGTATCACCTTGGGACTCTCAATGGAATCAGCCGCCAGCGAGATCGTGGCAATGGGGGTCTTGAATTCATGGGTCATATTATTGATGAAATCATTTTTCATCTCCGACACTTTTTTCTGTCGCAATATCACATATATGGTATAGCTAAAACAAAAGAGGATCATACCGGTAAAAAATACCACGGCCAGCATGGTGGGCAATAAGGAATACCAAAGCCAGCTTTTCTTGCTGGGGAAGTGCAATTTGAGCCATCCCGGTGAACCGTGGTAATCATTTCTATACAGGGCTACCTGGTACTTGGAAGTAAACAGGCTTCGGGAATGCGGATTGTCGACATGACTGGCTTCTGATTCGTCCATCGAGCCGACCACATAATTGCCATTGATGATAATGAAATTAGAATCTATCGCCTGGATGACGCCATATTGATAAGGAAGATTGATTCCGCGGTTTTGCAATTCTTCATGAATAAACTGGCCCAGTTTTTTAGTATCGATGCGATCGGCAATGTCCGGAGGACTGTATCGTCGTTGTTCATCCATCAGTTCCCAGATCATACTTTGCTTTCGCCAGTTTTCCATGGAATCCATCAGCGAAGTAAATTTCTGGGAATGGAGCAGGCTATCGTTAAGGGCCTCAAAGTCCGTTCTTCCCTGGTGTTTGATACCGGACTCTTCCACAAACTGAGCAATCTCCTGTTGGATCATCTTGGTAGGCGCGCCGTTTGCCGTATTGAGCAATTCCAGTTTGACCTTGGTTTCCAGGGAAGAGAGCCGTTCTTCTACCTGGTTAAGCGCCTCAATGACATTGACATCAAAACGTGCTTCCTGCTGGTGCATGGACCAATTAAACCAGTATACCTGGATCAGGCTTGATCCCAGGAGTCCAATAGTCATCAGGATGATGATCAGCCAAATTGCTCGTCTACTCATCGGTATGGAAACAAAAATAAGGGCGGGCCGGATACCGCCATCGTTTTAACGGGATATTAACCACCACGTAATAATGCAGCTGCTACATGGCAGGCTTATCCAAAACCCGGATTTTAATGTTCTTAAAACTGACAGTATTGCCATGGTCCTGGAGAGCAATCCTGCCTTTCTCCGCCAGGCCGAATCCCTTCATGTCTTTGAACTTGGATTTACTGATCATCTCTTTCCAGGCATCCGCATGCATATCATATTCCACTACTTTGACCCCGTTCAGCCAATGTTCGACATGTCCGTTGTTTTTTAGGATTCTCACTTTGTTCCATTCTCCGGCTGGTTTGACCGTAACGTATTTGCATTCGATCATATCATACAAATCACCTGCTCGATGCGTGACAAAACGGGCATCCGGGTGACAGGTATTATCCAGTATCTGCATTTCAGGTCCGGTCTGCCAGACATAATCATGATCCTTAGACTCGATCACATCGTAAATAATACCGCTGTTGCCGCAAGGTGATATTTTCCATTCCAGGTCTAATTCAAAATTTTCATATTCATCCTGCGTCACGATATCACCACCGTCTTTGGCCTGCCAGTCGCCGTTTGGATTTTTTACCGCATCCAGGGTCAGGGTGCCGTCGATAACTTTCCAGCTGGAACCAATGATTGGTTTATTGAAAGTATGCCAGCCTTGCGTGGACTTTCCATCAAATAATAATTTCCATCCGTCAGCTTGCTCGGACGCGGTAAGAGCATTATCTCTGTAAGGAGGTGCAGGAATAACCTCCACCGGGTTGTTCGCCGGAATATTGTTCATCGAATACCAGGTTTCCGTAGACCAAAGTTCACGTCCGGCTTCACTTACATAGCGGTCTTTCATATGCACATAAACGATATGACCCGCTTTCATTCCGAGGAGTTTCAAGCCCACATGTTTTCGGTCTTTCGATACTGAAGCGGATTCCACCTTCAGGTCTTCAGGATCTACTTTGGGACCACCGTAATCTTTGGTGGGGACATATCTCCATTGTTTTACTTCCCAATCATCAACGTTCCACCCATCGCCTTCCTGCAAGGGTTCTGTAAATTCAATATCGAGCCCATCGCTTTTAGCATGCACAGCCAGCATTTCAAATGTGGGTTTGCCATTGTACTTCAATCGCTGCAAACCATACCACAGTTTATCATTTTGCTGCCAGTTGCCAGGATTACCAATACCGCCGACATACAGCGCACTGTCCGGTCCCCAGGCCATTCTGTTGATCCCGGCTTCGAGTCCCTGTATGAAATGAAATACACAGCCCTGGTATTCGCCATTCACTTTTTCAAGAAAGTCTCGTTCGACTCCACCATAGGTGACTTCGCAATGGATCATTTGTCCTTTATAGGGACCATCATTCAATTGAAGCGGGGTAGAAGGTGAATTTCCGATTTCATCCTGGGGTAAATAAAGTGCAGGGAGTGTAACGGGAAGGTTGGCTGTCCCCTCAAAATCCACGGCGCGCTGTCCATAGAATGCGCCCTTCACTACATGAATAATCTTACTGGCCGGCAACCAATCGCCCTGGTTATCGGCAATGAAAATTTCATTATCAAGGCCTATTCCAATCCCATTAGGCGTGCGCAATCCGCTGGCAACAAATGAAAGATCACCAGAAGGCAAATCGAATTTGACCACCTTTCCCCTGCTTGATACCTGGTGAGGTGCTGATGCCCCGCCGGGTAAAATAGCAATAGCCAAAGTGCCATAGAGATCTCCATCTTTCTCCACCAGGCCAAAAGCAAATTCATGGAAGTTGGCTGAAGTGATCCAACGGTTGTTGACACATTGATATTCGTCAATGAGGCCATCTTTATCGGAATCGATCAGGCGGGTGAGTTCCTGTTTTTGTAAAACATAAATCGTGTCATGAATGACTTTCAGGCCAAGAGGTTCTGCCAACCCGCTGGCTATGCGCGTGACTTTGATTTTAGATGGATCACCGGAGGAAACATTGGTCAGCGTATACACCGAACCCGTAGGATCCCAGGTACTCACGACCAGTCGGCCGTCTGACATGAAATCCATCCCTCCGACTTTAGGCAGAAAATCATCCGGCCTGGCTTGCGATAAATCATAAGACGGATGAACACTTTGAAGAGGAGCCATATCTCCGGGTACTCTTTTCGCAGTAATCATAGACAAGGTTTTTCCCTGGAGTTTGGCATGCTCACTGACATTGTGAAATAATGATGTGACCGGAACTCCTGTCCAGGTGGTAGCGCCGGCAGGTTTCCATTCAAAGGAAAGATAGCGTCCGCCTTTACCCTGCATAAAATCAATGGTGATAGGATGGTATCCCTGGTTGAGATGTACAGTAGCATGTTTTTCCTCCGTGCCGTGCATGCCGTCGTTATCTATAACCAGCTTTCCGTCGATCGTCACTTTCGAACCATCATCACTCCAGATGCGCAATTGAACATTCGTATCTTTTTCAGCATAGAGATAGCCTTTGCTGATCATGATAAAATCCTCCGTCAGTCCGCCAAAAGCATAGGCATCAATAGCATGGAGATCCGTCACAATACCCGCCTGCTCAGCTTTTTTTGAGGAGGGGAAAACTGGAAGTTTAGTAAATCCGGTTTGATGTGTCCAGGCTTCAACAAAAAGTCCTGGTAGTAAATCTTTTGGGTCGTTAAGTGAAGTGGTCAGTTCGATAACTTTGGCTACCTCTTCATTATCCTGGCCGACATCAGTAGTATCCAGGCGGAGAATGTACCTGACCATTTCCTTCACATCACTTTCCGGCAGGCCGGGATGCGGACTCATCATTTGTGTACCCCACATACCACTTCCACCGCTGATTACTTTGGCCGCCAGGGTGTTTACACTGGCCTCATTCCAGGGATAGCGTTCGGCAATCATCTGGTAGGCGGGACCAATCGTCTGTACTTTTTCATTGTGACAGGTCTTGCAGTCATTTTTGGCGATGAGTCGTTGCCCCAAGGGTAGATCTTCACTTTCTCCTTCATTTTTATTTGGGTTCGGAATGGTGGGCCGGCTGATAAAATAAGTGGTGAAATACGTATCGCCTTTGGGTAGTAAAGTAAGGTGACCATCTATCGTCATGGTTTGACCGCCGTTGAAATCTTTCCTTTGTTCTTTGTCCACTGTCCATTTTCCATTGGTAGAAATATTTTGTGGCAGCGCTATGGAAGTGACCTGCTGGGCGATGATTACTTCATCGCCATCCGGAAGATCCTGCACGGTAAATGCGCGTTCCAATCCCTGCTGCCCATCTTTTTCAACATATTCCGGTTGCTCGTTGATCCTGATGATTTTACCGTCATTGAGGATCAGGTTATACAGGAGTTGCGCCCTTCCCTTATGAATTGCATGGCCTCCATAACGTACTTCCTGCAAAACCTCTTTTCCGTCATGCATGACACTCCAGGGATGCAAATAGGGATTCACTAACCAGGCATCTCCGATGGAGATTGGCTGAGGCCCGTGATTAGTATTATAGACTGCCCCTTGCAACTGGACATATCCTTTCCAGGCTTTGTATAGCGAGCAACTGTCTGTATGGTAAGCTACCCAGAGATTGTCATTCAGGGCAAGCGTCAGCATCCGGGCTTGTGTATCCAGGACGCTTCTGAAGGCCCAGGGTTCTGTGGGACGGTCAGGTCCTGTTGGGCCAACCTGTTTGTTATTACTACAGGAAATGATTTGGACGACGGCAAGGATCAGGAGCAGAACCCTCGAAGAGGAAGAAAAACGAAACATAATGCTGATATCATTTGATGTTCAATAATACTGAAAAAATGAGCAAGCGAGTGAGCTAACTTCCTCCGCCCCTTTGTTATCTTTGGAATCCTAAAATCAACTTTATGAAAATCCTTAAATACCTGCTCTATATACTGCTGGTTATAGTAGCTATTGGAGTCATTCTCGGCCTGGTGGGCCCGAAATCCTATGATTTCAGTCGTTCCAAAGTGATCGCTGCCAGTGCCGAACAAATCTGGCCTTATGTCACTTCCTTTCAAAAAGCTCATGCCTGGACACCTTTTGCCCGGATGGATACTACCATGACCGCGGAATACAGCGGCGAAGAAGGAGCGGTAGGATCAAAATTAGCCTGGAAAAGCAAAAAAATGGGTCGTGGCGAACAAACACTTACGGCACTGGATCCATACAAATCCGCCGACTCTGAATTGAAATTTTTCCAATTCTGGGGAGAAGGTCATGCCACCTCTTATTTTCATTTGAAGGACACCATAGGCGGAACCAAAGTAACATGGGGCATGCATGGCGAGAATGGATTTGTCAATCGGGCCGTGTCCGCTTTGATGAATGCTGATAAAATGATGGGGCCTATTTTCCTAAGCGGCTTGAATAATCTTGATTCGATAATGGCTACTTTACCCAAGGAGACAATGCCTGAAATAAAAATTAATACGGAAGATTTTCCTGGTGGAAAATACCTGGGGATCAGAAGCCAGGTGAAAATCTCAGTCATGAAAGATTTCTTCTCCAAAAGTTTTCCTTCAATCATGGCGGGCATTAAAAAAACAAATGCGGAAATGGCTGGCATGGCCAGTGGATTGTATTACACCTGGGAACCTGATAAGGACATGACGGATATGGCAGCTGCTATTCCCATTAAAAATGATGTAGTAGCACCTGCCGGTTTAACGCTCCTCTCCGTTCCCGCTTCCAAAGCTCTGACCATTGATTATATGGGTGGATACGGTGGATTGGGTAAAGCGCATAATGCGATGGCGGAGTATATCAAATCCAATAATCTTACGCAGACTGCGCCGGTCATTGAGGAGTATCTCGTGGATCCGATGATGGAACAGGATTCGATGAAGTGGCGGACGAAGATTATGTATTTCGTTAAATAATAGGCTAAGGCTAAGGCTAAGGCTGAGGCTGAGGTTGAGGAAAATTAGGTAGGGGCTCAGGATATTGAGCCCCTACTTGTTGTTGTTATTGTTGTTGTTGTTGGAGTTCTCTACAACAATCAGTAATAATTTTTTTGTTTCCAGTTTTCAGAGATTAATAGTGATATCTGCACTGTATGATTGCTATTTTTTGTTCTTGCTGAGCATTACCAATTACACGGTAGACTAAACGGTGTTCACCATCTATTCTGCTTGACCACCATCCTTTTAATTCATGACGTAATGGTTCCGGGCTGCCCAATCCTTTAAACGGAATTTGCCGGATCGAACGAATTATTTCCTTAATCTTGATGAATTTGGAGGGATCAAACTTTATCCAATAATTGAATTCTTCCCAGGCAGAAGGAGTAAATTCAATTTTCATTTCGCCGTATTTTCTTCATCAAGTTCATAAATGATTCCTTTTTCTTTTTCTGCTTGCTGTAAAGACTCTATTAATCGTTTGCGATTGGCTTCTGAGGACAAGAGATAGTGGGTTTCGGTTAAGGCAGTGTATTCCTTTAATGAGAGAATCACTACTGCATCGTCTTGACCTGGTTTTGGAATGATCAGGACTTCAGATGATTCTGTGACAAGATTGAAATAGTGTTTTATCCTATTACGTAAGCTTGATATGGTGATTGCTTTCATTTTGTACTAATTTTTGTACTAATAATTGTACAAAAGCAGGATAAATCCTTTATTATGCTCCTTGTGATTAAATCTCTTGAGCCCAGTTGTCTGGATTTCGTTGGCTGTTGTAGAGAACTCCAACAGCAACAAGAAAACTTAAAAAAGGATAGCCGATCATCTGGATCGGCTATCCTTATCCGTTTATTTAGGCTCCTGGTTGAAATCGTAATTGACCATCCAGTGGATGCCGAACTTATCAGTAAACATGCCGAAGTAAGCTCCCCAAAAAGTTTTGTTTAATGGCAAGGTCACTGTGCCTCCGGTAGACAAGCCATTGAATATCCGGTCGGCTTCTGCCTGGCTTTCCGTATTGATGGAAAGGGAAATGTTACTTCCTACGATGGTTTTTCCTCCCCAGTCGCCTGCTGCGTCTGCTCCCATCAGCACAGTTCCACTGCCAATGGGCAAAGAGATGTGCATGATTTTTTGCTGGTCACTTTCCGGCAAGGGTTGATCGGAAGGCATTTCGCTATACCGTCCGACAAAGGCAAAATCTCCTCCGAATACGGATTTGTAAAAATGGAAGGCTTCTTCACATCGGCCTTCGAAGTTCAAATAAGGATTGACAGTGGTCATGTTGAATTGATTTAATTGGTTAAAAATATTTTTTTGCTTCTTCCTTTGCCCCTAAATCCCCTAATGGTTCGACTCTGCTCACCAACCGAGGGGACTTCCTTTTACTTCTCACTTCGCACTTCCTTATTCGTTATTCGTCCTTCCCTTGGCTTCATCGTAAAATTCGCCCACTGTATGGCTCCCTTCCCCCAACGGCGGCGGATGTGGTCGAGCTGTTGTAATAAAGAGATTTCAGATTCCGTATCATCGAAGAGATTGAGCTGGATATTGCCGCTGACGAGGCCGCTGAACTTCACACCGATGAGCCGGATGAGCTGGCGACGTTCATAGACTTCTTCAAAGAGTTCGAGCGCGTGGGCGATGAGGGTGCGGGTCTGGGCGGTATACGCTATGCGGTGTTGCTTGGTAAAGGTGTTGAAGTCGGCATAGCGGATCTTGACGGTGATGCAACTCGTGAGGCGGCTGTCCTGCCGGAGATCGAAAGCCAGTTCGTCCACCATGGCGCCAAGCATGCTTCGGATAAAACGCATATCAAGCGTGTCTTCACTGAAGGTGCGTTCCTTCGACATGGATTTTTGTTCGCTGTAAGGGATGACCTGCCGGTAGTCGATGGCATTAGCGCTTTGCCAGAGGTATTGGCCCATCTTTCCGAATTCACGGTCGAGCAGGAGCGGCGGGATATCGCGCAATATGCGGACGGTGCGCACGCCCATGAAGCTGAGTTTCTTGTAGGTCTCGGTGCCGATGCCCGGGATCTTGGACGTGGAGAGTGGGGCCAGAAATTCGCGTTCTTCACCGCCGGGGATCTCGAGCATGCCATTGGGTTTGGCCTCGTTGGTGCCGACCTTGGAGACCAGTTTGTTGACCGAAAGGGCGGCGGAAATGGGGAGACCGGACTCGCGGATGACGCGTTCCCGGAGCTCGACGGACCATTTATAGCAGCCGAAATAGCGGTCCATGCCGGTGAGATCGAGATAGAATTCATCGATGGATGATTTTTCGAAGACAGGCGCCTGTCCGTCGATGATCTCGGAGACCAGCATGGAATGGCGTGTATAAGCATCCATGTCCCCGCGGAGGACCAGGGCCTGGGGGCAGAGACGGAGGGCCATCTTCATCGGCATCGCGGAATGAACGCCGTAGCGGCGGGCTTCATAACTGCAGGAGGCCACAACGCCACGGCCACCTATCCCCCCGATAATCAGGGGCTTGCCCTTTAGACTACTGTCACGAAGGCATTCGACCGAAACGAAGAAGGAGTCCAGGTCGAGATGGAGGACGGCGCGGTCGTACATATGACCAAATATACGACATATTATGACTAAAAAATAGTCTTTAAAAACAATAGACAATAGACAATAGGCAATAGACAATAGACAATAGACAATGGGCAATAGACAATAGACAATAGGCAATAGGCAATAGGCAATAGGCAATAGGCAATAGACAATAGGCAATAGACAATAGGCAATGGACAATAGACAATTCCATTGTTTCCCCACCTTTAAAGGTGGGGAAGGCCTAAAGAAAATATCAATAAAGAGTAAGCTCATATCAGAGGAAAGCTTACCTTTGCCAACCGTTTTTAAAAAGAAAGAAATATGGCTCATCACAAATCCGCCAAGAAGAGGATCAAGCAGGACATGATCAAGCGCATACGTAACCGGTATTATAAGAAATCAACCCGTACGTCCATCCAGAAACTGAGGGCAATGACCGATAAAATGGAGGCCGTAAAATTTTTACCGAAAGTTACCAGTATGATTGATAAATTAGCCAAACGAAATCTTTGGCATAAGAATAAAGCCGCTAACCTGAAGTCAGGATTGATGAAGGTAGTAGCCCACCTTTAACACACCCATTAAAGAGCGCTACAGAATAGCCTAATTATGAAGGCAAGCCGGGAAACCGACTTGCCTTTTTTTATTCATCCAATAGTAAGATTGACGCCGTGCGTTATTGAAATCGCTTCAACAAGGAAAGCCGGGTGTAATAGGGG
Organism: uncultured Saprospiraceae bacterium; assembly: GCA_963837505.1. Lineage (GTDB taxonomy): Bacteria > Bacteroidota > Bacteroidia > Chitinophagales > Saprospiraceae > Opimibacter. Next base: position 238,596 of record CAWINN010000020.1, on the reverse strand, counting down.
AGCGTAGGATTATCTTCAAAATTCTGACCGAATATCTTTCCTGCCTGGAGCGAAACTCCGGTTGACTTCATCCAGTAATTCCCCTTCACGCCGAATTTGAAATTGCCGCCGGTAGATCCATACCACCCATCCTGTATATCCGGATAATATTCCTTTAAAAGTTTATGCTCGATATAGGTGGCACAACTGCGATCATAATTGGCTTCCACCGCCACGCCCCAATTATTTTTATAGTACCCAAGTGTGGTCGTGATCTCTGCACCTACATTATATAAGCTGGCCGCATCGGAATGGTATCTCCGCATGATCAGTCCTGGTTGAATACCGAAGGAGAAACTGTGGGTGTGCCAAATCTCAGTCTGCCCGGTCACTTCTATTTTGTAATCGTCCATAAATTTTTTCCCAAACGGTACTGACATTTGCGCCCCGATCACAACGGGATGGCTAATCGGCAATTGATACCCATAACTAATTCCATAAACAGTTCCATAATCAGTGCCTATATGGAGAGAGACGATGTGCCGGCTGGTGGCTTCCAGGTTTCGCCAGTTGATTTCCTGGGCTTTTAATAAAAAAGGAAAGCTCAGGAAGAGCATTAAGAAGAAGGTTGATTTTTTCATTTCAATTCGTTTAAATAGGTTAAGGCTTCCGGATAAAAGTTATCCCAACCAAAATAAAGGAGCTCATGACCTGAGCCTTTGACTTCGAAGTATTCCACATTCGGATATGCCGACCCCACTTGTTTGGCCCAATCAAATCCATACGCTGTGTTCAGTTCACTGTAAGCGAATAAAACTTTCGTGTCATACTGGTGGAGATGGGTGGTAAAATCGAACCCATGTTTTTCCGCAAAATCGATCATGGCTTCGAAAGACACTGCACCGCTCCTCCAAAAAGGATAGGGTCCTGCATTGCCAATAGTGTTTCCGGGTGCATTTTCAAAGGTGAAAAAATAAGAAGCCTTGTAGTCGAGGATTTCATCTTCGTCCCGTCCGGCAAAAATCTGTTCGGGAAATAAAGCATCATTCAGCGCTTCAGAAAAAAGATCGATCTTATTCGAGCGACTTAAATAGTCACTGGTCTGTGTCCAGGTCAATCCTCCCGGCTCTGCCAGGACGACTCCATCGATCTCTTCCGGGAACTGATCGATATAGGCTGAAGCCAGCATGGCTCCCCACGAATGACCCATTAAAAACACTTTCTGATCAGGGCTGATTTGAAAATGAGCGATGAGGGCATGGAGATCATCGATCATAATCTGAACGCTCGTAAACTGATTCCGGTCAACACGCTCAGACAAACCGGTGCCGCGCTGGTCGTAGAAAACCACAAAAAATCCGTCATTCGAAAAGGCCTGTGCTTTCAGAAGCGAGCGATAATCACTACCCGGACCGCCATGGATCATCACCAGTAGAGGATCACTGGAGTTCCCATAAGTTTCGACATGCAGGAGTGTTCCGTTTACCAGCAAAGCGGGAAGATTGGGGTCCTGTTCCACTGTGCGAGGTACCAGAGCCCCGGGAGTCAGCGGATCGGCCAGGTCACTGTGACAGCTGGCGAGGATCAGCATCAGGAGAAAAAAGAAGGTTTGTTTCATCATTGATTTTTTCCGCAAACCTCCCCTGATTCCGGTTACAGATCGACCGCGCTTACAAGGCCGAACACATTGGCAGTCCGGACTTGCGGAGACATTTATCTATAAGCCTGATAACCAAATTTTTATGTGGAAAAAAATTCTGACGGGGATTTGCCGGTCGACTCTTTGAAATACTTGTTGAAAGTGGATTTTGAGTTGAATCCGGAATCGAAAGCCAGGGCCAGCAGGGTGTAATTCTTAGTATCTCCCCTGGACGCATGCTCGATAAAGGCGTTTACCCGAAGATTATTGATATAGGTATAGAAATTTTTATGCTCCTTCTCATTGATGACCTGGGAAAGATAGTTGGGATGGGTATCCAGCCGGGCAGCCAGGTCCTGGAGGGTAAGGTCGTTTTTTCTGAAGAGGGCTTCTTTCTCCATTAAAAGGCTAAGCCGTTCATGAAGGTCCTTCGCTTCTTCCTCCTTGAGGCCGGATTTGGCGTAGCGGGCACTGCTGACGATCATATCCGTCTGAGCAGGTTCGTTGACTTCCGGGACTTCGGGATTGGAGGGATCTGTTTTCGGTGGGTCAATCTCCTGCCAGTTATAAAAGATGGGGAGTTGATTGATACCAAAAAAACCGATAAACAAAACCAGCACGACCACACCCTTGAATATTACTTCGTCATCAAAGAAGATCACGAGGAGCCAGATCAGCCCCAGTCCGATGGACAGGTATTCGAGCCACCGCAAGTTTATTTTTTTCGTATTCGAAAACCATTGCCTGATATTTCTTCGGTGCCGGTGGATCAGGACCAGTGACCAAAGGACATAACCTATGCCGGTAGCCATGATCATCACCTGCTGTATGACCATATACCATTCGTATCCTTTCCCCTTCATCTGAAACACCCTCAATTTTTCTTCCGCACTCAACAAGAAAAAGGGAATCGCCAGTAGGGTCAGCAATAAAAAGGGAATGAAATGAGGTACGCATTTCCAAAAACGGATAGGTTGTTCCTTCGTCATAGACAGCACATACAGGAAAAGGAGAGGACCATGCAAAACCGGCACCGGCAGGGCCAGGCCAAGGAAATGCGGGTGTTTTAAAATCCATCCTGAATACTGCAGATAAAAAAGCAATTGATGTGTAGCCATCACCGCCATCCATGCAGCGAGCACCTTATCCGAATAGGCCTTATTACGCTTTATCAGCAACAGGGCCAGCAGGAAAATGGTGAGGGTGATGCTGATTAAGTAAAGCATTGCACAAGCTGATTTATTGACGATAAAGATAAATAGGTGTGAGGAGTCTTTTTCGAGGGCTATTTATGGTAGTAAACCCCAATAATGGACCGACTATTTTCTTTGTAAAAAAACTCCTTAATTATAAATCGTGTACTTTCTCACTCAACGACAGCCCACTCATCCGGGAGAAATCCTTAAGGAAGAGTTTCTTGTTCCGCCAGGCATCTCACAGGCTGCATTGCCGGCCGCCCTACATATTCCTTATCAGCGAATTAAAGAGATCACCAATGTAAGACGAGGAATTACACTTTCTACAGCATTGAGATTGGCTAAATATTTTGGAACTACCCCTGGATTTTGGATGAACCTGCAAATGAGTTGGGACTTATATTATGCTATTAAAAAAGAAGAAAAAGTTTTAAGCCAATTGCAGGCTTTTAAATCCCAGGCATATATTTTTGGAATTCAAATAATAAATGAATTATTTCTTTACATAAATCCGGAAAGGAATGATCCCCAGGAGGGCGCCTATCCCATTGGCCACCATATCCAGCACTTCGAAGCTCCGGCCTTCCCGCATATAATATTGGGCGAATTCAAGACCACATCCCACTGAAATGAGTAAGCCAATAATCAACCATGTCCTGATGGTGGAAGGACCCCTTGTTTTTTGCGCAGCAAATAGAAAAAGAAAGGACCAGATGCCATAAGCACCCATATGCGCCACTTTATCAAAATGAGGGATGCGAAATAACTTCAGGATGCCGGCATTGCCGGGAAGCAGGGACAGGTAGATGATCCAGGCTCCCCAGAGCAAGGGCAGGAGCCAGTAGGTTTGTTTGGAAAATTTCACGGGACGAATGTACAAAGCAAGGAGCAAGGTGCAAGAGGCAAGGAGTTTAACATCTCAACTTGTCGTCAGTGACGACCTTTAATGATTTGTGCCTGCCTTTGAAACTTTGAAATTCAATATTCGAGGTTGAAAGACCTCAGGATGCATTTATTTTTTACAAAAATAATTGCATTTGTATTAAGCGTTAACTAAGCGAAATGTGCTCTCCGCTCCTTGCCCCTTGCTCCTTGTCCTAAGCTCCCACTAATTCCCGATACGCAGCCACTCCTAGCAGCATATCCTTCTCACTTGTATTCGTCAGTGCAACTTTAATAATCCAGCCAGCACCGTAAGGATCATTGTTGATCAGGCCGGGATCATCGCCCCCCGACTCTGAAATAGCGCTGTTAAATTCAATGACCTTGCCACTTAAAGGCATGAAAAGATCGGATGTGGTCTTCACGGCTTCTACAGTACCAAAGACGGAATCCTTGGCCAGGGTATCTCCAACCGTTTCCACCTCAATGTAGACGAGTTCACCCAATTCACCTTGTGCGAAATCTGTAATACCGACAACGGCTATCGGTTGGCCCTCCGCAGTAGTTTCATCTGTAAAGCGGATCCATTCGTGTTCGGAAGTATATTTAAGATCGTCTGGAAAGTTCATGATTAGTGAGATTGTTGAGTTTACGTTTATGTCCGGCCAAAAATAGCAGATTTTATCTGTTAGCCCATTCCCTGAAAAACCTCTCTCGATTCCCCTATCGTTTAACCATCCCTTTCGGTGCAATTATTGTCCCGGTTAGTCTAAGGATTCCTGATGGGGAGGAGTGGCATGATTTCTTTTTCTAAATTGCAGGGCACTCCTGTCAAGCCGTATTCTCCATGAGGAAATTCATGCTTTTTTTACCCGTTTTTTTCCTGGCTTTTTCGACCCTGGTGGCCCAGCCTGTCGAGGATGATCAGCCCCAGATTACCGGCTGCATAGCCCTGACGAATGCCAGGGTAATCGCCATGGCGGGGAAGGAACCTGTCATCGAAAACGTCATCCTGAGAGACGGCCTGATTACTGCTATGGGATCACACACCAGGATTCCTGCAGATGCGTACCGGATTGCAGCGGATAGCTTATATGTATATCCTGCGTTCATCGATGCCTTTTCCTATATCGGAACAAAAGAACCTGAGCAGCAAGGCGGAAGAGGAAATCCACATGGCCAGCAAAATGAAAACCGGCCGGAAATCGATGAAGAAGGAAATGCCTCCCTTGAAGCTACCGGTATTACGCCATTCAATCACATCAGGTCCTCTTTTGATCCGAAAGAGAAATCTATTTCCGATTGGCGGGCCCAGGGTTTTGCCATCGCCCATGTCGTACCGCGAGGCAAAATGATACCTGGCCAGGGAGCCATTGTGGTGCTGGCCGGGAATGAAACGGATCACATGATCTGGAAAGAAGACGTTTCCCTTTTTGGCCAATGGAGCGGAGCCGGAAATCTTTATCCCAGCACGGTCATCGCCATCATGGCCAAGTGGCGTGAACTTTATCACAATGCTGAACAGGATGTCACCCACCTGGCTGCTTATAATGCCAATACGATGATCCCGCGTCCTCCTTACAATCAGGCACATGATGCGTTGATGCCTTTAGTCAAAAAACAAGAGACGCTCTATTTCCGCGCTCCCGGAGTGAAAGATATCAGTCGGGCTTTAGCGATGCAAAAAGACCTGGGGATGAAAATGGTGATCGGCGATGCGAAAGAAGCCTGGTACCTGAAGAGTCAGTTTTTGACCAATGGAATTCCTTTGGTGTTGTCGCTGGATCTGCCGGTGGAAAAGGCAGAAAAGGCAGAAAAGGCAGAAAGGAGAAGGCAGAAAAGGCAGAAGGGGCAAGGCAGAAAGGGCAGAAAAGGCGGAAGGGGCGGAAAGGGCAGAAAAGGCAGAAAAGGATAGTTTACAGGTTGCTAAAAAAGATACGATAGCAAAAGATCCGCAGAAAGAAGCTTTTGAAAAGCGAAGGGCAGAAAGTGTAAAGGAACACCAGGCACAAGCCGGTGTGTTGGCGAAGGAAGGAATTCCATTTTCTTTTGGCACCATGAGCGGCAAACCGGCCGATTTTTTCAAAATGATGCACACGATGATGGAGAACGGTTTGAATAAAGATGCTGCTTTACGTGCTTTGACTTTACAGCCGGCCAGATTGTTGGGGATCGATCAATATTGCGGGTCCGTGGAAGCGGGAAAGATGGCCAATCTCCTGGTCTCGAATAAACCGATTTTTGAAAAGGATGCCGCCATTAAATACATGATCGTGGAAGGCAACCTGTATGCCTATGAATTAAAAGAAAAAAAGAAACCCACCGGTAAAGAAGACCATGCATCCTCCGATGCCCTGGAAGGTACCTGGTCCTATACGATTGAAATTCCAGACCAAAAACAGGACGGCACACTCGAATTTTTTCAGGTTCATGGAGAATGGGAAGGCACTATCATCAGTAATGAAATTACCACCGGAAACACGACGTTGAAAGACATCGTGGTGGATGGTCATAAAGTTTCTTTCACCTATCTCCTTGATATGGATGGCGATGAAATGAAACTTGAATTTGACCTGATCCTGGAAGGTGATTCGTTGGAAGGAAGTGTATCCGTAGGAGAAGAGGGTTCGGTCCCGCTCACCGCTGCCCGCAAGTCAAAACCCAATTAATTGATAATTTCAGATTTAGTATTCATGCGTATTTTATCAGTTTTCATCATCATCACATTCCATCTACTTGTATTTGGCCAGGCACCGACCGGCGATTTATTAATTCGCAACGGAACAGTGTTGACCGTTACAAAAGGCACACTGGAACACACAGATGTACTTATTCAGCAGGGTAAAATAACCGGAATCGGTAAGGAGCTCAAGGCGCCAATAGACGTCAAAGAAATTGACGCCACCGGGGAATATGTCATGCCCGGCATCATCGATGCGCACTCGCACATTGCCATTGATGCAGTCAATGAAGCCACCAATCCGGTCACACCGGAAGTCAAAGTCGGAGATGCAATCGATCCTTTTGATCTCGCTGTTTATCGCGCGCTCGCCGGAGGAGTCACTATCTCGCATGCTATGCATGGATCAGCCAACGTGATCGGCGGACAATGTCAAACGATCAAACACCGGTATGGCGAAATGGATCCGCAGGCCTTTATTTTCCAGGGAGCACCAAGAACTATAAAATTCGCCTTGGGAGAGAACCCTATTCGCGTTCATGGTGAAGGTCGGGGCGTTCCTCCCCGCACGCGCATGGGCGTGGAGCATGTGATCCGCGATGCTTTTCAAAAAGGAGTAATCTATCGGGATAAGTGGAATAAATATGAAGCGGAAAAATTGAAAAACCCGAATGCACAACCACCTGTATATAATGAACGATATCAAACCATGGCGGATATCCTGGATGGCAAGATCCTCATTCAATGCCATTCTTACCGGGCAGATGAAATATTAATGTTGCTCCGCGTATTAAAAGATTATGGCGTGAAGCGGATTACTTTTCATCATGCCAATGAAGGATTCAAAGTGGCCCCGGAACTGGCGGCTTTTGGAGCAGGAGCATCTGTTTTTTCCGATTGGTGGGCGTACAAATTTGAAGTGTATTATTCTACCGCCTACAATGCTACGATCCTGACCCGCAACGGAGTCCTCACTTCCCTCAACAGCGACAGCGGGGAAATGATCCGCCATTTGTATTATGAAGCAGCCAAGACACAACGCTATGGCGGGTTGTCTGATGACGAGGCTTTGGCATTAATTACGATCAATCCTGCGCGTCAACTGGGCATTGAGGACAAAGTAGGTTCACTCGAAATTGGAAAGGACGGTGACGTCGCCATTTTTAATGCCAATCCCTTATCCATCTATGCCGTACCGCAAATGACCATCGTGGATGGCATCATTCGCTTTGATAAGGTGCATGATCCCGCAGATATGCGTTTATACGTAGATCCGGAAGAATCTACTCCGACGTATTATGGACAAGAGGATAGAAGTGGACGAATGCATGAAGGGAACTGAATTTTTTTATGCTCAACGACATTAAGATGACGATCTATAAAAAATATCTTTTTGGCTGCTTTATGATTTCACTTTGTCTTTGCTCAGCAACCCTGCCGGCACAGCAAGTAGCTAAATCTACGTTTGGCACTTTCGCCCTGATCAATGCATCGGTTGAAACCGTCACGAAAGGTCGATTAGAAAACGCAACCGTTATCATTAAGGATGGAATTATCGAAAGTGTAGGTAGTAATTCACCGGTTCCTTCCGATGCGCAGGTCATTGATTGTAAAGGATTGACGATATATCCCGGACTGATTGATGGTGGGACGCGGTTGGGTCTGCAGGAGATTGAATCGATTTCACTGACCCAGGACTTTGATGAACAAGGGGAACTGACTCCCGAGATGGATGCATTGACAGCCGTGAATCCCAATAGTGTATTAATTCCGGTGACGAGGGTGAGTGGAGTAACTTCTGTTATTACGGCTCCATCCGGTGGATTATTTCCTGGCACAGCGGCATTAATTAATCTTCAGGGCTATACGCCGGAGCAGATGTATGGTGGCTTTCAAAGGCATAGTTATGAATTTTCCTTCCACCGGAAAGCGTGGACGCTGGGACCGGCGTTCTGATGAGGATGTAAAAAAGGATGGTGAGAAGGCGATGAAAAAACTGAATGAAACGTGGGAACGGGTTGGTCTGTATGCCTCCATTGATTCCTCCACCATGGGCAAGGCGGATTATCATCCTGAGATCGCGGCGCTGGTGCCGGTGTACAGAGGCCAGGCCACGGCCATGATTGAAGTCAATAAAGAGTCGGATATCCTGGCGGCGTTGAAATGGATTAAAGAACATCATATAAAAGCTATCCTCACCGGAGTGGCAGAAGGGTGGCGGGTTGCTGATTCCATCCAACTGGCGGGAGTACCTGTTATCACCGGACCTGTCATTGCAGAGCCCACCAGGGAAACAGATCATTATGATCAGGCCTATAAAAATGCAGGCATCATGCAAAAGGCGGGAGTAAAAGTAGCGCTTCGGACGAGTGATGCTGAAAACGTACGCAATCTTCCGTTCAATGCAGGCTTCGCAGCAACCTATGGCATGGGGAAAGAAGAAGCATTAAAAGCAGTGACGATTGTGCCTGCGGAAATTTTTGGAGTATCGGATAAAGTGGGATCCATAGAGCCCGGTAAAAAAGCGAATCTTTTTATTTCCAATGGTGATCCGTTTGAACCGGCTACGCAGATTAAATTCCTGTTTATTGAAGGATGGAATATTCCGATGGAATCCCGGCAGACCTTGTTGTATGATGAGTTTTTGCATCGGACGCCGGGGGAGAGTATGGGCGTGACGCCGGGGAAGAGCTAGTAGGGAGTGGAAAGTAGAGAGTAGAAAGTAGAGAGTGGAAAGTAGAGAGTAGAAAGTAGAGAGTAGAAAGTAGAGAGTGGAAAGTAGAGAGTAGAAAGTAGGGAGTGAGAAAGTAGGGAGTGGAAAGTAGAAAGTAGGGAGTGGAAAGTAGGGAGTAGGAGGAGTGGAAAGTGGAAAGTAGAGAGTAGAAAGTAGAGAGTAGAAAGTAGAGAGTGGAAAGTAGAGAGTTAGTTATTGTTGTGATAAATTTCTTAACTTTCTAAGGATAATTATTACTTCACCAGATAAACACTTCACCATGTTTCTGCAGCTTGCCCACACCCATATGAAGGTGTATAAATACTCCAAATCACTAGCCCTTGAAGTATATAAAATTACCAGGGGATTACCGGACAGCGAAAAATTTAATTTGATCAGCCAATTGCGCAGGGCTGCACTGTCAGTTCATCTTAACTTAGCAGAAGGCAGTTCAAGAAAATCCGAATTGGAAAAGAAAAGATATTATGAAATTGCCAGGGGCTCTATTGTGGAGATTGATGCTGCCCTGGACATTGTAGTTGGACTTGAATATGCCGAAGTTGATAGTCTTTCGAATCTTGGAGAATTTATTGTTACGACCTTTAAATTGTTATCCGGATTAATTGATAAGCAACAATAGCTGTTAAACTAATACTTACTCGGTTACCTACTTTCTACTGTCTATTATCTACTTTCTATTGTCCACTTTCTAATATCTAAACGCTCAACTTTTGCCCTACTTTTATGTTTTTAACGAGCCAAAGTGGTGATCAAACCTTATGATTCTCAACAACATTAAGCCTGAAACACCAACGATGTTCGTGAAGAAAGGTGACAAGCCCTTCCTCATCGCCGGGCCGTGCAGTGCGGAGACGGAAGAGCAGGTCATGGAGACCGCTATGGGATTGATGGATATGGGGATTGATCTTTTCAGGTCAGGCGTGTGGAAGCCGAGGACGAGGCCGGGAGCTTTTGAAGGAAAAGGATCTGCTGCCCTGCCATGGTTGAAGCGGGTGAAGGATGAATTAGGTATACGCACCGACGATTGAAGTGGCTACGGCTTTGCAGGTGGAGCTGGCGTTAAAATTTGGAATCGATGTCTTGTGGATCGGTGCGCGATCGACGGCGAATCCATTTTCTGTGCAGGAAATAGCTGATGCATTAAAGGGTGTGGATGTGCCGGTGATGGTAAAAAATCCAACTAACCCGGATCTTGATCTTTGGATCGGGGCCATTGAACGGGTGCAGGCTGCAGGAATAAAAAACATTGCTGCGATACATCGAGGTTTTTCCACCTACGGAAAAAGCATATTCCGGAATGAGCCTTTTTGGGAAATACCGATTGAATTGCGGCGACGCCTGCCCGACATTCCGCTCTTCTGCGACAACAGTCACATCTGTGGCAATCGCGTTGAACTGAAAAGTGTAGCTCAATATGCACTTGATCTCAATTACGATGGATTGATGACCGAGACGCATTGCGATCCCGATCATGCGTGGAGCGATGCACAGCAGCAGATCACGCCGGATGAATATTCTAAACTTATCAGTGAATTGGTTTTCAAGCGGGAGACCAGTGATGACCAGGATTTTCTCGCCCATGTAGCTTCCATCCGTCAGCAGATTGATACCCTCGATGCAGAAGTCCTCAAGCTGATTGCTCAGCGCATGCAGCTCAGTGAACAAATCGGTCTGCACAAACGGCACCACAACATTTCCATTTTACAACTTCAGCGATGGAATGAAATTTTAGAGAAAGCAAAAGAATTCGGAAGGCAGCAGGGATTGAGTGAGCGGTTTATACAGCATTATTTGAGTGCGGTGCACCAGGAGAGTATAAGTAAGCAATCCGGAGTCAATTCTGCTCCCTAAATCCCCTGATGATTCGACTCCGCTCACCAACCGAGGGGACTTGCTTTGAAGCTTCGCTTCAATCCGTTTCTTCAGTAATTTCCGTATACCAAAAAAATGAAATAATTAGGCGTCCATGCGGACGACCTGGCGTTCACAAATTTTCAATTTGAGGGTGGCGATGATCTTCAAAAAAAGAAGAGCGCTCTGAATTATTATTTTGATCTCAACGCTCTCCTGATAATTATCTCGCATTTATTGCTTCACAAACTTATCCACGATATCATTTGGCCATCGGAATCAATCTGCAAGAAATACATCCCCTGTATCAAGGTATTTATTTCTATAAATTGCTTCAAACTGCCAATCTCCGCCCTCTTCTCCATCACCACCCGCCCCGTAATATTCACCACCCTCATCATCATGTCACCTACGGCCAGCTGATGGTAATTCCATCGTCAAGTCCCCAGTCGTCGGATTCGGATAGATACGGAGTCCTTGCTTTTTTTCAGGTTCATCCACAGCAACGATTCCTTCAGCGAAACAAGCATGATCAAGCTCGACATACGAATAGGTATGCTCTGCTCCCTGGTTACTGCCGAATGAATTCGTCACATAGACGATCGGTCGTACCAATACTCCAAACAATAAACCAGTGCAGGAATCAGCAGGCGCCGCCCATCCGGTAAGATCATAAGGAATCTGTAGATCAAACCATTCCGTGGAATCAGAGACGGGTAGTGGTATAGAAGCTATTTCGTAGCAATCGGGGCCTTCACATTTATCTTTGATGGAATAGCTGGGTGGAAAAGACCGGGCTCTCGCCAATGCAACGGTAAGCACACCCGGAATAACCCTGTCGCTGGAATTGGACTTGCCGGATTTTACATGAGCACTGAAGAGAGCATAATTTTTATAGTGGCAGTTTCCTTCCGGGCGACTTAATACATCGGCCGTATCAAGATTTCCTGATAAAAGGATGGTCCATCCATCCAGACTTCCTTCTGTTCCTTCAAGGACTTCAGCCTCACCGGATACAGAATTCCATCCCGATGACATTCCACCGGAATGTAAACCTCCTGCTTGTGCACCTTCAGTTAAATCCGGCGTTATCAAAGACAGGGTAATAACAGACTGGTCTGACAGATTACTGACGCTTTACAAGACGTGACTTGTTGATAGGCTCATCTGCTTATCACATTTGCTTCCATCATCTTTTTTCTTCGTGACATTCATGAACACATCTACTGTCCTGCATCCTGGGAAAGTATAGCAAAAGGATTCACGACCCGCACTTCTCCGATGGGTGGAGCTCAGCCACGGAGTTCAAATGCCAGGCAACAGAATCGCAACCATTAAGCGCTATGGGAATAAAACAGGCTTACAGGAATTTTCACGGAAATGTGTTGCAAAGCCACGTTCGACCCGATAGTGGAAATCAAAAACATCCAGTGCTGTACAATCGCATTGAGGAAGACAATCTATTGTAAACTGTATTTCACACGGACAACTTTGACTACCACATTGTCCATCGAACGAAAGTGTGTAAAGCCCTGCCTGGCCGAAATAGGTCGGCAATAAAGTGATGTCGAAATAGGGATTTCCATACACTATCCCTGAGTGTGTGCCTCCAGGTCCGGTAAGTATCCACAGAATAGGAGTTGCATCAGCACATTGCTCACCGATACAATGGATCGATCCCGTGATGTCATAGTTTGATCCATCTGTCAGGCACGGCAAGGCAAAAGCCGGTTCTCCACATTCAACTAATCGTTCGAAAGTTCCATCCGAACCTCTTATAAAAAATTCAGAAAAAGAATTGCACCTGCAGGTATCGGAACCCACTACATTGATGGAATCCTGAAAAATATTTTCAAAACATACGGCATCCGGTTGGGCCTCCTGATCATATTCATGGCCCAGAATATTGTATCCTGGCCAACAAATGATCCAGATACCGGTGTCTCCGCTCTGTATTTCCACCAATGGGACCCTGATCAATAAACCCATCTCCCCAATCGATATAAGCGATGCTATCACATTCGGGTAAATTGCCGATGGTACAGATTCCTTCCTGGGTGCTTTCATCAAAAGAAAAATTGACTGCGTTGTCCATATTAAATACAAATGCATCCCGGTCCGCACAACACGTTTGACCCACTTCCTGGACACAGATATTATCAATGCGTCCCCATGATTTTTGCGCCAGCGTATTGAATGGCCTTACATAAAACCGGTCCCAGTTTTGAGCAGGCGTCCAGATCGGTAAAGTGTAGGTGGCCCAGTTGGAACTAAATATCTGGGGGCTGCTGCCAATGGCTTCACAGGCCCAGGTGCATTGAAACGGAAGTACATATCCATTCGCCGCACTAAAAGCAAAACTGACATTATTCCCATACGAGTTATTCGGCACGAAACGCGCACAAAAGGAAACCTTGTAATGATGCCCGGCTAAAAAATTCAACCCGGTTTGATACATCGATTCTCCATTGTACAACCAACCAAACATCTGGATGCAAACATCATCACAACAGGAATCTCCGGGAACCACCTGCGGTGTTCCATCACGTTCCCAATGATCGGAATTCCCGGTTGTCCCCAGGTCACCCGCCACCGCTCCTTCATAAAAACCCGGATTGAGCAGCTTATTATTTACACAATCACACACGCATACCACTTTCACATTAAAAGAACATGAGCTGGAATTTCCACAGGCATCTGTTGCTGTGTAGGTAACAGTAGACATTCCCTGGTTGAAGAGGAGCCCGCTGGCGTCGCCTGTACCCGTATGTGTGGTGGCCCCAGTCACCGTGTAGGACACCGTCGTCGAGCTGCAATGGTCTGTCAGCGAAATCCAGTGAAGCCCATTCACGACCAGGGTGCAATTGGCACCGCCCGTAGTTAAAATTTTATTCTGTGGACAAATGATAACCGGTGGAATATTTTCATTGGCCTGAACATTAGTGATACAGACATTGGTGTTTCCGCACCAGTCAGTGACTGTCAGGGTGACCGGAAACAAACCGCAACCGGTAAGCGTAGCAGGATTTACACTTAGCGATTGAATCTGACAATTGTCCGTTGATCCAGCATCTATCATGGAGGGCAGAATAATCGCCTGGCAACTGGTATCGAGTGTAACACCAAATCCGGGAACACAAATTGCCGTTGGGCGTGTATGATCAATCACCACTACTGAATCTGAATAACCCGACATGCATCCTCCTGCATCAGTAATGGTCAGGCAAAAAGTGTGAGGTCCACAGGGTAACATTACATCCAGATCTTGGGAAGTGGATCCATCGCACCATTGATACGTCAGCGGCTGCACTCCAGTGCTGTTGTTGGTGACCTGGTAGTGGCCGCAATTGCCAATAGGCGTAATGATGAAATCTGCATGGCAAGGACTACTGTTGCAAACTTCTTCCTGCTGCCAATTGAGTGCTGAACTTACAAGATCGGTACCAGTGGGGAAATCAAAAAATTCGATATCCGGCAGGAAGGGGGCAATGTAAGTAAGCGATACCGTATTTACCGTGACTAAATCCTCTGCAGTAATGCACGTTGTAAACTGTAAATCATTGACCGATATCAAAGCGTCTTGCTGTCCGAATCCGCCGGAAGTGGGTGACCGGCCATCCACAAAAGCGAACTCATTACTGGATAATAAGGTGATCGAACCGCCAAGGTAAGCGGATTCATTGTTGTCCAGAAATTTGACCCATTGCAGAATGGGGGTCTGTCCAAAAACAGCGAAAAGCAAAACGACACCTCTGTTGACGCCATTAAAAACACCTGAACCCACTACGTAAATAACTCCTGATGATGATTCTTCCCAAACCTGGCTGACTGAGGTAAGACCTGAGATAGTTGAACTCCAGACCGGGATAAGATTTTGATCGTATTTCAATAGGTAAGCAGTGAAAGATGGAAATGTCCCGCCAACTGCATAAAAGCCACCGCCGCTGATGGGAGTGACATCGGCATAGGAGAATTGGATAGCATCCGGTGCAGCGCCAGCGATTAAAGCACCTGAATGATCAAGACGTAAAATCACACCGGTATTGCCCTTGTTGCCGCAAAGGATGAGATCTCCATTGGACATCACATCGAGATTGTGAGCGAACTCATCATCGTCTGTGCTGGGAAATATTTTTTTCCAATTGAACGTACCCGATTCATTTATATTCATCAGGATCACATCATCCCAGGTGGCATTGCCGTTCGGATCAAATTGGGTGCCCAGGACATAATAAGGGAAGGCAGGGTTTTGTGGTGACGGACTGCGAACGATTCTGGTATTTCCTTCCCGTCCGGGCACATCATACGTACGCACCCAGGTGAAGCTTCCACCGCCGTTTGGTGTGACCAATCCCATGAGGCTTTGGCTATTTACATCAAATGGCAGCGTGGAGCCCACAACTAATAAATCTCCGGAAGGAGTGAGCACGGCATCATTCCATACGGAGGAAATATTCAAACTTAACGTCCATAAGTGCATTCCGTTTGCATCCAGACGGGTGACGGTTGCACTTGGCGGAGTGCCGTCCGTGAATTCATCCTGACCAAGAACATAATAGTTAGATCCATCAGGGATGACTTTGGAAAATGAATTGTCCAGGGTAGTGCCATACAATCGTTGAAAATTCTGGCTGAAAGTGAGTGAGACGGGCAAACTCAACAGGACCAGGAGGCTGAAAAACAGCGCAGTCTTATTAGCAGAGGAGACTTTCATTTATTAACGCATTAGATTA
The DNA here is from genome assembly GCA_963837505.1 of uncultured Saprospiraceae bacterium. Taxonomy (GTDB): domain Bacteria; phylum Bacteroidota; class Bacteroidia; order Chitinophagales; family Saprospiraceae; genus Opimibacter. Next base: position 222,902 of record CAWINN010000020.1, on the reverse strand, counting down.
TTGAACGGAAATATCACCTCTCACAGACGAATACTATTCAAAGCACTGATTATGGTTTTGTTCTCCTAAACAGAATGGATTCAATATCTCGTAGTATTCGTCTCCCTAGCCAAAATTGCCATGCGCAGTAATCTCCTAATTTACGAAATTTCATTTGAAAAGACACTCATTTCCTTTCACTCTCCTTCTTGTTGCTGTTGGAGTTCGGTCGTGCTGAGTGTAGTCAAAGCATCTCTAACGATTATTAATTTCCTTCTTCTTTTTCGCCGTTGTTGGAGTTCTCTCCAACGACCAGTAGTATGCATAATTCGGAAGGCTTTATGCTGGGGTTCTCGTTGGCTGTTGGAGAGAACTCCAACAGCGGCGAAAGTGGGGTTCTCGTTGGCTGTTGGCGAGAACTCCAACAGCGGCGAAAGTGGGGTTCCCGTTGATTGTTGCAGATAGTTCGACTACGCTCACTACAGGATACTCCAACAATAACAAAAAACGTGAAAGCCCCCTCTTTACCTGTCTCTTTCCCCACCTTTAAAGGTGGGGTAATGCGTAATGGTGGTTTACGGAGAAATGAAAGCCCCCTCTTTTACAAAATCATTGAATAAAATAGCCATATCTCTGAGGATAAGAAAGAGGGTTGGGAGTGAGTTCACGAAAAAAGCTTCAGACCTGCTATAAGAAATCTGAAGCTATTTATTGATTATTCCGATTTGATAACCGCTGAATTCTTTTTCTACACCACCGGCAGCAATATTGCATCCAGCAATCCCTTCAGCCGAACAAAACCGAGAATCTGGGCGTCCTCCGAACTCATCACCGGTTCATCCTGATCGTCATCGTCATCATCGTCGACGGGCAGAATGGAATAGGCCAAAAAATCCAGGAGATCTTTCTCTTCGAAATCTTCCCGGATAGCGGACATGAATTCATCAAGGTTGCCATCGGTATTTTCGAGGGCCTCCCAGTTGGTGTCTTCCATGTCAAAGATCAGTTCTTCATCATCGATGTCTTTATAGAGTCCATTGCGTTTGAGGCTTTCCAGGCAGATGGTGCCGAGGAAAATCAGGTAGGCGTGGTCTTCTTCGGTAAGTTCTACGTCTTCGTCATCCAGGATGAGGTATTTCAGGCTTTCCATATAAGGAGAAGGATCTAAGGCTCCGTTCTCGCCCTGGTCGAGGATCTGGTCGATTAATTCTTCGGTTACTTTCATGATCTGGCAGAGATATTGCGACAAATGTACATTTAAAAGGGTAAATGGCGGAACGGCGGAATAGGATGTCCCTGGTTGATGAGCTGCGGTTGGTGAGCTGTAGAACAAGGTTGCGGCTATGCAGGCCGAACCATCGCACAAGGATATGTCCAGCTGGTCGAACCATCAGGGGATTGAGGGACAGAAGGGTGAAAGGTCTGTATATGTAGGAAAACAAATAATTTCATTTCCCCTTAGGGGCAGGGGCGAAGATTTATAGCTTTGCCATTAATAGTAACAAAATGAAGCCATCACTCCTTTTTCGCCACCTTATAATCCTCGCCTTTATGTTTTTACTCTTTGGCTGTTTTAATAACGCAAACACCCTGCAGGGCTGGCTGGACAAAAATTTTCCGAATCAGTATGAGGTGGTGGAGACCAGGATGGATATTCTTCCGTCCATTTACAAAGAAAAGAAAAGAGACTCCGTGGTGGCTTTGAAAACCGATCCCGAAGTACAATTCGAAATCCGGTGGTATAAGAATGCCCCTGAACTCAGGGTAACTAAAGATGAAATTGAAAGTGCTACAGCGCAGAGCAAAAAAGAGGCGACGCAGTCAAGACAATTGTTTCAGGCGGTTCAAAAAAATGGAACGGCGAGAATGTCAGTGGCCATCATAGAATCCGCTGCTTATTTCCTGGTATATGAAGAACCAACACCGGAAAACAGGAAAAAATATTTACAACAAGTGCTGGCAACGATTGAGCAACAACCTGACCATGCCCAGACCAGCATCTTTGTTGAATTCATGGACGATAGCGTGTATCACCAGGAATTTAAAGACATCGTGCCCAAAGGATATTGGAACAGAACAGATAAACACAATGAGCATCATAATACGGTGTCCATTGATTTTGAATGGAAACCAGGGCTTACCGTAGAGACCTTAATGCCAGGCTGGGAAGTGAATACAGCTTCGGACAGATGCTTTGTATACATGGCTGATGCTTACCAGGTCGCTTCCCAGTGGGCTGAAAAAAATAGTACTGCACCATATTATATAGAGCCGAGTCATTTTGTTCAGTATGATATTGATCAACATGATCCGATGGCTATTCATTTTAATTTTCCGTATTTCACTTCCAGGCCGCTGGAAGATGGAACGGATTATGCCTCTAAGCAGAAAGGATTTATAACGGGAGTTTACCAGGTGGATCAGAAGAGTTTTACAAAAATTAAAACCGTAAAAGAGTTGTGAGCGGGCAAGAGCGATTTGCTGATCCGGGCACGAGGTTAGACGAACTGGCGACACATTTTTTGGTTCATTGCCCGAAGTGCGATGGAAAAGCGTTGATCAATGCATTTGAAGATTCATGGAGACTGACCTGCACATCCTGTTTTCATGTGGAGCGTCCGGGACATTGGTATGGAAAAATGACCGCTTATGTTTCTGTAAAATGCAGAGTGTGCCGCCACCAACTCACCCGCAAAGCAGAAGTGGATGGTCAATGGAATAAACTGAAGATGAAGTGTGATCAATGCGGAGATGAGTGTGAATATGAAGCGCATCTTTCCAAACAACTGATGGATGGCGGTTTGATGTGCGATCCTGTTTTCGGACTGAAACTTTGGTTGCAAAAACCGGTTGGTGATGATCTTTTCTGGGCTTACCATTATGAGCACCTGGACGTATTGGAACAGTATGTTCAGGCCAAACTGCGGGAGCGGGGAGTTGGAAACAAAGGCAGTAAAAACAGCCTGATGTTTAGTCGTTTGCCAACATTTATAACGAAAGCCAGGAACAGGGAGGGAATATTAAAGCTCATCCATGAATTGCAGATAAAGTAAATAACGGGGTAAATTGTTCCCCCTCTACGAACATCAATGCGAAGGCACAGTGTTAATAGATTTTATTTTTGACGCTTAGAGCGCCAAAGGTTTAGAAAGTTTAGGGTAAAAGTGTTTGTAAAACAAGTAAAGCCCTGGCAATCAAGTTCATATCTACCACGTAGAGTCTTATTCGGCCTGCTGTTTTGTAGTTTAAGGGAGAGATGGTATGTTTGCAATCCCAATTTTCAGGGGAGCATAGCTCAGCTGGTTCAGAGCATCCCGCCACGCAAGTGCGGCGGGAGGGTCCGCTGGTTCGAACAATGTTTTGAAGTAAAAAATAAATTTGGGAGCTTAGCTCAGCTGGTTCAGAGCATCCCGCCACGCAAGTGCGGCGGGAGGGTCCGCTGGTTCGAACAATGTTTTAAATAAAAAATAAATTATGGGAGCATAGCTCAGCTGGTTCAGAGCATCCCGCCACGCAAGTGCGGCGGGAGGGTCCGCTGGTTCGAACAATGTTTTGAAATAAAAAATAAATTGGGAGCATAGCTCAGCTGGTTCAGAGCATCCCGCCACGCAAGTGCGGCGGGAGGGTCCGCTGGTTCGAACAATGTTTTGAAATAAAAAATAATAGGGAGCTTAGCTCAGCTGGTTCAGAGCATCCCGCCACGCAAGTGCGGCGGGAGGGTCCGCTGGTTCGAATCAATGTTTTGAAATAAAAAATAATAGGGAGCATAGCTCAGCTGGTTCAGAGCATCCCGCCACGCAAGTGCGGCGGGAGGGTCCGCTGGTTCGAATCAATGTTTTGAAATAAAAAATAAATTGGGAGCATAGCTCAGCTGGTTCAGAGCATCCCGCCACGCAAGTGCGGCGGGAGGGTCCGCTGGTTCGAATCAATGTTTTGAATTAAAAAATAATTAGGGAGCATAGCTCAGCTGGTTCAGAGCATCTGCCTTACAAGCAGAGGGTCCGCGGTTCGAACCCGTGTGCTCCCACAAAATGAAGGTCATCAATCGATGGCCTTTTTTATTTCATTCTGATAGCATAGCTCAGCTGATTCAGAGCATCCCGCGGTACCGCGGGAGGGTCCGCTCCCGATAGTAATCGGGAGAACCCGTGTGCTCCCACAAAATGAAGGTCACCCGATTAAGACGGATGGCCTTTTTTTATTTATAGTCATTCTTTAAAATCACTCCTAATATTGCTGATAAAAGAGAAGACTTGTTGTAATCAAATGATCAGGAAATTTTGGCCAAATAGCTCCTCCATTCAGCCCCAAAACCCCCTCAAAAACCATATATTTGAGAACATACTTTTGCAGCCAAAACCCAATATCCGACCCCATCTGCTTTGGGAGTATAATCTGGAGACTTTCAACTGGAAGAAGTCCTATAAGATCGTCATTGAACGGGTGATCCAACGTGGAAGCCTGGAAGAGTGGCGTGAAATAATGACTTTTTATACTTTGAATCAAATTCTTGAAACAGTAGAATGGTCAAAACAATTGGATGCTCTAGACAAAAATTTTGCACGTCTTTTTGTTCATTCAGATTATTTTCTTGAAACAGTCGGTAAATGACATGCTAGAATGCTATGCTACTAAATATCCAAACTCCAACCCACTTATTGCCTTGAAGGCAATATCTTATTTTGATGATATTGATCCGGAGATTGATCCTCCCAAAATGAAACAACCGCTGTCTTTCGATACCATAAAAAGGAGAATTACAGAGGCTGTTTTACATCCGTATAAGACCTTTTAAGTTAAAGGTGAGTCCATGAAAAAACAGTTCCATACCAGATGGATCGATCTAATTTCCCTATTCTTACGGCAGCAAAATTGAATTAGATGAAATTCCGCTCTTTACTCCGCAAATTCCTCATAACCCTTGGTATAGTCCTGATCCTCATCCAGTTCATCCGCCCGGAAAAGAACATCTCGGGAGACGCCCCCCATCCCTTGACCGCGAAATACACCATGTCCCCGGAAGTAGGGAATATTTTTGAGAATGCATGCTACAACTGTCATTCGAACAGAACGGACTATCCCTGGTATGCCAATATTCAGCCGGTAGCCTGGTGGCTGGCTAATCATGTCAAGGACGGAAAGCGACATCTGAATTTTGATGACTTCACCTCCCGACGTATTGCTTTTCAAAATCATAAGTTGGAAGAGATCGGTGAGCAGGTGAAAAAAAAGGCAATGCCACTGCCTGCCTATACTTACCTGGGCTTGCATAAAGAAGCTCACTTGACGGATGATCAAAGAAAAACGATCATCGATTGGGTGGGCCTGCAGATGGATATGCTGAAGGATCAATACCCTGCGGATAGTTTGAAGATGCCAAAACGTAAATAAATAAATGGGGAAGAAGAGGCGGAAGAGAGGATAAGGCCAGGTGTGTAAAATAGAAAAATTTATGTGGGTTGGCGACGACTGTTTTCTTTTGGAGCGGCAATAAAGTTTTGGATACAGGCGCCGAGCCTTTTAATTCGTGCGACAAGTTTTTGGCCATGTTCTTCTGCAATATATTGCTGCCGGATGGCGATGTACATCTGCGTCCTTAGTTCACCTCCTGAGCCTTTTGAAATATAAAGGTACCTGATAAATGCCCGATCGGTATTTAATTCAAAACCTTCAGCGATATTGGAAGGCACCGAGACCGAGCAAGCCAACATCTGGTCCCTTAATTTGAAATCGCGACAATCCTTCATGCAATCATAAACTTCATAACAAATCTGCATGGCTTCCTGCCAAATCCACAGATCTTCAAACGAGTGATAATTGCTTTCCACGTATATAAGTGTCTAAAGGCCCCCAAAACGTTACCGATTTTATAAAAAAATTTCAATTTTTTATAAAAGACCCTTTCCGCCCCTTCCGCCCTTTCCACCTCTTTTGCCTCTTCCGCCCTTTCTGCCCCTTCCGCCCTTTCCACCTCTTTTGCCTCTTCCGCCCTTCTCCCCTTCCGCCCTTTCCACTTCTTCTGCCTCTTCCCCTTTCTGCCTTTTCCGCCCTTTCTGCCTTTTCTGCCTTTTTTACAAAACCAATAATCCTATTTCTTTCAACTCCTCCATAATCCTTCCATACCAGAAAAGGGTAAAATCATTAAGTCCGTTTTGATTGAAATCTTCCTGGAGCTTTTGATACGAATAAGCAGTTGCAGCGTGCGGTACCATGAAAGCTAAAATTTTTTGCAGCCAAATTCCTTCTGCTACTCCGCAGGAAATTGGATAAGATTTTTGTTTTGAAGTGATAGTCAAAATGGATCGAGAAGAATCAAAGGCTGCCGGTCCGCCAATCCAAACGATACTGTCACTTCCTTTTATCTCTCTTCCCCGGGGTTTCTCCAGGTAGCTGGCAATGAGATTGGCAGGCAATGTGGTCTTTGGCACATGATGGTCAAACCAATTCTGCAGCGGATGATCAAGACAAATGCCATGCATGTAATTGTAAAGCGATTTATTCAAACCCGTTTTGTATAAATCATGATCTGCACCGTATGGATCTTCATGGTCCAAATCATTGTTGGCAAAAGTTCCGATCTCCGTCGTGAGGTTTTTAACACTAAATTGTTCAGGATACATACCCACAGGGCTATGCGCAGTCATCGCCAGCCGATGCCAAAATCCCGATTGCAGAATACCCGCTTCAAACATTTGCCTGACAACCTCCAGGGAATCGATAGTCTCTTGCGCCGTTTGTGTAGGAAACCCGTACATCAGGTAAGCATGGACCATGATGCCAGCCCGACGGAAATGGTCGGTGACGACAGCAACCTGTTCGACGGTGACCCCTTTGGCAATTAATTGAAGAAGCCGGTCAGATGCCACTTCTAATCCACCCGAGACAGCTATACAACCTGAAGCCGTAAGTAATCGACACAGGTCATAATGAAAACTTTTTTCGAAACGAATATTGGTCCACCAATCGACGACTAATTTTCTTTTAAGAATCTCCAGCGCTACCGCTTTCATCAACGCAGGCGGTGCTGCCTCATCGACAAAATGAAATCCGCGCTCGCCAGTCTGTGCAATGAGCATTTCCATCCGATCCACGATCGTAGATGCCGATGAAGCTTCATAGTTTTTGATATAATCCAAAGAGATGTCACAGAAGGTGCATTTTCCCCAATAACAACCATGCGCCATCGTCAGCTTGTTCCATCGTCCATCGCTCCACAATCGATGCATGGGATTGGGGAGTTGGATGACCGATAAATATTTTTTAAGGGGCAAATCAGCATAATCAGGTGTACCGGCAAATTCCTGTTTAACATCGGGAAGCAGACTTCCATTGTAATAGATAACTGCACCATTGACAACCGTAAATGTTCTTTTGAGCATCGCTCGTTCAATCTTTCCTTCCAGAAAAGAAAGTATCTGCATCAAAGGTGTTTCTCCGTCGTCCAGGCAAATAAAGTCTACGCACTCAAATACCCGCGCATCAGACAAGGATCGCAATTCTGTGTTGGGATAGCCGCCGCCCATTACCACTTTGATCTCCGGGTGATTTTGTTTTAGCCATTGGCCACAAGTCAGCGCTGCTAACAGGTTTCCGGGAAATGGGACTGATAAGCAAACAACAGAGGGTTTGCTCTCTTCTATTTTATTTTTGAATAAGGATAACATGAGCCTCGCTATAAATCCTGGCGGGCTTTGCAACGTGGCATAGAGTGCATCAAACGAATTGGCTGACATGCTCAGTCGTTCTGCATACCGGCTGAGTCCGAAGTGAGGATCCACGATCTCCTGAATAAAATCAACGAGGTCTTCCAGGTACAGCGTGGCGATATGTCTCGCCTGATCGCGGATACCCATGGTGCCAAAGGCCCAATCGAAATCTTCGAGTTGTTCAAATTTGGAAGCTTCGGGAAGAAAATTCCGGCCGCCAATAAAATGGGATAGGGTAGGATCATCATCCTGCAAAAAATGAATAACAGGATCTATCGTGTCGATATAATTTTCTTTCAGTGCATATATCCTTTGTGCATTGGCGGAAGCGAAGGCTATTTTTCCGGGAACACTGGCAAACATTTCCGCGAGGCCATTTTTGGAAAATAATTGCAGGATGGTTTCAATCCCCAGGTCTGTCTGCGAACCGGCGACCGACTGGGTGTTGAGATACCCTTTCAGATAAGCAGTAGCCGGATAAGGAGTGTTGAGTTGAGTAAAAGGAGGACTGACCAGGAGAATGCTTTGCTTCACTGACTAAATATAGTCAAGCTCCATGATTTCATCCGGGAACCAAAACCCGAAAGGAGTTCAACAGCGGCTACCCCGGGTCATACCTGAGGCACAAACCCAAGGCACGAAGCCCAGGGTGAGAAAACCGAGAAACATAATCCAACATTATCACTGAGGAATATCAGTAAGAATTTCAACGTAACCCCCATGTAAAAATCATTTGTATGACGTGAATCATGGAAAAATGTTCTTTTATGAGGATACATTTGATGGCAAGAGAAGATCATGGTCACGTCAAAAGGTAAACATAAGATTTCGGAGGATCCATATAAAGCCAAGGCTATAAAAAAATTGTCTGCTTTGGTGAAGGACATGAAACTGGCCGAAGAAAAATATTCAGCTGTACTGGCGGATCTCCATCCGCATTTCAAACTCAGCGGAGCCAACCTGATCCATTACCTCGTCCTTCGGAGTAACGAGGTCCGTCATCTGCAGGAATTTCTCCATCAACAAGGTCTTTCTTCACTGACTAACCTGGAAAGCCATACGCTCTTCCAGGTCAGGAATGTATTAGGATGGCTGCAAGGCACTTCCAGGATATCAAGGAATAATTCGGTTTGTGATTTTAAGACAGCGGTCGACCTACAGGAAAAACACGCCGAACAATTGCTGGGTGAATTTCCCAACCAGGACCGCCCGCATATTATGGTCACTTTTTCAGTGGACATGATTAAGGACCGCAAACTGGTGGAAGAAATGCTGAATGAAGGAATGACCGTAGCGCGCATCAATTGTGCACATGATTCCTCTGAAGATTGGATGAAGATGATCAACGTGCTAAAAAAAGCAATTGCCAAAACAGGAAAGCCTTGCAGGATTTACATGGATATTGCAGGTCCGAAGATCAGGATAAAAAGTATCAAGGCCATCAAGCCTAAAGAAAACCTGGAACTGCCCGTATGGGAAGGCAAAGAGCTGATTCTGACCAGCCCGGAAAAGCCGGCCGTTAAACTCAATAAAAAAGGAAAAACTGATCGGGATGTCGTTATTCTCGAACCCAAAGAGTTGATCTCCATGATGCGGAAAGGAGAAAGAATCTTTTTTGATGACGGCAAGTTTGAGGCGAAGGTGACGAAGGAAGGGAAGGATTTTGTCATCGTGCGCATTATCCGTATCTCCGCTAAAAAACATTTTCTAAAACCGGAACGCGGAATCAATCTGCCGGATTCCGACCTGACGATTCCGACCTTGACAGAAGAGGACAAAGCCAATATTTTGTTTATCTGCCAGCATGCGGATATGGTGGGCTATTCCTTTGTTTCGGGCACGGAAGACATCGACCTGTTGCGGGCGGAAATCAATAAATATGTTGTGCATCGCCGCCCGGCTATTATTTTAAAAATAGAAAGACTCTCGGCCATTCAGCATTTGCCGAACCTGTTGCTTAATGGCATGAAAGATGAAGCGCTTGGCGTTATGATTGCCAGGGGTGACCTCGCTGTCGAAATTGGCTTCGAACGTTTAAGTGAGATCCAGGAAGAAATCCTCTGGATATGTGAGGCCGCTCACGTCCCCGTTATTTGGGCCACCCAAGTGTTAGAGACGCTGAATAAAACCGGCTTTGCCACCCGATCTGAAATTACCGATGCCGCCATGAGTGTTAAATCAGAATGTGTCATGCTGAATAAAGGAAAATACATCGTCAAAACGATTCAAACGTTAGATGATATCCTCACGCGGCAGACCGGTCACCTCGACAAGAAGCGGTATATCATGCGTCCGCTCGGTATTGCGAAAACCTTCATTGAAAATCTGTAATGATTAGGCGTTGGTTGACCGACGTCTGTACGATCCGTTGGGCGTTGGTTGACCGACGTCCTGGTGTCATCATAGCTTCGCTATGTGTGACAAGCTGTCGCATGGACGTCGGTCAACCGAAGCCCAACGCAGGCGAAAAGAAATTTCGAAGCCTATCCGCAGCCTCCTTCAACGTCTCCTCTTTCTTGGCAAAGCAAAACCGGATGATCTTCTTGTCACTTCCATTCCTGTAAAACGGACTCAATGGAATCGTTGCTACACCACCTTCAATCGTCAATCTTTCCGCAAAGGATCGATCCGGCAGATCACTCACTTCACTGTAATCGGCCAACATGAAATAACTTCCATAACAGGGCAGAAACACTAACGGCAAACCACGCATGAGGTTCAAAAACAGGTCCCGCTTGGCCTGGTAAAAAGAAGACAGGGCAGCAAAATCGCCGTACTCCCGCATATAATGGGCAATGGCCAGTTGCATCGGACGGTTGCAGGAGAAAACATTGAACTGATGAATCTTTCTCAGTTCTGCAGTTAAGGCGGGTGGGGCGATCACATAACCCGTTTTCCAGCCGGTGACATGCAAACTTTTTCCAAAAGAAAAAACCACGAACGACCGGCTATACAAATCCGGATAGCGCAATACGGATTGATGTACATGCCCATCGAAGATGATGTGCTCATAGACTTCATCACTGATGACATACAATCCATGTTTGAGCACAATGCGTTCCAGTTGTAACAAATCCTCTTTTTCCAACACCACACCACAGGGATTGTGCGGTGTGTTGATCATGATCAATTTGGTGTGCGGAGTAATCAGGTTTTCCACGGCATCCCAATCCACCTGGTACAAGGGCGGTTGCAGTTGAAAGGTCTTCACGCTTCCACCGAAGGAAATCACGGATGGAATGTAACTGTCATAGCTGGGCTCGAGTACGATCACTTCATCGCCGGGGCCGATCATCGCACCGATGATGGAATATAGCGCTTGTGTCCCTCCGCTGGTTACTGTGATTTCAGCATCCGGATCAGGACGCCATCCATAATCGTGTTTTAATTTATCCGCAATCGCATTGGTGAGTTCCGGTAGTCCCGGCATAGGTGCATATTGATTATGACCGCCGCGCATGGCTTCCTCCACTAAAGAGATGAGTCTCGGATCGGTATCGAAATCCGGAAAACCCTGTGATAAGTTGATGGCGCCGTGTGCTGCTGCCAGTCTCGACATCACCGTAAAGATGGTGGTCCCGACCTCGGGAAGTTTACTCACCAACTCCATCAGGTGCGATATTGGTATCGCTCGTAGATTTTATTGATGCCATCGGCCATTTTACGATCCTTCTCGGTCACGATGTCACCTTCATCATGGGTGTTGAGTGTAATCATTACCCGGTTCCAGACATTGGTCCAGACGGGATGATGATTTTTCCTTTCCGCTAAAATCGCCACCTCCGTCATGAAGGCCCAGGCTTGCGAGAAGTCTTCGAAGACGAACTCGGCGGTGAGTTTATTATTTTCTTCTGTCCAATCCATGATATTAAAGTTCCCAGTTCCATTGATCTAATTCCATAATAGTAGCCGATAACAGATCCACCGAAGAGCTAATGTCTCCTTCATGCGCCATTTCAATACTCTGATGTACATGTCGCAAAGGAATCGAAATCGCTCCGGCAATCGAACCTTTAGCGCCTTGTCGTTGTATAGCTCCTGTGTCAGTCCCACCGGCCGTTAAAATTTCCAATTGATAAGGAATAGAATGTTTAGTGGCCGTTGATTTCATAAAAGAGATCATGCGGGAATCACAAATGACAGAACCGTCATAAATTTTAATGGCCGTTCCTTTCCCTAATCGCGTGATCATTTCATAGGGCAAAGCACCGGGGGTGTCATATGCTATCGTCACATCCAATCCAATGCCGAAATCCGGATCAATGTGGCCGGCGGCATTGAACGCGCCACGCAATCCCACTTCTTCCTGAACAGTAAACGCTGCATAGAAATCATAAGGAAGCGATTTTCCTTTTAAAGCTTTCAATACTTCAATGAGGATATAGACCGAGATGCGGTTATCCAGTGATTTGCCATTGATGCAGTCGCCCATTTTGACCAATTCACGTTCGCGCGTGATCGAATCGCCTACTTCAATTAATTGTTTTACGCGATCGACCGGCAAGCCGGTATCAATGAAATAGTCCCGGATCTGTGGAATCTTGGTTTTTTCTTCCGCGGTCATCAGGTGAATGGGTTTGCTTCCCATCACGCCGAGGACATCCTCCCGGCCATGCACAATGACACGCTGAGCAGTTAGCGTTTTTGGATCAAATCCACCTAGTGGATGGAAACGAACAAAACCTTCATCATCTATGTGGGTAACCATAAAGCTGATCTCATCCATGTGCGCGGCGACCATCACCTTTTTCGATTCACGCCCTTTCCGCAATCCGATCAGGGACCCCATCGAATCGATGTGCCATTCGTCCACAAGCCCTTCCATCTCTTTCTTTACCAGGTTGCGGATCTGGGTTTCAAAGCCAGGTGCGCCGGGGGTTTCAGAGATTCTTTTCAACAGTTCGAAATCAATCATAAGGCAAAGCTACAAAATGTGAGAGGGTGAGAAAGTGAGTGGGTGAGAGGAGGTTTGTTTAAAATAAAACAGGTAGAGGCGTATTGCATCCGCCCCTACCTGTTTTATTTTAAACGGCAATGCTATTGACTGCCGACTGCTTACGCTGCTTACTGCCGACTCATTTCACTTCCCCCATCAGCCGCTTCATCCACGGTACCAGGAAGAACATGACCAACGCTGCCGCCAAACTGGTGCCAAATACAGCGAGGAATATCGATTTGAGTGGGAAAGCCTCAAACAAACCTCCCACACGGCCGCCGATAAAGTTTCCGGTCGCGGCGCCGAGGAACCAGATGCCCATCATTTGTCCGACAATACGCTCCGGCGCTAATTTCGTCATGGCACTCAAACCAACGGGGGATAGAAATAATTCGGCGACTGTTTGAATGAAGTAACACATCATCAGCCATTCGATACCCACACGGGCTCCGGTAGAAGCAATGAGGCTGGCAGCCGGAACTAATATCAGGAAACCAACACCCGCCAAGGCGAGACCGATAGAAAACTTAAATGGGGTTGAGGGTTCTCTGTTTGCTTTTTTCAATTTAATCCATAGCCAGGCAAAAACCGGGGACAGAATGATGATGAAGATAGCATTCACACTTTGCCACCAGGTGGAAGGAAAGGACCAGCCAAAAACACTGTTGTTGGTATTTTCATCAGCAAATAGGGTCAATGTGGATCCGGCTTGTTCAAAAGAGGACCAGAACAACGCAGCGGCCAGATAGAAAATAATAATGGCTAGAATTCTTTTCTTTTCTTCGGCACTAAATCCGCCTCTTGAAAACAGGCTGCCGAAATACACGATCGGGATAATGATAAACAGGATGCCGACAATATTAGAAATACTGATGATAGAAAAAGTAAAAACTCCTGTAAACTGCAACAGGAGTGCAATGACTGCAGCACCGACGAGACCGAGGAATCCATTGATCAGGGCTTTCCTTTGTTTGCTGATAGCGACCGGATCGGTTGATTTTATATAGAGACCGGCATTGCCGAGATGTTTGGCACCGAGTTTATACTGGATCAATCCTAACACCATACCAAACGAAACGACACCAAAACCGATGTGCCAATTAATACGCTGTCCAAAATAACCGGCGATCAGCGGTGACAGAAATGCACCGAGATTGATCCCCATATAGAAAATGGAGAATGCGGAATCCCGACGGATATCGCCTTGCGGATATAAGGAACCGACCATCGTGCTCACGTTCGGTTTCAACAAGCCGGTACCGATCGCATTGAAAGCAAGCCCGGTCAGGAAACCTCCAAAACCGACAGGTAAGGCAATGGTGAGATTTCCGAGAGCGATGAGGCACCCTCCGTAAAAAACTGCATTACGAGCTCCGAGGAATTTATCCGAAATCCATCCACCGGGAAGATTGGTCATATAGACGACCGAGGTATAGACAGCATAGATCGCTGCGGCTTCCGGTTTGGACAATCCGAACCCCGGGTTGTCTCCCATAATGGCAGCGCCCATGAATAACATCAACATCGATCGTCCTCCGTAATAGGAGAATCGCTCCCACATTTCCGTAAAGAACAGGGTAGACAGACCTACCGGATGACCAAAGAAACTCTTCATTTTATTTTGTTTAAGGAGTGAAAATCAATGCATTATTCCACGCATTGTGTGCCAAAATAAACAAAAGTTTGAGTTTGCCTCTATGTAGAACGACTCCAAGGCCGGGTCCGTTGACAAATGCAATCCCGCTTTAATGCTTCCTTAACGGATGGCTATAGTTTGATGAGTTTGAAGGTCATCCGGGATGCCATGGCCTGAAGGAAATATAATCCCGGAGGCAAGGAGGAAATATCAACATTTTATCGGAGTTCAGTCGCTCGGATTGATTTGACTAACTGCCCTTGTCAATTGAAGATGTTGAAATTGGTTTTCAAATCCGTTTTATGGAGATGGATTTATGGGCGGGATTGGAATCTTAAGTGAAAAGTGAAAAAAGAAAGCTAAGCAGGAAGTAAGAATATTACTAATTGCACACCATCGGGTATCGCAATCCCTTATACTCCGTCAATACCGCTTTAACTTTTCCAACGGATACGGGACTTTCGATCATCAGTGGGATGCGGTTGCTATCCGCTGAAATATAGACGTCCATACGCGTGTCTTTATCAAAAAAATGTCCGGAAATCACTTGCGGCCGGATGAGATTGGTCCTGTGCCAGCCCAGGTTGTGGATTTTGGTGTCCACATTTTTTTCCCGCACTTCTACTTCCAATGGATATTCTTCTTCCACAAAGACTTTGACATTAAATTTATCACCTGTATTATATTGATCAAAATTGATATTCCGCACATTGTAGATGATGGAGATCATATCATTCATGCATCCGGATAGATCTGCATCATAATATTTGGTGGGTTTATCGGGCCAGCCTTTGGACGCTTTCACTTTGTTGTTTTTCTGATCGAACATGAATTTATCCCACCACTGGTATTTACCTTCATGCACCTCCCGGGAAAAAGAATAAGGAAGCAGGGTTTCTTTGTCGATCACGCTCTCATAATGATCATTTACTTTATAAAACCATTCAAAAGCGCTGATCGTCTTACCATCAATGGAGATATAATAGCGGTCGCCCAGGTCCATGACTTTAAAGGTGGCCTCTCCGGCGGGAATCCAGATGAAATTGAGCTGGTAATACAGTTTATAGGTGACTACTTCGCCCCCCTGCCAGCTGTAATTATCGGTATGGCAATAATCATAATAGGCCGGGGCAGGCGATTTGCCCGCATTTGGAATAAGGGAAAAAGTAAACAAAAGAAGTAATAACTGAATCATAAGCTGTATCAAAATTACTACCCGGAACCACCATAATCAACCTGAAAATGAGCCGTTGAGACTCCGGGAAATTACCTTTTTTCAGTTTTCTAAACCTAAAATAATGGTCTCTGGTTCCGCAACATCGGGCTTTATTACGCATCTTAAACGGAAAAAACGGGCTTGATCGCATACCCTGGGGCCACAAGCGATACACCTTAGGATTATTTTATGAAAAGAACCGGTGAATTCACCCTCACCACCAGTTTGATTGTGCCCTGGCGATTGAGATTTCCCCTTATACGTACAATGGCTGAAGGATGTCGCCCAAACGTTTGGACAAAGGATGATAAATTCTTATAATATTTGCAAACCGGTAAACCGGTCCTCACGAGCCCCCGGAAATGGAAATTTTCATCATTCTTATACTCATCCTGATCAACGGCTTCTTCTCCATGTCAGAAATTGCCCTGGTTTCCGCCCGTAAAAACAGGCTCAACTACGCGGCTCAGCAGGGTAACCGTGGCGCCAAAACCGTGCTCGAATTACAAGCCTTTCCCAGCAAATTGCTTTCGACGGTGCAGATCGGCATCACGCTGATCGGTTTGTTGACCGGGATCTACAGTGGTGAAAAAATCACGCATGATGTGGAGGCTTTTTTACTGCGCATGCCGTTGTTTGCGCCTTATGCTTCGACTCTTGCCGTTGTCGTGGTATTAATCATCATTACCTTTTTTGCGCTCGTGCTGGGAGAGTTGGTCCCCAAGCGGATTGGCCTCACGTACCCGGAAGCGATTGCTAAAGCGGTGGCTTTTCCGATGAAGATCATCGCCATCGTGACAGCTCCTTTTATATGGCTGCTCACCGTGACGACCGATATTATACTGAGGATTTTCAGTGTAAAAAAATCAGGCGGGAGTAAAGTGACGGAAGAGGAGATCAAGGCCATCGTCCGGGAAGGCATGGAAGACGGAGAGATACAGCGGATCGAGAGTGATATCGTCAACCGGGTATTTAGTGTCGGAGACCGAACGGTTAGTTCACTCATGACCTCGCGAAAACAGATGTCCACGCTCGACCTGCTCGATGGTAAAGAAGAGATCCGGCGTCTGGTGTCCAAGGATATGCACAATTTTTATCCAGTCTATGACTCCGAAGAACAGGATATCATAGGTATTGTCAGCCTGAAAAAACTTTTTGCTGAAATTGAAAAAGAAGATTTCAGTTTAAAAAACATAATGTCGGAGCCTTCCTATATCACGGAAAGCGCTTCAGCTTATAAAGCCCTTGAACGGTTTAAGCAAACCAACATTCATTATGCCCTGATCATTGATGAATATGGATCCACCCAGGGGATCATTACAATGAGTGATATTCTCGAGGCCCTGGTCGGTGATATTTCCGAGTTTTACGGGGAAGAATATTTATTCCAACAGCGGGATGATCATTCGTGGCTGATTGATGGCCTCTATCCGTTGCCGGATTTTTTGACCCGGTTTGGCATGGAAAATTATATCAGGGATTATGAAGTGAACACCATCGGAGGACTGATCATGCACGAACTTGGTCACATTCCCAAACAATCAGAGAAAATAAGATGGGCCAATTTTGAATTTGAAGTGGTGGATATGGATGGTCCGACTATAGACAAGGTGCTGGTGGTGAGAAAATGAGAGGATGAGAGAATGAGAAAATGAGAGAATGAGAAAATGAGAGGATGAGAGGATGAGAAAATGAGAGAATAAGCCCTTGCGCCACCGCTGAAGCAAAGGCGACACGCGGTCGACTTATCTCAGGGACTATCGGTCTTCGGCCTCTTGAGCTCATGGAAGATATGGGGAGGGCACAGTGTTTATTGAGTTTATGGCCTCGGCATCCTTGATGCCTGCCTTTTATAAAGTTTATTTAAGATAAACTTCATAAACTTTATAAACTTTAAGCGCTGAAAGTGATTAAAAATAAACAGAAAAGCCAAAGGCGAATTCGATAAACTCACCAGGGTGTCAAAAATTTTAGAAATACAAAAACCATTGTGAAACCACTGATTAAACGACGCATACTCGGCATTGATCCAGGGACCAACATCCTGGGCTTCGCGGTCATCGAAGTGGAAGGGGAGGCCATCAGCGTTTTGGAAATTGGTGTATTACATCTTAAGGAACACAAAGAGCACCACGAAAAGCTGCGGGAAATCTTTTTGGAAATCCAGGAGATCATCGAGCGTTACCTGCCGGAAGATTTGGCGATTGAAGCGCCTTTCTTCGGAAAAAATGTGCAGTCCATGCTCAAACTCGGCCGCGCCCAGGGCGTAGCCATGGCGGCGGGCATGACGATGGGTCTCCACATCACGGAGTATTCCCCTAAGAAAGTAAAACAGTCGGTCACCGGTAATGGCAATGCCGCTAAGGAGCAAGTCGCCAGCATGCTTTGCAAAATGCTTTTCCTGAATCCTGAAAAATTAGCTCTCGATGCAACCGATGCTTTATCGGTGGCAGTGTGTCATCATTATCAGAATGGGAAAGTAGTAAGTAAAGGGTCTTCTTCCTGGAAGAATTTTTTAAAAGAGAATCCGGGGAGGGTGAAATGATACTCCATTTTTAAAAGCCACGAATTACACGAATTGACACGAATCCAGGTTGTTGGAGAGAACTCCAACAACAACAATTAACATGAAGTCCCCTCCAGGAGATTTAGGGGCAAAAAGGCCCTATCCTTTTTTCTTTTCCTCCTCAGGTTCCTCCTCATCATCGTCCTCTTTAATATCCTTCACCAGGTCATTGACATCCTTGGTGGCTTTTTTTAATTTATCCAACTGTATTAGCGGTTTGCCATTATCCTTAGGCGGGGCAGCAGGAGCAGAACCATCTCCTTTAAAACCTTCCTCACTGAAAACAAATCCTTTTCGGTCGGCATCCACATAGATAGTGTCCCCTTCGGCAAACTGACCGGAGAGGACCTGGATCGCCAGTTCATTGACGAGCTCGGTTTCAATCACTCTCTTCAGCGGTCGCGCACCGAACTGGGGTTCATATCCCAGGTCAGCCAAAAGATTGAGTGCTTTATCACTGATTTCCAGCGTGAGCCCACGGTTAGCGAGATTTTTCTTGATTTGATCCAACAACAATAAGGCAATCTTTTTAATCTCTTCTTTGGTCAATGGCAGGAACATGATCTTGTCATCAATGCGATTGAGGAATTCGGGCCGCAGCGTTTCTTTGAGCAAGTTGAAGACTTCCTCTTTGGTCGTGGCAATAATGTCTTCCCGGTGTACCTCACCTAATTTTTCCAGGTCCTCGAAATTTTCCAGGATCACATCCGAGCCCATGTTGGAAGTCATGATGATGATGGTGTTTTTGAAATTCGCCGTCCGGCCCTTGTTATCGGTCAGTCGTCCGTCATCCAGCACCTGCAGCAATACATTGAACGTATCCGGGTGTGCTTTTTCAATTTCATCCATCAATACGATCGAATAGGGACGGCGACGTACTGCCTCCGTCAATTGACCACCTTCGTCATATCCTACGTATCCGGGAGGTGCCCCTATCAACCGGGACACACTTTGTTTTTCCTGGTATTCACTCATGTCGATGCGGGTGATGGCATTCTCATCATCAAAGAGAACTTCGGCGAGCGCTTTGGCCAATTCTGTTTTTCCGACGCCGGTAGGGCCAAGGAAAATAAAGGAACCGATAGGTTTGTTGGGATCCTGAAGTCCTGCGCGGCTCCTGCGAATGGCGTTTGATACAGCCTTGACAGCTTCGGTCTGCCCGATGAGACGTTTTCCTATTTCCGTTTCGAGTCCCAGCATTTTCGCCGTATCGGATTGCATCATCTTTTGCAAGGGGATGCCGGTCCACCGCGATACCACTTCAGCAATATCATCAGCAGTCACTTCTTCATTAGTGAAGCGATCCTCTCTTGGCAAAGCATGGAGTTTTGCTTCGGCTTCCTTGAGATTATTATTTTCATTGACTAATTCACCATAGCGGATTTTAGCCACCAACTCATAATTCGATTCACGTTCAGCTACCGTCGCCTGATGTTCGAGCTCATCAATATGTTTTTTGATGTTCTGAATCGAATCCACCAGTTCTTTTTCATTCTTCCAGGCGGCCATCAGGGTATCCAGTTTTTCCTGGGCATTGGCGATAGTTTCCGTTATCGCGTTGAGTTTTTTGTCATCCTTTTCGCGTTTGATCGCTTCGCGTTCGATTTCGAGCTGCCGGAGTTTGCGATCCGCTTCATCGATTTCTTCCGGCATACTGTCCAGTTCCAACCGGAGTTTTGCAGCGGCTTCATCAATCAGGTCAATCGCCTTGTCAGGAAGATGGCGATCGGGGATATACCGGTTTGACATTTCGGCCGCCGCCACCAGCGCTTCATCGAGGATGGCAATTTTATGATAAGACTCATATTTATCCTGGATGCCCCGAAGGATGGAAATGGTATCCGCTACAGAGGGTTCGTCGATATATACTGTCTGAAACCGTCTGACCAGGGCTTTGTCCTGTTCAAAATATTTTTGGTACTCATCCGCTGTGGTAGCCCCGATGGTGTGCATCTCCCCACGGGCCAAAGCCGGTTTCAGGATATTGGCAGCATCCATGGCACCACTACCGCCACCGGCCCCTATCAGCGTATGGATCTCATCAATGAACAGGATGATTTCCCCATTGGAATTTTTCACTTCTTCAATCACAGCCTTAATGCGTTCCTCAAATTCACCCTTGAACTTGGCCCCTGCGATCAGGGAAGCGATATCCAGCACATAGATTTGTTTGGAAAGCAGGTTTTCTGGTACATCTTTTTTCACAATCCGCCAGGCGATACCTTCCACGATGGCTGATTTGCCTACACCCGCATCACCGACGAGGATGGGATTATTTTTCTTTCGCCGGCTGAGAATTTGCAGGATACGACGGATTTCTTCATCCCGCCCGATGATCGGGTCCAGTTTTCCTTCTAATGCCTGCTGATTGAGATTGATCCCATATTTTTTCAGGGCATTGTATTGATTTTCAGTGTTTTGATCAGTGACGTGTCCGTCCACCGCGCAACTCTTTGATGGCGGATTTCAGGCCTTCAAGCGTGGCTCCCTGATCCTTGAGTATCTGGGCGCCTTTGCTGGTGCCTTTCATGATACCCAGCAACATGATCTCGGTAGAAATAAATTCATCGCCGAACTCGGTCAGGAATTTTTTGGCTTCCGTAAGAGCCTTGTTGCTCTGATCGGTCAGAAATTGCTTGTCGGAACCGGAGACTTTGGGATAAGTGGCAATGACTTCGTCCAGGGCTTTGACCAATTGGGGAATGCTGACCCCCACTTTCTGAAAAATGAATTTGGCGCTGTCTTCACTTGCGTCCAGTATGCCCTTGATCAGGTGAGCGGTGTCCACGGTCTGTTGTTCCAGGCTGGCGGCCAGGCGCTGAGCGCTAAGGATGGCTTCCTGGGCATTTATAGTAAAATTGTCGTAGGTCATATCGATTTGAATATCTGATTTTTAGCTTTTAGAATGCATCATAAGACTTTCCTCTTTTGAGCGCTGGGCCTGAGTTTAGAAGAAGGTGATCCGGATAAGCATCTTAAACACTTATCCGAAAGTGCCTTCGGTAGCCAGCCAACACCGAAGCACAAATTAACAACAGGGAGCCTAAAGGAGTTCTTTAGCCCCATTTAACGGGGTGTGAATATTTTATTTTAAAAATTTTTTCAGTAAAATTCCTGGTTGATCCCCGCATCGGGCAATACTTGCCTCACAAGGACACCTTTCAAAAATCCATATGTAAATAAATTTAACATAGATATAATATATATATTTAAAAATTATATACCTTGTCCCAATCCCTGAGTAATTTTATTAGAATCTCCTTAAACGGAGAATACAAGCTTTGTTCTGTCAGTCTAAAAGTCAGGTTGACGGATCACTTTTGAGAACCAAAATTTATCTTTGCCCCCCGTTACCCATGGCAGTTCAGAGCAAACGACACTATAAAGCAAATGGCAAGCTCCTGTTGACAGGAGAATATCTGGTGCTGAACGGAGCCGTTTCGCTGGCCTTGCCCTGCCGGCTGGGTCAGTCCATGAACGTGCAGGAACGCCCCGGCAGTGAAATCGCATGGAAATCGTACGACCGGAAAGGAAATCTTTGGTTTTCCGGAAGTTTTGACCTCATGGCTTTTGATTGCATCGAAAGTACCGATAAGGACATCGCCAACAGTATTCAGCAATTGTTGAAAGCCGCCTGCCGCCAGAATTCAGAATTCCTCTCCCAATGGCGGAAATATATGGTCGACACCTATCTTGAATTTGACCGCGACTGGGGACTGGGCAGCAGTTCGACCCTGGTCTGGTGTGTGGCCCAATGGGCGGAAGTGAATCCCTATATTCTGCTTTTCGACACTTTCGGCGGATCCGGCTATGATATTGCCTGTGCTGATGCAGACGGGCCGGTATTGTATCAGTTCCTCGAAGATGAATTACACATTGATGGGGCTGATTTTGATCCTTCCTATAAAAAGCAAATATTTCTGATCTATCTCGGCCGCAAACAAAGCAGCCACGAGGCCTTAAAAAGATATCATCAATCCAAAGCCGGCCTCAACGGTTCTGTCGACAAGGTCAGCCGGATTACAGAAAGCATCAATGCAGCTTCGACGCTGCAGGAGTTCGAATCCCTCGTCAATCAGCATGAAGCGCTTGTATCCGATATAATAGGATTGCCCACGGTGAAAAGCAAAGAATTCCCTGATTATTGGGGAAGCATCAAATCTCTGGGAGCCTGGGGCGGTGATTTTGTGCTGGCAACCACAGATCGCGACGAAGAAGAAACGCGGCAGTATTTCAAATCCAAAGGACTGGAGGTGATTTTCCGGTATGATGAATTGATACTGTCCTGAACCGACCTCCGTCACCCGTCACCCGAAAGTTTTCTAATTCCTTTTCTCAAGTTTAATCAACTGCATAAACTAATTATTGATTCGAATGCTTTTTGGTGAGCGGAGTCGAGACGAAGTCATGAAGTTTTTGTCCCCGGTCATTGAGCGAACCGAAAAGGATGTTGAGCAATTCGTTGCTACGAAGATCCAATATTCCGGCAGTCCATTTCCCCTCCTTCCTCCCATTCATTCATCGCATTAAAAATTTTGAATCCATCCAATTGAGGCAGATCTGTTTTGTGAATAGGTCGTGGGATGAGGATCCCCTGAGCAATCAATCTCTTCCATGTTGTACCGGCCAGGAGAGGAAGCGAGGGCGTGTACCACCGTTCATTTTTTCGTAAGGCAATATTGGCTATGGCGGTATCGGTGATCCATCCCTTCCGGGTCATCAGGATATCATCAGCATCACCCCTTTCGGAAAAAAGATGTTCAATCACTTTTCGATCCGCATATTTAAACCGGTAGTCGTAACCGGATGGAAGTTCAACGAGCCTGAGTTGCTGGATTTTTTTTGACGTGTATGGAATCAAAACGACTTCTTTAACTGCATGATCATACCGGATAGAACATTTGATTTTTCCTCCCGATGGCAAATCATGGGAGTCAAGTACAGCAGCCAGATTAAAAGGTATTGCAGATGGCATGCAAAAATGAAAAGTAGTATCGATCCGCTGCTGGTGCCATTCGAGGTGTTGAGGGATTCCGTCCAGGATACAAATCGTTTCGAGGAATTCTTGCATGGACGCAAGGTAATATATGAAAGGGTACCTCGCACGGGGAGGGTACAGCGTCTTATAGGAAGTCCCCTTCAGGGGATGTAGGGGCAGGGATGTACACCTTATCCAACATCTCCTGGTACTCCGCCATCATCTCACTTCGGTAAGTGATGCCACCTCCGCTGCGGTAGTAGAAACCATCCTCGCGCTGTTCAATCATGCGGATCATCACTGCACTGTCGATCTTTTGTCCGTCGAAAACACCAAAGACACCGGTGTAATATCCTCGCTCCTCAGGTTCAATAGCATGGATCAACTCTACCGTTCTTTTCTTCGGAGCACCGCTTACTGATCCGGCCGGCAACAACGCACTCATCATTTCCCCAAGACGATCCAGGTAATCGCCAGGAAGCTGGCCGCTGATTTCTGAACTGGTCTGCAGTAAAGTCTTTCTGCCGGTATTGATTTTTGAAATGAAACGATATCGGGGTACTGTTACTTTTGACGCTACGATACTGAGATCATTTCGCAGCAGATCCACCACCGTGGCATGTTCTTCCTGCTCCTTCCGATCATTCAGCAGTATATTTTCTGCATCCGGAATGGCAGCATCAATGGTACCTTTCATCGGGAAGGTCCGGATCATCCCATTCGAGATAGAAACAAATTGCTCCGGGGAGAACACCACGAACTTACCCGGCCATAAAAGTTTATAAGGTGCCCGGGACATCTCAAAAATTTCTTCCAGGGAAGCCATACCGGATATTCTGGTCGGATAACAAAGATTGAGCAAATAGGTATCTCCAGCCTGGATGGCTTTCATCACTTTATCAAAACCGGATGTATAAAATTCAACGGACACCGGTACTTTTTCGAGACTATCTCTTGCCTCGTTCCCGGAATGGATTGAAGAATTCGGGTATTCGGCGGTTTCAAATTTTATGGGGCTACCTGCCAATTCGCTTAATGGAATAATAAACGGCTTCTTTAATTCAAAATCCAGAATAAAGAGAAAAGGAATCTTTTTTTTACCCAGGGCATTCATTTCCTCCACCCAGTTTGGTGCAGGTGGAAAAAGATCCGATGGACCGGTTGAGGTTATTTCTTCAGTTTCCTGCATGTCACACGGAGACTTTTGATGCCCAGGACGGTATCTACGCGCATATACGGTTCGATGGACCAGGAATAAGCTCCAATCTCCGGAAAGGTGAACACTTTCTGGAGGGGAAAGGAAAGGCTGCAGGTCCCTCCACTGCATTTACCTGCCCATGTTCCATTAGCTTCTTCCAATTCGAGTGAGGTGACAGAAGTGACCTCTTTTCCGGAAGGGAATATGGTTTTGGTGCGGATGTACAGGTTTTGATATCCATACGTTTTATCCCAGGCCAGGTCGAGATCCATGGCATATCTGGTGGTAGTATCCATGGCTTCGAGGGACATACTTTTCACATCGCCGTTGACCCATTGATGATCAGGCCATTTCCATTGTTGGGAAGTGAGCACATCACTATGGCAGGAGGCTACCATCAGTGTGATGCATAGGAAGAAGAAAGAGCGGATCAAGCGAAGTAATCTTTCATCCGTTCAAAGAATCCTTTCTCCGTTTTGCTCGGTTGTGGTTTGAAGTTAGGGGCGTGTTGTAATTTTTCCATCATCTTTTTCTCTTCTTCCGAAAGTTTCTTTGGCGTCCATATATTGACATAGATCAGTTGATCCCCTTTGCCATAAGATTGGACTGAAGGCAGTCCTTTGCCATTTAGCCGGAAGATTTTTCCACTCTGCGTGCCAGCCGGGATTTTTATTCGCACCGGTCCCGAAAGCGTAGGAATATCCACTGAACATCCCATCGCAGCATCAGGGAAACTCAAATACATTTCATAAATGAGATTATTGCCATCGCGTTTAAGTTCTGCATGAGATTTTACTTCGATGCTGATCAATAAATCTCCTGCCGGGCCGCCTTTAATACCTGCATTTCCTCGCCCACGCATGGTGAGTTGCATGCCATCTTCTACGCCGGCAGGTATGTCCATGTCAATGAGTTCCTCTTCAAGTGTCCGGCCCTCACCGCGACATTTTGGACAGGGCTCCACAACGATTGAACCGGTTCCATGACAGGTGGGACATTGCGTAGTCGTCTGCATCTGGCCAAGAAAAGTGCTTCGTCATTTGACGTACATATCCCGAGCCACCGCAGGTCTGGCAGTTTTTCACTGCTCCATCTTTGGCTCCGCTTCCTTTACAGGTAGTGCAGGTGACCCGTTTCTTGACTTTGATTGTTTTCTTAACGCCGGATTCAATTTCTTCCAGGGTCAGGCTGACTTTGATCCGAAGATTACTTCCTTTCTGCCCTTGTGCCCGCTGACCGCCCCGGTTTCCAAAAAAGGATTCAAACGGACTATCGGCAAAGACATCTCCAAACTGGCTGAAGATATCATCCATCGTCATATTCTCTGCGCTCTGGAAGCCCCCCTGGTTGGATTACGCCGGCATGACCGAATCGGTCATAACGGGCACGTCTATCCCCATCACTGAGGACTTCATAAGCTTCTGCTGCCTCTTTGAATTTTTCTTCAGCGGTCTTATCATTCGGATTTCGATCCGGATGAAACTTCATCGCTATTTTCCGATAGGACTTTTTGATAGCCATCTCATCAGCATCCTTCGAGACTTCCAGTATCTCGTAATAATCACGTTTGCTCATAGTTATGTTTACTTTCCGACGACCACTTTAGCGTGACGGATGATTTTATCATTCAATAAATATCCCTTTTCAATCGTATCCATCACTTTTCCTTTCATGCTCCTCATCCGGCACCTGAACTTCCATGATCGCTTCATGCCATTCCGGATCGAAGGGCTGGCCGTTGCTTTCCATCACTTTGAGTCCCAGGGATTGAAGGGTAGCGTTAAATCGATTGAACACAAGGTTTACGCCATCACTGAAATGTTCTCCTGTATTCGGGTCGTCAGCACTTTTTTTTGCTCTTTCAAAATCATCGAGTACCGGAAGAAAAGCCAGGATGACCTCTTTGGAAGCTGAGTTCATCAAATCCAGCCGCTCACGGGTAGTCCTCTTTTTATAGTTTTCAAACTCCGCCAGTAATCGAAGCTGCTTGTCCTTCAATTCTTGGATGGTTGATTGAAGTTCGGAGGTCTTGTTACCGGACTCCGTAGCCGGGTCCATGGCATCCTCGGTGATATCGGGATTGGCTTTGTCAAAATCAAAAAATTTCTCCTTGTCCATGCCCTCCAAAGCTTCATTTTCTGTCCTTTCGCCATTGGGCTTTTCCATATTCTTCTGAGTCATCAGTTTGCCTTTCTCCTTTTTGTTTTTCACGATAATGAGTGAATAGCTTCGAACGCAAAAGTACTGCCAGTCGGTTCATTTGCGCCAATATGGCAGCGTTTCCCCGGCGAACGGAAATAGCGACAGGTAAATTTATCCTTAAAAGCCTGATTGTCAGCCGGTACTTTCGTTAGCAGCGATCTTTTTTTTCAGCATTTTACTGACCTCCTCCAGGGTCGGGTCAACGGCTATGATGATGCCCTTTGGATTGATGAGGAACTTCGTCGGAACCTGCCGTACATGGTAAGATTTAATCATCGGGGTGTCGAAACCACCCATAGCCACCAGGTGATATGGCCAGATTAATCCATCGGCCTTGATGGCAGCGATCCAGCTATCCTTATTTTGGTCTATCGCTATGCTAACTATTTCAAATCCATCCGCATCTGTAAAATGCTGGTTTTGAAAGTAGTTGTATAATTCGACCAACCCCGGGTGCGACAGACGACACGGACCACACCAGCTTCCCCAAAAATCAAGCAGGACATACTTTCCGCGCAGATCATGCAGGGAAAAGGAACGGCCGTCGGGCAATTGACCACTGAGTTCTGTGGCTATATCACCCGTTATATTTTTTGGCTTGAGGTAATATCGTTTGCCGAGATAAAAGCCCACGAAGATCAGAATAAACATTCCGGTGGTCGCGAGGAGATTCTTCATTCAGGTAGCATAACAAAGGAAGAGGAAAATGGTTAAGGAAAACGAGATGCCAGATGCCAGGCATGGAGATACCAGACTCGTGACTTAGACGATTTTATTTCGCGCGTCTGTTATCTTCTGGTCAGGCATCTGGCCTCTGCATCTCCTTCATCGCTACAAAGCACTTTCTTTGCAGAAGCAAATGCTACTATCACCAACACAGATTTACATTATGGATATGCTGACTATTGACCCGAAAGAAACACCGCACAAGGATCTTCATCAATTTATTCTGGGATCGGTTGCACCGAGGCCGATTGCCTTTGTGAGTACCCTTGACGAAGCGGGGAGGCCTAATCTGGCCCCCTATAGTTTTTTCAATGCATTTAGTTCTAATCCACCCATAGTGGTGTTTAGCAGCAATCGCCGCTCAACGAACAACACGACCAAAGACACCCTGCGTAATATCAGGGTCAATGGAGAATGCGTCATCAATTCAGTCTGCTACAGCATGGTCAGGCAGATGACGGTAGCTTCAGTTGATTTTCCTACGGGGGTAAGTGAATTTGAAAAAACCGGTTTTACACCTGTTCCTTCGGACCTGGTCAAACCGTTCCGGGTGAAGGAATCACCGTCCCACATGGAATGCAAAGTGAAGGACATCATCACCCTGGGTGAAGGAGGAGGGGCAGGTCATCTTATCATTTGTGAGGTGGTGCGGATGCATGTGGCCAAATCCGTGCTGGGCGAACGTGATCGCATCGATCCACAAAAGATGGACCTGATGGGTCGTATGGGCCGCGCCTTTTATGTCCGGTGCAGCGGACCGGCGATTCATACTATTGTTCAGGAGTATAGCCCGGTGACTATCGGGTATGATAGCCTGCCCGATGAAATTAAAGTCAGTTCCATTCTGACCGGAAATGATTTAGGAAAATTGGCGGGACAGGTGGTCTGGCCGAGCCAGGAAGAAATCGAGGCGGTGAAAAAAGAGGAAGCGGTAAGGGCAGCTCTTAAGCAAACGCATGCCAAGGAATCCCTGCATTATTTGGCGAAGACATATCTGGATAAAGAGGAGGTGCAAAAGGGATTTGCTATTTTGATGAGTCACTCCTGGTGAAGTTAGCCGCTAATTGACGCTAATTTTCAGGAAGGAAAGGTCAGATTAAACAAGCCGCTAATTGACGCATATTTTCGCTAAATAAATTCCTGCGCGCCAAATAGATTTTGGCGAACACGCAAACACAGGCAGAGCCTGCGCTCATTTGAATTTTATTGTTAAATAATACGTTTGATTGTCATAGGCTATGCCTGCTACAGGATGTAAACAAATTTCTGATTTGCTTTTCAATTTATTCCGTAGATCCACATAGGCGGAATGTTTTCCAAAACAAAACTGATTTTTCGAAGGGGCATACCTTTGTAAAATAGTTTCATGACAGGAGGCATATAAGTAAAAAAGCGAAAAGAAGCGCCCTGGTTGGTCTCTTGCAGAATGGCATGGGTGACCTGTTCTCTTGTCGGGTTTGGTAAAAACGGAAGACTGGAAACAATTAAATCTGTTCGCTTTAGTCCAAAAGAATCCAGGACAGCATGAATATGTTGAGCGCTGTCATGCATCACATGGATTTTATTTCCAAATTTTTGTTTCAGAAAATTAATATAGCTTTCTTCCAGTTCAATCAGGATCACGAAGGTGCCCGGATGGCATCGAAGAAGAATCTGTTGGGTAAAGGTGCCGCTGCCGGGGCCGAGCTCGATCACCGTATGGATGTTATTCCAGTCGAGACCGGATAAAAGGGCTCTGCCGGCTTTCTTTGAGCTGGGAATCACGGATGCGTTTCGCAGGGGATTCCGAAGAAAGTTTTTTATAAAAAGCCATTTTTCATTTGCAGCCATGAGCAGGGGAACCGGATGCAGGACTATAGTCCTAAGGTGTATTTTCTGTCCATTTCATAGCGATGCATGACATTGTTTACCAGGTTTTAGCCCTGAACCCTGCACCTATTTCCGTTTCCAGGGATAGTGATGCAAAGTGCCCGATGGATCATCCACCTCCCAGAATCCATGATTACCGAAATAATCCCGTTGTGCCGCGATGAGATTTGCTGAAGGATAGCGAAGGGATGCACCCGCGATATACTGTGATGCGCTCACGAGGCACGGGGTGAACAGGGTCTCCGAGGAAGCTACCTGGATAATGCGACGAAGCCCCGGCCATCCTGATTTGATCACTGCTTTGACATCATCATGCAGAATGAGTTCATCATTCCAGGTACTCCATAAGATCATAAATTTGTTCATCAACGCCGAACGGATGATACATCCATTCGTCCAGATTTTGGACAAGGCAGCCAAATCAATATTCCAGCCATTGTTTTTCGATGCCGCCCGGATGATAGCGTAGCCTTCATGGTAATTGATGAGGCGGGCCAACTGGAACGCATTAAAAATATCATTACTGCTGAGCGTGGAATTCTTGTTTGTTTGAGCAGCGGTCACTTCATTTAAATGATTCCGCACATAACGTTGTGCGGAAAGATACCTCGCATGCAAAGCGGAAGTGATCATCATCGCAGGAATGCCAAATGAGGCAGCTGCCTGAACGGCCCATACTCCTGTTCCTTTTTGACCGGCACTATCCAAAATAGAATCCAATATCCACTGATCATTTTTCTTTTCCCGCAATATATGGAGTGTGATCTCCAGCAGGTAACCATACGCATCGGTGTTTTTCCAATTGGCCAAAACCTCAGCAATATGATCCGGTGTCAATTCCAGGGCCCAGCGCAATAAGGAATAGACTTCTGCAATCAATTGCATTTCTGCATATTCAATTCCGTTATGCACCGTCTTCACAAAATGCCCTGCACCTTCATCGCCAATGTAGACGCAGCAAGGGGTACCATCTACCGATTTGGCAGCGAGGGCAAGCAAAGGATGAACAGCAATTTCATAAGCTTCCCGGCTGCCGCCCGGCATAAGTGATAATCCTATATCGACCGCCTCCGCACTGCCGGATATACCGCATCCGAGGAAGAATATGCCTTTTTCTTTTAGTTCGCGACATCTGCGGGTAGTATGGTCATAATGCGCATTACCACCGTCGACCACTACATCCCCTTTATTAAGTAATGGAACCAACTCCCGGAGAATTTCTTCAGTCGGATCGCCGGCATCTACCAGGATAAAAATAATGCGGGGTCCTTCCAGGCTATCCACGAAACCCTGCATTTCTTCAAATCCAAGTGCGGTGGAGAATTCAGCATATTGCTCAATACGATGTTGGGCAATATTTTCCTCTTTTTGATCAACATGCCGGTTATACAGGGACAATGCGTATCCATGCTGCGCCAGTCTGCGGCCCACCATGGTGCCCATCGTGCCTAATCCAACAATTCCGATCTGTCTGCTCATAGAGGAAAGTGCAAGTTAATAATAGAATTTACTGGTGATGATGTTCATGTCTTGGAATGAAGACCATGCTTCCCTTTTCACCGGACAGGACCAGGCAACAATATTGTGGTGGATTTCCTGTGATTTTAGCTTTAATCTCTTCGACCTGTTCGATGGACACAAGACCTTTGATGTAAAATTCTTCCAGGGTGGAAATATTAACGGACCACGTTCCGGCATGAGAACGTCCATCGGCAATCAACAAGCCGACATTCACTTCCTGCCGATGAAAAATAAAAACCGGGTATTTGGATACCTCCTCCCGGATGACGCCATCAAAGGCTTCTTCCATCAAATGATGGTAATGATGAATGTCCTCACCAAATTCTTCGATATAGTTGACTTCGCTCTTCTTCATTTTCGTTGCAGCAAAGCTATGGATTCAATGTGATGTGTGTGTGGAAACATATCGACGGGAATCGCCGATTTCAGTTCATATTGATCATTCAGCATTTTGATATCGCGGGCCTGGGTAGCCGGATTACAGCTAACATAAACAATCCTCTTGGGTTCAGCCCGCAAGAGATGGTTGATCACCTCCGGATGCATGCCGGCGCGGGGCGGATCGGTGATGACAACATCAGGTTTACCATAGCGACCTACAAACGCCGGGTCTAAAATCAATTCCACTTTACCCACTTCAAAATGGATATTCTCAATTCCATTGAGCTGCGCATTTTCTTTCGCATCGTCGATGGCTTCCGCTATGATCTCAATTCCGACGACCTGCTTACAGTTATCTGCCATATAAATGCCAAGACTACCGACTCCACAATAGAGATCATACACATTTTCCTCAGGCTGCAATCCGGCCATCTTTTTGGCGAGACTGTAGAGATGGGCCGCCTGCGTGGAATTGGTTTGGAAAAACGATTTAGGTCCGATATGAAAACGGACGTGACCTAACGTTTCAATGATCGTAGGTTGACCTAATTCCAATTGAACCGGAAGATCATGAATGGAATCATTGACTTTGGTATTGATACAGGAATGCAGGGACTTGATTTGAGGGAATGCCTGGCTAAGTGCATTTACTAAAATAGAGATCCAATCCTGGTTGGCTACGCCAACGACAAGCACACACATCCAATCGCCTTTCAGGTTGTTTCGCAATACGAGATTACGAAGGAATCCCTCTTTCGTTCGCAGGTTAAAAAACGGCCAGTTATTTTCCTCACAGATTTTTTTGACAAATAAACGTATTGCGTTCGAGGGATCAGCCTGCAGGTAACAATGATGAATGTCGAGAACCTTATCAAAGGCACCGGGCAGATGAAATCCGATACCATCTTTAAGAGTGATCTCATTACGATGTTGCATTTCTTCATCGGTCAGCCATCGCGTATCCGAAGCAGTGAATTCCAATTTGTTCCGGTAGTCCTGCTGCAATGCACTGCCCACGATCGGTTCAATCAGACTGATGTCCAGTCCACCGATCCGTTGAAAAGCGGCATGCACTGTTTTCTCTTTGAAATGTAATTGCGCCTCATAGGTCATGTGCTGCCATTTGCAGCCGCCACAGGTGCCGAAATGGGAGCAAAAGGGTTCTGCGCGATAATTCGATAAGGTGATAAAGGAAGTGGCCTTAGTGAAATACATCCCCTTTCTCTTTTCCAGGGCTACCGCATCCACGCGATCTCCCGGCACCGCATGTCGCACCATGATGATTCGTCCATCCTCGCACCGTCCGACCGCGAGGCCATCATCAGCCGTATCAATAATCTCCACATTTTGAAACACTTTCCGCTCTTTCCGTTCGCCTTTACCCATGTGTCAAAGGTAATAACCCCGTTGGCTTACGGAAATGCAATGATTATGGTGTTTTGAAGTCTCTGGGCTGCCCTTTGTGTTTATTGAGATTATTTTTCAATGCTGTTCGCATTGAAAGTTTATATGGTTTATTTCAAAGGCTATAAAATAATCTTCATAAACACTTTCGCCAAGGGCGAAAGATATAAACCACATAAACATATCGATTAACGCGAAGTAGGGGATGATGAATTCACTCTTCACTCTTCACTTTTCACTTTTCACTTTTCACTCTTCACTTGCTACTGCACCGGCCACATATCACAGTGCTTAATCACCTGATTCTCCAGTTTCTTCGGATTCTCGATGATATCGTAGAAGTCCTGCAGGTATTGCACGGCCTGCCGGATGGATTTTTCATTTAACCCCTGGATATGATAGGGCATGTTCAGGATATTTTCTTTTTGATCCAGGAAGATCTGCAGTTGGCCGCGGACTTCGGATTCCGTGTGGCACCAGCCCTGGTAGTAGCGAATAGCGACATCGGGAAGTTTGAGGGATTCGTGAGGAATAGCATATGGCGCATGCACCAGGCCCGAATAATCAAAATCATAGGGAATGGATACGAGTAATTTATAAACGGGAACACCGACGAATTCCAGGTTGTGTCGGGTGGGGATGTACCAGTCCGTGTTCCCGATCATGAATTCGAACAAACAGAGCCGGAGAAATGGTTGGCGGTCAAGTGCCGAATTACCTATTATCGCATTTTTAGGAAGACGACCTCCGAGCCTGGTGGCCAGCTCTTCGGGATTTTCCAGCAAGAACGCCGGAGCGGTTTCATGCACTTCTGTTCCATCCTGATTTTGATAATGGAGGCGGATCAATTGGGTCTTGAAATAGTTTGGCGAGAGGAGTTCCCAGAGTTTGTAGGCGAGATATTCTTTGAGGAGCAGCTGATCGTAAGCTTCACTTTGTTCACAATGATG
Source organism: uncultured Saprospiraceae bacterium (assembly GCA_963837505.1). GTDB lineage: Bacteria > Bacteroidota > Bacteroidia > Chitinophagales > Saprospiraceae > Opimibacter. The sequence continues at coordinate 189,634 of CAWINN010000020.1, read as the reverse complement.
GACAATGTCCAATTCATTGAAGGAAGATAGGTGGTGTTTGGACAAATCGGATTTATCAAACTTGATTTTTAAGGGAGGGAAATCACAAATCTCCAGTCGCATGTGGCCGCGGGTCTTGACTTTGGCTTTCATGGCCAGGGAATCCTGCGAATTTGTCACACAGTATAAGAGGCAGGGCTGGTAGATTTTGTCTTTTTTATGTTTTTCTAAATTTTTCCAATCCAGCCGGAGGTAGAGGTCTACGGTGCTGTCCGTTTGCAGTTGGTTAAGGAAAGATACCGGTTGGGCATGAAGCTGTAGACTAAATGCTGAAAGAAAGAGGAAATGGATGACCGGCTTCATGAACGTAACCTGTTTGGCTGTAAAAATGAAACAAATTCAACAGGTCGGCTGTAAAATTAATATGAGGCCATAAAGGGACGGGGAGTCTATATTTGATATCCCTCTTCGGGTTTAGAGACAGATAAGAAAGTCATCCATGAGTGCAGTGATCATATCCATCATCATCCCCTACATCGACGAACACGACTTCCTCAGGGAAGCGGTGGCATCGTCTTTGGCACAAGAAATGGAAGGAAAAGAGATCATTGTCGTTTGTAATGCAGCTGGCCTCCCTGAAGGATACGATCCACTGGGGAATCAATTTAAAGACGTTCAATTTATTCATGAACCGACACCAGGTTCAGCTTTTGCCAGGAACGCCGGACTTCACGCAGCCCAGGGAGAATGGATTCAGTTTCTTGATGTTGACGATTTGCTTTTAGAAAATAAATTAAAAAAACAATCCGCTTTCGATGACGCTGATGTAGTGGTCTCCCCACATACCTATCAATTTATTTCCGGAAAGAAAGTCTCCAGCGCATGGGAACCGGATGATATTTGGTCCGCCCTGTTGGCAGGACATTTAGGCTCCACTTCTTCCATGCTGTGGCGTCGCAGCGCGCTGCTTGAAGCCGGTGGCTGGAATGAAAGCTTTTACCGCAACCAGGAATACGAATTGCTTTTCCGGATGCTCAAATCCGGGCATCAGGTTGTGTGTTGTTCGGATAATCTGACGCTGGTCAGAGAGAGGCGTGAAGGTTCTATCACTAAAACCACCAGGCACAAGCCCTGGGCCGGGATCACACTGCGACAGGATATCTGGACCTATCTCCAGCAGCATGCCATGACGACTCCAAGGCGATTTGATGCATTTCGAAAATTTATTTTCAAAAATGTCAGGGCCCTCAATATGGTGAATCCTGAAGAGGCTAAAAGTCTGCATCATACATACTTCGCCGATCCTCCCTATTCGCCCTCAATCCCGTATATTCCTTTTTATGGCACGATGTATAAATGGCTGGGATTTGAACGAACCGAGAAGTTGATCGGCCAATACCGGTATCTTCGTGATTCATTTCTAAGATTTTTGCCTTGATCGGCCTGTGATGACATGCGTGTATTGATTATTCCTTCCTGGTATGCTGCAGTTCGTTCGGAATCCATAGCCGGTATGGTATTCCGGGAACATGCACTTCTGCTCAGACAGCAGGGCATCGACGCCCAGGTGGCTTATGGCGCCTTTTCCTGGGGAGGCAAATGGAAAACCAGCACCACTTTTAAAGAAGAAGAAGGGGTGCCGACGCTGCGCATCCGGGGCTGGCATCCGCCCAAAATCTATAAGTTCCTGGTGGAAGGATGGATCCGTAAATATGGTAATGCTATCCTGCAACATTTTCAGACACACGGTGTACCGGATATCATTCATGCCCAGGGCTACCAGGCAGGATGGATTGCCGACTACCTCCATCAAAAAACGGCAATACCTTTTGTCATCACGGAACATTATTCAGGATTCCTGCAGCACACTATTCCTATCGTACAACATCAATTTATAAAAAACGCCTTTGATCACGCCCAGCTCCTGACGGCCGTAAGCCCGGGATTGAAAGACGCGCTTAAAGTATTTACTGACAATTCCATCCAGGTCGTGCCTAACTATTACAACCCGGAGATTTTTTTCTATGATCCCAATTTGAGAAAACAGGATTTTTTTCAATGGATTTGCATTGGGGAACCCATTCATGTGAAAGGACTGGACATATTGATAGAATCTTTCAGCCGGGTGGCCCGATCCCGGCCGAATATGCATATGCGGCTGGTACTGGCGGACAAAATTCCGGAACAAAGGATCCTGCAAAGTATCGCAGATAAGTTTGGCGTGGATGATCAGGTTGATTACACAGGTTTGCTTACACCTGTTGAAATCGCAAGACTGATTCGTCAGAGCCATGTGCTGGTCTCCTCCAGCCGGTTTGAAACTTTTGGGCGCACCATCATAGAAGCTAATGCCTGCGGAATTCCGGTGGTAGCTACCCGGACCGTTGGTTCGGCTTTTACCATGACTTCTCCCGATCAGGGCCTGCTTTGTGATGCTGATTCCGTTGAATCCCTTTACCAGGCCATGAAGGATATGGTCAGCCGGTATGCTGATTTCAAACCGGAAGCCATACAAGCAGCCGTGTCCTCCAGGTTTTCAGCAGGCGAAATCCTTCCACTTTGGGTCAACCTGTATAAGCAACTGACGCATGTTTAGAGAACGAAAGCGGTGGATGAACTATACTTATTACCATCGTCATCCTGTCTTTCATTGGAAGACTACACATTTATACTCACCGGTATTGGTCAACTCTTTTTGGAATGTCCGTCAGCCTTATTCTACCATGACCGTAGATATTGCTGACGAAAATTTTATTGCCGGTTGGTCCGCTTCCACCCGCACTAAAATCAATAAGGCCGTTCGCGAAGAACTGGTGGTGGATCGGGGAAAATATTTATTACCTGCCATCCTGGAGCTTTTTTCTTTTACGGCGGAGCGAAAAGGGTTACGGGGATTTACAGTGACAGATTTTGACTCGTTCCCCTCGTTTGAATGTTCAGCTATCCTGTTAAATGGCGTGATGTTGTGCGGCCATGTCTGGCTGATGGATGAAGACGAAAAAAGAGCGATGCTCTATATCAATGCCAGCAATCATAAAAATGAAAACGAGGATGCTTCCCTGACCGGAAGAGCTCATTATTTCCTGTTGTGGCAGGATGGCCTGTATCTCCGGGAAAAAGGAGTCAATCTTCTTGACCTCCAGGGTTACAAGGCGGAGACTACCGATCCAATGGTGAGCGGCGTATATAAGTGGAAAGCCGGTACCCATGGCCAGCAGGAAACGCTGTATCATTATTTCCCTTTTTGGTTTCACTGGCTTCGAAAGTTTCGTAATATGTTGTCCCGATGACCATGGAACAACGCAAAGCGATATACACGGCCTTATGTGAACAGGGAAAAATAAAATCGCTGTTCAATCAGCCGTGGTGGTTGGATGCAACCGGCTCCTGGGATGTCAGTCTCGGGATGCGTAATGAACAGGTTGTAGGCGCCATGCCGTTTGCTACCCGCCGTCGACTTGGCATTTCGACGATAGGCATGCCGACGCATACCCATCATCTCCGTATATGGATGGACAAACCTCCGGATGTATCCGAACAAAAATGGCTGGCCCGGGAAAAACAAATCATCTGGTCGATTATTGATGAGCTTCCATCCTTTGGATATTTTTCAATGGTGTTTGATGAAAAGAGTTTTGACAACTGGCTGCCTTTTCATTGGAAAGGATTTCGACAGGAAATGCGCTACACGTTTGTGATAGACCGCGCCGATCCGGATACTATCGATCAACACCTCAACCGGAATCTGAAACGCAACCTGCGCGAAGCGGAGGAAGAAATTGTAATCAGTCGTGACGTGGATCCAGATGCCTTCCATGCGTTGTGCAGGAATACCTATGCGAAACAAAAAATGAAGCTGCCCTATTCCCGGGCATTCTTTGATCACCTCGATACGGCGATTGTAAAACATAATGCGGGATTAAAACTGGGCGTCATCAATAACCAGGGAGCATTTATCGCGGTGGCTTATTTGGTATGGGATGAGGATAAAGCCTATTATCTTCTTGCCGGGGATAATGACGAAGGGCGTGTCAACAACGCGAGCATCGTCCTCTGCAGGGAAGCTTTACGGATTGCCTTTGAAGAAAGGAAAGTCAATACGTTTGATTTCTGCGGCAGTATGCTGGAAAACATCAGCGATATGCGCAGACAATTTGGTGCCAGAACAGTTCCGCTCATGAAGATTTTCAAAGCGAAGTGGAAGTGGCTGGATGTAGTGTATTCGCTGACACGTTAGTTTTGCCCCTAAATCCCCTGAAGGGGACTTCTTAACTTGTTTTACAAGTTAGCATCTAACCAAAAAGAATCAAAGGAAATTTTGAAGAAATTTAGGAAGTCCCCTTCAGGGGATTTAGGGGCAGAAAGGCTACGCCCATACCTTACATCCCTCCGTACAATTTGTACAAATCTCAATCTGATCCCTGCCCTGCAATAATTGTTGACGAAATTGCTGATACGCCAGTCCTTTCCAGATCTCCGCAAATGAATTTTTTCGAAGATCGCCTAATTGATGTGTGGCATCTTTGTCAAAGCAACAAGGCACCACCATGCCATCCCAGGTGATGACGCAGGCATGCCAGAGTTTCCAGCAGTGATTCAGCAACTTATTTTTCACTCGCCATTTTCCGTTTGCCTCTTTTTGATACCTGCTATATTGATCCAGGGTGGGGATGAGTTCATTTCCGTTTTCATAATCATATACCTGCGCGGTCTTCAACTTGACTTCATCCACACCGATCTCTTTAGCGAGGCGTTTCACTTCCTCGATTTGATGTTCGTTTGGTTTCACCACCAGCATCTGGAAAACAATATGCGGAGTTGATGAATGAGCTTCCTTTTTAGCCTGCACTAAATTCTTTGCGCCCTCGAGCACTTTTTCCAGTTCTCCTTCCTTTCTATATTGTTCATAGACTTCCTGCGTAGAACCATCAATAGAAATCAATATGCGATCGAGACCGGAATCAATGGTCTTACGTGCATTTTCCGGATGAAGAAAATGTCCGTTTGTGGAGGTGATGGTGTAGATACCTTTTTGATGGGCATATTTCACCATGTCCAGGAATTTGGGATTGATGTAGGGCTCACCCTGGAAATAGAAAATAAGCCAGGTGAGTTTTCGATGCATACTATTGATGAGCTGACGGAAAAAATCTTCTTTCATATTACCGGTTTCCCGCGTGAAGGAGCGAAGACCGCTCGGACATTCGGGACAACGTAGATTGCAGGCTGTAGTCGGCTCTACCGAAATGGTCATGGGGGTGCCCCACTGCACGGGACGTTTTGTCCATTTCGTCAATTGATAAGAGGACCAAATCGCCGCGATGTTGAACAGTTTGGGGAAAGTAAGCTTAGATAGAAAACGTGTGGTATCAGCCAGGTACAAAGCAAATAGTTAGGCAGGTGATAAATATTTTTCTTTTGCCACCTCCAGGTGATGGATGACGTGGCCCGCAATCATGTATGGATAAGCATAAGCACGTACCGGTGTATCATTCGCTTTTCCCAACCGGGCGGCCATCTCCGTAGTCATATGTTTACACAACAATATCGTGCCCAACCGCACGGCATTCCATTCATCGCGCAATTCGTTCCCGTTGAGGTAATCAAAAATGGAAGCCTTCACATAATCGTCCTGCTCATAGCCGGGCAGGCTTTGCTGCTCGCCCCGGCTGATGCACATCATGCGATAGGCAAAGACGCGTTCGGTATCCAACACGTGACCAATCATTTCGGCGAGGGACCATTTCTCAGGAGCATATCGATGATGTAGCTTCTCTGGAGAAAGGCTATCTATGAAACGGCTGAAGTCTTTCTGCTGCTCTTCCAAAATCGTGACGATATCACCTTCCGGTACTTTACGGATGTAACGGAAAAAATAGGCGGCGCAATCACCTTCTACAGGGCGAGGAAATTTGGGAGGTGTGATGGTGGTCATGGCGTAAAGATAAGTGTAATGCCCTGAGCATTGAACACAGAGATTACTTCGCCATTAGAATTACCTTTGTTTGGCATGAAATATTTAATTGTAGGCCTTGGAAATATAGGTGAGGAATACGCTGCCACCCGTCACAATGTGGGTTTCCAGGTGGTGGATGACCTGGCCCGTGCTTCTGATGCAATATGGAAATCGGTTACGCTGGGAAGCAGGACCGAAGTAAAACACAAAGGAAGGACGCTGGTGCTGCTCAAGCCGAATACCTACATGAACTTAAGCGGAAAAGCAGTGGCCTATTGGCTTCAAAAAGAAAAAATTCCGGTTGATAACCTGTTAGTCATAGTCGATGAAATCCAATTGGACCTCGGCGTCATTCGTCTCCGTGGAAAAGGTTCAGACGGAGGGCACAATGGGCTCAGCGATATCCAGGAAAAATTAGGCACTACGGAATATCCCCGCCTGCGGATAGGGATAGGTAAAAATTTCAACCTGGGCGGACAAATCAATTATGTGTTGGGACCATGGAATGCAGCAGAACAAAAACTGTTGCCGGATATCCTGAAAACGGCGGGGGATGCCATAAAAACTTTTGTTTCCATAGGCTTAAAAAGAGCCATGGACCAGGTCAATGCCACGGCAGCTCAAATCAAGCCCGAACAGAAGCCTTAAGACATCACTTCGGAAGGAGAGGAGGTGGATATGGAGCGGCAGAGATGAGCCAGGCGGTCCGAGAAATCTTCATTTACGGACGTGGCTCCATAACCAAGAGCGTGTTTATGCTGAACCTCTTCAAAAGCCTTATTCAGATCAATATGGTCCTGCCTTATGTACACACATTGATCCAGGTGATCCAGCCGGTCAGCAAGATAAATTTGTTCGTATTGTCCGGGTGTGGGGCAGAGGATGGCTTTATGTCCAGTTCTGGCCAGATCCATAAGCGTGGTGTAACCGCTTCTCGCAATGATAACTTCAGTTTCATCCAGGAGGCCGGACAATTCCTGCCTGGATAAAAACGGATAGATGACCAGGTTACCTTCTTCTTTAACGGGTTCTTCTGATTTCGGTAGTCCGCTGACGATAGCAAAGTTGCCGTTCAGAGCAGACAGTTGCTTGACGATGATATGCTCGAAGTGCGTGCGCTGGGGCTCGGGGCCGGAAAGCACCGCGATCGCATCAAACTTCCCTGCGTATGGCTTGCTGTTTAATTCGGAAATCGTCCCGAGGTAATATTTGGGTATCGGGTTCGTATCGATTCCGGTCAGATCGCCTGTAATATTGGCGGGGGGAGCCTGGTCGGGAATCCAGATTTCTGAAAAATTTTTAAACCAGCTTCTGATTTGCCTGCGGATATAGACATCCAGTAATTTCTGCCCGGTGAACACTTGCAATTGATGAGTGACGAGGGCAGAGGGAACATCCCTGTGGTAGCAACCGTAGCGATTATCAGAAATGATGCAATCGATATGGTGTTTCTCGACGATGGCCTGGGTCAGGATGTGTTCCGCTTTCATGGTGCGCAACATGCCAGGACCATGTCTCAGCATATTGTAGGGCATATACCGGCTTCCGTATTGAATTCCATAACCGGGTAGCTGCAACACCAGTCGATCCGGCAGTTCCCGACGCAGCATGGATAACGCTTCGCCATCAGAAGCAGGAAGGACCTCATGCCCTTCTGCGATATAGGATTTGATGATCGGGAGCGACCGGCTGGCGTGCCCGAGCCCCCAATTGAGTACAGGAAAAAATATCTTCACTCCGCTGGAATTAGATGATCAGATAGAAAATGTTTTTACTCACTCAATATTGCACAGGGAAGGTAAAAAGAAAAACAAATAAAGATGAACCCGCCAAAAAAAAGGACAGAATGGATGAAAGATTTTTTACACTAATTTGGGTTTCCATGTTAAGGCAATCAGCCGGGAACGGTGTTTTGCCTCTTCAGCATTCTTCCCGCGAAACAATTCATCAATCGTTTCATGAAAGAGTTTCAGCCACTGATCGAAATGTTCTTCTTTCAATTTGACTTTTTCATTCAGCTTTCGATGCGCTTCGAGCGGATTGCCCAGATAAGCGTCCTTCCCCAGTAATAAAAACTCCCAGAAGGCATACATTTTCGGAAGGTGTTGTGGCCAATCCACCTTGGCGATATCATTGAAAATGTAGCCGATGACCTTATCTTCTCTCACTTTCCCATAAAAGGTGTCAATGAGTTTTTTAATGTCTTCAGAATTTTCAATGTCGGGTTTCATACTCGTGATCCGTGACTCGTGATCCGTGACCTGCAATATATTATGAATGCACTCTTCACTTTTCGTTATTCACTTTTAGTTTTAATACAGCCTGATCTCGTCATTATTCTTATCAAAGAATTTATATTCGTGCAGCCCGAAATCCGAATTGGGACTGATCTTTATCCATTTCTGATTCTTCCACCACCATTTATGCTGAAAGTTGGGGAAGCCGGATTTAAGAAAGGCATGGAGATAGGGATGTACCTCCAGGCGGACCGAAGTCTTCGGACGGCTTTGCTGGATATATTCGAGATCGCGGACGATATCGTCGGTGATCAGGATCGTCGGGTTTACCTTGCCGGTGCCATGGCAGGTGTAACAAATCTCCGCCGTGTCAATTTTTACTTCGGGACGTACGCGCTGGCGGGTGATCTGCATTAATCCAAACTTGCTCAAAGGGAGAATCGTATGTTGTGCAGTGTCGCGTCGCATACTTTCCTTCATTTGTTTGGCCAGCTCATTTTTATTTTCCTGGTTGCGCATGTCAATGAAGTCGATCACAATCAGTCCCCCTATATCGCGCAGACGTAATTGACGGGCTATTTCTTCGGAGGCTTCCAGGTTAACAGCGATAGCGGTGCTCTCCTGGTCCTTGCGTTGCATTTTAGGACCTGAGTTGACATCAATGACGTGCATGGCTTCTGTGGATTCGATCACCAGGTAAGCGCCACTGGGCAATGTCGCCGTTTTTCCAAAGGAAGATTTTATCTGCCGGCTGACCCCATACGTATCGAACACGGGTTTTTTTCCTTTGTAGAGAGAGATGATGTCCTTCTTCGCCGGCGCAATGTTGTCGAGGTATTCATGGATGTTGTCATAAATGTCCTTGTCATTGACGATAATGTTGGTAAAATCATCATTGAGCATATCCCTGAGGATCGAAGAGGTTTTGTCCAGTTCGCTCAGCAGTTTGGCAGGTTGTTGGCGTTTGTAAAGTTGCTTGTGGATCTGGCTCCATTTGTCCAGTAGTTCTTTCAGTTCTTCATGCAGATCGGCCACTTTTTTCCCTTCTGCTGCGGTCCGTACGATGATCCCGAAATTTTTAGGCCGGATGGATTCCACCAGGAGTTGTAAACGCTTGCGTTCTTCCTGGCTGCTTACTTTTTTGGAGACCGCGATGGTATTGCTGAATGGGGTCAGCACGATGAAGCGACCCGGAATCGTGATTTCACAAGACAGGCGGGGACCTTTGGTGGAAATAGGTTCTTTGAGAATTTGAATCAGGATGGATTCATTCTTCTTCAGCACCTGGTCAACTTTGCCGGTTTTGAGGATTTCCGGCTCGAACTCAAAATTGTCCAGCAGGGCTGTTTGTTGCTTGCCCTGGATGCTGTCCTCGGTAAACTTCATGACGGTCCTCAGTTTGGGACCCATGTCCGTGTAATGGAGGAAAGCGTCTTTACGGTGATCGATGTCGACAAATGCAGCGTTGAGGCTGGGCATTATCTTCTTGATCTTCCCGAGGAAGATGTCACCAACTGAAAAGTTGGTTTTGGTTTTTTGTTGATGAAGTTCAACCAACTTCTGGTTCTCTACCAAAGCGATTTCTACCCTGGTGGGAGAGCCCTGGACGATTAACTCTTTGTCCATACAAATACCCTCTATGCTCGTGGCATATCATCAGTCCTAGTCCGGAAAGGATATCAAAACAATTTGCTTTTCAAGATCCCGCTGTAGGGCGGGAGAGATCAGGCATTGATTGACGGCAACAGGGTATATCGATTTTCATGCAGCGATGATACACCGGGGACAGGGCCTTATATCTTATTCACACAAGGGATAAGAAGAGAAAGGGAAAGCACTGTCACACCGGGGCCCACTCGCTTATGGTGGGCAATATCCTTGACATCGGACTGCGTTGATGCCGGTTAAAAAAAATGCTTATCTGTTCTTCTTCTTGTGTCTGTTTTTACGCAGACGCTTCTTCCGCTTGTGTGTGGCGATTTTATGTCTTTTTCTTTTCTTACCGCAAGGCATACACTAAAGAATTATGTTTTTATAAATCAACTATGTCTATTGTTGTCCGGCACAAACGCCATTCAGTTTTTCTACTTTATCGGGCTGGTGAAGTGCCTTATATATTTCCACGCCCAGACAGGCAATCCTGCTGTTTTTAGGATCCAGGGCAAGCGCTTGTTCGATCCGCTCTGCTGCCCGTTCATATTGACCCGTTTGGACCGCCAGCCTGGCCAGTTGAAATGAAGGCAAAGGCGAATCCGGAAAATTGGTGGCCAGACCGACCAGCATCTGGATCCCTTTCATCGGCATTTCCTGGCTGGGAACTTCGATATAGCACAGGGCCTGGTTGATCCTGTATTCCACCACTTTCGGCTCGAGTGAAATAGCATTTTCGAAACAGGCTACGGCTTCATCCCTTGCAAAACCCAGTTTCTTTTCGTCCAGTTCCTTCTTTTGAAGGATGGTAGCAAAACTGGCTCCGGCGATCGACCAACTGTCGGCAGTATTTTCAACATCCGCCACTGCTTTGGCATACAGACCGGCCAAAAGATCATCCTGGTGGGAATACCAAAAATGGGAGAGGTCTTTAAGCAATCTCGATTTTACGGAATCTTCGTTCACATTGGAGACTTCTGATTCCAGCGTTTCGAGGTAATTTTTTTCTTCCGGCTTTAATCCGGTCACAGCCTCTTTTTCCAGGGATTGAATGTCAAATTCCTGACTGGTCAAAGCCCTCGACTTTTCAAGGACCTGCTGAGAAGAGGGTTTGGTATCAAATCCGAAGTACAAGATGACGACCAGTACGACAGCGCCAGCTATGTAAAGGATCTGCTCCTTAATCTTCACCCTTTTCTTCCTTTTCTTCCTTTATTTCCCTATTGGGGTCAACTCCATCCTTAACCTCATCCACAAAAATCTTGGCCGGTTTGAAAGACGGGATATAATGAGCCGGAATCTCAATGGAAACATTATTCTTGATATGCCTTCCCACTTTTTTAGCTCTTCTCTTCGTGATGAAAGAACCGAAACCGCGGATATAAACATTTTCGCCCTTTGACAAAGAGACTTTGATCTCCGTGAAAAAGGTTTCCAAAGTCACCAGGACATCTACCTTGGGCACTCCGGTTTTCTCAGCGATGATGTTGACTAAATCTGCTTTTCTCATTACTCTGATTTATAGTAGGTTATGCTTTTTCCAAAGCAATTCGGGAGGGCAAAGTTCTTAAAATGTTCCGATTTAATACCATAGGGTTACACATTTTTATTTCACTTATGCGTACATAACGGCTTGAGACTGAGGCGAAGGCTGAGGTTGGGGCGGAGGCGAAGGCTCCGGCCCAGTGAGATTTCCGGAAAAACCTCATGCCCGGACTCCGAATAGTAAGCCTCTGGCTTCCATTTCGCCTGATCTGCCTTAACCTTAGCCTCCGCCTTAGTCTTATTCATTTATCTTCGCGGCCATGATCCAATCGATGACGGGCTACGGGCGCGGAACAGCCGCTTATAATGACATGCAGGTGCTGTCGGAAATCAGGTCCCTCAACTCCAAAATCACGGATTTGCGGATCAAACTGCCCGTCAACCTGGGGGAAAAGGAGATTGATTTACGCAATCTCGTCCTCCAACGCACCCAGCGCGGGAAACTCGAAATGACCATTTCCTTTGAGGGCGAGCACACGATGGATGACATCGATTATGACAGGGCGCTGATCAAAAAACATTTTCAACAACTCAGTGAAATCGCCGCTGACCTGGGTGTCGGTGCCGATCAAATCCTGCATGAAGTCCTTAAGCTGCCCAATGTCCTTCGAAACGGACATTCTACGGAAATCGACGATAAACTCTGGAGCGCGATTGTTGAAGCGGTCAATCTCGCTATTGACCAGCTGATCGTGTTTCGGGAACATGAAGGCCGCAGTTTGTACAATGATTTGCTCCAATCGGTGACCGCCATACATGACATGTGCAATGATATCGATGCCCAGGATATAGAACGGCTGACCCATATGCGTTCCCGGATGAAACAAAAGCTGGAGGAATTTGCTAAAGGTGAACAGGTAGATAAAAACCGGTTCGAGCAAGAGATCCTGTTTTACCTGGAGCGTCTCGATATCAACGAAGAAAAAGTAAGGCTGCAGCAACACTGTAATTTCTTTAAGGAAACCTTGTCAGGGAACCTGGACATGAAATCCAAACAACTCAATTTCATTTCCCAGGAGATCGGGCGTGAAATCAATACCCTTGGGGCCAAGGCCCAATGGAGCCCATTGCAGCACGTGGTGGTCAACATGAAAAATGAGTTGGAGAAGATCAAAGAACAACTCGCCAATATCGTATGACTTTTTCCGGAAAATTGATTGTTTTCACAGCCCCCAGCGGTTCCGGAAAAACGACCATCGTCAGGCACATCCTCGATACTTTTCCGGAAACCTCCTTCTCCGTTTCTGCCACCACGAGACAGCGTCGATCCTATGAAAAACATGGCAGGGATTATTATTATCTTTCTGTGGAAACGTTCAAACTGTGGGTGGAAAACGAAGCTTTTGCGGAATGGGAAGAAGTATATTCCGGTCAGTTTTACGGAACCTTGCGTTCAGAGATCAGCCGGCTGCACCAGATCGGCAAGCATGTGGTGTTTGATGTTGATGTCAAAGGTGCCCTGAGTATCACCCATCTTTACCCCAGGGATATTCTCTCCGTCTTCATCAAGGTGCCCAGTATGGACATTCTTGAGCAACGATTGCGTGAGCGGGGCACGGAAACAGAAACCAGTCTTGAAAAAAGATTAAATAAAGCGAGGGAAGAACTGGCGTTTGAAAATGAATTTGATACGGTCCTGATCAATGATGATCTCCAGGAGACCCTGAAGGAAGCCGAATCCATTGTCCGGAAATTTTTACTTTAGCTCTGTGCAGATCTTAACTACTAACGGCGTTCAGATAGGAGTGGAGAGTGAATTCCAGCCGGGACACTCTTTTCCGCACCGTTCACAATATCTGCATGTATACACCATTCACATCACCAATTACAATGAATATTCCATCCAACTGATATCCAGGCATTGGGATATCACGGAAGCAGATGGCTCCCGAAAAGTGGTGGATGGGGATGGTGTCGTAGGTCAGCAGCCGGTCATCGAACATAACGCCATTCATTCCTACAGCAGCTTTTGCGTGCTGGCATTTCCTATGGGTATGATGTCGGGATACTACAATATGATCCGCATGGATACCGGTGAGTCGTTTACCGTGGACATTCCCGAATTCAATTTGGTGATGCCGGATGTGCTTAATTGAGATGCTGGAAGTTAGGTGCTAGATTCACAACTATCTCCTTACTCCTTACTGCTTACCGATTACTGCTTACTGCTTACCGATTACTGCTTACTGCTTACAGCTTACTGATTACTGATTACTGCCTACTGCCTACTGCTTACTGCCTACTGCCTACTGATTACTGCTTACTGATTACTGATTACTGCCTACTGCTCTGTCACGCAACATGCTCCAGATCTTCAATCAAATCGCCCTGGCGCATAAACTGTCCTGGTGACTCATGGCTGAGGAGCCAGCGCTTCACTTCCAGGCCGTAATAGTAACCGGTAAGGCTTCCGTCCTTGCCGATGACTCGGTGACAGGGAATGACGATGGGCAGTGGATTCATCCCATTAGCATGGCCAACGGCCCGGAACGCTTGCTGGTGATCAATGATATCGGCGATTTCTCCATAGGTCCGGGTGCGGCCGTAGGGAATAATCTTCACCATCTTCCAGACTTCCTTATGAAATTCGGGTGCATCCCCAAAATCCAGCGGGAGATCAAACTCCTTGCGGGTACCGGCGAAATATTCGTTGAGCTGGTCGGCGCAATCCTTTAAAAATGAAGGAATTTCATTGGAAGGGCTCACGGGTTCTTCCACCATTAACTGGATCCGGCTGATGCCGTTTTCAGTGCCTGCGATATAAATATTACCGATTGGGGAGGAGATGACGATATGCTGGGACATGTAAATAAATTCTCTGGGAGGTTACAAAGGCGAAATATAGGGGAAAGTTGTAATATAAGTGGATGTAAAAAATCAAAATTCTTCAGAAAAGTGATCAGGGGAAGATGAATCAGGAAAGTCAGTTGTTTTCAACCTGACTTTCACACTGGCGCGTTGACAAGTGAATACTGGTTTCTTTGTGCCAGAGGTGAAAATGGGGATACAGGCCAGGAAATGAATTCAGCATATTTCCCTTAAATGATCCCTATCTTTACAGGCGATCTGCTTTACTATAAAATGAAATTCCTTCTCTTTCTTTTAGGCTCTTACCTGATCTACCGGTATTTTATTAAAACGCCTGTCCACCTGCCCCCTCCCCAGGAGCCGGATATTTTTATCGATCATGAAGAGGTCAACCGGGAGCATGAAAAAAATAAGTGAGCTCGTCCTCTACAAGGATCATCATCTCCTGGCCCTGAATAAACCTGCCGGGCTTCCTTCCCAACAAGATCCCACCGAAGATACCAGTGCGCATCGCATGGCCATGGCCTATGCTCACCGGGATTTGTATCTCGTGCACCGGTTGGACCGCCGGGTAAGTGGTGTTCTTCTTTTTGCCAAAACCAAACCGGATGCCTCCTTTCTCGCCAAACAGTGGGAAGCTAAAAAAGTCAAGAAAATTTATTTTGGCATCGTTCCTGCCAAAGAGATTTCACCCATAGGGCAGTTGACCCATTACCTGACCTATGATCAAAAGCAAAACATCACCACCGCTCATGATCAAATGCAGCCCGGAGCAGAAGAAGCTATTCTGCATTATGAAGTCATTCAACTGCTGGAAAATTTCATGGTGTTGAAAATCGATCTCATCAGTGGAAGAAAACATCAAATTCGCGCCCAGTTGGCAGCCATAGGTTGTCCGATACGAGGTGACATTAAATATGGATCAAAACGCACCAACCCGGATGCATCCATTGACCTGCATGCCTATTCCTTGCAGTTTCAACATCCGACGAAGCAGCAGTATATGAAGGTGGTGGCACCATTACCGGAAGAAGGATTATGGGAGCATGTAAAAGTGTAGTTGTTTATTCGTTTCAACATTTCAACAAATCAACAAATCAACATTTCAACAAATCAACAAATCAACAAATCAACAAATCAACAATTCAACAAATCAACATTTCAACAAATCAACAAATCAACAAATCAACAAATCAACAATCTTTCATGAGTGACGAAAAGCAAACACCCCGTACTGACATCAGTACCCTCGGCGAATTCGGTTTGATCGATCGATTGTCATCGGGTATCACGATCCGGAGAAAGGAAACGATCAAAGGAATAGGTGATGATGCAGCCGTCCTGGATTATGGTGGTGAGCCAGTTATTGTGACCACTGATTTACTGGTCGAAGGCATCCACTTTGACATGATGTATTATCCGTTGAAGCATTTGGGCTATAAAGCTATAGTGGTCAACCTGTCGGATATCTGCGCCATGAATGCTATTCCGAAACATGTCACGGTGTCTATTGCTATCAGTAATCGCTTTTCGGTTGAGGCAATTGATGAATTGTATGAAGGAATGAGAACAGCGTGTGAAGCTTATGATATTGATTTAATCGGTGGAGATACGAGTGCTTCGTTGAAAGGCTTAATCATATCCGTGACAGCGTTGGGTTCCGTACAAAAAGAAAAAATAACTTATCGAAACGGAGCAAAACCAGGTGATATACTTTGTGTCACTGGTGATTTAGGAGCAGCATACCTGGGTTTGCAAATCTTGGAAAGGGAAAAACAAGTGTACCTCGCCAGCCCGGAAACGCAACCGCAATTGAGTGAAAGGAAATATCTCGTCGGTCGCCAGTTAAAACCTGAAGCGCGATTAGAGTCTGTACAATATTTTCAAAAAGTGGGTTTGTTGCCCACAGCTATGATTGATATTTCAGATGGACTTGCTTCGGACCTGATGCATATTTGTAAAGCATCCGGTGTCGGCGCATTTGTGGAAGAAGCGCAGGTACCGATTCATGACGAAGCGAGAATGCAGGCGATGGAATTTCGTTTGGATCCGATCACCTGTGCTTTGCATGGAGGAGAAGATTATGAATTGTTATTCACTGTAGATCCCAAAGATTTAGACAAAGTGCGTTTCATGGACAGTGTGTATATCATCGGCGAGATCACGCCGAAAGAGGATGGAATCAAGTTACATACTTCGGGTGGACAAATACATCCGATTACGGCGCAAGGGTGGGTGCATTTTTAAATTTTGTCCCATCAAAATTTCTTGTTCCTCGAAATTTCGATTGCCGTAAGCTGAGCTTATGCTGCTTGCGTTTCTCCGCTCATCACGCATATGACATGATGTTGCTGCGAAAACCCCAGGGATTGAGGGAGTCACGTGAAGAAGTCATGGGAAATCATTATCAAAATCCATGAAAACCCGTAACGTAAAAGTTAAAGTTGTATTTATTTTGGTTTCTAACCATTTCTAGTGAGAAATTATACCTCCAAAAGGACTATATTTGAAAAGTTTCATCGCTTAATCACCCAAAAAACAGGCTAATTAAGTCCGAGGCCATGAAACGAATCTTTCACAATTTCAATTCCAACCTGGATCTCAATCCAAAAAGATACTTACAGGTGCCCTTCTTTAACCCGTTACAAGGATGCCGGCCAGTCTCTCCATGGGGCCGGGCCGACGAAATTCAAGAGTTAGTCTCTACCTGGAGTCTATATCTATATGGCACCGAGCCTCCTCAGCCTCGAAAACTTAAGAGGCTGGTGCCTGATTTTAAAAAATAAAATCATGAAAAAGTACATAATTCTCTCTATATTGATCTGTGTGATGATGACACTCATTAACTATGGATGTGAAAAATCCACCGATCAAACTACATCTGTAAATGTTGCACATAATGGGCAACTGACAAGCAGGGATACTGATCCTTGTGACGCTTGTGCACTTCTTGATGACTGTTGTTGTGGAATAGAACGTCAAAGTTTAATGACAACAGTTCATTTAAGAATATGTGGTTATGATGATGGAACAACGAGTTGTACAGCAACGCCGCCTAGTCCTTGTAGTGCAATAAGCGGGGGTGGAACTGCAGTTGTTTTAGACTCTGGAACGCCAAAGTTTCCATTCTGTATGATTCCTGGGAATTATTTTCAGATAACGAATACTGATCTGCTTAATAGTGCAAGCATTAAAATTACTTGTCATTATGATGTCACGAATCCAACTTTTACCAACGTGACTATACCGGCAGGAGGTACTTATGTCTGGAGTGCTACAGGAGGGTGCGATCTGTCCCAGTGCTATCCATAATTATAACTATAATGAGGCAATCTTTTTTTGATTGCCTCATTTCCCTTTTGCAATATTGTAGTCAAGTATTTAAAATGAAAATAAATTATTGGTATAATTATTTAAGATCAACCCCAAAATTTACATATATTCTTTTTGCAATATTTCATTTTTATACTTTGAATGTCACTGTCTTGTCTCAAAATAATTTTTTTATTACCCAAGATTACAAGGCTCATTATGTTGATTTTTATTCAGGATTATGTCAGTGTAGTATTCAAACTATTGGAGTGACTGACGGATTTGGCGGTGAAATTACATATAGTCCAAATGGAGGGCTTTTTTATCTAGGCGCTATAATGACAGGGAATCAAACAATTTATTCGATTGATCCTATAACTGCAGATGTAACTGGGATAGTGATGACAGGTGCCGCAAATTTGCCTCAAATGATTGGATTTGTTAGCATTGGGAATGGCATTTTTTATTCTTTACCGTGGGGAGTGGCAAATGCTGATGCTATATATAAATGGGATTCCACTGCAAATGCAGTCTCAATTATTGGACACACTGGATTTGTATCCGATGGGGCGATGACAATGTCTAACGGTGAAATCTATTACGCTGCTCTTAATGCTGTTCCTAATATGAGGTCAATAATTCACTTAAATGTTACGGATCCTTCCAATTCTGAAATTATTGTTTCATATCCTACTTCTCAACTTATAGCTGGACTAACTGCATCTGCTTATTGCAATATATTGATTGGAGTTGATATTTATGCTTTAGATTTTGTTTCAATTAATTTAATTGATGGTTCTATAGAGCCAATTTGTAACTACGATTATTTTGGGCTTTGGGTTACTTCTATGAATGAATATTCACCTTTGAATTGTTCGATTAATTTGGATCTAGACTGCAATGACAGCTCAGGGGCAACAGAGGCTGATTTCAATTCTCCAGAATACACATGTTTAAGCAATGGTGTTGGAGTTGCAGACGAGGATATTAAAATGCTCTATGATGAAATCGTCACAACAATGACCATCCAGATTAACAATTTTGTACCTGATGCCCCGGATGAAATACTTGATATCACGGGATCTATACCAAATATCGATGTAACAGGCGTTGGTACGGATATGATCACCCTGACAAACGCAGGCGGTGCAAAAGCAACGGATTTTAAAGATGCTCTTCGATTAATTGTATATAAAAATCTTGCTTTACCACTTACTCCAGGATTAAGAACAGTTGAAGTTCAATTCACTACCGCTTCTGGAGCGATGAGCAATATTGCTACCGCTTTCATTGATGTGACTTCACTACCACTCGTGGATGTAGATCTTGGACCAGATCAATATATATGCGAAGGTGAGTCCACTATTTTCGATGCCGGCATACCCGGTGCCATATATACCTGGTCAACAGGAGCACACACCCAAATGATCTCTGCATCTGAGTCCGGACAATACATAGTGACAGTAGCTGATGGAGTGCATTGCCCTGGAAGGGATACAGTTGAACTCAATGTGGTACCAATTATTCAAGTGGCTTTAGAAGGCGATTTTGAAATCTGTGATAATGAGCCGGCGGAATTGATCATCCAAACGAGCACTCCATTTTCTCTTACTGTAGATATTTCTTCCAATCCCGGTTCACCGTTTCACTTTACAGGCATTAATGAAGATTTCTCATTTAATGATTTCCCGACACAGACAACCATTTACACTTTAACAAATGTCTCGGCTTCGGATTCTGCTTGTTTTGAATTGACTGATCCAGTTCAGATTGTGGATGTGTATCCAACCTATACCAGTTCTACAGACGTTGGACTTTGCAATGGTGACTCAATCTGGTTAGGATTTGGATGGGAATCAGAAGCTGGTGTGTATGAGAATGTCTTAAATACTATTCATGGTTGTGATAGCACTGTGACCACTACAATTACCATTCTACACGCAATTCAAATCACCCAACAATCCACCACCTGTGATTCTGCCGCTGCGGGTGTATTCGTCACCTTCCTCAACAATCCAAATGGATGCGATACGATGGTGACGACGACTGTGTCTCTGTTACCTTCTGATACGACATTGATCAATTTACTTTCCTGCAATATTTCAAGTATTGGTAGTACAACTCAAACCCTGACAAATCAATCCGGATGCGACAGTCTTGTCATCACCACGACCAGTTGGATTCCACCTGCTGATTCGACATTGTTAAATCAAACGACCTGTGATTCGTCTTTGCTTGGTGTATTTCCACAATTTTTGATCGCACAAGATGGATGTGACAGCATTGTTATCACAACAGTAACTATGGTACCATCGGATACAACATATCTATCAGGCATTTCTTGTGATTCAGCAAGCATTGGTGTTTTTAAAAAATTACTTTCCAATCAAATGGGATGTGATAGTATTGTAATCACCACAATCACAGCAGGTACACCGGATACTACTTTGATCTTCAGGACTTCATGTGATTCCTCCAGTCTCGGTATCACGGATATCCATTACACCTCCATACATGCATGTGATAGTCTCGTCATCACCAGTACGACCTACAGCGCACAGGATTCGACTTTCCTCACTTCCTCTTCCTGTGATCCGGATGAGGTGGGGTATTTCGTCGAAATACTTCAGAATCAGTTCGGCTGTGATAGCATAGTGTCCACTACAGTTTCATTACTTCCTTCAAGTGAATCTAATATTTCTTCCACTACGTGCGATCCATTAGCTGCAGGAAATTTCGATCACATGCTGGTCAATCAATTTGGTTGCGACAGCATTGTGCATGAGACGGTTTCACTTTTACCATCGAACACAACATTTCTTACTTCAACAACCTGTTCTTCATCACAAGCCGGAACCTTTGTCACGACACTGCAAAATCAATTTGGCTGCGACAGCATCGTGACCTTGACAGTCTCATTGATTCCAGCCGACACCACACAATTGATTTCAAAGACCTGCGATCCTGCACAAGTAGGAAGCACACAAAATACTTTCACCAACCAGGATGGATGCGATAGCCTGGTGATTCAGACGACCTCTTTATTTCCATTGCCGCTAGCCGATGTACAAGCCACTTCCGATTTCAATGGCTACGGCATCAGTTGCTTCGGCGAAAGCGCCGGCAGTGCGATTGCGAATGTAACCGGCGTCAGTCCATTTCAATATTTGTGGTCAACAGGCAGTCCTGATCAAAGCATCACAGGATTGAGCAGCGGCGATTACTTCGTCACCATTACGGATGCAAACGGATGCCAAACAGAAAGCTCAGTCTCCATTACCGAGCCGGAAGAATTTTCGATTGGATTTGAAGTAGCACAGCCCGATTGTTTCGGACACAATCAAGGCACCATCACCGTCATGCAAACTGGCGGTGTTCAACCCATCCGCTATTCTATTGATGGAATTAATTTTCAATCCTCACCCATTTTCAGTGGATTGAATTCCGGCACTTACACTGTGACTGCTATTGATGCGAATGAGTGCGATGTGCAGGAGATCATTTGGATCAATGTGCCCATTGAAATTCATGTTGACTTAGGCATGGATCGGGTCATTCTTCCCGGCGACACTACCATCCTCGAAGCCATCGTCAATGTTCCGTTTGATTCACTATCCACCATCACCTGGTCTGGATTATTGAATCCAAATTGTCCGACATGTTTGACACAACCTGTTGCGCCAATCATCACTACTGCTTATTCCATTTCCGTTTCTAATTCACAAGGATGTTCCGATCAGGATTCCGTCGTCGTCTTCATTCAAAAGAACATCGACATCTACATCCCGAATGTTTTTTCACCGAATGGCGATGGTATCAATGATCGGCTGTTGATCAGTGCTGCATCGGAAGTGGAAGAGATTGAGTCGATGGAGATATTTGATCGGTGGGGGGATTTGGTTTTTCAAGCAAAGCATTTTCCACCAAATGATCCCGCATTCGCATGGGATGGTAAGAGAGATGGTGTGGAGATGAATCCGGCGGTGTTTGCGTATAGGATGATGGCGAGGTTTAGGGATGGTAGGAGAGAGGTGAGGAATGGAGATATCACAATAGTTCGCTAGGTGAAATGTTAAAAAATGTCCTGCATATTTTTACTTAAATTAAATTGCATTAATTTAATGCCTGTCTGCCAGGGGTGACACGATGGAGACAGGCGGATATAGGGATCAGAAAATATATCCACACAGTGAAAGCCACCAAAGCAAAAAGGAGCTATTGGTTATTTAGTTTAACCAAAAGCACCGGGCCTCTAGGCACGCAAGCTTTTCGAGGCCGGTGCTATTCAAATTAATGAATCATGAAAAATAGAAAACTTTTTCTACTTATGATCGGTGTCTTTTTCCTGACGGGTATATACTACAGCTGTGAGAAAGCAGATCAAACCCAAAACCAGAATACTACTCAAATCCCGCAATTAAGCCCGCGAACAGTATTGGATGAATGTGAAGATTGTCCGATAGGATGTTGCTGTTGCGGAATTGAGAATGTTTCTCCAACAAGCTACATAGTAAGTTTATGCGGGCTATGTGAAGGAGATTATCACTGTGCATTTAATTCTCCAGGTTCTCCTTGTTCAGGATTTTCTGGGCTGGGAAAAGATATTACTTTCAATTCAGGTCATGTAAAGGAAATATTTTGTGTTGAACCTGGATCAACCATTAGGATTTACAATCCTAATGGCTTTACAGTCTACCTCCGCTTTTCTTGCAAATATGATCAGACAGGGAGTACATTTCAAAATGTCTCCTTAGGCTCTTTGGAAGAAAAGTATTTTTATAATGATGGAGATTGTATGGAAGAGGGCTGTGGCTAATAAGTGGAGATAGAATTAGATGGGGATGTAATTCTAAATTAGAATTACATCCTTATTTGTTGTGATATAAATTTCTTTTATGAAATTCATAAATCAAATTTTATTAATAATATTTATTTTTAGCATAAATCCATGCTATTCTCAATCTTATTTTGCAGCAGGTATTTCCACTCTTTATAGAATTGATATCGGTGAAAACGCTTGTAGTTGCTCTTTTGATTATATTGGATCTACAGGTGGCTCGCCTAATTATTTTCCTTGTAATGGTTTGACATTTTGCCCTGATACGAGTTTAGTACTTCAAGTTGGGAGTCCGTATTTATATGAAGTAGATACTTTAACAGCTAACTTGAATCAAATATTTGCAATTCCTGGCCCTCCAGGTAGTGGACCAAATGTTTCATCTTTAGTTTGTGTAGGTGGAGGAATATTTTATGCAATAAAATCTTATGGTAGTGAACTTTATCGTTATAATTTAAATTCCGGATCGTTTAATTTGATGGGTTCCACAGGGATTCAATGTAAAGGAGATTTAGCACTATTTAATGGAAACATATATTATCCTACTGTTGGGGGAATTGTTTTATTAGATACAACTAATCTTAGCAATAGTTCTATTGTGGTCAATTTTCCATCTCAGTTCATTATTTTTGGCTTGACAGCTTCACATTTTTGTAATTCTTTATTGGGATTTGGAGCTTACGCAAATCAAAGGCCACAATTAATTCTAATTAATATTGTTGATGAAGCTATTACTTTAATTTGTGACTTTCCGGATGATGTACCATGGGATGTATATGGCATTAGTTCAATATTGGAGTTTAGCACTTTTCTGGATTGTGATGTGTCTTTGGATTTAGATTGCGATAATAGCTCCGGTGCCACCGACGCCGATTACAATTCACCAGAGTATGATTGCTTGTCACCAGGAGTTGGTATCGCAGATGAGGACATCAAGATGCTCTACGATGCGATCATCTCCACCATGACGATTCAGATCGTAGGAAATGTGCCTGATGCACCAAATGAAATTCTCAATATGATTGGATCAGTCGCCGGGATTAATGCTACTGGCATAGGTACTGATATGATCACTTTATCTAATGCAGGTGGTGCAAAATCCACTGATTTCAAAGATGCACTTCGATTAATTGTGTATCAAAATACTGCAGAACCATTGACTCCCGGTCCACGTACTGTGCAAGTTCAGTTTACTACGGAGTCAGGACAATCGAGCAATATCGCCACGGCTTTTATTGATGTCATATGCATTACCGCAAACGTTAGTTGATCTCGGTCCGGACCAACAAGCCTGCGATGGTGAGACCGCGACCTTTGATGCAGGTGTACTCGGAGCTATTTACACCTGGTCCACCGGATCACATAATCAGACGATCACAGTTGGAGAGTCAGGGCAGTATATCGTGACTGTCACAGATGGTATCAATTGCCCCGGACATGATACGGTTGAATTAGAAATTCTTCCTATCGTCCATGTATCACTCGATGGTGATGTCGAGATCTGCGACAATCAACAAGCTAATCTCATCATCAACACTGATACTCCTTTTTCATTGAGTGTGGATATTTCAACTGATCCCGGATCTCCATTTAGTTTTCCGAATGTGGATGGTGATTTTCCATTTACAGATTTACCTACTCAAACGACAACATACACCATCACCAATGTGACTCCTTCACAGGATGCCTGCATTGAGATAACTGATCCGGTACAAGTGGTGGATGTGCATCCGACTTATGTGGTGTCAGTAGATGCTTCTATTTGTGAAGGTGACAGTATCTTTCTTGGCTTCTTTTGGGAAAGTGATCCGGGTGTTTATGAAAATACACTGAGCACTTACTTTGGTTGTGATAGTGTAGTCACGACAACACTTTCTGTTTTACCTGCCATCCAGATCGCACAACAGTCCACTACATGTGATTCCGCCGCTGCCGGTGTATTCGTCACCTTCCTTAACAATCCAACCGGATGCGACACGATGGTGACGACGACAGTGACTTGGCTTCCATCGGATACGACATTGATCAATTTATTGTCTTGCAATATTTCAAATGTTGGCACTACAACACAGACCTTAAGCAATCAATCCGGTTGCGACAGCCTTATCATCACGACGACCAGTTGGATTCCTCCTTCTGATACGACATTATTGAATCAAACGACATGTGATTCAGCCTTGCTTGGTGTCTTTCCACAATTCCTGATTGCACAGGATGGATGTGACAGCATAGTCATCACAACAGTAACCATGGCACCATCTGATACGACCTATTTATCAGGCATCTCTTGTGATTCGGCGAGCATTGGTGTTTTTCAAAAATTGCTTTCCAATAAAATGGGTTGCGATAGTCTCGTCATCACATCAATCACAGCAGGAGCACCGGATACAACTTTAATTTTTAGGACCTCTTGTGATTCCTCCAGCCTCGGTGTCACAGAGATCCATTCCACCTCCATACATGCCTGTGATAGCGTTGTGATCACCAGTACGACCTACAGCGCGCAGGATTCGACTTTCCTCACTTCCTCTTCCTGTGATCCGGATGAGGTGGGGTATTTCGTCGAAATACTTCAGAATCAGTTCGGGTGTGATAGCATAGTGACCACTACGGTTTCATTGCTTCCTTCCAGTGAATCATTTATTTCCTCCATCCACTTGCGATCCCTCATCCGCAGGAAATTTCGATCACGTGCTGGTCAATCAATTTGGTTGCGACAGCATCGTACATGAGACGGTTTCACTTTTTCCATCGAGCACGACTTTTCTTTCTTCGACTACTTGTTCTTCATCACAAGCCGGCACTTTTATCACCACACTACAAAATCAATTCGGTTGCGATAGCATCGTGACATTGACAGTTTCACTCATTCCTGCCGATACCACACAATTGATTTCAAAGACCTGCGATCCTGCACAAGTCGGAAGCACACAAAATACCTTCACCAACCAGGATGGATGCGATAGCCTGGTGATTCAGACGACCTCATTATTTCCATTGCCTCAAGTCGATGTACAAGCCACTTCCGATTTCAATGGCTATGGCATCAGTTGCTTCGGTGAAAGTGACGGCAGTGCGATCGCCAATGTAACCGGCATCAGTCCATTTCAATACTTATGGTCAACAGGAAGTCCCGATCAAAGCATCACAGGATTAAGCAGCGGCGATTACTTCGTCACCATCACCGATGCCAACGGATGTCAAACAGAAAGCTCAGTCTCCATCACTGAGCCGGAAGAATTTTCAATTGGCTTTGAAGTCGCACAGCCCGATTGTTTCGGACACAATCAAGGCACCATCACTGTCATGCAAACTGGTGGTGTACAACCTATCCGCTATTCCATCGATGGAATTAATTTTCAATCCTCACCTGTATTCAGTGGATTGAATTCCGGCACCTACACCGTGACTGCCATCGATGCCAATGATTGTGATGTGCAGGAAATCATCTGGATCAATGTGCCTATTGATATTCATGTTGACTTAGGCATGGACCGCATCATTCTTCCCGGCGACACCACCATCCTCGAAGCGATCGTCAATGTTCCGTTTGATTCACTCTCGACCATCACCTGGTCAGGATTATTAAATCCAAATTGTCCGACATGTTTGACACAACCTGTTGCGCCAATTATCACCACAGCCTATTCCATTTCTGTTTCTAATTCGCAAGGATGTTCTGATCAGGATTCCGTCGTCGTCTTCATTCAAAAAAACATCGACATCTACATCCCGAATGTTTTTTCTCCGAATGGTGATGGCATCAATGATCGACTGTCGATCAGTGCCGCTTGAAGTGGAAGAGATCGAATCGATGGAGATATTTGATCGATGGGGGAATATGGTATTTGAGGCGAAGAATTTTTCACCGAATGATCCAGCTTATGCTTGGGATGGCAAGCGAGATGGTGTAGCAATGAATCCTGCGGTGTTTGCCTACAAGATGATCGCACAATTTAGAGATGGACGGAGAGAAGTCAGGAACGGGGACATCACACTTGTCAGGTAACCTGAAATTATCATTCTTATTTAACTTTATTTATAAATAAATCATGAAAAGTATTCAATTTTCTCAATATTGAACTGCATAATCTTAGTCCTTGCCATTAACGGATGCGAGAAATCAGTTGAGCAAACTACTACAAGTAAAGCTGCACCAAGTCCAGAAGATGATTGTGTTTCTGGAATACAGCTAATCGATACAAATTTTTCAAAATCCATGCGAGTTTTTGGGACGTACAAAGGAACAGCACCACATATAGTATATTTGGTTCCTGACCCTTGTGAAACTGTTAGTACGTATTAAACAAATTTGCTTTCGTGACAGATTAGCTGAAAATGAACTGTATTTTGGCTGAAACTTTAACACTCGAAATTTTGCACTTTTAACTCTAATTCGCTACCTTAGTCTTACAAGTTTGTCTCCTGAATTATTAGGTTCTCTTTTTTGATACTAATGTTATGTTTTCGCGTTGGGTTTTTAGGATATTAAAATACAATCTTCAGTTACTTTCTTCTTTGGTAACTCACTCCTTTAATTACTCTCCTAGTCTTCATTGGTTGCTTCAAATACAAAGCACTAACTCCCCTAATTACAACAGTTATGTAGGAGTTATACATACTACATTTTCAATCAAGGTATTACCAAGGGATCACATACCACTAATTACCCGTGAAGAGGTTACCCGCATCGAGTCCAAGTGTTCGGACTAGTTGGCGGGGATAACCACGGTGAGATCACCACTTTAAAATCACCCCAAAGAACACCTTTGCATGATACTCAGAAAAGCAGCCGAAACGGACGGCGGTAGGACTAAGAAGGGACGATGTAGATGAAATTTTATCAGTATTGGGAAACACATTTAGGGAAGCGCTTGCTTCATGGAAAAGACAAAAAACCTGGCACGAACAGAAGCAAGCCTCCGAAGTGCCAGATCCTTTTAAAAAATTCAAGCTAATCTATATGAAAACACTTCATATTTTATACTTTATTTTCTGCTGTTTAGGAATAGTATACCTAAGCTGTGAAAAAGCAGAATACCAGAACAGAGTTACTGATTCGGGCAGAATAGCTACAAGAACCGAATCATGTGATCAATGCCCTGAAGCGGATTGTTGCTGTGGTGTTCAATTACTTTCCAGTAATTCAACAGATTTGATTATCTGCGGAAGTTCATCACCGGATGTTACAACTACTACCTGTAATTTTATGGTTGGTTCTTGCAATGTATCGGGATTTGAGCTTCCATATACCTTGGCGACGACTGAAAAAGGATTATTTTGCATGCCACATAATGCTGGATTCAGCATTCATTCATCGCAAGGCGCGGTTTTAAGAGTGTCTTGCCAAAATGGTGTGACAAATCCTTGGTTTCAAGATGTTACTGTTTCTAGTAACGGAACTGTTTACATGACAAACAATGGGAGTTGTCAAGTAGGCTTTTGTAATCACTAATATTATGAATGGGTTGTCCTATTTTTTTAGGGCAACCCACTCTTAAAAAGAAATCGTTGTCAATAAAACATTTACAAAGTATGAAAGTTAATATTGGAGTGGCAATTGTAGTTATACACTTGTTGTTTCCAATAAATAGTTTTATAACTGCGCAAACTTACTTTGGATTAACTTTTAATACGGCACCAGGTGAATTGCTTAATTTTAATTTGTCGTGTAGCTGTGTTGATTGCTGCAGTCAGCAGTTATATGGTTGTTGTAGTCCTTCATCTATTGCGCAAACAATTCCAATAAGTACTTCAGTGTCAATTTCACCAGATGGCCATTTATATGGATTCAACACTGATCTATATGAAATTGATACACTTACAGGAAATTATTCTTTATTCTTTGATGTTCCAGCAGCAAATGAATTGAGCATCGGTTTAATCGCAATGGGGAATGGAATTTTCTATTCCATGGTAGACGATGTTGTGGGTGCCGGATTGCTTGAAATAAACACAGCCACTGGAATTATTACAAATCTCGGTTCAGATCCTGTATATCCTTGTCATGGGGATATGACTTTAGCCAATAATATTGTTTATTATCCAACCTGGGTTAACAATCTTCAAAGTAATAAAGGAATAGCGTCTTTCAGTTTAAGTGATCCAACAAATGTCACACTTGTTATGAATATTCCTGCCAGTATTAGTATTTATGGTTTAACTGCAAGCGACAAATGTAATATTCTAATAGGAACTGATAATGCTAATGATGAGTTAGTGTTAATTAATCTGATGGAAGGAAGCATTACTCCTGTTTGTAACATTTCTACATTTTATAACTCAATTACAAGTTTAAGAGAATTTGAAATTCAAGAGTGCGACATTCTTCTTGATCTTGATTGCGATAACAGCTCAGGTGCACCAAATGCTGATTACAATGCTTCAGAATTCACATGTCTTTCTAATGGGGTACAAATTGCGGATGAGGACATTAAGATATTATATGATTTCCCCATTGTGAGTATGACTGTTCAATTAGTCGGAAATATGCCTGATGCTCCTTTAGAGTTTTTGGATATGGCAGGCAGTGCGCCCAATATCGATGCGAATGGAATTGGTACAGATATGATCACCTTGTCCAATACAGGCGTAGCGAAATCCACTGACTTTATAGATGCATTACATTTAATCGTCTATCAAAACACAGCAGAGCCATTGACCCCCGGACCACGTACTGTTCAAGTTCAATTCACAACCGAATCAGGACAATCCAGCAATATCGCCACAGCTTTCATTGATGTCATTGCGCTTCCCCAGACCTTAGTCGATCTCGGTCCTGACCAACAAGCCTGCGAAGGAGAGACGGCGACCTTTAATGCAGGTGTTCCCGGAGCTATTTACACCTGGTCCACCGGATCACATAATCAGACGATCACAGTGGGAGAGTCAGGCGAGTACATCGTGACTGTGACAGACGGAATCAATTGCCCCGGACATGATACAGTTGAACTAGATATACTACCTATCGTCCATGTATCACTCGATGGTGATGTAGAGATCTGCGACAATCAACAAGGGAATCTCATCATCAACACCGATACTCCTTTTTCACTTAGTGTGGATATTTCATCAGATCCAGGATCTCCATTTAATTTTCCAAATGTAAATGGTGATTTTCCATTTACGGATTTACCTACGCAAACCACGACTTATACGATCACCAATGTGACTCCATCACAGGATGCCTGCATTGAGATTACTGATTCAGTTCAGGTGGTGGATGTGCATCCAACTTATGTGGTATCAGTCGATGCTTCCATTTGTGAGGGCGACAGCATTTTTCTTGGATTCTTTTGGGAAAGTGATCCAGGAGTTTATGAAAATACACTGAGCACTTACTTTGGTTGCGATAGTGTAGTCACCACCACACTTTCTGTTTTACCTGCCATCCAGATCACCCAACAATCCACCACCTGCGATTCTGCCGCTGCCGGTGTATTCGTCACCTTTCTCAACAATCCAACCGGATGCGATACAATGGTGACAACTACCGTGACTTTGCTGCCGTCAGATACGACATTGATTAATTTACTTTCCTGTAATATTTTAAGCATTGGCACTACCATGCAGACGCTGACGAATCAATCTGGTTGCGATAGTCTCATCATCACCACGACCAGTTGGATTCCACCTGCTGATACGACAATGTTGAATGAAACGACCTGTGATTCAGCCTTGCTGGGTGTTTTTTCACAATTTCTGATCGCACAGGATGGATGTGACAGCATTGTTATCACCACGGTGAGTATGGCACCATCGGATACCACCTATTTATCAGGCATTTCTTGTGATTCAGCAAGTATTGGTGTTTTTCAAAAATTACTTTCCAATCAAATGGGTTGCGATAGCTTGATCATCACCACGATCAGTGCAGGCACACCGGATACAACTTTAATTTTCAGGACTTCTTGTGATTCCGCCAGTCTCGGTGTCACGGAGATCCATTACGCCTCCATTCAGGCCTGTGATAGTGTCGTCATCACCAGTACAGCCTACAGCGCGCAGGATTCGACTTCCCTCACTTCCTCTTCCTGTGATCCGGATGAGGTGGGGTATTTCGTCGAAATACTTCAGAATCAGTTCGGCTGTGATAGCATAGTGACCACTACGGTTTCATTGCTTCCTTCAAGTGAATCTTTTATTTCCTCATCCACTTGCGATCCCTCATCAGTAGGAAATTTCGATCATATGCTGGTCAATCAATTTGGCTGCGACAGCCTCGTGCATGAGACGGTTTCGCTTTTACCATCGAGCACAACTTTCCTTTCTTCAACCACCTGCACTTCATCACAAGCCGGAACATTTATCACGACACTGCAAAATCAATATGGCTGCGACAGCATTGTGACACTGACAGTTTCACTCATTCCAGCCGACACCACACAATTGATTTCAGGTACCTGCGATCCTGCTCAAGTCGGCAGCATACAAAATACTTTCATCAACCAGGATGGCTGTGATAGCCTTGTGATCCAGACAACTGCCTTATTTCCATTGCCACAATTGGATGTACAAGCCACTTCCGATTTCAATGGCTACGGCATCAGTTGCTTCGGCGAAAGCGACGGCAGCGCCATCGCCAATGTAACCGGCGTCAGCCCATTTCAATACTTGTGGTCAACAGGAAGTCCCGATCAAAGCATTACAGGATTGAGCAGCGGTGATTACTTTGTCACCATCACCGATAGAAATGGATGTCAAACAGAAAGTTCAGTTTCAATCACTGAACCCGAAAAATTTTCAATTGGTTTTGAAGTTGCACAGCCCGATTGTTTCGGACACAATCAAGGCGCCATCACCGTCATGCAAACAGGAGGAGTACAACCCATCCGTTATTCCATCGATGGAGTTAATTTTCAATCCTCACCTGTATTCAATGGATTGAATTCCGGTACTTACACCGTGACTGCCATCGATGCTAATGATTGCGATGTAGAGGAAATCATTTGGATTAATGTGCCGATTGATATTCATGTTGACTTAGGCATGGATCGGATTATTCTTCCTGGCGACACCACTTTCCTCGAAGCGATCGTCAATGTTCCGTTTGATTCCCTCTCCACGATAACCTGGTCAGGATTATTAAATCCGAATTGTCCTACCTGTTTAATACAACCTGTTGCGCCGATCATCACCACAGCGTATTCGATTACAGTTTCCAATTCACAAGGATGTTCGGATCAGGATTCCGTCGTCGTCTTCATTCAAAAGAATATCGATATCTACATCCCGAATGTTTTTTCACCGAATGGCGATGGTATCAATGATCGGCTGTTGATCAGTGCTGCATCGGAAGTGGAAGAGATTGAGTCGATGGAGATATTTGATCGGTGGGGGAATATGGTATTTGCATTACATCATTTTCAACCAAATGATCCTGCATTTGCGTGGGATGCTTCGACTACGCTCAGCACAAGTGGCCAGAATGTACAAAAGACTTATTTCAATCCGGCGGTGTTTGCTTATAGGATGGTGGCGAGGTTTAGGGATGGGAGGAGAGAGGTGAGGAATGGGGATGTGACGCTCGTTCGATAATTCTGCCCCATCAAAATTTATGCTTACTTCGACTCTAGCACGAGTCGCAAATTTCTCACCCCCGTGTTTCTTCGCTCATCACGCAGATGGCGTGATGTTGCTCAGAAAACCCCGGGGAGGGTGAGAGTCCCGCCGCTATGCGGCTATCTAGAGATTTTTTTTGCATTTCGTTGCTAAGAACATTATGCCACTACGTGGCGAAAGCATTTCGAATATTTTAAGAAGTCCCCTTTAGGGGATTTAGGGGCAGAGGGGGTTCACGAAATGGTAAACTCCACATACGTAATCTTTTTTCCCTCGGCCAAATGTTTTAATTCATAATACGTTTTTTGTTCGAGGATGGGATCATATAAGGGACCCCTGTTGTAAATATCCGGGTTAGCATAGATGATTTTACAACGGGGATCTGATTGAATGACCTCCAGGGTGAATTCATATAATAATTCGGAGTCTGTTTTTAAATGAATGGAGCCTCCTGGCTTTAGAAACTTCCGGTAGCGGTCCAGAAATGGAGCTGAGGTCAGTCGTCGATTGGGTTTTCCTGCAAAAGGATCCGGAAAGGTGATCCATATAGATTCCACCTCGCCGGGAGCAAAAAAATAATCAATGAATTCGATGCGGGTTCTCAAAAAGGCGGCATTCGAAATTTTTTCATCCAGTCCCCGCCTGGCTCCTTTCCAGATCCGGGCACCTTTGATGTCTACTCCAATAAAATTGTGAGCCGGATCGCTGGTGGCTAAAGCCAGGGTATATTCGCCTTTGCCGCAGGCCAGTTCCAGGACCAGGGGATGGTTGTTTTTGAAATAAGCAGAAGCCCATTTTCCTTTCATCTCCCGGGCTTCCCCCTCGCCGTTGGTGACGATGTATTTTTCTCCCTCGACGACCTCATAGACATTGGGAAAAGTAGCCACCTCCGCAAATCGCTTCAATTTGTTCTTTCGCCCCATGGCAGCAAAACTAAGCAGCGGAAAGTATTTTCATTCGATCCTTTTCAGAAAGGGCGAAAGCACGTAATAAAAAATTCACTTCCTCACTTTTTTGAAAACGCCGCCAGTTACTTTTTGTGAGATTTGCTTTTATTTGTGCTCTACAAGGACCAATTCAGTTTTAACTTGAACCTGAATTCGGTCCCTTTAATAAAAATGGAAAGGGGTTTCCAAAAAAAAAGAAATCGGCATGTTCTTGTTTCAGCCCACCGGTTATTTTTACGATGAGAATTATTTTCAGAAAATTTTCAATCTTTAAATCACACAAAGAAATCCATAGGTTATGAAGACCCAATTAAACCTGATCATGTTGCTTCTCGCCCTTTCCATATCCCCGGCTATGGCTCAGAAAGTCACCCAACCCAGGGGAGGTCCTGCAGGATCATGGCGAGTCATCGGGACCGTTCAAGCCGATCATGCTGCAGATCATGACGTACTGGTGGTCTCCGGGCCACATGATGATTTCCGGAGTATAAAATTTAAAGTGACCAATGCCTCTTTAAACATGCATCGTATGGTGGTGACCTATGAAAACGGGCAGCCGGATCAGATTGAGGTCCGCCAGGAAATTCCCCAGGGCGGGGAAAGCCGCGTCATTGATCTGGCCGGAGCGGGTAAACGCCGGATCAGAAAAATTGAATTCTGGTATGATACGAAAGGACTTTTCAATGGTAAAGCGGAGATGACTGTTTTTGGTAAAAAATAACCCGGACGGGTTCGGACACAGACCTCTACTTTTGCCTGAGTATATATATTCTTTTAACATCAGACAACTATGAAAAAAGGAACACTTATCTCGCTTTGCATGATGGTCATGTCATGCGTTTTTGGCCAGGAACAAAAATTTGATCCCACCGCTATCATGATCCTGGACAGGATGAGCGATCTGATTGGCAGTATGACCTCCTGCAGTTTTAAAACGGCCGTTTCCCATGATGTAGAGGACGCTGATTTCGGACTGGTCAAGCAATTTTTAACTACCCAGGTGTACATGGAAGGACCGGACAAAATGCTGGTCAATATATGGGGCCCAAAAAGTCACCGGCAATGTTGGTATGATGGCAGTCAGTTTGCTATATACGATTATGGGGAAAAAAATTACGGCATAATTCCCGCGCCATCAACTATTATCGCCACCATTGATAGCATACATGCCCACTTTGGACTGGATTTGCCGGCGGCCGATTTTTTTTACCCTGCCTTTACAGACGACCTCCTGGAAAGCAATGACCGGATTGCTTTTCTCGGCACCGTGGATATCGATGGGCAGTCCTGTTTTCAAATTCTTGCCCAGAATAAAGACATGACCTCTCAAATTTGGGTAAGCAATGATATTTACCATTTGCCCATCCGATATTCCATTACGTATACTACCAAGCCAGGTCATCCTCAATATGAGTGTACTTTTTCTGACTGGGTGGTGAACCCGGATATCCCCAATTCCATTTTCAATTTCCTGCCGCCGCCCGATGCTCATGAAGTCAGGCTTTTGTCCACTGAAGATCAATAATCATTAAATAACGCGTTACTATGAATCCGTATTCAAAATCCATCCGGTTTTTTACCCTGTTCTTTTTTGCATTCCTGCTTAATCTTTCGCACGCGGATGCTCAGCGCATGGCGCATGGCGCCTCGGGTCGTTCCATGTCTTCCCGACCGTCAGGTGGAGGGGGTTCGAGTGCAAGCCGATCATCGGTTAATGGTGGTAGCGTAAAAAGTTCACCAAGTCGGCCACCTTCATCGTCATCCTCAAGCTACAGTCGTCCGTCGACGTCACCCTCCATGACTCCATCAACACGCCCCTCCACATCACCCTCCACCAATCCATCAACGAAACCTTCCACCACCCCATCCAACAAATCCGGAAACAATGCCACTAACAATGGCGGGAACAAAGTGAATGCCGGCAACAACAATAATGTGAATAACGGAAATATAAATAACAGCCGGGGCAATAACAATATCAATATCGACAACAGTACCAACATCAACATCAATAACAACCACAACACAGCTGTGCGACATAATCCCGGCTACAGGCCATATCCCCGGCCTCCCTATGCCTATGGTGGCTACCACTATAATTGTTATCACCCGTATTACTATCATCCTTATCATCCCTACTACTATGGCCCGGCCTATCATCCCTGGGGATTTTTCGTGGCCGCCATGGCAGTCACAGCTATCGTGGTGTCAGCGAATAACCAGCAATATTATTATGACCAGGGAACCTATTATGTATCCAGCAATGGCGGTTATACAGTGGTACAGGCTCCTGTTGGCGTCACAGTCACCGAATTGCCCCCTAAATCGGAAACGGTCGTGATCAATGAAACCACGAATAACTATTATTACGGAGGTGCTTACTATGAGAAATCAGCTGAGGGTTATACCGTTGTTCCACCCACTGCAGGTACGGTGGTGGAAAATTTGCCGGAAGGCGGAGAAGAAGTGAAATTGGGGGATGTGACCTATGTTAAATATGGAGAAACCTATTATCAGCCGATCGAAAAGGATGGGAAGAATATGTATGAAGTAGTGGATGTGACCAAAGAAGGCAATTAGATTGAATCCATAACCAGGTATACGCCTATTGGCTTGCTCATTTGATTGAAATGCACGATCATTATCCCATGATGTTGAAGTACCTGTTGCGTCTTCTTTTTACATGGGCAGTATCGATGTGCATGTTTTCAGTTCTTAATGCACAAACGGACTCCCTGATTCTTTCCAATGGAGACATCATGGTCGGCGAGATCAAATCCATGGACAAAGGAGTGTTGATTATTGAAACTCCCTATTCTAAAAATGATTTCAATGTCAAATGGGTGGAAATCCAGGAGATTTATTCCAAAACCCGCTTCCTGATCTCACTGGCTGACGGGCGTCGACTGAACAGTATCATCACTACCAAGCAACCCGGATTGCTGGTCATCGAAGGTGAAGATGGGGACCTGGAGGAAATCAATATCCTGGACCTGGTATACCTCAAAGAATTGGAAAACAAGTTCTGGAGCCGGGTCAATGCTTCCGTTGATTTGGGGGTGAGTTTTAATAAAGCCAATAATCTAAAGCAAATCAACGCCGCCGCCGCGTTGGGTTATCTCACTGATAAATGGGGATTTGATACCTATTTTAAATTTACCAGTTCGTCCCAGGACAGTATAGCCTCCACCATTCGTAAAGAGGGAGGAATTAATTTCAGGTACTTCCTCGAAAAGGACTGGTATATCCTGCCGGAAGGATCTTATTTATCCAATACCGAGCAGGCTCTTCGATCCCGTATCACCGGTAAATTGGGGGCGGGCCGATACCTGGCTCATACCAATAAATCGTATTGGGGATTGATTGGCGGTTTGTCATTTAATAATGAAAATTTCACCAATGGCACGGAAAGCCGCAATAGCGAAGAAGCATATGCCGGAACAGAACTGAACCTGTTTGATACCGGTGACCTGACGTTGTTTTCCAATTTATACATCTATCCAAGTCTCACTGAAAAAGGTCGGATCCGCTCGGACTTTAAGTTCGATGTCAAATATGAATTTGCTCATGACTTTTATGTCAAGGGAAGCGTGACTTATAATTACGATAACCAGCCGGCTATCCAGGGAAATGAATCGGATTACGTTTTCAGCTTTTCCATTGGCTGGGAATTATAAGGTTCTTTTCACCGGAAAGACAGCTCCTCATTCCTTTTTTTTTTATCTACTTTCACCCGGCAACCCAAAGCGAAGAATGACCAGCAAATCCGCCCAAGATGTCATTTTTGAAACTGAACTCCTACCGCATGTCAGAGCTCTGCAAACCTTTGCTTATCACCTGACCTACAACCAGCAGGATGCCGATGACCTGGTGCAGGAGACCTACTTGAAAGCCTACCGGTTTATTGATAAATACGAGAAAGGAACTAATGCGAAAGCCTGGTTGTTTAAGATACTCAAGAACGCCTATATAAATGAATATAGGAAGAAGGTCAGGCAGCCCAATACCGTTGATTTTGAGGACTTTGCCTCCTACGTAGAGGCCGATGATGACAGGAGTTCCGGGTACAGTGATCTGCGCCGTGAAATCTTTGAGCACATGATGGGAGATGAGGTCACCATGGCCATTAACAGCCTGCCCCTTGATTTCAGAAGCGTGATTCTTTTATGCGATATTGAAGGATTCACTTACGAAGAGATAGCCAGCATCATTGATGTGCCGATCGGGACAGTACGATCCCGGTTGTTCAGGGCACGCAATCTGCTGAAAGAAAAACTGACCAGGTATGCCCAGGAACATGGATATGCAGATATCCGCGGCCTGAAACATGCCCAACACAAACCAGACGCTAACCTTCCGGCCGATCAGAAGGGACCAGATGAAAGTGAGACTGACCAATAAAGGAATAAAAAGTTTTAATTAACTTTCCAACCAGTGGGCTAAATGCAATAAAAAGGAATTCATGGAAATTTTTGACCATCCTTATGATTCGGTAGATCATCGTGAAGTGAAGAAACAGGTAGAAATGTTTTTTGACCAGGCCCTGGACGCCCGGTCCCGCCACGAATTGCTGCAAAAAGTATACAGTGATCCCGCTTTTCTTCAAATTTTTGAACATGAACAGCATGTCCGGAACCAGATCAAACGATATATCTATCGCCCTGGTAATTCCAGCCAGCTCGAACAGGCTATAAAAAACCAGATCCTCAAGTCTTAAAAGCATAGCGCATAAGATTTAGCACAAGCTTGTCTTATAAAAGCTACTCCTTCCTTGTTAAAGTACTCCTGGCCGTAAATTACGCATCCCTTCTCTCCTTAACCTCCGCCTTAGCCTATTCCTCATCGTATGACCTAAATCATACTGAATCTTAACTCAGGTCACAGCCTTTCCTAACCTGTACATATGCATTTGTGAGATTGTGAGGGGTAGAATAATATTCCGAATGGGATGTTCGAAATATTTTAGCACCGGTGGGATTATCAATAAACGTACTTGCAGGATCTCCAAATATGATCCTTGTTCTTATTAATGATCTGTGGGGTATGAGGAATGACGAAGGCACACCGGTGGCGGATTATGGTCCTTCTTCCCAATTCAATGGCATGTTGGGCAAAGTATTTAGGGAAAAGGAAAAAAGTAGAATCCTGATCAATACTAAAAAATGAAAATGAATATCGTAATTATCACGATGGCGCTGTGTATGAGCTCCGCTGTTGCGCATGCCCAGGTAGATATGCAGGAGACCGTAGCCATGATCAAAGGCAACCTGGCCTCCAGCAAGGAGCATATGAAAAACCTCGAATGGGTCGAAACGGTAACGACCTATTATAAAGGAGAGCAGAAATCGAAAAAACAAAACATGTGCTACTATGCCCTCGACGGAAAACTCACCAAGGTAGAAACGGGTGCCTCTACGGACCGGTAAAACACCTGGTGGGTTACGCGGACGAGTGGTGGAAAATAAGAAAGAGGACATGGCAGATTATATGACTGCTGCCGTGAATAAAATTGAAACTTATCTGCCACCTGATCCTGCCAGAATCCAGGAAATCTATGCCGCCGGCAAGGTAACTATCGGCGTATTGGATCCCGGTAAAAAGTTCAAACTTGATTTTCCCGATTACAAGGAAAAAGGTGATGTGTTGAGTTTCTCAGTCGACGTAGAGAAGAAACTGATTATGGCTGTGGCCGTCAATACCTATGTTGACAATCCGGCCGAAAAGGTCATTTTCGATGTAAAATACAATGCCCTCCCCGACGGAACACAATATGCAGGTATGACCACGCTGGACGCCAGGGCAAAGGAAGTGAAGGTGACTATTGAGAATTCCGGTTTTAAAAACAGCGCAGGACACTAGTTGTAAAGAATGATCAGCCAAACCTGTGGCTAAGTAAGAAGTCGGAATAGCTTTTTTAGGGCAGGAGCGGAGGTGGAGAAATCATTTCCACGTATCAGATTTTTCTACTTTTGATGCACAAATAAAAACGCGGATATGAAAAGGACCTACTTATTATTACTTATCCTTTTTATTTCAATGAATACGGCTTTGAAGAGCCAGGTATACACCAATGTGGAAGTCGGTAAAAATAAGACAAGCCTGGTGGACAGCATAAGGAGCACGCCTTATCCTTATAGCCTGCCTATCTGGGGCGCAAAGGCGTCTGCACTGGGATATAATCTTCCGTATTCAGCCGGCGTGAGTGTCAATTACCTGACCCAGGAATCCGCACTCATCATTGACAACCTGGAGGTGGGGTTCAATTATGGTCCCAAGTATAACATAGATGAAATCATTCGATTCAATGATGCCACCGCCCGGGCTTCGGCCCTGACTATCCGGCCCGACATCTGGTTACTGCCTTTTCTCAATGTATATGCCATTTTGGGTAGGGGGTCAAGTTCAACAGATATTAGTGCCGGCGTGTATCTGCCGGATACATCCGGTACCTGGGGCAAGATCACTGATTTTTCCACTAAGGCCAATTTTGACGTGACCTTGACTGGATTTGGCATTACTCCAACCATGGGTGTTGCAGGAGGGTTTCTGGCGCTGGATATGAATTTCGTCTGGACCGATGTCAGTGCCCTGGACAAACCGGTCAAGACCTTTGTTTTCGGCCCGCGATTGGGAAAAAGTTTTAAACTCAATGACAAGGAAAGTACACTGGCAGTTTGGGCGGGTGGATTCCGCGTTAAATTTTCTTCTTCCACTTCAGGTTCACTTCCACTTGCTGATCTTTTCCCGGGTGCGGATATCCAGGGTAAAGTGGATACCGCTATTGCCAATGTCGGCGATAAGCAAATGAATGTCGATGATTGGTGGGATAATCTCTCTCCTGTAGAACAGAAGAACCCGGTCAACATAGCCAAACATGAAACAGCCAACCGGGTGCTGGGGACAGCCGGTAATGTATTGAATTCCATTGATGAATCCCTCAATGATAACCAGACCGCTACCGTACAATACTCCCTTGAAAAAAGACTTAAAGATGCCTGGAATTTTATCGTAGGCGCACAATATCAATTGAACAAGCACTGGATGATCCGGGCGGAATATGGTTTCCTTGGCAGCCGGACACAATTCCTCACCTCTCTCCAATACCGCTTTGGCCTTTAATCGAAATGCTATGTTGAAGATTACTTTTAGTATGGCACTGCTGTGCATTTCATTTGCTGTGCATTCGCAGGTGTTGATATCCATCTTGCTGGGCGATAAACTGAATTCAGGCAAACTGGAATTTGGTCTTGATGGTGGCTGGAGCCTTTCGACCCTTTCCGGGGCTGAAGGTGCAAAGACACATTCCAATTACAACCTTGGCTTTTATTTTGATTTTGCTATGAAAAACCCCTCCTGGCTGGTCACGACGGGGGTTCGGGTCAAATCGACCATGGGTGCAGAAGGACTGCCGGTGTATTCTTTACACGACCAAAACCTGGACCAGGTATTTGCCACCGGAAGTGTTATTCGTAAATTAAATTACTTCAATGTGCCGGTCATGATGAAATACAGGTTTAAAAATCATCTTTATGCCCAGGCGGGCATCCAGCTCGGGTTGAAGTATAAAGCCAGAGATGAATTTGTTAATTCGGTCCAGGACGAGGATGACCTGACCTATACATTGGATATTAAAAAACAATATCACCCCCTCGATGGAGGATTATGTGCCGGATTAGGCTACAGGCTGATCAAAGGAAACGGAATGAATATTGGCCTTCAATATTATTATGGCCTTATCGATGTGCGTATAAGTGATACAACACCAAATGAATTCAACCGGGCATTATATGTCAATGTGGGCATTCCGATTGGAAAAGGTAAAGCGATGTCAAAGGAAAGTGAAGAGTGAACCTTACCCCACCTTTAAAGGTGGGGAATAGGTAAAGAGGAAGTCCCCATGGTCGGAGGTTGGGGGCTGGAGTAAAAGGATGAGCATTTTTGCGAGAATGTTTACGAAGCATGAAATTGAAAACTATTTTCTCCTTACTTATTTTCCTGCTGACTTCCGGATACCTGGTGGCGCAGACCTCATCCGATTCTACGCAGATCAATCCTAAGCCTAAAAATGCAGATGATCCAGCTTCGTTTTTAACCCGCCTTGAGGTGTTCAATGAATTTCAGCATTATGACAAAGCCGGCGGATTCGGGGTCAACCAGACCACGCTGCGGACTATCCTGAAAATCGGCAAACGATTTACCACACGATTCGATGTTCCCCTGGTCAGTAACACCATTCCCAATGCCCAGGGATATGCTTCCTTCGGCCTGGGGGATATATCCATTCGATTACTTGGATATAAAATAAAAGAGTCCCCTCGATCTGCCCTGACGGCATCGGTGGAGTTTCAATTCAATTCAGCAGTATCGCCTATATTGGGCACTGGTAAAAATCTCCTTATTCCCGTGGTCACCTATAGTACTTTATTGAAAGGGAATAAAAATCTCTTTTATATACTTTTGCAGCAAACAAATTCTGTCGGAGGAGATAAGAACAGGGCAGATCTCAGCTTTACCAAGGTCCAATCTGCAATATTGCATTTCTGGAACAAAAAGTTATGGACTGTATTTGGCGGCGAATTATTTATTGACTACAAAAAGGAAGCTGCCACTTCCATGATTCTTAAATGTCGCCTGACAGGGGCACCATCTTCCAGGATTAACCTCTGGGTGCAAGGCAACGGAGGCTTGTATGGTGACTTTGTGGGTCGTTATCAATGGGGTGCAGAAGCCGGTGTCCGTTATTTTTTATTACGAAGTATGAATCTTACTAAGGCCAGGTTGACCAAAGAGAGTAATGTCAAATAAAAAATGATTTGTTCATGAATTTTTCCAAAATACCTGTTGCCCTCCTGATTATCATTACCGTTTTTGGGATTCTCCTGGTGATTGAAATCGGTTATCGCCTTGGTAAATGGACCTACCAAAAGAAAAAGACAGAAAGTGATTCTGTGGTATCCTCGGTCTCAGGCTATGTACTGGGTTTGATTGCCTTCATTATGGCCTTCACTTTTGGGATCGTATCAAACCGGTATGACGCTAAAAAAACGCTGGTCATTGATGAGTCTAACGCAATCCGCACTGCCTGGTTCCGTTCAGATTTCCTGCCGGATTCGGACCGAGCGGCTTCTAAAAAACTCTTGATGGAATTCGTTGAATCCCGCGTCGCCGGCATAGAATCAAAAGATGAATCAGCCATACAGCAATCCCTGCTCAAATGTGAAGGGATTCAAAAACAACTTTGGGATATAGCGGTGACGAATGGATACCGGGATTTGAATTCCGATATAGGTTCCCTCTACGTGGAAGCACTGAATACGATGGATAATGTTCATGTCACCAGGGTTATTGTTTCCCTTTATGCCCGGATCCCTATCGGGATTTACATCATCCTCATGATATTAGTAATGCTGGGTATGATCCTTGTCGGCTATATGAGCGCTATCAGCGGTTCAAGCCGATCCTGGGCGTTTTTCATTTTGGCTGCGACCTTTGCTTTGGTGGTGGGCATGGTCTATACTATGGATAAATTGTACAGCCCCTTTACGCCTATTCCCCAGTTTGCGATGGAACAACTGCTGGATTTCATGAAGCATAATTTGTAGACTGGCAACTTCAGTTTCTCTTGAATGTTGCTGTTGGAGTTCTCTACAACAGCTAACGAGATACCGAAGAAGAATTGTTGTTGTTGAAGTTTTCTCCAACAACGGCGAAAACCTGGGTGGTCACTCGTCTTTTGTGTCCTCAAGGTTGATGGGTGAGTTAATCTGCCAGCATAAAGGGGAGATGTAAGCCCCCTCTCTTTGCACTATCATTTCGCATTTCAGCATAATCTCATTCGATAAGAGAGGGGGTTTGGGGGTGAGTTAAGAATAGTTTTTACTTTACGTCCTCCAAATTTCCAAGCTATGCCTGGGCAACCGAGACCGCTCTTTTTCTTTTTCATTGTCATACTGTTCTATTGGACAGGGGTATGGACGAGCGGCTGCCATCCGGATCAACATCCCGCTAAAAACGAAGCAATTAAAAGCACCTATGTAGGTTCCTCCACCTGCAAGACTTGCCATGAAACTGAATACAAAGACTGGTTGACATCCGATCACTACCAGGCCATGCAACCGGCTGATGATACTACCGTACTGGGAAATTTCGATAACGAAACCTTTACGGCCGATGGGGTGACCAATACCTTCTTCAGGAGAGACGGGAAATTTTATATCAACACCCAGGGTGAAGATGGCGTGAATCACGATTATGAAGTTTTGTACACCTTCGGTTATTTTCCTTTGCAACAGTATCTCGTTGCCTTTCCGGGCGGACGAATGCAGGCCACGCGAGCGAGTTGGGATTCGCGGAACAAAAAATGGTTCCATCAATATGCCGGTCAAAAGATAACGCCGGGTGACTGGATGCATTGGACAGGCAACGGCCAAAACTGGAATACGATGTG
This sequence comes from uncultured Saprospiraceae bacterium, assembly GCA_963837505.1. Taxonomy (GTDB): domain Bacteria; phylum Bacteroidota; class Bacteroidia; order Chitinophagales; family Saprospiraceae; genus Opimibacter. The sequence goes on along the minus strand of CAWINN010000020.1, from coordinate 146,355 downwards.
TGCCTCCTGCCATTCTACTAATCTTCAAAAAAATTATGATGAGGCCGGTGATACTTACCATACTACCTGGAGTGAAGTCAATGTAACCTGCGAAAGTTGCCACGGCCCGGGCAGTCGTCATTTAGATTTTATTCAATCCGGCGACTATAAAAAAGGGAACTACCTCAAAAATTCCGGGCTTATGTATGCCAGGGACACGACACCACAGATTCAATTGAACGCTTGTGCCGCCTGTCATGCGAGGAAATCAGATATCGCCCGGGAACCGGTTCATTCCAGTCAAATTATGGATGATCTCATTCCGCAAATCATCAGTACGGAAAATTATTACCCGGACGGGCAGATCCGGGACGAAGATTATGAGTACGGTTCTTTTACGCAAAGCAAAATGTTTAACAACGGCGTGCAGTGTACCAATTGTCACAATCCGCATTCCGGCCATCTGCGAAAAACAGGCAATGCACTTTGCCTTCAATGTCATAAACCCGAGTACGATACGCCGGAACATCATTTTCACAAAACCGGTACGGAAGAATCATTGTGTATCAATTGCCACATGCCGGTCAAAACTTTCATGGGCATAGATCATCGCAGGGATCATAGTTTCCGGATTCCACGTCCTGATCAATCCATAACCTATGGGACACCGAATACCTGTACATCGTGTCATACAGATAAATCAAATCCATGGGCGGTGGCGGCGATTATTAAATGGTATGGACCTGAACGTAAATATCATTTCTCCGATGACCTGGCTCCGGGAAGTCTGCTGAATGATCAAAGTGAAGGGCATTTGATAAAGCTTTTAACCGATACTCTTCAACCTGAAATAGCGAGAGCCACAGCGGCTTATTACCTGGGTAACCTGGTCACGCGCAGCAGTGCAGATGCGCTGGTCAAAGCCCTGCATGATCAACAGCCCCTGGTCCGCTATCACGCCGTGAGATCCATGGAAAATTTTCCGGAAGAGATTTGGAAAGAAAAGGCTATTCCGCTGCTCGCTGACACAGTTCGGGCAGTCCGAATTGCCGCTGCCGATCTGTATCACCGGTTGCCTCCGTCTTCCTTGCAGGCAGAGGAACAGGAAAGCTTTAAAAAAGCGGATTTGGAAAATCAGCAATTCCTTTTATATCAGACTGATTTTGCCGTCGGTAATGTGATGATGGCGGATTATGAAATGCAAGCGGGTAATTATGTGAGGGCTATTGATTACTATCAAAAAGGATTAAAAAAAGACAACGTGATGAATTATGCCCGCTTTAATTTATCCGCCGCCTACAATGAATTAGGTAACAATGACGAAGCATTAAAAACATTGCAGGAGGCAGCTGTCATCGACCCCGGGAATGAACGTGTATATTATAATCTCGGCCTCCTCTACTATGAACTTAAAAAAGAAGACCTGGCTGTAGAGAATTTTCATAAAGCCGTTCAGTTGGGTTCTGCCAATCCCGGGTTGTATTACAATTACGGACTGCTGTTGCAGCAAGAAGGAAAGCTGAAAGAGGCAGAGCAGATTTTTTTAAAAGGCATTGCAATCGATCCCCAGGCACCCAATTTAAATTATGCCCTGGCTTACTTTTATATGTCGCAACGGCAGCCACAAAAAGCCTCGCCGTATGGTTTTAATTTATACCGGATCGATCCGCACAATCCGGATTACCGGGAATTGTTTACCAACCTGGGTATTTCGAATTAATAAAAACTTTTCTGACATCCTCCTCTCCACCTGGCACGGTGAACGGTGGATAAGCTATAGTAAGCGTGGGGAGAATAAACCTTTGGAGTGGGGATGGGACAAGAGCTCCTGCAACTAAGTATCCTGCTGATGGTTGGAGAAAACTCCAACCCTGGCAAAATTCCTTTTACTTCCTTCAGGCGATGAGCTGAGCTTGTCGAAGTAGGGCCAGGGGGGAGAATTAGCCGGAGCAAGGGGAGGTTAAAAAGGTTCATTTTTATACCTGGCCCGTGTCATCCTATTACGTTCGGAATTTCCCTAATTTGTGCCATCTAATTATGCGATCAACCATGAAAAACCTGCTTCCCCTTTGCCTTTTTTTCTTTCTTTCTTCTGTTGTTTTCATTCAGGCCATTTCCGCCCAGGAAGAGGTGATGAAACCAAAAAAGGACAGGAATAATATTGTCCGCATAAACCTGACTAATCCTTTGATATTCGGAGACAAGTCCCTGGTTCTCGGATACGAACGGACGCTGGGTGATCACCGGAGTTTTTCAATCAATGTGGGCCAGGCCCAGCTTCCTAAATTCCATATCCTTAATCTCAGCGGGGACAGTATACATGTGCAGAAAAGCACTAAGGAATCCGGTTTTAACGTGACGGCAGATTATCGATTTTATTTGCGTACGGATAATAAATATCCTTCCCCAAGGGGCGTTTACCTGGCGCCCTATTTCGGGTATACAACCATGGGCCGAAAAAACACATGGACACTGAACACAGAGAATTTCCAGGGAGATGTAAAGACTGATTTCAATTTCAGTGTGACTTCTTTCGGTGGAGAGCTCGGGTACCAGTTTGTTTTGTGGAACAGAGTGGCCCTGGATTTTCTGTTGATCGGACCAGGTTTGGCGGTGTACTCCCTTAGCGCCAAACTGGATACCACATTGGATCCCAATGATGAATCCGCTTTGTACCAGAAAATCAATGATGCCCTGGCAGAAAAATTTCCAGGATACACGTTTGTACTGGATGATATTGATTTTAAGAAATCAGGATCATCCAACGTGACCAGCGCGGGATACCGATATGTGATCCACCTGGGGATATTGTTTTAGCCTTTCCTTGTATCGCGTGTTGACGTTGAGTAAAATTTATTTTTCTCCGGCCGGCGGCATGTTCCAGTCTTGTTTGGGAACCACTTTTGGTATAGCGGGATCGGCTACATAGGAAGGGGTCATGATCTGGACATTGTATTCGTTGAACACATCCAGGATGTTTTGGTGGAGCTGGGTATAGTAGTATAAGATTTTCGAGGGATCATTACAGTAGACGTTAATCTCATACGTGACCGCGTAATCAGCCAGTTCCTTTTGAAGGACATACGGTGGAGGATCTTTTAAGAGGCCTTCCGTCCGGTAAGCTGCCATTTTAAGCATGGCATCCACCTGTCGCCATGGCGTTTCATAACCGATGCCGACCGTAGTATGGAGGATGATACCGGGATCGTTGGCTTTTTTACTGTAATTCAGCACCGTACTGTTGATAAGTGCAGAATTTGGGATGATGATTTCTTCGTTTTTAACGGAACGAATGCGGGTCACCATGAGGGTTTGACTTTCTACGGTGCCAATGGTATCATTGACCAGGATGCGATCGCCAATATTAAAGACCCGGCGAAAGGTCAGGGAATAACCAGCAATAATATTGGAGACAAAAGAAGAGGATCCAAGGGAAAATATAAGTCCCAGGAATACCGATATACCCTGGAAAGCACTGGTATCAGAAAACGGGATGTAGGGGAAAGCCATCACCACCGCCAGTACGACAATCAAAAACCGGGTGATCTGAAAAGCTGACATGGCCCATTCCGGGAAAAAGGATTTGAGCACAATGGCTCCGTTTTGGATCCCGTTGAAAAAAAGTCGTACCAATTTTAAGATATACCGGGTGATCAGGTAAATGATAACCAGGAAGATGAGTTTGGGCAGGTAGTTGAGGAAGCCTAAGCCCATTTGCTGCAAAGGATCCAAAATGATTTGCAGGATATAGGCGGAAAACCCTTTCGTCCAGGGAAAAAGAGAAAGTAAATATTCTACGACAGCAACAAAAAATATAATGGAAATGATGGACTTGAACAAGGTGAACAGGGTACGGAGTACAGCAATCAATTGTTCGGCCTGAATCAGTTTGAAGGAAATATTGGACAGTTTCTCGGCCCTGTTTTTTAGCCTGTCTGTAAATACTCCCTTCAGGTGGCTGGACGCCCAGTGGAAAAGAAAATACACACCCAGGGAAAGTACCAGCACGACGAGGGCTCTCCAGATACCAGACTTGATCACCGGATACGCTCTTTCTTCCCTGTACGAGGTGATCGCATCACTGAGTTTACCTTTGACGATTTCGATCAGTACATTTATGCTGATCCCTTCCACCTCGGCATCCTCCGGGTACACATTCATGATAAACTCCTTGCCGGCAAACACCTGCCAACGGCCCTGGTTATCCAACACTTTTATGGAATCGACCGGAATCGAAGCCTCACCAGCTGCTTTACGTATCCTTTTACTGATAGAAGTGGCGCGGGTTTGAGCCGGGTAGGCGGATACCCCACGCACATAAAAGAGAGTGACGCCATCCATTTTTACAGGTGCCAGTTCATTACTGGCTTTCAACATGGAAGGATCAATATCCGTGTTTTCCTGGCTATAGGAAGCGGAAAAGTAACTCGCCAAAATAAAGGCAAAAAGGCTGAAATATGTTTTGAGGAAAATAAATTTTGTAAAAAAACGCATGGAAGTCAGGCCTATAGGAAAAAAGGAATAAAGCGTTCAAAGATAGCAGGGGAATCAGGATTTTTTGTCATTTTACGGACGGGCCGTTAAAGTCAAAAAAGAACCCGGGAAGGCGACTTCCAGGATGCGAAGTTTAGGCTTTTCAACCGGATGGTTTGGAAGAGAAAAATAGGATATAAAATACTTTTTTACTTCATTCTTTTGTATTACATTTATTGGTAAAACTATAACTCTTGTAGACCTATTTTCTATTTAACTATATAATTTTAATACAGGGTAAATCACACTCTGATTGTTTGTTTTGGTTTGCATCCACCCGGATTTAATGAAGTTTAAATCTAGCCTCCAGCCCTTTGAAGAGCTATCGTTAGGTAGTAGTCGTATACACATAGCAAATCATTTTTTACTGAAGGTTAGATGCCATTAGTCATGGTGAATCTGACCATAGCGAAGTTTATTCATCACCTTTAAGTTTGACCTTGAGTAGTCTGTGATAGAGTGCAGTTATTCTACTGTCTACAGATCGGGGAGAGATGGAATAGGGCCAGTGAATGGAAAGAATTTTTTAATAGCGGGCAAATCAATTCAAAATCATTCATATATGAAACCATTGTCACTCTTTCTTTCGGTGTTGTTTCTCACCCTGGCCTCCACAGGAATGGCTCAGGTTGATAGCAGCAAAATATTTGAAGTGTACGGCTTCGCCCAAATGGATATGGGCTACAATGTTGACCAGGTCAATCCGCAATGGTATGATGTCATGCGGCCTTCCAGGTTACCTTCCTACGAAAAAGAATTCGGCACTGACGGAAACACCTATTTCAGTGTACGTCAATCCAGGTTTGGGGTAAAAACCTCAATGCAAACAGGAATGGGCGAATTCAAAACAGTGTTTGATATTGACATGTTTGGTGTAGGTGCCGATGCAGGTCAGACGACTATTCGACTTCGTCACGCCTACGGCCAACTCGGTCATTTTGGAGCAGGTCAAACCGAAAGTGCCTTTATGGATTTAGATGTGTTTCCTAATACATTTGAATATTGGGGACCTTGCGGAATGTTATTTTACAGAAATGTGCAACTACGTTGGATCCCGATCATGGGAGAAACCAACCTGGTGATCGCGCTTGAACAGCCTGGTGCCAGTGCTGATGCCGGTATTTATAGTGACCGTGTAGAATTAGCAGGGGTGAGACCTCATTTCCCTTTACCTGATTTATCAGGTCATTATCGTCACAAAACAGGTTTCGGTTATGTTCAACTTGGAGGTATCGTACGTGATATCGAATGGGAAGATCAATCTGGCGGTCCTACTGATCTGAGTGGTAATGCATTGGGTTGGGGAGTGAGCCTCAGTTCCGGAATCAACTTTGGTAAGAAAGCTTTATTGCACTTGCAAGGTGTATATGGCGAAGGGGTAGAAAATTATTTCAATGACGCCCCGGTCGATATCGGTATAAAAAATAATTTTTCTGATCCCGTTACACCCGTATTAGGAGTTCCACTTCCGGATGTTGGACTGGTAGCCTTTTTAGATATCAATTGGAGTCCTAAATGGACCAGTTCCGTTGGTTATTCTACGACCATCATTACCAATTCAGATGGTCAGGCGCCGAACGCCTATCATCAGGGCCAGTTTATAGAAGCCAACTTGATCTGTTCGCCTGTGCCCAACGTATTGACCGGGGTGGAATTGCAGTGGATCGACAGGGAAAATAATAGTGATGGATTTACTTCCTCCGCTACTAAAATCAATTTCAGCTTCAAGTATAGTTTCTCCCACAAAATGTATGGCCATTAAAATGGCAGCCTTATCAACAACTTGTTTACCTATTTCTAAAACCACAAGCATATGAGAATTAAATTTTTAATATCGATGATTGCGCTTGTGCTGTCTTTTCAGTTTTCACTGATCACCGCACAAGGCAATCTTACTCCTGATAAAATCAATGCCGCTTTGGATGAAGCGTACAATAAATTCAAAGACGTCAAAGACGGAAAGAACGCTGATTATATCAAGGAACTGGCCAATGTAGATCCCAATATTTTTGGTATCGCATTGGTGACTACCGATGGCACCGTGTATACCAAGGGCGATGTTTCGTCCATGGTATCCGTTCAGAGTATTTCGAAGGCGTTTGTTATGGCGGAGGTCATTGAAAAGCAGGGACACCAGGCCATCCAGGATAAGATCGGGGTGGATGCCACCGGGATGCGATTCAATTCCATTGTTGCCGTAGAGTTGCAAAAAGGAAAAGAAATCAATCCATTGGTCAATCCGGGTGCTATCGCGGCTACCAGTTTGATGGAAGGAGTTGACTCAACAGCTAAATGGAAAAATGTCGTCAAAGTGATGAGTGATTTTGCCGGTCGTCCCTTGTACCTGAACATGCCTGTATACATCAGTGAAGCAGGGGACAATCTACGCAATCAGGCTATTGCCCATTTACTTCTTGCTTATGGCCGGATGTATTTTGATCCGGTAGAGGCTACAGATATTTATACCAAGCAGTGTGCACTTAATGTCAGCGCAAAAGATCTGGCCGTCATGGGTGCTACCCTGGCCAACGGTGGGTATAATCCTGTTTCCAAAAAGAAAGTCGTTTCGGCTGAAACAGTGATGTATACGCTGCCGGTTATGGCGACCGCAGGACTGTATGACGATTCCGGGATCTGGTATTACAATTCCGGTCTTCCGGCCAAAAGTGGTGTAGGTGGCGGAATCGTTGCCGTATGTCCTGGCAAGTTTGGTATCGGTGTGGTTTCACCTCCATTGGATGCAGCCGGCAATAGTGTGAAGGCACAATTGGTCATTAAATACGTGGTTGAAAAATTGGGCGTAAATCCATTTTTAGTTCAGCCTAAATAAACACTGCATATACAGCTTGGTGTGTCAAAATCTAGTTTGATTGGAACGGGGAACCTGGTTTAAGGTAACTTTTAAAGGCCATAAACAGTGTTCCCTGTTCTTTTTTACATCGATTCGATTGGATCTCTTTACACTAAATCTCTCATCATGTGCACAGATTTGACCTTAACCTGGATTAACCAGATCAAAGAAGTTATTGTTTTAAGACTTCCATTTGTTATTCTTTGCCTGTTTAGTTTATTTTCAGTGCCTGTGTCGGCCCAGTTTGTTAATATTGATACGACAACGATTGTAGATCCAGGTACTACTGTATATCCCAATACTACTGCCGGTGAATTCACACCTGGCAAAGGATTTCTCTTAGTCAAGAATCAATTTGCCAGCCTGAATGTGAGTATATATGCCATGGCCAGGTGGGTTAACCAACTGCCGGGAGAAGACACCTGGCTGGATCATAGAGACAGTTTAAGAACATTTGACGGTAGAAACGATATCTATTGGCATCGTACCATGATTTGGTTTACAGGCTTCCTGGGTACTCCAAAACTTACTTACATGGCTACCGTATGGACTGTCACCACTACGCAACAAACCCTGGTCTATGGCAACATCAATTATCAATTCAGTAAACGCTTGAGCGCCGGAATCGGGATTGCGCCAAATGCTTGTATCCGGACCTTACAAGGCCCATTTCCCCTTTTCTCTTCTACGGACCGGACGATGGCCGAAGATGCTTTACGCGGCGGATTTACTAATGGTGTATTTATTACAGGAGAAATTTTACCCAGGTTGCGTTATACTGCCGTTTTAGGAAACAACCTCAGTATTCTTGGAATAAAAGCCTCTAACCTTACCCGTCATTATTCGAAAAGTGTATCCTTGAGCTGGTTTCCAACTACCGGTGAGTTTGGTCCAAGAGGGGGGAACGGTGATTTTGAAAATCACGAAAAAATAGCCACCCGGTTCGGGGTTTCAGTTTGTCATAGTCGTGAAAATCGATTTAATAACACCGGGACCCCCGCGCCTGATAACACACAAGTACGTTTATCAGATGGCGTGCTGGCTTTCGAAACAGGAGCACTGGCATCGGGAGTAACCCTTATTGAGGCCAATTTTGACCAGGTGAGTGTGGACCTTGGTTTCAAATACAGAGGTTTCGCCCTTCACGCTGAATTATATTACCGCAATCTTTCGAAGATGAATGCTGATGGCCCGCTGCCACTTTCCACCATTAATGATAATGGTTATATGGTACAGGCATTGTACATGTTGATTCCTAAAACACTTTGTGTGTACGGGATCAATTCCATGCTCATTGATGAGTTCAACAGGAATCCTTATGAGTGGGGTGGCGGTATTAATATTTATCCCACCAAAACACGAAGCTGGAGAATCAATGCGCAGGCCATGCACATCTACAAAGGTGCCGGCGGCGGAACATTTGGACTGTATTCAGCCGGTCAGACCGGAACAACGCTGACGATTGGTACTGACATTTTGCTATAAACTATATGCCAAATAAATCGAGAGGACGTAGGTGAACTAAATTTTATGAATTCATTTTTTAATTCCTAAACCTATTAATGCCCAATGCTATGAAACACATCATCGTTCATACGGGTCTCGCTGTATTATTTTTTCAATTTAGTATTCTTACTGAAGCAATAGCACAGCCCAACCGGCAGAATGATGGCTATCTATTCAATGACAGCCATTTTCACCTGACTAATTATGTGCAGGAAGGGATCACGGTCAATGACTTGCTGAAAATCATGGATGATAAAATCCATCGTTCAACATTATTCGGCATCCCTGTTCAACAGGAATGGTCCTACCGGGTCACCGGTGATTTCGCGCCTAAATATTATCTCGATAGTGATGCACCGCTCTATTATTATTCCTTTACCGATGCGTATATCGCCATGCAATACTTATCGCTGAGTGCAGCAGACCGTGCGCGTTTTGATCCTATGATCACCGGCTTCAATCCGACGGACATGTATGCGGCCGCACATATCCGGAGGGTATTGGAGACCTTCCCGGGCGTGTTTTCCGGAGTAGGTGAATTTTCCATTCACAAGGAATTTGTGTCGTCGAAAATCGCAGGCGGGGTGGCGAGCCTTACGGATCCGGCGCTGGACAGCATTTTTTCGTTCTGTGAAGAAACCGGGCTGCAGATCATATTGCACAATGATGTAGATGATCCATTTCCAAAACCGAATACACCGAACTATACGGATGACCTGATCCGGTTATTCAAGCGTCATCCCAAAGCGGCCATCATCTGGGCCCATTGCGGCCTCGGTCGCATCGTGGCGCCGCCCCAGGAGTACACTAAATTCCTGGACGGGATGCTGAGTGATCCGGAATTGAAACATGTAAATTTTGATATTTCGTGGGACGAAGTGGCGAAGTATGTAGTGCATGATTCTACTTCCCTGGCCAGAAGTGCCGCCCTATTCAATAAATATCCGGATCGATTTCTTTTTGGCACAGACAATGTAGCCCCGGCTTCCCAGGAGCAACATCTCAAAGTATATCACCTCTATGATCCGCTCTGGAAGATGCTCACGCCGGATGCCAGTTATAAGATTCGATTAGGAAACTATGAACGACTTTTTGATGCCGCTGCGATCAAAGTGAGAGCCTGGGAAAAAGAGAATGTGGGCAAAACCAAAAAGGCACCTGAGGCAACACCGGTTTCCGGAGCACCAAAATCGAAATACTAATGGTGAGTGGTGAATGGTGAGTTGTGAATTTTGAATCTTACCCCACCTTAAAAGGTGGGGTATAGCGGGGAGCAGGGATGAATTATGAAATGAAGGAGTTGAGTGGTGTGGGTGAAATTTTCCCCACCTTTAACGGTGGGTGTGGCGGGATATGGTAGAGTATAACAATGAATACACAAAAAAAAATTCAAAACATTACTATGAAACACCAATACCATTCTCTTTTTCATTTAAATTTTCCTTCCACCGGATTCATTTGGAATTTCCTTCTGCTATTTTTTTTGCTATTCGATAATGCAAAAATTTCAGCACAAGCAGAGGCCCCTGCAGTACCTGAAAAATTCGGGTCGTATACCCCAAACCAGGGATTCCGGCTGGCAACTACCGATAAGGGCACGGTCAATTTCAGGATCTTTACTTATGTCCGCTATCTCAATCAACTGGGCATCGATTCCACTTATACCGATGCCTTTGGCAATACAACTTTTATCGATCGCCGACAGGATTTGCAGGTCAACAAAGTGAATATCCAGTTTAACGGCTGGTTGCTTGATCCTAAGTTCCGGTACCTGTTTTATGTATGGACGAATAACACGGCGCTCGGTCTGGGAGCCCAGGTCGTCGTGGCAGGTAATCTTCAGTACCAGTTGAATCAACATTTCAATTTTGGTGCTGGTATTGCTTCATTACCTGGCGTGCGGAGTACGGAAGGTAATTTTCCATTTTGGCTCACAGTGGATAACCGCCTTGTAGCGGATGAGTTTTTCAGGCCATCCTATACGACCGGAATATGGGTCAACGGAAAGGTTACCAGCCGACTCAGTTATACAGCCATGCTCGGCAACAACCTTAGCCAGCTCGGCGTGGATGCCGGTCAGCTCGATGCCGGACTGAATACCTTTTCCGGCGGACTTATTTGGTTGCCGACGACCGGTGAATATGGACTTCGAGATAATAACATGGGGGATTTTGAAAACCACCAGAAAATAGCCACTCGGATAGCAGCGCATTACAGTCAGAGTGATGAAGATTACCAGGGTGTGCCGGAGACAGAGGCGTTTGAAAATGTCACTATTCGTTTATCAGACGGAAGCCCCATTTTCAAAGCCAATCTTTTTGCTCCCGGCACCCAGATTTACAATGCAACCTACCACATGGCGGCCTTTGATGCAGGTGCCAAGTATAAAGGTCTTTCGCTGGAAGGCGAATATTACTTACGGCGAATCGATCATATTTCCGGAAAAGGAATAGACTCCCTGAACCTGGATGAACTGCTGGACAATGGATTTCAATTGCAGGCATCCGCCATGGTCATCCCACAGACGTTACAGTTGTATGGCACCGGTTCCAAAGTTTTTGGCGAGTATGGTGATCCCTGGGATGTGCGGCTGGGATTGAATTGGTACCCATGGAAGAATTATGTCGTTCGATGGAATTTTGAATATCTGCAATTGCATCGTATGCCGGTGGGTGGTTTGTCGCTACCTTACGCTGTGGGTTCCAATGGAGGTATCTTCCATAGCAACCTGGTAGTCAATTTCTGAGTTATATCGTCGTGCAGGAGGAGATCAGCCATTCCAATATGATGCAAGTCATAATGGATCATGACGGCATCACTTTTTTTCTGTAATGTCGGTGTTTACTATTGTACGTTGTAATGATTCCCCATGGATAATCCGTTTTGATTATCCTTTCGACCTCATTCGGAATATTTTACAGATCCAGTTCATCTCATTTTTGAAGGTTTATGAATAAAACATTGTTAACCCACTTTCAATCCAAACAGGCTGGCGTGAAAGAACGGCTGGCTTCAGGTGAAGCACAGCGTAAAAGATTCTCTCACAGCAAACTCGGGGACTATAAACCTTCCTCTCAACGGGAAGATCCGGTGGCCATTTTAGAGATGCAGGCGAAAACCCGGCTGCCTGAATTAGTCCCCATACGATATGCACGGATGCTGACCTCTCCCTTCGCTTTTTTGCGTGGAGCTGCGGCCATCATGTCGAGGGACCTGGCTGCAGGAGGTGTTTCCTCCAGGCTGTATGTTCAGGCCTGTGGAGATATGCACATGGCCAATTTTGGTGTGTTCGCTTCAGCTGAGCGCAACCTCGTTTTTGGTATCAATGATTTTGACGAGACCTTGCCCGGCCCATGGGAGTGGGACATGAAACGACTGGTCGCCAGCATAGTAGTAGGCGGAAAATTCCTGGGAGCGAATAAAAAATTATGTGAAAAAGCGGTAAGGGAAACTGTCAGGTCCTACCGAACCCATATGAAAAAATATGCGCAGAAAGGAAGTCTTGAATTATGGTATACCACCATTAAGGAACAAGATATTCTGGATGCACTTCCTCCGGAACAAAAGAAAGGTATGCAAAGAATTACTGAAAAAGCAAGGAAAGGAACACATTTGCAGGTACTGGGCAAGTTGACGGACCTGGTGGATGAAAAATACCGTCTTCGGGATGATGCCCCTTTTATCGTCCATGAAACCCATGCCAAAGACGGAACGCCGATTAATGAGGCACTGGGCAAGTTTCTTGATTCCTATTTTCAATCCCTGGCGGATGACCGCAAGGAATTGCTCAAACATTACCGGATCGTGGATGTGGCCCGAAAGGTGGTTGGAGTGGGTAGCGTGGGTACACGTTGCTGGATCATATTCCTCACCGGCAGTGATCATGACGATCCTTTATTCCTTCAGTTGAAAGAAGCACAGTCTTCAGTGTTGGACCCGTTTGCTTCCAGGTCGGCATATAATAACCAAGGACAACGCGTAGTGGCCGGTCAACGACTTATCCAGGGAGCCCCGGATATTTTTCTGGGATGGGGCGAGATTAATGGCATTCAATTTTATGTCCGGCAGTTACGGGATATGAAGGGTGGGGTAGAATTTGATCCCGAAAAAGTAAATGTCAAGGGGCTGCCAGTGTATGGCGCGCTGTGTTCATGGGCCCTGGCCCTGGCTCATGCGAAATCCGGCGATGCTGCCGCCATCACGGGCTATATGGGGAAAGGCAAAGAACTCGAGGATGCGTTTGTGCGGTTTGCATTTGATTATGCCGACCAGACAGAGGAAGATCATCAGGCACTGCTCGCAGCGGCAAAGAGCGGTAGAATCAAAGTGGCGGAGAAAGCTGAATAATAGATTTTACGTTCATTCCCACTTTTCAAGGAGTTTGGCTTTCTTGTCATTAAACTCTTCCTGGGTGATGATTTTCTCATCCAGCAGACCTTTCAATTGTTTTAGCTCAATAATGATTTGATCCTTGTCCGCTTCCGCATTGTTCATTTTTTCGATCGATTCCCGGAGTTTGACATTTTCTTCCTGCAATACTTTGACGCTATCGGAAAGGACGGCTGAAGTTTCTGTCAGGGCAGCAAGGGCGTTGATATGATGGCTTTGCACAGAGTCCAGGATCGCAGCTGCGTCAGCAGGATCAAAATCACCCTGCTCCAGTTTTTCAGACATGACCTTGTACACGTTGTAATATTTTTCCCGGTCCTGGGAAACGGAATCCAGGGAATGGCTCAGCACCTGGCTGGATAGGGTAGTAGAGTCTAGTTGGGAAGTTAAGGCTGCGGTAACCTGCATCAGAGAATCAATCTGGGCATCCCGCGGGTCCACTTTCCCTTTTTTCTGGCTATAGGCTGAAACCGAGACCAACAGGAGGAGGAATAAGAATAAGTTTTTCATACACAAAGGATTAAAGGTGATACCAAAGGTAAGATTATCTGGTGTAGACCCCATGACCAAAATTTCATATTGATCTGACGGGGATCATCCGGAAGCGAACCCTTGCCGAATATATTTACAGCGACGGAGAAGGTAGACCCTGTCGCGAATACTTATGACTGCTATACACTTTTTGAAAAAAGTAAGCCACAAGGGCACCAAAGCTTAATCGTACTTTAGCCCTTTGCGATTGTAAAGCATAATTACATGTATACACAAATTGGAAAACTGATCAATGCTATGAAATTTATTTATGCCCTTCTGTTTTTAAGTACCGTTGCATTTACTTCCCTCCGCGGACAATCGTCCTGGTATCAATCGTATGGTGGCGAAATGCTTTTTTCCTTTGCTGACATTTCGGATAACGGTCATGATGCAAACTCGCTGATGCGATGGGCTCCTGTCCTCAATATGTATAGCTATGCCAACAAAGATTTCAATCAGCATTTGGGTTTTTATGCCGGGCTGTCGATACTAAACGTGGGTTATATTTATGACGGATACCAGGACCCGTCCAACCTCGCCACCTACAAGAAGAAATTCAGGACCTATAATTTAGCTATTCCGGTTGGGCTTAAAATTGGCAATCTGGATGGCCTGTTTGTTTTCGGTGGATATAGTATCGAGTTCCCTTTTGTGTACAAAGAGAAGACCTTCGATGGCGGAGATAAAATAGGCAAGATCGTGGGCTGGTTTAGCAGCCGGTATGAACCTATACAGCATGGATTTCATGTAGGAATACAATTGCCCGAAGGACTTACGGTGAATTTCAAATATTACCTGAGCGAATTTCATAACCAGGATTATACTACCGGCGCCGGAGTAAAGCCCTATGCCGGCCTGAAATCGAATATTTTTTATTTCTCCCTGAGTTATAAAATGTTCAGCCACTGGGAATAAAGGAGATCACCTGGACCGTTGGTATTTTCTTTCCTTATTATTTCTTCCCCACCTTTAAAGGTGGGGTAATGCGATTCATGCAGGAGGGATGACCCGGATATGTTTTTGATGGTTGATTCCTGTTTCCCCACCTTTAAAGGTGGGGAAATACGAAACGTACAGGAGGGATGCCCCGGCGTATTCGTTTGATGGTTTAATTCCTGTTTCCCCACCTTTAAGGTGGGGTAATACGAAACCCAAAGCGGGGTAATCCGAAAATAAAGTATTCGAACTTTAAACCCTGATTTCTCCCCTTTACCCTATTTTATAGTATTTTTGAGGCCCGTTTGCTGCACGCAAGAGCGATAAAAAGCCAGGCGTAGTAAAAGGGTAATCATCCTAAAACTTTCACTTTCAAAAAAAATAAAAATGAATAAACTGTTTTTCCTTGCCTTCCTCCTCATTTCGATGATGGCCTGCTCACCCTCGACCAAACTGATTAAATCCTGGGCCGCTCCCGGTGTATCCATAACAAAGGGCGGCAACAATAAAGTGCTCGTCATCGCCATGGTCAAAGACGACCCCAGTCGCCGCGTAGTGGAAGATCAACTGGTTAAGAAAATGTCGAATGCCGTGGCATCCTATACCCTGGTTCCTTCGAGTAAAATGCAAGCTACCACCAATGCCGACCTGGCGAAAATCGTCCATGACGGAAATTTCACACACGTGTTGATGATGGTATTGACGGATGTCGAGGATGAAACCTATTATGTTCCGGGCACAACATCTATGACGTATTATGGCGGTTACTATGGCTATTATGGTTACGGAGCTTCCATTTATTCGACGCCGGGTTATTATTCCACCGATAAAATTTACTCTGTGGAAACCACGGTGTACTCCGTCAACCCGGATGAATTAGTCTGGACCGGGACGACAGCCACCATCAATCCGGCCAGTATTCAACGCACGGTAGATGATATCGCAGAAACGATAGGGTATGAAATGAAGAAAAGCGGCTTTTTGAAAACGAAATAAAAAGCAGCGATCCATTTGATTCTTTTTATCTAAAACCTGAACGGCCATTGATACGGATGGCCGTTCCAATTTCTGCACATTCGAATCGATTTGGGTAGTCCGGACGCTTCTAATAACCTATAATGGTTATGAGAGATTAACGGTATAATGCTGGCCATCCATAGCGAATTTTTCTAAAATTCAGGTTCGTAGAGACACCCTTGAACTATCGCTTTCTTTGGTTCTTTAAGTAACAGTACAAAACAATTACATCCTTACATTATGAAAACAAAACTTCAACTAATGGTTTTGCTGGTGCTCATCATCCAGGTTGGTGTTATCGCCCAGCAAAGTAAAAATGGCACAGGTAAATCCTCGGCTGGAAAACCCAACATTGTCATCATCTGGGGGGATGATATCGGACAAACCAATATCAGTGCCTATTCGATGGGTCTCATGGGGTATCATACACCCAACATTGACCGCGTGGCTAAAGAAGGTGTATTATTCACTGATTATTATGCTGAACAAAGTTGTACCGCGGGTCGGGCATCCTTTATCACAGGTCAGTGTGGTTTGCGTACAGGCTTAACCAAGGTCGGTGTGCCGGGTGCCACAGCCGGACTTCAAAAAGAAGACCCGACGATTGCTGAATTGTTGAAAGGCCAGGGGTATGCTACCGGGCAGTTTGGAAAAAACCATTTAGGCGACAGGGATGAATTTTTGCCGACCCTGCATGGCTTTGATGAATTCTATGGTAACCTCTATCACCTGAATGCAGAGGAAGAACCGGAAAACCGGGATTACCCTGACTCCGCCGATTTTCCTGAATTCAAAAAGAACTATGGCCCGCGTGGTGTATTGCATTGTTATGCCAATGCAGATGGTACCCAGCGTATTGAGGACACCGGTCCGCTTACAACCAAGCGAATGGAAACCATCGATGATGATGTGGCGGCCCGGGGTGCTGCTTTCCTGGAGCAACAGGTCAAAGCCGGTAAGCCCGTCTTCCTTTGGGTCAACTTTACGCACATGCATTTTCGCACACATGTAAAGCCCGAAAGTGAAGGACAATCCGGCCGCTGGCAGTCTGAATACCACGATGCGATGATCGACCACGACAAAAATGTCGGCACCATACTGGATATGATCGATAAGCTGGGCATTGCAGACAATACCATCGTGATGTACAGCACTGATAATGGACCGCATCAAAACTCCTGGCCGGATGCAGGAACGACTCCGTTTCGCAGTGAAAAAAATACCAACTGGGAAGGCGCTTATCGGGTGCCGGCACTGGTCAGATGGCCCGGACATATACAGCCCGGTTCTGTTTCCAATGACGTTATTTCTCACCTGGACTGGATGCCTACCTTACTGGCCGCTGCAGGTGTTCCGGATATCAAAGAAAAATTGCTGACCGGCTATTCGGTCAATGGTAAAACGTTTAAAGTTCACCTGGACGGGTATAACATGCTGCCACTGCTGACCGGGCAAACCAAAGTAGATCCCCGAAAGGAATTTTTCTACTTTAATGATGATGCGCAATTGACTGCTCTCCGCTATGACAACTGGAAACTGGTGTTTATGGAGCAACGCGTACCCGGCACCATGCAGATTTGGGCAGAGCCATTCGTGACCCTTCGACTTCCTAAGATTTTTAATCTCCGGACGGATCCCTATGAAAGAGCCGATATCACCTCCAACACCTACTACGACTGGTTGATAGATCGGGCGTTCTTACTGCTGTCCTCCCAGCCTCTAGTGGGCAAGTTTCTTAGCACTTTTAAAGACTATCCTCCTCGTCAGAGTGCAGCCTCTTTTAACCTTGATGATGTCATGAAAATAATGCTGGAAAGTAAAGGCGACTAGTTTCCAGGCGACCCAAGGAGTTGAATAACGGCCATCCGGCAGGATGGCCGTTATTGCTCCATTCCCCCTACAGAGAGTCAAAAAGCAGATTCCTCAATTTGAATTTTGCCATTTTGTTTTTGAAAGCATACCGAATTCCTCCCCTTGTCCTGATTATGCTTTTCATAATCATGCCCTTGGTTCATGCGCAGGATGAATTCGGGAAGGGGGATGAATATAGAATAAGCCTCAATCCCACTCATCGCATCAGTGATAAATTATCCGGTGTGGTTTACCTGGGCTATAGCTGGAATCCTGAAAAAAAATATCAATCCTATTATATCGGTTGGCCGGCTTGAAGCTATTCGTTGAAAAAATGACTCCAACTCTGGGGTGGCTTATATGAGCAATACACTAACAATGAATGGAGTGCTAATAAACTTGAATTAAAGCCCTTTGTGGGAGTTAAATCCTTCCTCATCAACAAATCCCATATCACTATTTACAATTACACCCGGTATGAATTCAGGGCCATACAGAATCTGGATACCAAAGACTGGAAGTACATCAACCGATTGCGAAGCCGATTTGGAATTGAGTTTCCATTTTCCACTACAGATAAAGCATGGAAAAGCAGTCATATCTATGGATTGGCTGATGTCGAGCCTTATTATGTTTTTGAGACACAAAAGTTTGATCCGGTTTTGATTAGCGCCGGGCTTGGCTATATCGTAAGTGATTACCTACGCATGGAATTTATTTACCACATGCAGTTAACCCAGTCGATAGGAAGTGATGGATTGAAATACACAGATAACCTATTTCGCGTCAATGTAAAAATCGGTTTGCAGGAAGGAATACTGCAAAGGATCAACAATCCGAATAAAAAAGAGTGAGCCCATAGTCCCCTGGTATTTCTCCCCCCTGACGCCTAAAGGAGGAAAATGTATTCAGGTAAAACTTTTTACTCCCTTCAGGGGGTTACGCGGGAGAATGTTACTCTCTATGTGGAAATTAAAGCGATCTTTCTTTGAAGAGGAATTAAATGTAATTTTATAAAAAAATCATGTCCGGATTATTAAATAAATCTGCGTTCACGCTGTTTTTTATTTGTGCAACCTGGTATATGCTTAGTGGCCAGCCTAATTCCAATTATACAGCCATTCGGAATACGAACATCCAGATACGAGCCTCGTTAAACAATTCTCCCATAGCCTGGGCTAGTGAAAAAATAAATATTACAATCAATAAACAGACGGGCGAATTTGAAGCCAAACTCCTGGTGGATGATTTGTATTTCGCAACTCCAAATGTCAATTTCACCGGTGCCACGGGAGAGCAAAAAGGAAAGTATCTCACCTTAACCGGAATCCTTCCGGTGAATGATGTTTTACAAAATGCCAATAACGCCATTGACCGCAAAGTCGAAATCACGGCCAATTTCAACGACCGGGATTACCAGACAGACTTTCTTTTTACTATCCTCTCATTGCAGACAGGCGGATTCTCCGTCATGGCCAGCGGCACGCTTTCTCACAGCGCGCTGGACATCAGCAATCTCGCTGAGCTGGATGATGAACTGGTTATTATTTTGAGTTTTACCGGGTTTTAAATCTCTTTCCTCTTAAAACAATAGTCCCGCGAGTACTTTGAGTAAATCAGTTATCGGCATGACCAGGGCGATAAGCGGCAAAAGAGGAAGCAGGGAAATAACGATGGTGGACAACATGATTTTCAGATCAAACGGAAAAGGATGCATGTTTTCAATGGACTCATACACAGGCGTGAAGTCGCACATGGAGGAAATATCCGGATTGCCAATTAACAATTCGTCAGTGGAAGGGGTCTTAAACCATTTTTCCTTAAACTGAACATGATGCCTGTGGATGAGGGCACTGTATTCAAAAATCCCTTTGATCCGGGTGATTCGCAATATTTTAAAATAAATCAGGAGGGGCAGGATATTGATCAGAATGCAGATCACAATGAAGATGCCGATCACGAAATAATAATCAGCTAAATTTTCCTTGTAAAACAATACTCTACTGGCTATGATCGCGGAGATCACAATGCCAAAGGTCATAGTGATGGAACTGAAAGGGGCAGGCGGTTCGCCCAGGAAACCGATTCCTCCGGCCTTGTCCGGGTGGGTCGGGTTGAGATTGAGTTTCGTTTTGGAAATTAACTGCAACAACCTGAACCAGATGATCCAGCGCCAAAGCCACCTAAGGATAATGAATTGAAACAAGGGCATCGCTACTGCGATGGCCCAAAAGCCAGCCCGTGAAATGGCGGTGTCGCTACTGATGCGCGGAAATTGCCAGGAAGAAATATTGACATCGTGAGCAACCCACCGGAAAACAAGATTAGCCACGATGAGCAGTAATATAATCCCTTCAGCCCACGGTGTCTCGACCATGCGATCCGTTTTTTGTTTGGCTTTTTCAAAATCCTCCCTACCATCTTCATACAGTAACCCGGAGGTGCTGAATTGATTCACGATAAGCTTAACCCGCTCATCCACGATTATTTCTGCCATGAGCAACATGGGGATCGCCACCAGGAAACGAATATGGGCCGGGAAATCGTACAGGAAAGGAACCTGGACCCGCTGACCTAAAAACAGCCCGTCCAGGATGGACAGGACGAGCAGGGGTAACCACGTGATGAGGATGAAAAAAAGGATCTTTCGCGCCAGGTTATTGGTCCCTGATGGCTTAATGATCCGAAGTACGGTCAAAACCCGGTCCAGGAGTCCACCCCTGATGATGGAAAAGCCTGCGTTAGTAGTTGAAGTGGTCATAAGATTAATATTGCATTAATTAAGCATCCTGGCCCGTTAAAGATAATCAGATGACTATGCTTTATCCCGTTTTGAAAAGGGGAAGAATGGGTGGCATAGAGGTCCATGTTTTAAATCGTAAGTAAAAATGATTCTTGTCAGCACGAATACCAGGGAAGGCATCTATTTTTTGCCTGATTATAAAACTTCTATTAGGAAAGGGTGTTTAATTTCCTCCTGTCAAATGCTTTTTCTGATTTGCTATTGTAAATCCATAAACCTTTTAAAAATGAAAACAAAAATCCAGCTTTTTACCATTATGGCTTTCTTAGCCATCACCACCTCCACTTTTGCCCAGGCCATCCTGAAAGAAGATATGGATTACATTCAGCGGGAATGGGGACTGACTAAAAAAGACCTCGTCAACACCTACATGAAACTGAAAGAACCACAAGCTGCTGCCTTCTGGAAAGTGTATGATGCCTATGAAGTGGAACGGAAAGCCCTTGGCATGGAGAGAATGAAATTGCTCAACGACTATGCCATGCACGTAGAAATGCTGACGCCTGAAAAAGCAGACGAAATAGCTAAAGCCACACTAAAAAATAACACGGCCTATCAAAAACTGTATTCCAAATATTATGATAAAGCCAAAAAAGCCGTGGGCGCCGTCGATGCAGCTAAATTTATGCAAGCCGAAATAGCCTTGCAGACCGCTATCAACCAGGAAACCCAGGAATCCATTCCTTTTATCGGGGAGATGGATCAATCCCGGAAAAACAGGTAATCTATAGCTGTAAATATCTGATATTTAATTATTTATATACCTGTCCACAGATATCCTTCCTGTAGTTCAGTAGCCGTATGGTCGCTTGTGCGACATGGTTTCTCCTGGGTGTTGTACAGATAAATATTTGAGACTTGGGTGTCTTTTTTAGCTTTGTGATTTAATCCAATCTTTCACTTTCAAACTTTGTCTTATGAGGACTCCACTCAGCTTCGTCTTCCTTTCATTTTTATCCCTCACCATTTTCAGTTGTAATCCACCTCAGCCCCAGGAGTCAAAACCGGAGACTGCTTTCAAAGGTGATATCAAACTCGATGTCCGGGATTCCAAACCAGACTGGACACCTTATATCCGGAAAAAAGCTCCGGAGGGTGCTCCTAATATTCTTTTTATCCTGTACGATGATACCGGCCTTGCAGCATGGTCGCCCTATGGCGGCAGGATTAATATGCCCACTATGGACAAACTGGCCGCAGATGGATTGACCTATACGCAATGGCACACGGTGGCGCTCTGTTCGCCTACACGCTCTTGTGTAAATACCGGCCGCAATCATAACCTGAACGGCATGGGCGCCATCACAGAAGGAGCCAACGGTTTTCCGGGTTATTCCTGCCAATTGCCCGCCCAATGTGCCACTATGGCCCAAATCCTGAATGACAACGGCTGGAGCACGTTCTGGATAGGCAAGGATCACAATGTGCCTGAGACTGATCTTTCTGCCGGAGCCAATAAAAGTCAGTGGCCGCTCCAACAAGGGTACGACCGTTTTTATGGTTTTATCGGTGGCGAAACCAACCAGTTTTATCCCGACCTGACGGAGGATAATCATGCTATTGAACAACCCTATGGACCAGAGCAAGGTTATCATCTTTCAAAAGATTTAGCCGATCAGGCCATCAAAATGATCGCCGATCAGAAATCCGCCAATCCATCCAAACCCTGGTACATGTGGTATTGCCCCGGTGCTAATCATGCACCTCACCAGGCACCTAAAGATTACATCGCGAAGTATAAAGGGAAATTTGATGATGGCTATGATGCCTATCGCAAATGGGTGCTCCCGCGCATGATAGAAAGGGGCATTTTACCAAAAGATACCAAGCTCACGGAATTCAACCCGATGCCTGAGGATCAGGCTAATCCCGCCGACTATGTGCGCCCGTGGAACGAACTCAATGCAGATGAAAAGAAATTATTCTCCCGCCTCTGTGAAGTGTTTGCCGCCTTCTCTGAATATACGGACGTACAGATCGGACGCATCATTGATTACCTGAAAGCCTCCGGACAATATGATAACACGGTCATACTCTATGCCGCTGATAATGGAGCATCGGGGGAAGGAACTCCGAATGGTTCGGTCAATGAAAATAAATTCTTCAATGGGTACCCGGATGACCTGGCAGAGAATATGAAATTGATTGATGAATTAGGCGGACCCAATACGTACGAACACTATCCAACCGGATGGGCGGCAGCGTTTTCCGCACCCTTTAAAATGTTCAAACGGTATTCCAATTATTCAGGAGGAACGGCGGATCCATTGGTGATTTCATGGCCTAAAGGAATCAAGGCCCGTGGGGAGATCCGGAATCAATATCACCATGCGGTTGATATTGTACCTACCATTCTTGAAATCTGCGGCTTGGAAATGCCAAAGGTTTATAAAGGCGTGGAGCAATATCCGTTATCCGGGGTTTCGATGAAATATACTTTTGATGCAAAGCCGGATGATCCTACGCAAAAGCATATCCAATACTATTGTATGCTGGGTACCCGTGCGATCTGGAAAGATGGATGGAAAGCCGTGGCCGTGCATGCCCCTTTGACGGACAAGGGCCATTTCGACCAGGATAAATGGGAGTTGTATCACGTGGATGTTGATCGCTCGGAATCCAACGATCTTGCTGCACAGTATCCTGAAAAACTGGATTCATTGAAGAAACTTTGGGACAGTGAAGCGGACAAAAATTTTGCTAAGCCATTGGATGACCGGACAGCTACTCAAATCCTGACGATCGATCGCCCGACAGAGGAAGAGGCGAGGGATGTCTATACCTACTACCCGCATACCAGTGCCGTTCCCGAAGCGGTAGCCGTGAGCATTCGAGGTAAATCATACAAAATCGTTTCCAATGTGGAGATCACCGATGCCAATGCATCGGGTGTTATTTTCGCGCACGGCTCACGTTTTGGTGGGCATAGTTTGTTTATCAAGGACCATAAATTGTATTACGTCTATAATTTCCTGGGCATTACACAACAACAATTTGTTTCTGCTACGCCGCTGAAACCCGGTAAATACACGTTCGGTATGGAGTTTACCAGGGAGAAAGCCGGCGAGCATGGTGAATCCATGGGTACCGCCAGGTTGTATATCAATGATAAGGAAGTTGCCTCCGGACCCATGACAGCACAGGTTGGAAAATTCACCCTGGTCGGCGATGGCTTGTGTGTTGGATATGATAGTGGTGATCCGGTGAGTAAGTTATATTCCTCTCCGGGTGAATTTAAAGGTGGTGAAATTGCTTTTGTCAAAGTCAGTACCGGGAAAGAAAAATATATGGACCTGGAAACCGAAGCTGCAAGAGCATGGGCCAAGGAATAAAACGGAATTAAAAAATACAATATCCTTCATATTGTGAATTAAGAACACCTTCTGATCTTCATCGGGAGGTGTTCTTGTTTAAATCAGTCGATCATAGAAAATGAATATTCACCATCCAGTCGAAAAAGGGGAGGAGCCTGTTCCGGATCTCCGGTTGCAATTATCGGTCGAAAGCACCAGGCTGGCCATGGAGCGTACACAGTTAGCCTGGGTCAGAACCGTGCTCACCTTCATCACGGCCGGCCTGGCGATTGACAGAGGTACGGCTTTGCTCCATGAAGCCCGGATGGAAGCAGGTCTTGCCTGGTCAAAGACAGGGCATCTGGCAGGCTTGTTATTGACCGGTATGGCAACTATCCTTATGATATGGGTGGCTATATCCTATATCCGGCGCATTGGCCAGCTGAATCGGAGGTGGGGGAATAAAAACAGCTGGATTTCTCCAGGCTCTCTCCTTTCTATATTCCTGTGTGTGATTGGAGTCTTAGTGGTTTACTTTTTAAGCGTGACCTGATACATAGCAAGTATTAAAATCTTTTAGGCACTTATAGAGCAAGTCAGCCGTTTATTTTCCTGCGGAACCCGATACCACCACCCTGATCGAATAGTCGGATTATAAAGTACGGCGCTATTTTTTTTATCCATTGAGTCCTGAATTCATTATTTTACCTGTTTACCAGTGGCGATTTTGTGCTGGCGACACTGGCGGTTACATTTAAAAATGGATTTCTCCTTTTGTCATTATTGATTGGACATGGCACAAAAAAGGTCATTGAAAAAAATATTTCTTTGGGTATCGGCTATTTCCTTAGTCCTGGTCATAGCCGGAACTATTTTTGTTTATGTCAACATTAACCGGCTGATGACCGGGGCCCTGAACCGTGCCTTCCATGGCAACGTCATTTCTGATGTCTATGAATTAAGATTTGAAAACCTGGAGGCCAATATATGGATGGGCAGTATTCAGGTGTATAAAGTTAAAATGAATCCGCTTGAAAAACCTTTACACGCGTATCCCTATATCAACAGTTCCTTCCGGCTCACGGCCCGGAAAATGATCCTGAAGAATATCGATCTGTTTAAATTATTACGATCGAACGAACTGGAGGTTCAAAAAATTCAATTCATTGAACCTGGCATTGATTTTATCACTTCGGATTCTATCCCCGTCTTTTTCCCTTTTACTACATCCGCCCTGGACACCTCGGTCAGTCATAATGAGAAGTCCATCGAATCTTATTCCCTGCGGGAATTCAGCATGGTGGACGCTTACTTTCACGTCGTCAATGCTGCAAGACTGAGGGAATTCCATATTCAGCAAATCAATATATCACTGAAGAACATACGTATTGATCGCGTGCCAGGCCGTGATGAAATCTCTTATCAACATTTTGATTGCTCTGTAGGGGAACTTACCGGCAAACTGCAGAACAGGCAATTGCGGTATATTCATTTTATAGACTTTAACGTGGGCATTGATTCCCTTCAAATGGAAGAAACCGCGGATACAGCTATTTATCATTTTACTGACATGACGACAGGAATTAAAAACCTCGATGTGCAGACGGCTGACAGTATTTATCATCTTACCATGGAATCGCTCAAACTCAATTACCGGCAAAAATCCCTTGTGCTGAACAATCTTTCTTTTCAGTCCAACATCAGTGATGCCACGTTGCAAAAAAAATATATCTACCGGAAGGAAAATTTCGCCGGCTCTGTCGGTAACATGCAGGTGCAGGGGCTGAATTTCGATTCTCTGATGTATAAGCGAAAAATAATCATCGACCAGATTTCCCTGGATGATGTGTCCACCTCCATTTATAAAGACCTGACCAAACCCTTTCCGCCCGATCACCGTCCCGAATACCTGGGACAGCAGATTAAAGCCATCGCTATACCGATATCCATTCAGCATATTAAAGTTACCAGGGTGGACCTGGTCAATACGGAGGTGAAGCCGGATGGAGGTATTGGACAAGCCATCATTAAACGCGGAACCCTGGATATTGAAAATATAACCAATCAGACCAATGACGAAATGCTGACCATCAACGCTGATGCCTTCGTAGAAAATAAAGCCCACGTCTATTTGCAGTTACGTTTCGATTATGATAAATCTCAATTCAACATCGATGGCAGGGTCGATAAATTTGATTTAACCGATCTCAGTCCATTTACGGACTCCTATTTCCCTGCCCGGATAAAAAAGGGAATGGCAGATGGAATCACATTTTCAGGCATGGTCTACCGTACCTATTCCTCCGGCAGGATGAAATTTTTGTATCATGACCTGGTGATTGATATGCAAATGGAGGATAGAGCGAAGTGGAAAAGTACGATTATGGGTCTGGCGGCCAATACGTTTATCAATAGCTCCAATCCTTATTCCGAAAATCAGCCGGATCGGGTAGTTCAGTTTAAGGTGGTAAGAGACTTGAGGACTGGATTTATAAACATACTGGTGAAATCGGTATTAGACGGCATAAAGGAAACGCTTGTCATGTCCAGGGAAAACAAACGAGCCTATAAGAAGGCGAAAGAAGAACACAAAAAGAAAGTAAAAGCGGAGGAAACAGGAGGATGAAATATGAATTTAGCGGAATATTTAAATTGACTTAATTTCGCATTTCAACCACCAAACCCAATGATCAATAGAACAGTATTACTTCTCATCTTCTCCGCTTACTTTTTTAGTTGCCGGCCGGCCGAACAGAAAAATGAAAATCTATCCGGCTCATCTGGTGCTTCCGGCAATATGGACAGAACGGTGCTGCCGATCAGGGAGCCGGCCATCCCTGTCATCAAGGAACTCGATGCCCGCGATGCTACCGCTCCCCCCCGGTTTGAAGTGAAGGCTCCAGAACATGCCCCTAATGTTGTCATTGTGCTTCTGGATGACATTGGCTTTGGTGCCTCCAGTGCGTTTGGCGGCCCAATTCACATGCCCACACTTGATAAAATGGCGGCGGAGGGGATTCGTTACAATCGTTTTCATACCACTTCGCTCTGTTCTCCAACCCGGGTGGCCCTCCTGACCGGTCGTAATCACCATATCAACAATGCAGGCGCCATCATGGAGCTTGCTACAGGCTTTCCTGGCAATACCGGTGTCCGTCCATTAAGTGTTACTCCACTTGCAGAAATATTGCGTCAGAATGGATTCAGTACTGCTGCCTTCGGCAAATATCATGAAACGGCTCCTTGGGAAGTTTCTGTCTCCGGTCCATTCGACCGTTGGCCGACCCATTCCGGTTTCGATAAATTCTATGGTTTTATCGGCGGAGAAACCAATCAGTGGGCTCCCTCTTTATACGATGGAACTGTCCGGGTGGAACCACCGCGTACGCCCGGTTATCATTTCACGACTGATATGACTAACCAGGCCATCAATTGGATTCAGGCACAACAATCACTCACTCCGGATAAGCCATTTTACGTTTATTATGCACCAGGGGCGTTGCATGCACCTCATCATGTGGCCAAAGAATGGAGTGATAAATACAAAGGCAAATTCCATGAAGGCTGGGATAAGTTGAGAGATGAAACCTTTGCCCGACAAAAGCAAATGGGAATCATACCTGAAAACACTGAGCTTACAGCGAGGCCTAAAGAAATACCGGCATGGGATGATATGAGCCCTGATCAGAAGCGACTTTTTGAACGGCAGATGGAAGTGTATGCCGGTTTCGGTGAGCAGACGGATTACGAAGTCGGTAGATTGGTGAAAGCGCTGGAAGATATGGGTGAAATGGATAACACGCTTTTCATCTACATCGTCGGTGATAATGGTTCCAGTGCGGAAGGCGGTCCGGAAGGGAGTTACAATGAGATGATGGCCCTCAATGGAATTATCGGGAAAGCTGACCAGATGATGGATCATATCGATGATTGGGGTAGTCCAAATACATTTCCGCATTTCGCCATTGGATGGGCGCATGCATTGGATTGTCCGTTCCAATGGACCAAGCAAATCGCTTCACATTTTGGTGGTACCCGGAATGGCATGGTCATGCACTGGCCCGAAAGAATAAAAGCAAAAGGAGAGATCCGTTCGCAATTTAGTCATGTAGTAGACATTGCTCCAACGGTGTTGGAAGCTACCGGTTTGCCGGAACCTAAAATGGTCAATGGTATCGAACAATATCCAATGGATGGCGTATCCATGGCCTACACCTGGGATGACGCCAGGGCTGCGGACCATCATAAGACACAGTATTTTGAGATGTTTGGTAATCGGGGGATATATCATGATGGATGGGTAGCCTGTACAAGGCATTCTATTCCCTGGCTGATGGTCCCGCTTCCTCCTTTGAAAGATGATGTGTGGGAGTTGTACAATGTCAATGAAGATTTCAGCGAAGCGGTGAATCTCGCTGCTAAAAACCCGGAGAAACTCAAAGAGATGCAGGACCTCTTTAATCAGGAGGCTTTAAAAAACCATGTATTTCCGATCGATGACAGGCGTTCAGAGCGATTTGATGCAGCTATTGCGGGCAGGCCTGATTTGATGGGTGACCGAACATCGCTGACCGTATATCCGGGGATGATCGGGTTGATGGAAAATGTATTTATCAATAATAAAGGCACTTCCTTTACCATGACCGCTGACGTTGATCTGCCTAATGATAAAACGAATGGTGTCATCATTGCGCAGGCAGGACGATTCGGCGGATGGACGCTATATATGAAAGAGGGTAAAGTGCATCATGAATACAATTACTTTGGGCTGGAACACACTAACATCGGGTCAGCCAAAGCCATAACCGCCGGTAAGCATGTTATCAAATATGAATTTGTGTACGACGGAGGAAAACCTGGATCGGGGGGACAATCCATTTTGTATGTCGATGACCAGAAAGTGGCTGAAGGACGCATTCCGAAAACACAACCCTATGCTTATTCGGCAGATGAAGGAGTGGATGTAGGTATGGATAATGAAACCTGTGTGTCCAACGACTACCAACAAGGGGATAATGCTTTCACAGGGACTATATATAAGATTGTTATTGACGTGAAGCCATCGACTATAAGTGCAGAAGAAAAAGAAGAAGCGAACAGGATGAAGGAAGAGGCGGCCAGAATCACGGAGTGAATTAGCAGTTCTTTTTTAAAGACTTAAAGGGTACCTTCCGGTGATGGCCGGGAGGTACCCTTTTGATACTACAAAGCGGCAGGAAAATAAGGAATGATCATCCTATGCGTGAAGTGGAAGTGTCTGTTGCAGAACGAGGATCACTATTTGTGGTCGATAGTACTGTGCTGGCCCTGGAGTGTACACAGTTAGCCTTGGCCAGGACGGTGCTTACGTTCATCACGGCCGGCCTGGCCATTGACAGAGGGACGGCTTTGCTCCATGAAGCCAGGATGGAAGCAGGTCTTGCCAGGTCAAAGACGGGCCATCTGGCAGGCTTGTTATTGACCGGGATGGCAACTATTCTTTTGATAAGGGTGACTATATCCTATATTTGGTGCATAGGCCAGCTTAGTCGGACGTGCGCGAATAAAAACAGCTGGATTGCTCCAGGCTCTTTCCTTCCTATATTCCTGTTTGTGATTGGAGCATTAGGAATTTATTTTTTGAGTTTTCCCTTGTAGAGTTCTGGGTGACAAAAAAGCGGATCCTTATCGGGCAACATTTTGAAGTATCCTTTTAGAAATCATCTGCACTGTTTTTTCGCTATCACGATGGAGATAAAACACATTTTTACTATGTCTTCTTCTATTTAAATAAATACTTTTCCCACCTAAAAATTGATCATGATGAATAAAGGACTAATACTTTTACTGATTTGCCTGTTTTCCCAGCTGGGTTTCGGGCAGTCATCATCGAAAGATGACGATGGCCTGGGACTCCCTAATGGCTTCCGTATTGGTTTTCAAAGTTCACATTTTATTCAGGAGGGTTCTTCCATTGCAGATAACCTGAACAGAGGGTATATCGGGTATATTCGGAAGGTCCATCTTGTTCCCTTTCTCCACCTGGAAACCGGACTTGAATACATGATTGCGGGATCGCAACAAAACAAAGATTCAAAACTGGAGCTCCATTATATCACCTTGCCGGCCCAGGGTGTATTCAAAATCGGTCCCATCGTGGCCCTCGGAGGCATCAATGCCAATTTCAGGGTGGCTGAAAATTATACAGTCAATGGAGAGAAGATCAAACGCAGTGGGGGCGATCGATCCGCCGCTTTTGATCTGGCACTGGATGCTGGTGCGGGTTTTAATTTCCTGGCCCTTACAGCTGAGTTTAGATATTACTGGGGATTGCTGGAAGTGGAAAATAATACCTTCAACCGGTATTGGCAGGCAGGGATCAAGTTCCACTTTTAATTTTATCTCCACTGCTAACAGGTCAAATCAAAAGGGCTGTCTGCTGCGCAGTGCTTATGGTGGATTGCAGATAGCCGATAGCTGACTGCCTACTCTTATAAATTCCCTCCGATGGCACCCGAATACGAAATCGATTGCCGGTCATTGCTGGTGATTTGAAGATTGGCTGAACCGGTAGGCTGAATGGTCAGGTCGAGTTGAAGACCATAACCCGCGTCTTTAGGTTTGATAGTAATATTCCAACCTCCTTTCTTCCGGACTTCTGCTTTGTAATCAAAATGGGTTGAGGTGAACTTATATCCCGAATCCTTCTGTGCAAGGTTCGCCTGGTAGGCTTGCCCATAATAAGGGAGATTGCAAATAATCGTATCCGGCGTGACCTTCAGCGCATACCCGAAAGACAGGTGTATTATATTCCCTTTCAGCGGAAACGCATCATCGGCCTGAAAAATATAGTTTTTAGCGTTCACTATATTGCTGAATGCTTCGGCTTTGGCCGCTTCCTGGAGTTTTTTATCATCCTGGGCACATGCGTGGCTGCCAGCTGCCAGCATTATCAGAAGCAAGGCGAATGTTTTGTTTTTCATAATGCGGAATATAGACATGTGGTAATAATAAAAATAGCGAAATTTTCTATCATCTGTTAAACCTGGATGACAAAAGTAAATTTTATTATCCTACCTTAGTTTCCAACTATGCATCGACTTTTAAATTTCGCTATTCTCATGGTGGTTTTTATCACCTTTATCAATGCCCTCGTTTTTTTCGGCCTGGGCGCCTATTTCAGTTTCAAAGCCTATGCTGATATCGTCATGGGCAGGGCGGAGAACCACCCCGGGTTAGTGATGATAGAGTCCCTGGACCGGTTTCTGATCGGGTTTGTCTTTATTATTTTCTCCGTCGGACTTTCCCGTTTATTCCTGTCGGATTCCAAATTTCTGGAAACGTATGAATTGCCCTGGCTGAAGATTACCGAGTTTGCCCAGTTAAAATCTTTATTACTATCCGCTTTGCTCGTAGCCCTGTTTGTGGCATGGACGCCGGAAGCGATTAATATTGCTCAGCAAACGGACCTGAATTGGACAGTCCTCTTATTTCCCGCCAGCCTCCTGATGGTGGCTGTCGCTGCAAAATTTATTAAAGATGCACATTAATGAACTGGACATCATGGTAAATGCATCACTAATGCCCTCCAATCAGAAAGGATGCCATGATTTGCTCATGGCATCCTTTTTTTTAATGGTTTTGTTAGTAAATGGGGTATGAGAAAATCCTGAAAGCGTACAGGATAGCAACCGACTATCGCAATCGAATGTTTACACTGCCACCCAGGTTGAATTGGTATATACTTCCACCGGCGGATACACTTGCACCACCGCCCCCGCTGCCAAAATAATATCCGCCGCCAAACCATTGGATTGGGCTCATTAACTGAGCGTGAAGGCGTATACTAATTCGGTCGGAAGGAGCTATCCGCACACCCAGCCTGCCACCCATGGCAAATTTGGTCACATCACTGGAATAGAGATCACTGCTGGGGTGAATAATGCACATCCCCAGATCGAAGGAACCAAATCCGCTTACTTTTTCATTTACAGGAGCGTAAGAAGTGCCACCGAGCATGATATAATTAAAGGTGCCCGTACCATAAAGGCGCTTGTAAAAAGCATCATCATAATAGGCGTCTCCTTTATAATTTTGATAAATCAATTCTACGGCAGAACGGCTGTCCACGCCAAACTCCAGGCCACCGCCCCAGGAGAAACCACCATCCACCTTGCCATATCCATAATAGGTCTGATATTTATCAGCGAAAGTATAACTCTCAAAAGTCAGTAAGGTTAATGATCCCTGCTGAGCACTTGCCGTGAGGGTAATAGCAAGGAAAGCTAGTATTGTAAGTAGGGTCTTCATGTCGAATCTTTTTAGTTTTGAACGGGTTAAAGGTATAGTTAATTTTTACAACCAGACACGGCCTGAACAGGAAATTAATTATCTGCCAGTGGTAGTTTTTAAATGAGTCGGTGTGGTGAGGTAATGAATGAAAATCAGAAATAAACCTCAAAAAACAAATAAAGCCCTTCATAAAATGAACGGCTTTATTTATTTTCTATCCAGGCTGCGATTATTTGTCTAATTCCCCAATGAAAGGAATCTCATCTAATATCGCCGTCCTGATCGCGCTGGAGAGATAGACTTCCAGTTGGAAAAACTGACTGGCGGCTTTTACCCCGGCCACTTTTTTCATTTTGCCATAGTAATCAGCCTGTAACTTATCTGTTTTTGAACCCAGGCTTATCGTCTCTTTCATGATGTCATCCATGGTGGTTTCATCCATGGTGCCATAGTTTTTGGCATACTTCTCGAGCAGGCTGATCCGCTGTTTGCCGAGTTCCTTGCGCTCCATTTCATAAGCATCATACGTTTTCCAGAAGGCATCCTTTTGGGTGGGATCCACTTTAACGAATTCAGCGACAACTGATTTTTTGTCCATGCCATACATGGCCTGGAACATATCCACTTCTTCCTTATTGCTCTGGGCGCGAACCATCACCGAAAGGAAAAGAAGGGCGATCATCAATACATTTTTCATAATGGCAATTTGTGATTAAGTTGATTTAAAAATTCACCGGTGTTCCTTTTTCCACCGATGATTATACTTCGATTGGGTTATGGATTAACTTTTAAACGTCCAGCCAAAATTAAGGGACAGGTAAGACTGGGCTTTCTCCAGATCTCCGGCTGCGAAACCATAAAAATATTTCAGCACAATAGTAAATGCGGAAGAATAAGTGTTATCAAATTCGAGTCCGATCTGGGGCTGCAAGGTGAAATTCCAGGCTTCTTGTTCCAGCGTATATAAATTCATATCGGTATTTCGACGGGTATACATCACCCCGGTACCCAAGCCAACATATTTGTTGACTTTCTGTCCCGGATTCAGGTAATAGTCAAAACTGACCAACATGGGCAGATTATTACTGTATCGGTATTGCTTGCCACTGAGGCTGGCCGTTCCCTTGGTATAGGTGTCATAATCCCGGGCGTCATAAAAGACGTTCCAGCCAAAGCTTACCCCCATGCCTAATTTTTCCGAATACATATTTCGATAGTCGAGAGCTATACCTCTGAAACTTGTCTTGGAAACAAAATCGCCCAGGTCGCCAACGGGAAAACCAACCCCATAAGTCAGGGAAGTTCTACTTTGCTGTGCGGTCAGCATAGTCGTACCAAACACCAGCAAAATGATGAGTAGGTTGAATATCTTTTTCATAATAATTTTTTGCTCAATTGGTTTTTAAATAGGAGGATTGCTGAAATGCCTGGTCAATGCCGGTTAGAGCCCGGTTGACATCGTTCGAGCTGGTCAGGACCCCATTAATAACCCCAATCCAAACACTTTCCGTAGCATTAATAGGCGTATCCTGGTTAGGATCCTCTATGGTCATAATGAGTGAACCAGTGGTGAAACTACTGACCGAAACGTAAGGCGGATAATACCATCCGTACCATCCTCCATACCATCCTCCGTACCACCAGTTGTACCAGTAGCTATAGTAATAAGTAGTAGTGGACATACCGGCAGGAGTTAATAGTACATCAGGGATATCACTCAAATTGACCCTGGTCCATCCAAGAGAAGTCATGTTATCGGCAATTCGTTGAAGTATAGGCTGGGCGTAAATGTCCTTCATGTAAATGTAGGTGGTGTCGCCGCGATTGATTTCAACGTCCACCACGATCTTATCCGGCATGGCATAGGTGCTCTTGGCGTTAAAATCATAGGAGGCCGAATGATTGGTATAAGTCACATCATAGTCTGATGTAAAATCAGCTCCTCCGGGATAACATCCTGAAAGCATGAATCCGGTAAAAGCGATTAAACAAGTAAAAGTGAATAATCTGCTCATAGTTAGTATAGGTTAAATTCAATATTAAGGCGTAAATGTAGGGAAATTGCTTGCTTGACTTATACATATGGTTATGATATGCATCACATTTTTAAATGATTTTCGACAGACGCATAGGGCAGGCAAGTTATTTTACCATCAGGATAATAACTGGTAGTTAACAGATTGAATTACATTGCAGTATGTCTGGTCTTACGATTCGGTTCTTATGCCTTTTTTGGCTGGCCACTAAAACTATAGGGGTGTTGAATGCCCAGGAATTGAACCTATCCTGTTCGGGGTATGATATGCATGCCCAATTGAACTGGGCCACAGTACCATCGGCTGATCGCTATCAAATCTGGCGCAAAGCGGACCAGGAAGAACAGTTTAATCTATTGACCACTACGAATGTGTCAGACTGGATCGACTGGACCGGGCGAGCCGATAGTCAGGACCATCCCTATCAATATTATATCAAAGCCCTTTCCATTCCGGGAGATAGCCTGGGTGAATCCGATACACTTACGGCCACTATTCACCCGATGTCGGATGAGGAGTTCCTGGATATGACCCAGGAATACACTTTTCGCTATTTCTACGACTATGCCCATCCGGTCTGCGGTATGGCCCGCGAACGATTGGGCAGCGGGGACATCGTCACCACCGGTGGATCCGCTTTTGGAGTCATGGCGATCCTCGTCGGTATATATCGCGGCTTTATCACCCGTGAGGAGGGAGTCGACCGGCTTTTGAAAATCGTGAGTTTTCTGCAGGTAGCCGATCGGTTTCATGGTGCATTTCCACACTGGATGAATGGGAAAACAGGCAATGTCATTCCCTTCAGCACGTTTGATGATGGCGGAGATCTCGTAGAGACCGCTTTCCTGATGGAAGGGCTGCTCTGTGCAAGAGCATTTTTTGACCAGGATGCAGAGAAGGAAAATGTGTTGCGGGAGGTGATCACTTCCCTTTGGGAGGATGTCGAATGGGATTGGTATTCCAGAAATGATTCCGGGGTGCTGTATTGGCATTGGTCACCCAACTATGCCTGGCAAATGAATTTTCCTATTCGCGGATACAACGAAGCGCTGATTATTTATTTGCTGGCGATTGCTTCTCCTACGCATCCTGTGGATGCCAGCTACTATCACAGCGGATGGGCAGCCAGTGGATATACCAATGGAAATAAATGGTATGGAAAGAAATTATTTGTTGGTCCTAACTTCGGTGGTCCTCTGTTTTTTGCACACTATTCGTTTATGGGATTTGATCCGCGCGGAAAGAAGGATGCGTATTGTAATTATTTTCTTCAAAATCAAAATCACACCTACATCAATCGCTCATGGTGCATCACTGATCCATTGCACTTTGAAGGATACGATGAAAATACATGGGGACTGACGGCCAGTGATGATCCTTTTGGTTACCTGGCACATGCACCTGGAGCACAAACCGATAATGGCACCATAACGCCTGCCGCCGGGATTCCATCGATGCCCTATACGCCAGATGCGAGTATTGAATTGCTCAAGAATCTATACCGAACATACGGTGATCAACTATGGGGACCCTATGGATTTAAGGATGCCTTCAATCCCGGACAAAACTGGTTTGCCGATTCCTACATTGCGATAGATGAAGGGCCCATCATCGATATGATTGAAAACTATCGTTCCCAACTGCTGTGGAATCTGTTCATGTCCAACCCGGAGATTGATCCTGCGCTGGATGCGATTGGTTTCGTTCCCGATTCAACCGTTGCTACAAAAGATATTAATACACTGTCATCTTCATGGTCGGTATCTCCAACTATTAATGATGGTTCTTTTTCTGTTTCGATTCCGGGAGCGATGTTTCTTCATCAATATGAAATTTCAGTGGTCAATCTTCTTGGACAGACATTATTTCATTCAGATCCATTGACATCGAGCAATTACTTAACTGTTCCTGGTTTGCAAAAGGGATTGGTTTGGGTGGTGTTGGAGGATAATGGAGTGGTCATGGGGACGAAGGCGATAGTGTTTTGCCCCTAAATCCCCTGATGGTTCGACCCGCTGCAACTCATCCTCTTGCTATGGTTCGACCTGCTAGACACATCCTCTTGCTACAGCTCACCAACCGCAGCTCACCAACCGAGGGGACTTCCTTTTGAATAATGAATGGTTCGGCTTCGCTCACCAACCGTAGCGAACAAGGAAGTGGAAGTGGAAGTAGAAAAGTAAAGTAGAAATTGATTGAGAAGGAGAAGTGGAAAGATCAGGAGATTTGCGGTAACATTTGGGGGTGCTCGAGACACTAGTAGTTGGTGGGGGTTTTCGACGAAATCTTAACCAGGGAACTGGGGTTGTATTGCTATGCCCGGAGATGCTTAGAAAATCTGGAATCACAGCATACTTCGAGACCCTACCAACTGTAACCGAATTCAATCTGGGAATGACTTTCATTTTGCTGTGTGTACAACGAGCCCTCATTCCACGAATCTTATAGAAGAAGTTGAATTCCTTCGTCTATAACAGTTAATCCAGCCAGTTATGTGTAATTTAGTCGTTGAGCACTGCTTTCAAAAAGAGGCAGGACTTGTAATATTTATTTGACATTTGGGCTTGAATGACTGTACTTTCTCTTTCAATTTAAAAATATTCATTAAATGAAAATTATTCGATGTTATCGAATTCTAATTTTATGTCCTTTACTTTTATTTTTTAAGACTTCCAAAGCACAAGAAATTACAATTTTTGGAGCAACATCATTATATCATGCTGATAACCTTTGTGATATTACATTGACAGGATGTGATTGGCGAACAACAAATAAAGGCAATATACTAGGATATGGCTATCATCCAAGCGGTAAATTATGGGCAGTATTAATCGAATACGAAGGAAATGGTTATTCCAAACTAAATATTTTGAGTCTCAATATTAATAATTGTCAATACACATTTCTATATTCCATTCCTCTTCTGAAAAATTGGAATTGTTTTGATGGTGTCAATATTGATTATTTAGGCCGCCTTTATTTAACAACAAGTGAATATGATTCAATAACTCATAAAAGCCTGACTACCCTTTCGCGAATTAGCGACCCCTCAAATCCTGTCATAGAACGATTATACATTTTACCAAATAGCTTACACTTTTGGGAATTACATTTTCAAAATGATAAAGCATATATGGTTGATCTGCGAAATCCATATATACATGTATTTGATGATAATTTTTTCCTCATAGATACCCTAATCACTTCAAATCATATTATGGGACTTACCAGTGTTAGTTTTGGTTGTGATTCAATTAAGACATACGCTACCAACATGAGTGTTTCAACGGAAGAATATTTAGCTACTCATCCTGATTCCACAATGCACATTTCTGAATATAATGGTTCAGCCCCCTATAATTCAGACAATCGTCACGTAAGTTAAGAAATCAATTGTTTTCGTCTATACCTTTGTATCGGCGAGGGTCGACTGACGGTCATGCTTTATACCGATGTCGATTCAAATGTGTTGTGTAGGCCTACCAATGCATGTTTATTTTTCGGCTCATCGAGAGCCTCAAAATAAGGCGAGGGTCTCCTTCTGGTTTGCATTGCCCGATAATCGTATTGATCTATACCGGGCAGTGTGATGATGTCCTGATAAGGGATATTGACCGTAGTGATGGCTTTTCGCTTTTCCGAATAGGTGACGTTTACAAGTCCCATTTGATGCAGCGCCCAGAATTTAGCTGGCGGAATGCCTTTGGTTCCGCTGTGGCTTCGTATATTGTTATACGCTGTATAAAACCTGCACAGGCGATCTTCAAGTTGCGCAAGGCTGGTAAATCGATCGTGTTTGATGGCTGTTGAAAGGATGGAATGAAAACTTTCAACGTGACCATTTTCTTCAGGCGTATAGGGATGGGTAAACACATGATTGATGTGGT
Source organism: uncultured Saprospiraceae bacterium (assembly GCA_963837505.1). Lineage (GTDB taxonomy): Bacteria > Bacteroidota > Bacteroidia > Chitinophagales > Saprospiraceae > Opimibacter. The sequence continues at coordinate 108,469 of CAWINN010000020.1, read as the reverse complement.
TGTTTTCAAAGAAGGATTTCACTATGGCTGCTGAAAACTGCTTGCCATTATCATTCCTTACCTCAACTTCGATTTTACTTATACTGACACGATGCGGCTGCAAATATTCCGCTACCACATGTTCCCAAACATCTTGGACCTGGCTGGCTTTCATGGTCAATCCCACCTGCCAATGCAATGCATACCGGGTAAACGTATCCAGCACAGTGAGAATAAAAGCATACTTCCTATGCTCATATATCCACACATACTTGATGTCCATTTCCAGCACACACAGAGGACCTGCGGGACATACCCGGCGAAAGGTGACAAAATCTCTGCCTTTGCTTTTCCTGGGATCTTCCAGCAACAAATGATCCTTCATCAAGCGGAACAGCTTCTTATGATTGATATAGTATCCCAGGAGTTGCAAGGTAAAAGTAATGAGGCGATACCACTTTGGCAGATCCGGATTCAGTTTGATGTCCACCACTTTTCTAACTACTTCTTCGTTAGGCACAAAGTAGTATTGCAAAGTTCGCGGATCTCGCCAACGAGTCATGGAAGATGGTTTTTTGCCAGGCTTCACGCCCTTCTCCTGATAATAAAACTCGTTTCGAGTCAGGCCAGTGAGCTCCAGGCACCGATCACGTCTTAATCCTAAAGCCATAAAGTCTCTCACAATGATTTCCTTCTCAGTTCGGGATATTTTTTTTTTAAAAGCTCATCCTTCAGCCGGCTCTCCAGGTCCTTTTCTGCAAGAAGCATCTTGAGCTGTTCGTTTTCCTTCTCTAGTGCCTTCATTCTGGTATCATGCTCCTTAAGTCTGCTATGTTCAAGGCCTTCTTCACCATAGACCAGGAGTTTTTTCTTCCAATAGTAATAGGTGGCAGGATACAGATCGTACTTCTCAAGGGTTGATTTTACCCCTTTCTGCTTGGCTTCCTTGAGGATCCGAAGTTTCTCTTCACGGGTGAACTTCCGGATGCCGTTTCCGGTGGTTTTCATGTTCATAATTACAAAAATGTTTTTGTAACTATGTCTGAAGGTTTAGGGGGCTGTTACAATCCTATATTTTAACAAATGGATTAATTTTCAATAATTTCGAACCATCGTGAAATAATATAATGTATAAACCGGGATTAAAATTAGCAACAGAAAATGAAAAATATTGGCTATCCACAATCTTTCTGTTAAAAACTAGTCTTCCATCCATAGAATATACGTCAAATTCCATTCCTTGCGCATTAATAATATGAAGTAAATCGTTTGCTGGATTAGGGTATATGTTAAGTGTAGCTAAATTATCTAGAGATCTCTCTGTATTTATAGTACATGGTGATTCCAAAGCTTTCATTCTAAATAGTGGAAATCTTGGTAAAGCTTCTATAGTTACACCATAAGGTATATTTAATGGATCCTCAGGCAACATAATTGCTCTTTGCTCAAAACCACAAGAATCCCCTTTGAGATTTGGCTCCTTAATATAATGTAAAAATGGAGTGGATACTGCTGAGGCTACTAATATTTTCCCATTTGGTAATCTCCAAAGAGCATCAAAAATGGGTTCTAAAAATGAAAAATAGAGATACCCATCCCATTGGCCAATTGTGTCACGCTTATTAAAAAAATCATTCTTATTTAGGTCCATTTGCAAAATCAAAGAACCTAATGCTAGGTAAATAAATCTTCCATTTTCAGAAAATTCTACTCCAGCTCCATTAGTGTACTTTTCTGGTAATGATAAAGAATCATTAAGTATTGCTGATATAGTGCCGTCACACCTATCAAAATTAAACAATTCAAAAATATGTTTAAATCCCTCAATTGGTCGCACAATCAGTCTAGCTAAGTAGCTTCCATCAGGACTAAATGCAAATTCAGTAGTGGATCTAACTCTCCAATAATTGTCCGAAAATAATATATCATCTAATTGTACTACGTCACCGTTTTCATAAATCAGAAATCGACATGCCTTGTTGTCTAGTGCTTTTGGAATAATCAACCACCAATCTTTTCCGTTTGCATGTTTACAAAACATTAAGTTCTTATATTGAAATAATTCTTCTGAAATCTGAACTTGTTTTTCGCCTTCCAGAATAAACAATCTATGATTTTCCTTGTTTACATGAACTTTTGTCAGAAACAAACCATCTGAATATGAAGTTATATGATGTCCTTTTTCTTCGAAATTAACTTTAAATCCTGGAGCCTCAGGCCAAAGCTCTGAACTTTTATTAAATAAATAATATAGGCTATCATTTATAGGTATAAATGCACAATTCGCTCCATTACCAAGGCCTTCATGCTCAGGAAGATTAGAGAAAAGATAATTCTGAAAATACCCTACAGCCAAACTATCCCCATTTACAGCAATTCTCCCAATTGAATCATAAAGGTTTCGCGTATTATAATATCCTAGAAACTCACCAGATGAATCGCTAAGTATAGGGGAACCAGAAACAGTTCCAGGAAGATTAATAATATCTATTGAGATATCCTTTAACAGCTCAGAATATTTAATGGATACACCACTTCCATAAGGAGTTGACCTATTTAAATAATTAAAATCAAATTTTTGACTAAAACATTGATGACTTGTAAAAAACAAACAAGTCCCCAATGCTATTTGCTTAATATATCTTGAGCCCCAGTAAACCATAATTACTAGGATTTAATAAATTTTACTTTCGACGGGCTGTTTTGAAGTCGCACAAAATAAATACCCGGTGCCAACATAGATATATCTATGTCCTTGTTTAAATCTTCCTTTACTTTAACCTCTCTACCTAAAATATCTAGAATAGAAAACTTGGAATTAGGTAATGTACCCTGAATTTTAATAAAAGTTGTTGCAGGGTTTGGAAAAACATCAATATTAGAATAAATATTGGTATCATTTTTATCTTCAAACGACCTGGGTTCAATAGTAGAGCAATCATTATTCCGATCAAATGGTAAATCAAGCCGTTCAGCCAGGGCTTGGGCAATGTAGACAGCAGGCCCGTATTCTGATATGCATCCCTCTGCAATTTCAACAATATCAATTAGATTGCTCGTAGTAGAAGTATCACCCTTCAAGTTAGTTAATAATTCTAAAATGGCAAATTGATAGTTTTCTTCATATTCTGACTCAGGTTCAAGTTCAGAAATAGCTTCGATTTCATCTTCAATCAATTCAGAATAATTATTTATTGCATACTCAAACTTATCTTGTTTGTCAGATAAATAATCGATGGATTCTTCTAAATTCAAAAATAAACTATCGCCAACCAATTCAAGATCTGCAGTAGTATCAAATTCAAATTCATCAAAGTTTACAAGAATTTCACTCAATAAAGGTAGTAAATCAGCACATGTCCCATGGTAGATACCATAAATAGAATCAATGTAATTATTCAATAAAAAAGCACTTTGAGCATCTACAATTTTGAGTCCAACCATTATATTATTAAGCGAGCGGCCATCAGGTGACGCGGCAACCGCTGTAGAAAATAAATTATTAATCTCTGGTTCTGAATCAACTGGAGGGTCATTAGGATCAATGGGGTTACAGTCAAGTGCTGTAGTACCAATCGGTCTAAACCATACTGAAGGGCTATGAGAAGGATATTCAGTGGTGTAGTTCCTCACTACATAACGCATAGAATTAATTAAATCTGGATCTAGGTCACTCCCACCTTCAAATTCTGCCCCATGATTGTTCAATAAAAAATAATTACCTTTCTCTATTTGTGGACTAGTCATTACATCCATTGTATAAACTAACCCTCTATCACAATGGGTCATTGAATTATCATTCATTTCCATAAGGGAGTTTGTGCTTGTTACTAATATTCCTTCACCTCCGTGATAACAAAGATTATTACATAAGGTGGCAGTCTGGGTATTTTCTAACCTAATATCAGCTAATTCAGAATATGAACATATGTTCGACTCTAATAATATTTTATCCGACAATGAAATATCTATATTTGTATTGTGCTCTGTAACATTATTAGAAATAATCTGAGATTCCGGACATGAGGAAATTTTTATTCCATCTGCTCCGCTGTTATTTAATAATTCATTATTGTCTACAATTAAACCATTAATTAAATCAAATGACATAGCAACCTCTGTCATTCCTTCAATGGTATTTTCAACAACTGATGTTGAATGTCGGTCAACTATAAAAATACCTACTCCGGTATTATTATTACCCTCAAGTGTATTATTTTCAATACTTGTATTACCAATTCCTCTATCAATATTAATTATTTTACCATCTGATAATTCTTCATCAAAATTTGAGTTTGAAATTATTATATCAGTAACATTTGATAAGCCAATAGAGCCCAAAATATTACTTTGATAGGTACTTCCGTTTTCATTAAATGACATAAAACCATCAGTATGGCTTCCAGTAACTCCATAATTATTCCCACTAAATAGGTTATTAACACCTTTGTACATTCCACTTCCAGTTAAATTAAATCCACTTTTAATGGAATTTTCTACAGTGCAATTATTTACTTGTAATATAAAAGCATCCCTTGCGCTCAAAGGTGAATTGTCAAATGTTACATCATCAGCAAAAATTGCTGAATGTGTAACAAAGATATTTCCAATATCGACAAAACTAGATGTAGCATTGGCTCCAAGAGCTGAGGATTCTTCAATATTAATAACATCAAATTTCTCGATTTTCGTCCCAACTAGAATGAGAGATGTAGAATTTGTTAATATTAAATTACCACCATTTATTATTTCACATCCTCTAAAAATTGGGGCGGTGTGAAATATAGGATCAGTAAAGGTTATATTTCCTCCACTAACTGTAATAGAATAGAATGTAAAATGTTCGAGATCACTAATCTCTAAATCACCATCAACAATTATATCTTCAGTAATATATCCGCCACTTAATACATTAAAATAGGTATTGACGTTGTCTATATTAAGTACTGGTCTGCTTACCCCGGATCCTAAGGTAACCTGACCATTTAATTGGAATAGGTTAAAACATATAAAATATGTTACAACTAAAGATGTGAATAAAGTTTTCATATGATATCGATTTAAAATGATTATGAATTTATTTATTGATACACCAATCAAATTATAGTTATTATAATTTGATTAAAGTGTCTATTGAAGCGTTTTGACTTAAGTATGACAATTATTTTGTTGATTCATGCTTATTCTTATATACTAGCAAAATAGAAATTCCATCCGTTTATATTGAGTCATTTAATTGACGGTTTTATTTCGATTATTTATCTACTTTTATTAATTTACCCTGGCTTATCATTTTATCATCAGATACAATATTGTAAAAATACAATCCCTCAGGTAAATACGTTAAATTCAAAATATAATTATTAATATCAATTTTGCCTTTATAAACCCTAATTCCAGATATATTATATAGCTGAAACATAAATTCATTTTGAAATTCAAAATTAATTAAATCAGTAAATGGATTTGGATAAATTCTAACTTTACTATTAAAACTAGTTTCAGTTATATTGACCAAAGCATCGCAAGTATCATTTTCACTCCAATTCCTATAACATGGGAGATTTGGCAGGCCATAAAAATTATAGGTATTCATTTCTATCGAGTATTGATTTAAATTGCAATCTTTGCCTAAACAATTTGGGTTTTCGATTACATGCAAATAATTATGAGCACCAGTACCAGCAATATAAATTTTCCCATCAGGAGCTAAAAGCGATTGATTAAATCTAGTTTTATTTTGAATATTTGGAGGAGTAATCAATTCTCCGATAAGTGTTTTACTTGAATCAATATTAGGTGACTGTATATCAAATTGATATATTTTATCAAATGCAGTTGCATATAATAACTTGGAATTGGATGAATACGCCACGCCCCCATAATAAAATGTGTCACTTCCAAAATCTATTCTTTTAACATTGGATAAAATGCCATTTTCATTATCAAAATTAAAAATATTTAAACCATTAAAATAATTAAATCTTGCATATTGTTTTGAATTTGGAGAAAATACGACTTGTCCAGATCTATCTTCATCATCCCAAATTGAACCTACACATTGTAAGAAAGTTGTATCAATTCCATCACTTGAGAGCCTAATTGTATAATAACAATTGGAATGGGATTTTGGCATTAGTATCCACCAATCGAAGCCATTACTGGCCTTCGTAGCCTGAATCATACCCCTTGATAAAGTATCGGAAATTATTACCTGATCTTTTACAACGACTTCTCCTTTATTTTGATTGGCATTCATATCAATTACGGCATAATATAAAGTTGTAGGTGCAAAGGCAAAATACAGGCCAGGTGGATTTTCATATGGTATTTGTATATCTAAATAAAATATATAATAAAGATTGCTTGATTGAGGCAATGGCAGAGATAAAATTCCTTGCGTTAATGGACTTCCAATTGAACTACAAAAACTAGAAGCCAATTTTCCATGCCCTATAGAATCGCCATTCATAATAGGCAGGTTGTCAGCACCAGCGATATAGCATCCATTTGAATAAAATAATAAAGAGCCAAGAGAATCACACATGACTGTACTTGAGGCATGTAAGAGCATATATTTTTCAATACCTAATAGACTAACTGGCTTGGTATTGAAGTCAAGTAAAGTTCCTGATATTCCCGAATTTCCATATCCCAATATCCATTTATTGCCATATCTATTCTGTGAAACACAAATGTTTGAATATTCTAAAATAAAAAGAAGTAGTAGGAGAATACGTCTAATTTTCATATTATGTCGGTATATTTTATTATTTAGAGTGGCGCAATTTACAATTGCAACACTCTAAAAGTTTATTTTAATAATACAAATTTTTGGTATTCTGCCGTACCATCTAATTTTGTAATAAGGAGCCAATATATCCCATCCTTCATGGACCAAAGTGTAGTTTTAGTTTTAAAATTATGTTGCTCTGTTAATATCTTTCGACCAGTCAAGTCATATATCTCAATTTGTTTGATTTCTTCGACTGGCATAGTGAAGTTAATTTCACCAGATGTAGGATTTGGGTAGATCATATTCTGCTGCAATCTGTAGGTGTTATTAATTAGAGCTGTTTCATCAGCCGAATATAAGCTTCTTGAATTATAGTCGAACAATTCAGGTGGACCATGTTTTAAATAACAGTCTTCGTAATTATCTGAATACGATTGCTGATTACAGTAAGGCACTAAGCCTCTTGCAAAGTACACTGCCATTCCAACATCCTTAGGGCAACTATCAGCTAGATATTTTACCGTATCCAATTCCATTTCACTCAGTTCACCATTCTCAATTGAATTTAGAATCATGTGATAAACTAATTTTTCCGTACTCTCCCAGGAATTGGATGGTGTAATATCATCATTTAATTCCTTTATTTCATCCACCCCTGCAATTATTCCTTCTTCGCTATCTTGAACGTAATCATTTATTTCAGAATTAAGCAAGGAAATTTGATATAAAATTGAAGTTTTATCTGATGATTTATTGGATATTGTTGCGCTATCGGTTGTTGTTTCCAATATTGAATCAACGTCATTAAGTTCAACTATCAGACTATCAAGAATGAATAATTGTTCTCTAATATTGTTTGACAGGGTACTGTCGGAACATAAAAGAGTATCAATTGATTCCTCAACAGTATACAATTTTGCGATTGCTGAATTTTCCATGCTGGTTAGAAAAGTAGTAAAATTCGCATTAGAGCTAATAGAGTCTAAATTATGCTTAAGAGTTCTGTATAAACCTCTTTCTGCTTGCCATGTATAAGCTGAATCAAATAAAGTTGCAAAAGTGCCGTCAGCTATGTCGATTTTTAATTTAGAAGAAAACTTAGAAGGAGTACCTGATCCTAAACAATTATAAGGTGTGCCATCTATTTTTGACCACCATTCATTATTGTTATCAGGTAGAATATCTTTAGGATGAAAAGGATAAGCTCCAGTGCCAGTATAAGCAGTTGATTGATCAGTATGTACTATAAAATTGGAATACTGAGCATCATTTGCATTATCCATTTGTGCTTGGTATTGGGCTATTAGATGAAAAGGTCCAGACCATGGAACGACTAGATTCCAAGTGTTCCCATTTTGAATCTGTTGATCTATAAATGAATTACTCAACATGCCAATAATCTGACCATCCCAAGATTGATTAGTATAAATATGTGTTAATTCATTTGTGCCGTAAATATCGAAACCTCTACTAGCACCTCGAAAAGTGTTGTAACAAAAGGTCGAATTGTCGAAGTTTGAAATAAAAAAACCATCGAGATATGCTATCAAATACTGCCCGAAGCTTGCTGGAAAATCAGTTAAAGTAAATACGTTATTAAACCCTTCAGAACCAATTAAATCTACACCATCTGACCAGTCACCATAAATTTCTTCATTTATTTCAATTGTATTACTATATGCATGGATTCCAAATTTGTTTCCATTAGCAATACCCATAGCTGCTCCACTTCCGCCACCTTCTGGACAATTAATACTAAATGTGTTATAATTAATTTCGACATCAGTACGACTAGTCGTTGTTCCATTAAACCAAATACCGTATGCTGCAGGAGCAATTAAATTCCAGTGATTATAATCAATTATTATTTTTGGATCTCCTGTGAAATAATTATCTGCGTTTATATAAATCCCGTGAATTAATTGAGTTAAAGTATATAATTCAGAATTAAAAGTGCAATTAGTTATCTTACAAGTACTTCCTACAGGGAATGCCCGTAAATGAATTGCATTTCTATAATTACCATCGACATGATAATCAATTAAATTTTCATCATAATTAAATGTACATTCGTATAAATTTAAACTATGTATATTCTGAAAATTTATACAATCCTGATCACAATTATAAAAAAAACTATAATTTAAATTTAAAATACCTGATCCAAAAATTCCAAATCTTTTTAAACTGTTAAAATGAAAATAACGGCCAGAAAAGGCACTAGTTGGTCCACCCATATAAATACCATACTGTATATTTTCTATAATGTTTCCATTGATAATCGAATTTGGATAAATTGAAACCGATAATTTATCACTTATCCATAGACCAGCATAACTGACTTGATCTAAAGTTCCATTTAATGGGGCAGTACAGCTAATTTTATTTCTATTAAATCTATAGATCGTTGCTGGATTAGTTAATTGCGTACTTTCAGATAAATAGATTCCTATATCATTTCGGTTGAATGTAGTTTGTTCAATAAAAAGTCCACAATATTGAATATTAACAGCTTTAATTGCCTTTTCGGCATCCTCAATTTTTGTCCCATTTTTGGTAGCAATAGAAGTATTTGTTGATAGTTCGATACCTTTCCACAAACCTTCGCAAGCAAATAATTTTGAGTTGTTAATTACAAATATTATACTTGTATTAGGACGACTCGGGGTAGTAACAAGTATTTTTACTCCTGGTTCAATTTTTACAATACAATTAGTAAGACTAAAGGTATTATCAATTATAAAGTCTCCTACAATATGGACGTTACCAGAATAGGAAGCTCCTAATTGAGCCGAATGCGTAACTGCTGTTCCTTCACCCCATTGAGCTAAATGACTCAAATCCCCATATTGATCACAAAGTGTTGCTTCAGGTTCTCCATGAAATGAAACATCTAACTCTATGCATGGATCTGTGTAAACTTGACCAAATGTAATAACTGGTTGTGTTAGCCAGAAGAGTCCAAAGACAAGATTAAATAAATTGAAAACTAAGTAGCGTTTTCTAGGTGCTTGGTTCGAGAGTAATGGCTTGTTCATTAGATAAGGATTTTAAGTTTTAATAAATATTAGAAACATCATAACAAAGCGTTATCCTATCCTATAGGAGTGCCAGAAAGGGAAAAAACATTAAATCTTCTGTAGGTATATGCAATAATATAAACTAAGATAAGGAAACAATATTTGTATTTACTAAAATTTTAACATTTTTGACTAAAATTTTACTGGCTTAGCCCCCTAAATGACTGGACAAATTGTGTAAATCAATTTAGTCACTGTAAATTAGGGAAAGATGACCAAAACAAGAAGACAATTTTCACCGGAGGAGAAGCATAGTATCCTCCAGGAGGCCGAGCGTGAAGGATATGCACAGACTGGCCGCAAGTATAACCTGGCCGCCTCCTTGCTGGCCCTCTGGAAAAAGAAGTATCTCCTCAAAGGTAAAGACGGGCTGAAGGCCTCATATCATCGTGTGGATCCAAAAGTGCGGGAGTTGGAGGAGGAGAATGCAAGACTTAAGAAGATCATCGCGAAACTCGCACTGGAGATGGAAGTCAAGGATGAGCTGCTAAAAAAAAACCATGCCCACTCGCTGAAAGAAAGGAAGTCATGAGGCAGTTCCAAAATCAGGCGAGGGTGAAGGACTTATGCGAATGGACGGATGTTCCTAGAAGCAGTCATTACTACAAAGCTCATCCGGGCCCCCGAGGCATGAAGCCCACAACACATACGCTGAGGAAGGATCAATTACTGCCCAATGAGCTTGTCATTGAGGAGATTCGCAGCATTCTTGGACAGGATTATTGCGTGTACGGCTATCACATTATGACCGATGCATTGAATGTCCTCGGGTATCTGATCAACGATAAAAAAGTATATCGGTTGATGAAGGAAAATCATCTTTTATTGGGAAAGATTATCCGAACGAGTGGCAAGCGAACATGGGTGAAATTCCGTCGTATCAACGCTTCCAGGCCGATGGAATATATCTGTTTGGATATAACCTATATCTGGGTTCAGGGAGAAAACAGATGGTATTATCAACTTGCTATCATGGATGTTTACAGTCGCATGATCCTTTGCTGGATATTCCAAAAGAGCGTCCGGCAAAATGATGTTATCGCACTCATGCGCCACCTGGATTTAAAGTTTGGCCTCAAAGGGGTCATGATCCGCAATGACAATGGCTCACAATTTATAGCGAACAAAGTTCGGCTGACGCTGGAAGCATTGGAAGCAAAGCAGGAATTTACCCACGTGGCCACACCAGAAGAGAATGCTTACATCGAATCCTTTCACTCTATCCAGGAAAGAGAATTACTGGATCGATTTGAATTCTCCAGTTATTACGATGCGCGGCAGCACATTGAAAAATATATGCACTGGTACAATCACATTAGAATTCATGGAAAGCTCAATAAAAAGACTCCTGCAGAAAAGTGGGCACAGGGCTGGGCTTGTTCACCTGTTAAGCAACCCTTTAAGGCTGCTTGGCCGGGTTCGTCAAGACCGGCTGATGCCTTTGAAAAATATATACGAAATCAGCCGCATGACTCGGGTCTTGACGAACCCGGCCAAGTGGCCTACCTTTGCTTGACAGGTGAGCAAGCAGAGCGTGGAGTTAACCTAAACCGTTTTGAAAAAAGTGTCCAGAAAATTGGGGGCTAAGCCATTACGAATACATGTTTTGCCGAAATATATATGCTTCCCCGCTAAAAGGTCTACTAGGCTTGCCATCTATCATGAGTTTCAAGTATATTTTGTAGTTAGGTAGATTGATAAAGTCCTCGACATCAAATTCTGGAAACATCTCTTTTGTCATATGCATTGCATCTTCAGTCCCTATTCTAAATGAAATAATTGTTCCTGCATTACCAAGGACGGCTTGTTTGATTTCTTCATCAAGCTGATGCATATACTGATAGACAAAGGTCATACTCATACTGCCTTGATAAATTGTTATTATACATGTCTCTCCAGTGCGGGCAACCCTGGTTCGGCGAAAGAAGATAGTAAAAAAGCTGACAAAACCTTATTTCTAATAAAAATAATTATTTAAATTCCTCGTTATCAAATTATTACATAGTTTAAAATAGTATATATTGTCAATCCTTTTCAACACTAAAATAATACATTAATCTGGTTGAAATGTTGTATTTTTACCTACTGACCTATAAGGAATTTTACTTAGATTCATTTCAGGCTGGACCTTAATAAATCGAATTTATTAATTATTAATTATTAATTATTAATTAGTTAAATTCATATAATATGAAACCTTATTTTGAATTATGCAAAACGGTTTATTTTAGAATAAACATGAAAATTAATAGCATGGATTTATTTACAGCTCTATGCGTATTATTAATGTATTGGTGTTTTAATATCTCACTTTTTGCTCAAAGTACGGAATTTTGTGGAGTATTCCCTACTCATGTAGCAAGTACTTCTAATATTGATTCAATTTATTTTGATCGATTTGGAAATAGTTATGATTTATATAATACAACTTTAAGCTCTGTTTCCACAGAAACATGTACAAGTTCCTCAGGCTATTTTGAATTAACTTTTTTTGATATTGATGCAGATTTGCAACCAGTATTTTGTAAAGTATTTGAGGATTTATCTAATTTGATTCCACAAAGAATAAATGTTGATGGTTGCAGTACTGAATTATCTCCAAGTATTGTTACCATTTTTGTTGGGAAGACCTCTTTTGATCGCCCAGGAGTTATTATGGGTGCCTCAGCAAATCACATTCTTTCGACATATACAAATTCTTGTGATGTTAATTGTTTAATAAGTACAAATATAGAAAGGAAAATAAAAGGCAGTAGTCACCTAAACATACCAAATGCGTCAGATGGTACAATACTAATTAATACTAATTTTACTGGAAAATTTTGGACAAAGTGGGATGAACCATGTGAGGACGGGTATGATGCTTACTCAATAATATTACATGAAGCATTGCATATTTTTGGATTCGCTTCTTCTATTGATTTAGATGGAACCGGTGGTTCAGATGGTTATTTTACATGGGATTACTTCCTTAATACTACACCATATTATAATCCCACAGGGGGCAGTTCTGATATCAAACCACTTCTTGTTAGTGATTGTAATAAAAATTGTTGGGGATTAAATTCTGAAGTTTTCGATACAGGCGAAGAGATGTTAAACGCTGTATTTGATAATTGCTCTAATGAAGGTAATATTGATTTTGTTTTTGGCCAAAACGCAATTGCTCCCATTCTAGGCAGATATTATACTCCGACCACTTTAACAGCAGGCGACTTATCAAATTATTTATCACACTTAAATGTAGGTTGTAATGGTCAGGACATTCCATATTATGTAATGGAAGGAGTAATTGGAGAAAAGGAAGAAAGACGAACAATAACTAATTCTGAAAAAACTATCCTTTGTGATTTAGGATATGAAATTGAATCTTGTGACGGTTGCTACTTAATTTCAAATAATGAGTTTCATCTTGAATATCAGGAAGTCGCCACATGTTGTGAGCTGTTTTATATAGGTTGCCCTGGCGAAGAAGTAGAAATTCCTTTTGATTGGTTATTATGTAATGATTTTTCAAACAATGATATTGGGATTTCAGATGCATGGCCATTGAGTTCCTTTTCTGTTTCCTTGAACGCATCAAGCATAACCTTTACTCCTTCTTCTCAAGGTAGATATACTATTGGATATACCATAAAGAACTGCGATTGTTTTATGCAAAATGCGACAGTGGATGTATTTATTGGTCCTTGCACTGACTGTGATTTAATTGATCCTTGTGAAAATTTAGTATGCTTAGAAACTTTTGAGGAATACGCAGAGAATAGCTTTCCGCTTTCAATACACGAGGAAGTTGCTGGGGTTTATTGGTCTATAAATGGCAGCAACACGGTGGATATTTGCGAAGATGAAAATGGCAATCATTATTTAAATATTGCAGAAATTCCTATAATTAACCAGGAAGGATTGGCAATGAAATTATCTGAACCTATTGAAAAAGGTTGCACATTAAAGGTAAGTTTTGATGCTTCGAGTCGAAATGAAAATATTTTCTCCTGGTTTGTAAGCTCAACGCCGCCTTGCCCAAATAATATTACTTATGTTACTGAAGGGTGTAATTCAGTAAATTGTGGAACATATGACTATTTGCCAGTTTGTATACCAGAAGGCAGTATTCCGACCCCAGCTGTAGCAAATTTCAATCCTCTATTTGCTTGTCAATTACAGCCAAATCTTGAACATAGAGAATTTTCATGGACAAATAACCTAGATGTTGCAATAAATTATATTATATTAATTCCACAAATCGCAAGTAGAAGTAATTTTATTGATAATATAATAGTTAAATCTAATTGTATTGACCTAAGTGCATGTTTTCAATACGAATTGATCGGAGAATGTTTTGAAATTCAATTTGAATCATGTGAGGAATCTTCAACCGCAAGTCATTATTGGGATTTTGGAGACGGCGAACATTCAAGTGATGAGAATCCGGCACATACATATAGTTCTTCTGGAACTTATAATGTTACTCAAACTATTACTGATGCTTGTGGAAACTCATCTTCAATTGAGCACGAAGTAGTAACAGGTGTTTGTTGTACTGATGTAACAATTAATAGCAACACAACCTGGACGCCAAGTTCAATCTTGCCATCAAATGGTTTATTTCATACTCTCACAATTCAACACGGTAAATCTCTTACCATTCAGAGCGGCGTCGTTTTAAAATTTTGTCCAGGAGGTTCTTTGATTATAGAGGATGGTGCATTTGTAAGAAATTCAGGCACTTTAACTTCCCTGGGGGATATTGCGTGGAATGGAGTATTTGTCACTGGAAATCCAAATGTTGGTCAAAATGCTAATCACATTTTATATGCTAGTTCTTTTGGTTTCATACCTCAAGGATATTTTTGGGCTGATGAAGGCTCACTAATAGAAAATGCCATTATTGGTGTAAGAAATTATGGAATAAACAATGTAAATGTTGGTGGAATAATAAAGGCCACAGGTGCTATTTTTAGGAATAATTCTATTGCGATACACATGGCACATTATGGGCAGCCAAGACCATCGATTGGTGTTTTTACAGCATGTGAATTTTTAAATTCAAGCAATTATCCGATAGATAATAAATTTGTTTCTTTTGTTCGATTAGATGGAGTTGACGGAATAAAATTTAATGGTTGTACTTTTGACAGCGATTTGTCATTCGACTCTTATGTAAAATATGATGATTTTGGGAAAGGAATACATGCTAGAAGTTCTGAATTTACAGTCCAAGCCACTAATCAAGGTTCAACTTTACCATGTGGTCTTGGCGAATGCCAAAATAGATGTACTTTTAATGGACTTGCTCATGCAATTTATATTGAAAGTCCAGGAGCAATAAGACCATATAAAATTGTAAACTCTGTTTTTAATAATTGTTACAGATATATTACTAGTATAGCCTCTCCGGGTGGTAGCATTATTTTTAATGAATTTAACTTTGGATCTATCCCGAGTATTAATATTAGCTGGATACCAAAACATCAAGTTGGAGTAACATTAGCTGGTGATCATTCAGGTTTCCAACTTGAAGAGAATATGTTTTTGTATGATCCCCATGGTTATACTATCGCTATTGGAATTGAATGCATGAATATTGGTTCAGGGGATAATGTTATCAGAAAAAATCATTTTGAAGGACTTTATATCGCTCACGAGGCAGTGGGGTTAAATGCTGGAGTGGACTTTTTTGATGGAGGATTGGTGTATTTATGTGAGACAGTAGAAAGCACACCATCTGATGGTTTTGATTTTTTGATTCCGACAAGTATAGGTATTGATGCGATTTATAGTACACAAGGGGAACCTCTTGAAGCTGCTCCTTGGTTATTACCCACAGGAAATGTATTCGCATATAGCGGTAGTGATTTTCATAATAGTGAAACCGACGCCGCCGCTCAATTTACTTATTACTACCATGATGAAGGTAATCAAAAACCGTTGAGCACTTTAATAGGGTATCAACCATTCGAATTATTTAACACAAACAGCTGTGAAGAAAATTATTGTGATCCTCCATGCTTAAATGGTCAGGATATAACTACAAACAAAAATATTTATTATAGATTTATTGAACACCTTGATACTGCGATATTAAATTACAATTTCGCAATCTCACAAAATGATTCAATTGAAGCTAATAATCAAAAGTTGCTGGCCTCATTTTATAGGGGTCAAGCATATAGGATAGCAAGAAATATTGTTAATTATTGTTCACTCGATACCGTAAATTTTAACATTGATTCTTTAATTGCATGGTATGGGAATCTTAATACTTTTGGAGGTGACATTATGATTGTAAGAGAGTTAGCAAGTAATAATAGGATTGGTGATGCACTAGATAAATTAGATGAAATAGAGTCTAATAGGGAGCTTTCTGTTCCTCAAGAAGTAGATTTAAGCAATATAAGGAATATTTATTCAATTCTTGACACAACTGATATCTATAATTTAACTATAAAGGAAAAAAGTATTATTAGAAATATTGCTCAGTCTAATATTGGAATATCTTCTGGTATATCAAGAGCAATTTTATCATACTTTAACGAAACTTATCCGATACCATATTACTTAGGTGCAATAAATAACATAGCGATAGAATATAGACAAGATTCCAGCGATAATAATTTATTATTTAACCCTTTGTTGGTAATGCCTAACCCTGCGAAGGACTTCATATATATTCAATCCAATGAAGCTGTTGAAGAGTCGAGTGAATATCAGTTATTTGTTGCGAATATATATGGACAAATTATTTATTCACGCTCAATAAATTCAAATGAATTATTTGAATCGATCAAGGTCGATATTTCAAATTGGTCCCAAGGTTTATATTTTGTTATTGTTCGTGATAAAAATAAATTGAAACACAGTAGAACATTCATAGTTTATTAATAATATTGATTGTAACAATGGACTTCAGACATAAATTTATGATCAAATTACGCTTAACGTGTACTTTATTTTACAGTATAGTAACTTTATTTGGGCAGACTTCTGGTTATGTTAAAAAATATAATTTAGACAATATTAATACTGTTTTTCATGCAATTAGAAATTTTAATAATGATTTAATCATTGTTGGTCAACACGGAATAGATTCTTCTGGTTTAGCATCAATTTTTATTTTGCAAATTGATACTTTAGGAGTAATTAAAAGCTTAAACTACTATCATGACCCTACATATACAGATGACCTTTTATTAAGCTTTTATAGCTATGAAGCTGTTGCAAACACTACTGATAAGGGAGTTATCTTCGCGGGTTCAATGAGATCACGAAATAATACATTTTTAATAAAATTGGATAGCACTTTAGGTCTTGAATTCTTTTATGAATATCCAAGTAATTACAATGCACGATATGTTAACCACATATTGGAATTTCAAGGTTATTATTATGTAACTGGAATTATTCAAACTTTGAATTTAGATTCAGATATTTTCATTGAAAAAATAGATTCTTGTGGTAAATTAATATGGGAGAAGACCTTTGGTACTTCTTCATTGTGGGATAATGCTCAATATTCATTGGTAGATAGTACCGGAATCACAGTATTGGCTTCTGAATGGATAGATCCAAATCATTCAAATTTAAATGATTCAAAATTTTGGAATAAAATATTCCATATAGATACTAGTGGAGAAATCAAATGGCAAATGAAAACTGCTGAAAATGAGGAAGCAGGATCTCCTTCTACTTTGATTAAGGCTTCTGGAAAATACTATTATCTAACCAGAAGAAGTTACCAAGTTTCTCAAATTAAGATTTGGTATGGCGGTGAGTTAATATGTCGAGATAGTTTGTTTGAATTACTGTGGAAGAAAGATTATGATGATATTTATAATGACAATGGTTTTAGTGATATGTGGATGGATGCCGATGGTTATCTATACCTTACCGGACAATTTTATCATGACAATTTAAATGCTAGCGTATTTAAAATAAATCCTCTACAAGGTGATACTGTTTGGACAGTAAGTGATACAGGAATTTTCAATCTAAATTGGGGATCATTAAACTATATGGAGGGAATATCTGGTTCAGCGAATGGATCTATATATGCGATTGGTTCGACATATGATTTAAAAAATGCAAGGTATCTTGGGTTAATTTTTAAAGTAACCAAAGATGGATGTATCGATTCAATTTGTACAACATCCACAATCTTGGAATATGAAAATAGAAATAGTGTTAATATTAATTTATATCCTAATCCTGCATCAACATTTTTAAATATTGATTTTGAAGCAAACGATCGAAATTATTTATTCGAATTAATTAATACTCAAGGAATTGTAGTATTTAAAAGTAAAATTAAAAGCGGGCAAAATAAAATTGATTTATCTGAAATAAAAATTGAGGATGGATTTTGTTTCTGGTTTATTAAATCATTAAACGGAACTTTGATTAAGAGCGGTAAGGTTATTTTATTGCGAAATTGAATGTTTAATTTAGACTAGCTACTTGGATTAGCTCCCTATTTAAGATGTTCTCATTTTCCTACATACTCTAGTGAACAAATAATCATTTCTCGGTTATAACTTAACTTGTTGAATTTGGGGCATTGAGGTATGTTACAGCACTAAAAGGCCTACTTAGCCTTCCATCTATCATGAGTTTCAAGTAAATCTTGAAATTGGGAAGATTAATAAAATCTTCAACATTAAATTCAGGAAACATCTCCTTAGACATATACATGGCATCTTCAGTTCCAATCCGGAAGGAAATAATCGTCCCAGCATTACCTAAAACTGCCTGTTTTATTTCTTCATCAAGTTGATGCATGTATTGATGAGCTAAAGTCATTCCCACTTTGAACTTGCGTAATTCTGAAAACATATTGACCAAGGAAAGGGTGGTGAAGTTGTGAAACTCATCCATGTAGACCATGAAAGGAATCCGTTTATCCTCTTCGGTGTCAACTCGACTAAATGCAGCGGAAGCAATCGATGTGATGAAAAGAGCGCCTAACATGTTTGCAACGTCTGCTCCAACATGTCCTTTGGAAAGATTCACCAGGACAATCTTATTTTCATCCATTGCCTTTCGTAGGGAAACCTCCTCTGTGTTTTCAATTAGTACTTGTCTGATAACAGGATGGACAAGCATACCTCCAATTTTATTCATAACAGGCAGCAAGTCATACTTATGATACTCTACGAACTCTCTTTTCCAGAATTTCTTCACAGTCTCACTCTTAATATTAAGGAGCGCATTGCGTCGAAAATCCTTATCCAATAAAATCTCAACAATGTCGGCAACTGTTGCCTTTGGCTGATCTAGTAAAGTCAGAATCGCGTGTCGAAGTATATGCTCTAATTTAACCCCCCAGGCACTGTCCCAGAGCTTAGAGAACACTTCGAGGATCCCTGAGGCCACCAGTGACCTTTTGCCTTGTGACACTCGTTTAAAGGGATTGTACTTAAGATTAAGATTAGGGTCTGGGAAGTTGAAGTATATCAAATCATCCTTCCGGGAATCAGGGATTGCTTTTGCAACTTTGTCGACTAGATCGCCATGTGGATCTAGTAGACAACACCCTAATCCATTTTGAATATCCTGCATTATCATCGTTTCAATAAGGGTTGATTTGCCAGTACCCGTTTTACCGATCATATAAGTATGCATCAACCTATCTGTTTGCTTAATGCCAAAAATTCTCCTATCACTGCGATATCCAACTTGACCAAAGAAAGTGATGTCCTTGTTTAAAGTTTTGATCATGAGAAGAATAATATCTGTCACCTTGTTTTTTTCAAAGAGGGTCAAAATTTCCATTTAGGCATTTTTAACCATCTACGATTCGTGACCCAAACCTTTATGCTTGTTCCATGAATGACGAAAATGAAGAATTAAAACCGATCAAATTCATACGTGAAATTTGTAAGGGTTTTACTGAGAAAGAACTCCAAGAAGCAGAGCAAAACTTCAAGGATTATCTTTTATTAGTAATGGTTCAGCCCCCTATAATTCAGACAATTGTCACGTAAGTTAAGAAATCAATTGTTTTCGTCTATACCTTTGTATCGGCGAGGGTCGACTGACGGTCATGCTTTATACCGATGTCGATTCAAATGTGTTGTGTAGGCCTACCAATGCATGTTTATTTTTCGGCTCATCGAGAGCCTCAAAATAAGGCGAGGGTCTCCTTCTGGTTTGCATTGCCCGATAATCGTATTGATCTATACCGGGCAGTGTGATGATGTCCTGATAAGGGATATTGACCGTAGTGATGGCTTTTCGCTTTTCCGAATAGGTGACGTTTACAAGTCCCATTTGATGCAGCGCCCAGAATTTAGCTGGCGGAATGCCTTTGGTTCCGCTGTGGCTTCGGATATTGTTATACGCTGTATAAAACCTGCACAGGCGATCTTCAAGTTGCGCAAGGCTGGTAAATCGATCGTGTTTGATGGCTGTTGAAAGGATGGAATGAAAACTTTCAACGTGACCATTTTCTTCAGGCGTATAGGGATGGGTAAACACATGATTGATGTGGTTGTTTTCAAAGAAGGATTTCACTATGGCTGCTGAAAACTGCTTGCCATTATCATTCCTTACCTCAACTTCGATTTTACTTATACTGACACGATGCGGCTGCAAATATTCCGCTACCACATGTTCCCAAACATCTTGGACCTGGCTGGCTTTCATGGTCAATCCCACCTGCCAATGCAATGCATACCGGGTAAACGTATCCAGCACAGTGAGAATAAAAGCATACTTCCTATGCTCATATATCCACACATACTTGATGTCCATTTCCAGCACACACAGAGGACCTGCGGGACATACCCGGCGAAAGGTGACAAAATCTCTGCCTTTGCTTTTCCTGGGATCTTCCAGCAACAAATGATCCTTCATCAAGCGGAACAGCTTCTTATGATTGATAAAGTATCCCAGGAGTTGCAAGGTAAAAGTAATGAGGCGATACCACTTTGGCAGATCCGGATTCAGTTTGATGTCCACCACTTTTCTAACCACTTCTTCGTTAGGCACAAAGTAGTATTGCAAAGTTCGCGGATCTCGCCAACGAGTCATGGAAGATGGTTTTTTGCCAGGCTTCACGCCCTTCTCCTGATAATAAAACTCGTTTCGAGTCAGGCCAGTGAGCTCCAGGCACCGATCACGTCTTAATCCTAAAGCCATAAAGTCTCTCACAATGATTTCCTTCTCAGTTCGGGGTATTTTTTTTTTTAAAAGCTCATCCTTCAGCCGGCTCTCCAGATCCTTTTCTGCAAGAAGCATCTTGAGCTGTTCGTTTTCCTTCTCTAGTGCCTTCATTCTGGTATCATGCTCCTTAAGTCTGCTATGTTCAAGGCCTTCTTCACCATAGACCAGGAGTTTTTTCTTCCAATAGTAATAGGTGGCAGGATACAGATCGTACTTCTCAAGGGTTGATTTTACCCCTTTCTGCTTGGCTTCCTTGAGGATCCGAAGTTTCTCTTCACGGGTGAACTTCCGGATGCCGTTTTCGGTGGTTTTCATGTTCATAATTACAAAAATGTTTTTGTAACTATGTCTGAAGGTTTAGGGGGCTGTTACAGTCTCCATAAAGAGCTTAACTTTCCTTATAGGATGAAGATTTAACAAATCTTTAACCGACAAAATTCTAACATTATTACCTTGAATGCATAACTTTAAGCTATTGCATTTTAGCCCAAACTTGGATTAATTTTATTGAAAGGATTTTTGAAGAGTTTCATCTTCAAAGTTTTTGTTATTGTTTAGGCAGATTAATAATATCTGGATCTGCATCGAATTAATTTAATTAATTGGAGATTAGCTTTTTTCAAATAATATCTTATAACCTCAATTCTTTATCCATGCAAACAATACAGCTAAAAAACCGGGCTCAATTTCAGTTTTTCATTTGTTCTCACTTAAAACTGAAAATTTTAGTTACCTTATTATTCAGTACACTATTAATTGAGCACACTTTTGCTCAAGTAATATACGATGTGACGTCTGAATGTGAAAATCATAATAGTTTCGCAAAGAATGGAAAACTAGACTCTATCCAGACTTTAGTGATAAGAACGAGACATGATGGAACTATTTATTTAGATCCTGATAAAATTGATAGTTTGCCTTCGATTTTTAGAAAGTTAGGTGTTCAAAGTGGATCATCTTTTCAAGCAACAGATGTATTTGAAAGTATCGCTGATACCTTAGAATATTTTCAGAGATATCAACAATACTATAATGGGGTTAAGGTCTCAGGAGGAGGTTATACTATGGCTTTTAATAGACCAGGTGGCCCCGAACCTTGTATTGATTTTCCCAGTATGGTAATGCCGTATATCAAAACTGGAATTACAGTAAATACTGCACCAGATATTTCAAGTGAGGATGCTTTGGATATTCTAAATCTTGATGGGGTTTTAATAATAGATACTCAACTTGTAATCTCGCATAATCTGAATAGAGACTGCCAATTTAATCTAACTTGGTCAGTTGTTTTTCAAAAACAGTCCAGAGTTATTGCTTTGGTAGATGCACATTCAGGAGACATATTATCTACTAATGTGGTTGAGAATGATGACATTTTAGCTCCAACTTACACCTATGAAGATCAAACTCTTGATGACAGGGATCTGGGTACGACTAGGACCTTACAATCACCTGACGAGAGAATTTCAGTATATGATTTTCATCCAGGAGGCGATATAGATGAAACGGAATGGACTTCGAACCATATCCCATCAACCACCTCTGACGTTGAATGGACAACAGAAGCATTACCAGAGGTCTACCAATTATTTTTTGTCGCGACTTCAGCCCTTCCTATTTTTGAAGGTTTTGGTAAAACATGGGGCGCCATTCACCTTGCCAGTAACACAACAGATAGAAATGTTTTTTCGTATTCTGGTTCTACTATAGAGAATGCTTTTTTTCAAATAAGTCGAATTGATAATGTAACAGCTGCCTTGCGTGACGTTGTTGGACACGAAATGGGACATACTTTTTTAAATCAGTTCTTTGTTACTCCAGGCACAAATACAGCTACTCATTCAATGCATGAAGGATTAAGTGATATAATTGGCACCTATATTGAATATAGGTTAAATGCTTTAGATTGGGTAATGGGAGATGATGAAAGTGTTATTGCTTCAGCAACTCATCGAGATTTAGAAAACCCGGAAGAGGGTCTCGGTACTTACCCTGAAGTTAAAAACTTGATTAGTACACATGATCGCTCAGTACCACTTGGACATTGGTTTTATTTAATTACCGAAGGTGATAATGATTTTGAAGGTCTTGGCATTGAATTAGCTTTCTCAATTGTTATTAATTCATTACCTGCATTAGGATCTGGTGAACATGACTATCCAGATATAATGAACGCTACTTTGAATGAAACAGAAAAAAGATTTGGTGTTTGCTCCGATGAATTTTTGACGGTAGCTCGTGCATGGGAACAAATTGGAGTACCGACTGGTTATCCTAAATATCATGGTCTTGTTACTGGTTGTGATTATTATATTGATGGACCTAATGCTGTATGTGAAGAGGATGATGGAGCTGAGTTTTGTATTGCAGGAGGCTTAATCGTTACTAATTACAGATTCACTATTATTGGGCCAAAAAGTACTGAATATGATTCTTACTGCGGAATGGTAGGTAATTCTCAAAGTGGATGCTCATGCTTAACATTAACTGATTTTCCAAAATATCCTTACTATCCTCAATTTATTACAATTGAAGCTTATTATGAAGGCACAGGAGCAAAATATGTCACTCGTAAACGAGTCAAACTAGTTGATTGCCTGGGTGATGATCCAACTTGTAGAGAGTATTATGATCTTGATCCATACCAATCTCATAATCCAATTATTAATGAGTTTGCAGATAATGGTTTGTCTTCACAAATTTCGAAAATGGATTCAAGTGATTTATCTGTCAATGACAAGGAAAATTTGACCATTACATCAATGGCAATTTATGATATTTTGGGAAGAAATATATATAAGGGTGATGCAATTGAAGACCTTGAAGGATTTGTAAAAACTCCAGGTGTTGTATTTGTATATAAATTTGATAAACTTGGTCAACTCGTATCAGTTGATAAAAAACTTATTTTTAAATAAACAATTCAATTAGAAAAGCACACATTTGAAAAATGTGTGCTTTTCTAAAAAATAATGAAATGAATAAGCTAATAATTCTGTGCGTTTGTCTGTTTGGACTTTGTGAAAAATCGCTATCTCAAACATATTTCAGCCCTGTTTTGGGATTTGATTTAATGAAGATAACTAATGGAGGCGCTAAAGACAATAATGATTTTATTCAAATACACGATAAGGGATACAGTATCGAAAGCCCACTTATTGGAGTAAGGATTAGCCATGAATTTAAAAGTAATTTTTCCATCTCATTGACATCAACTTATGGAGCCAAAAATGTAAAAGCAACTAGTAATAATTTTACAGACATTGAAGGGTTAAAATTCAATTTAATTCAAAATCAAATAGCGTTTATCTATTCTATTTCTGGATTTGCCTTTGGAGCTGGTGCAAGTTATAATATTTTAAGTAATATTAAATTTTCAAACGCACAAGATCCAGTTTCATATAATTCAAATGATCAAGGTTTGATTTTCTTAATTGGCAAGCCAATAAATAAATTCTTGATAGATATATATTATTATAAAGGTTTAAATCCTATTGTTATTAAAGAGATCAGATTAAATAGTAACCCTATCAATTCTTTTGGCATTTTATTGTCATATAAATTTGACATTTCGGGTATATTCGATATTAAACAAGAATGTCCTAAATTTTAGTTTTTTATACCATGTGTTAATGAATTTAAGTATAAGTCAAACATGATCCGAGAACAAAAAATTCATGATGATGCTGGTGATGGTTTTTACCAAATTTTCGAAGGCCAAGATATTGAGTTTATTAATCCAATAGATTACTACTCAAATTTATACATCCGACCAAAGATATCAGTGGAGAGAGAATTTCTCCTACTAAGAAATTTTCCTTTCCGGGGCCCTTTATTAGAAGAGCTATTGAAAAAAAGAGCTTTGGAGGCATGGGATGAAAAATATAAAGAAATATTGAGCACTAATGTCCCTCCAAATTTTATTTCGTTATTAAGCGCCGACTCTAAGAAAGATCAAATTAGGTTATTAAAAAGTACCAAGATATCTCTTGACGAATTAGCTGCTTTTATATTTCGAGCATGGCTTGATCACGGCTATTCATTTAGCGAATATAAAGCGCAGCATTATCATAAAGGTCTGGATGAATCTACGTTACCTAATGTTATTAATGTGACTGATGAAAAGATTGAGTCAGTTGGAAAAACATCGATGAGCCAAGGTCAAATGAAGCAAGTAATAGAAGCGAGGACAGTAATTGTCTCAAAATTCTTTGATAAAGGATCATCATGGCATTGCTTTTTTTGTACTTATCGTAGCTTAAGAGGAGAGGAAAACTGGAATGGAGGAACCCCTCATTTTCATTACATCTCAGATAAATTCGGTGTATTGAGAGAGAATGTGGTTGAAACACTTCAACGTAAGGAATACAAATTGAACAATCTTCCACATATTGAATTAACGGGCTATTGATAACTTTGCCTTTCAGTTTTTAGAATTACCAGCTTTGTAATGACTTCACCAACTAATTTCACTTGTGTAACAAGTGTCAGGATAGTAAGAGAGATCAGATATTCTTATTATTCAAACTGAACCATAAACTTGTTCGGGATATCCTATTGTAATGATTGGACTCCCTTTCTTTAGGGCTAAACATTTGGGTTGGCTATCATGTTCGAAAAAGCCTAGGATGATGACCAATATCTGTTTCATACTCTCTCTGAGTTCAGGAGTAACCTCCATCTGTGGTAGAATAGGAACACTATTAGAAAAATCAACCTCCTTGGTCACCGGGTTGATTGCCAGGTCGGCAACATAAGTTATGGTTGGGTTTAGATCTGAGTTATCCATAGAGGTTGCCATAGTGGCATTTTCTGCTTTACAAGTTCGAGGTCTGACCCATTTATGTGCACATGTCAAGAGGGTAGGAATTTTTAATATTTTAAAAGTCTTATAGCTGATTATCAGATGTTTATAAAATTCTTTTTTATAAATGCAACTATTATTTAATATGAGCTGTTAATTACTTTTTGATGATTTAAAAAATTAAGAAAATGGGTAAAAATCAACATGTAGTTCCAAAAGGAAAAGATTGGGCAGTCAAAGGTGAAGGCAACAAAAAAGCGACCGTTGTTACACCGACCCAAGGAAAGGCTATTGAAAAAGCAAAAGAAATAGCCAAAAAGCAAGAATCAGAAGTAGTTATCCACGGAAAAGATGGAAAGATTAGGGACAAGGATAGCTACGGTCCTGATCCAAATCCACCTAAAGACAAAAAGAATTAACTATTATAATCACCATTTTAATTTAGAACTATGAGCAATTCATTTCCACCTGATGGCCCAAAGCCACCTAAAGGTCCTAATACACCTAGGCCAGTAACTCCGACTCAGCCGAGTCCTCGTCCTGTGCCAACGCACCCGACGAAACCGATTTCACTTTGAGTTAAATTAGTATTGATAAATAGAGCACTATACTGTAACTGGTATGGTGCTTTACTTGTATGCTTAAAACTAGATTTGATTATGATCTATAGGCGTATGTGAGGAGTCTGCTTATTTGCACTCTGATCCATCGTTTCATGTCAATAATGAATATCACGATCAATATGATTTTAACTAAGTTTTTTCATGTTATTTATTAATAGGCATACTGCTAATAATCTCTCCGTTTTACATAAGACCAACTGTGGAATCATTATGGTAAATTTTATCAGACAACTCGATGTCTATTCCAGCCAAGCTGACCCCTCATTCCAGCATACTGACCCCCCCCTTACGCTAAGGAACTTGGATGGTCGTGTCAATGAACATGGTTAAAGTTATTTTCTTTTCCTGAGAGATTCTCCTGTAAGTTCGATTCGGTGTGCATTGGATACAATTCGATCCAGGATAGCATCTGCAATCGTTGGTTCAGCAATGATTTCATACCAGATATTCGTAGGTAGCTGTGAAGCAATAATCATTGATTTTCGGCCATGACGATCTTCCACCATTTCCAGTAAATCTAATCGGGCAAGATCATCAGGCCGTTGTAATCCAAAGTCGTCAAGAATGAATAAATCGGCCCGGGCCAATTGCTGCATTTGCCGGCGATGGGTGCCATCCAGGCGACCTAACCGAAGGGTCTGATAAAGTTTCTGGGTGTTGTGGTAAGCTACTTTCATACCGAGCTGACAGCAATGATGTCCTATGGCTGAGGCCAAATGGCTTTTGCCTACTCCGGTAGGACCGGTAATCATGAGATTTTCTGCCTTGCTTACCCATTCGCATGTGCTCAGCAAGGCAAGCTGCTCAGCGGATAAATTGCGTTTTGCATCCGCTTTAACTTCTTGCAGGGATGCGCTATACCGGAATCGGGCTGAACGGGTCAGCCGGGTGATTTTCCGGTTATTCCGTTCATCCCATTCCTGTTGTAGCAGCAGTGCCAGAAGTTGATCCGCACTGGTGCTGGCGAGTTTTTTACTTTGCAGCAATCCCTGCATCGCATCAAACATGCCATGCAGTCGCAGGTCGCGCATCAGTTCAAGTGTTTTTTGATGATTCATTGGTACAAGATTTAAAAGTTATGGATTATAGTGAGAGGCTCCGCGCACATTGGGATGTGACGGAAGAGACGTGATGCTATTTTTCTTTACATATTCCCGGCTGGCATATCGTCCATGCACCAATCGCTCAATATTCCGGTATGTGCAGACCTGATATTCCAGGGCGATGAGACAAGATTCGATGAGCGTTTCGGTGGATGTTTTTTTGGCCAGGGCTAAAATGCCTTGACAGGATTTATAAGCCTGTTCCGGGTGAATGCTTTTTTGAAAGACCTGTTCAATCACCTCTAATACAGGAACTCCAATCGAAGCGGCTCTTTGTTTTAATACCTTTTCATTCATTCCATCCTTGACAGCTCGATGTTTGGAGTTCATATGATCATCGATGGTGATATACCTGCCGGGCAGGTCTGCGGCATGAGTGGCTATGCAGTCTCCATGAGCATACAAACGCACCAGTGAAGAAGTAATGATGACATGCACTTTGAATCCAATAAACCGAAACGGAGCGCTATAGTATTTTTTTTCCTTTGACAGATATACATGACCATTGGTTTGAACGGTGAGTATCAATTGCTTTTTCATCTCATATCGTTCTGCGGGGAGTGGCCTTAACAGCGGTCTTTCATCTCGTTCGAGTAATACTTCCCGAGAGCATTCATATTGCTGCATCTTTCTTTGATTAAGCAATGTGGTTTGTTCGAACAAAGCTTGATTGAGTTCCTGAAGACTATAAAAAACCTGTTTGCGTAACGGGGCAAAAATCCGTTGGTACGTAATCATGACTGCGCGCTCAACTTTTGCTTTATCTTTTGGTTTGCCGCTTCGAGTGGGAAGCACCACCATGCCATAGTGATTAGCCATATCCAGGAAGGCTTCATTGATACGGGGTTCATATCGGTGGGCTTCCTGCACAGCCGATTTTAGATTGTCAGGAACAATCGCCCGGGGACAACCGCCGATATATTCCAATGCCTGGGCGTTTGCTTTTACCACATCTTCTATTTTTTGGGAATGAGTGGCCACCACAGCCGTGTAATTGCTGTACCCCAGGGTAGCCACAAAAACTTCGCAAGGAATCATTTGTCCTGTATCGCGCTCGACATAGTGAAGTTTATCGCCGGTGAAGTCTATAAACAGTTTATCGCCGGCTTCATGCTCACGGATTAATGTGGCTTTCTGGCTTTGATCATAGAGCTGGAGGTAGTAACAAAACCTGGAGTACTGATACCCTTGGGGATATTCCCGCTTATATTCTTCCCACAGAAGTTGTTTGGTCACATGCTTATCCTCCAGTTCTTCGCGAAACTTCTCCAGGCGCAACATAAAGTCACGATGCCGCTCTTTTTCGGACAGTACCGGCAAATGAAGAAGATGCGCCACCTGGAGCTCTTCCATAGAAAGAAGATCTTCCAGATCTAATTCCCTGTCATGGATCAGACGCCAATACCGCTTAATAGTAGTTGGTTCAGCCCCCTATAATTCAGACAATCGTCACGTAAGTTAAGAAATCAATTGTTTTCGTCTATACCTTTGTATCGGCGAGGGTCGACTGACGGTCATGCTTTATACCGATGTCGATTCAAATGTGTTGTGTAGGCCTACCAATGCATGTTTATTTTTCGGCTCATCGAGAGCCTCAAAATAAGGCGAGGGTCTCCTTCTGGTTTGCATTGCCCGATAATCGTATTGATCTATACCGGGCAGTGTGATGATGTCCTGATAAGGGATATTGACCGTAGTGATGGCTTTTCGCTTTTCCGAATAGGTGACGTTTACAAGTCCCATTTGATGCAGCGCCCAGAATTTAGCTGGCGGAATGCCTTTGGTTCCGCTGTGGCTTCGTATATTGTTATACGCTGTATAAAACCTGCACAGGCGATCTTCAAGTTGCGCAAGGCTGGTAAATCGATCGTGTTTGATGGCTGTTGAAAGGATGGAATGAAAACTTTCAACGTGACCATTTTCTTCAGGCGTATAGGGATGGGTAAACACATGATTGATGTGGTTGTTTTCAAAGAAGGATTTCACTATGGCTGCTGAAAACTGCTTGCCATTATCATTCCTTACCTCAACTTCGATTTTACTTATACTGACACGATGCGGCTGCAAATATTCCGCTACCACATGTTCCCAAACATCTTGGACCTGGCTGGCTTTCATGGTCAATCCCACCTGCCAATGCAATGCATACCGGGTAAACGTATCCAGCACAGTGAGAATAAAAGCATACTTCCTATGCTCATATATCCACACATACTTGATGTCCATTTCCAGCACACACAGAGGACCTGCGGGACATACCCGGCGAAAGGTGACAAAATCTCTGCCTTTGCTTTTCCTGGGATCTTCCAGCAACAAATGATCCTTCATCAAGCGGAACAGCTTCTTATGATTGATATAGTATCCCAGGAGTTGCAAGGTAAAAGTAATGAGGCGATACCACTTTGGCAGATCCGGATTCAGTTTGATGTCCACCACTTTTCTAACTACTTCTTCGTTAGGCACAAAGTAGTATTGCAAAGTTCGCGGATCTCGCCAACGAGTCATGGAAGATGGTTTTTTGCCAGGCTTCACGCCCTTCTCCTGATAATAAAACTCGTTTCGAGTCAGGCCAGTGAGCTCCAGGCACCGATCACGTCTTAATCCTAAAGCCATAAAGTCTCTCACAATGATTTCCTTCTCAGTTCGGGATATTTTTTTTTTAAAAGCTCATCCTTCAGCCGGCTCTCCAGGTCCTTTTCTGCAAGAAGCATCTTGAGCTGTTCGTTTTCCTTCTCTAGTGCCTTCATTCTGGTATCATGCTCCTTAAGTCTGCTATGTTCAAGGCCTTCTTCACCATAGACCAGGAGTTTTTTCTTCCAATAGTAATAGGTGGCAGGATACAGATCGTACTTCTCAAGGGTTGATTTTACCCCTTTCTGCTTGGCTTCCTTGAGGATCCGAAGTTTCTCTTCACGGGTGAACTTCCGGATGCCGTTTTCGGTGGTTTTCATGTTCATAATTACAAAAATGTTTTTGTAACTATGTCTGAAGGTTTAGGGGGCTGTTACATATAATCTGGAGACCAATGTGCTAACCCCAATTTGTGATTATGACATGGCTAACCCTATAATTATTCTAGCTTCTTCCCCTCTCGAATTCCTCTCCTCCGATCCCGAATGTGATCTATTGCTCGATCTTGATCGCGATAACAGTACCGGAGTTTATCCTTATGATTATTTCGATTCCACTTCCTATTGCGCAGCCCTTATGGCTCCTATTGCTGACCAGGATTTGTATATCCATACATCAGCTTCTTTAGATAGTGTGCGACTGACCATCTCTTCCATTTTGGATCCGGGTCAGGAAATGCTAACTTCTATAAACCTTCCTCCCGGATTCAGCTTCATCATGCGGGACGACAGCACTTATGTTTTGTTTAATCCTGGTGCATCAGACGCTCTATATCGTAGTGCTTTGCTTTCTATTCGCTATCAACATTTAATCGGTCAGCGCACTCCAGGTCCACGGAAGATTATTGTTCAGGGATTCAATGCTATTAAAGCAGGGAAAAAAATTACTGCTACCATTCAGCTACATGCGATTCCTTATGCGGGAATCGATGCTTCTCTTCTTATATGTCGTGATACGATTATCCCTCAGCTGTCTGTCTTGACACAGGGACAAATGGGTGGTGTTTGGCAGCCCTCTTTAACTTCCGGAGGAAATCAATTGAATACTGCAGTTGATCTTTCAAACCAATATGCCTATATCGTCAGTGATCCTGTTTGTAGCACTGATACAGCGATAGTGACCATAACACGGGATACTTCTTCACATCCTGATATATTAGGCCCTGATAAAACTTTGTGCCCGGGCGAGACTTTGACATTGATGGCGGCCTATGGAGCGAGCACTATTTTATGGGACGATGGCACAACAGTTTCGGAAAGAACCATTTTATCGCCAGGTCAATATTGGATTTCAACCACAACAAGTGGAGGATGTACATTCAAAGACAGCATTAATATTCTCAAGGGTGATATTTGGACTGCTGTAATTGAATCAACTGATCCTACTTGCCACCAGGCTAACGGTGTGATTGATATTAATCCACAGGATTTTGCCTCAGCAGCATCCGTACTTTTCAATCAGGTTCCTCTTCAAACGAATCCTATCGAAAATCTTGGGGCGGGCAATTATTCCATCACCGGCATTTCTAATGATGGATGTAAAACAAAATACACTTTAACTCTTATTGCCCAACCTGTCATCGCTGTGAATATGGACACCACCATTACTTTCCTCGAAAATTCATGGCAATCTGTTCCATATTCCATTTTGAATAATGTAAGTCTTTCCCTTATTCAGTTTAATCCTTCCACCTCTATAAAATGGACTGGATCTGACATTGAAGTTTATGGAGATATGGACCGTCAATATGAAGTCAGTTTCATCGATGAAAACGGCTGCGTGCAAAAACATGTTTTACAAACACATGTCGAACAAGTAAAAGGAATTTATATTCCTAATGTTTTCCAGCCGGAAAGTGTTTCGGGAAATGGCCATTGGACCGCAACCATTTACCCACCATATCAACTTGAATTAGTTCGTGTTTATGACCGATGGGGAAATATGCTGTATCAGTCAGCGGATGAGATCAATTGGGATGGTGATTTTAAAGGCAAACCCTGTTCATCTGGCGTCTATGTCTATCAGGTGATTTTAAAAGACCTGTCCAAAAACAAAAAGAAGACGTTGCTAGGGGATCTTACTTTGATCAGGTGATTTGTCCTGTTTCTTATTCGTAAGGATGTTCCGATCAGGAGATTAGGAATGGAGATGTTGCTCTGATTCGTTGAGAATTCGACTGGCAGCGTAGGTACAACCTACGGCCAACAGATTTAGGGGCAGAGGAGAAGTTGTATTGCCTTATATATTCTACTCGCAAATCAGTACTTCGACAGGCAAAGCATAAAAAATTTGCTGACACGCCGGTGCAGGCACAGCCTGCGCCAATCTTTTTTTCAAAAAGAACACATTAAGTGAATAATAAACTTAATATGTAAATCACTATCCAGACACTAGTTAATATATAATCATGGCCATTCATTCCTTTTATTCCCCGGCTCATCCCTATTTCCATATTTACATATCATTTACAATGCGATTGATTCCCTATTTTAGAGGTTCATTCAATTACAAATTCAACAAATTCTATCCAGTATGAAAAAAGCATTACTTTTTTTCCTTTCCCTCACTACAATAACCCTGCTGCATGCGCAGGTGGTTTACGAAGATTTTGAAGATGGCATAGGCACGTTGGCCTGGTCCGGACTCAATGGCGTGTTTAACGGTGCGGTGGCCAATCCGGCACCGGATGCCGTCAATTCCAGTGCATTTGTAGGCCAATACACCAATGACATCAATTTTGATTTTTGTTTTGGGGTCGGACCATTAGGTTCACCTCCCGACCTGTCGAAGTTTAACCTCATCAAGATGAAAGTCTGGTCTCCGGTTGCTCCAACCCAGGTACTCTTCAAATTTGAAGGCGGAGGCAATGCCGTAGAAATGTATCGTGACATCACGGTTGCCAACCAGTGGGTTGAATACAGTTTCGATATGAGTGCAGGCGCACCCTATATGGCATTGGATAAAATCCTGGTTTCATTCGAACCGTTTTCCTTCAATACCGATACCTTTTACTTTGACGATATCGTCGCCTATGAAGCGGTTCAGGAGTATGAAACTTTTGAAAACGGAAACAACCTTCCATGGCAAGCCCTGGACGGTGAGTTCAATGGTCCGGTAGCCAATCCGGATTCCAACAGTGTAAATGGCTCTGACTTTGTCGGCCAGTACATCAAGAAAGATTCGACTCCTTACAGTCTGCTGCTGGCGGATACCGGGACACCATTTGATCTGAGCATTCTCAATCAATTTCATTTGAATGTGTACTCACAGGTTCCTTCCCAGGTCCTCTTAAAGCTGGAAGGACCAGGAGGCAGCATTGAAAAGACAAAGAACATTGGGCTGGTCAATGCATGGCAGGATTATACTTTCGATTTTTCGGATGCTGCTGACAACATGGGCCTGACTAAAGTCATCCTCTTCTTTGATCCGGGAGTTTCACTCAGCAAAGACACTTATTACTTTGACAATCTGAAAGCCCTCCCATTGGGTGCCTGCAAAGGCGTTACCCACGATCCCGATATTATCGACGACTTCGAGTGTAACCGAAATGCAACCTATGTCAATGGCTGGGATAGCCTGACGGTCGTCAATAATCCGTCACCTGATGCAGTGAATACATCGGCGAAAGTCGGACAATATGTTGACCCTGTCACCGAACAATGGGCTGCCCTCTTGATAGATTATCAAAACCCGATTGATCTGAGTACCAAGAATCAATTGAATGTAAAAATCTGGTGCCCACGGATAGTGCCGTTGCTCTTTAAGCTGGAGGGCAGCACTTCTCCTCCGAAGGAAATCCCCATGGATGCCGCCGCTGTCGGTCAATGGGTACAATACTCGATTGATTTCAGTGGCGAAGCTTTGGCCAGCCACTCTAAAATAACCTTGTTCTTTAATGCCGGACAGGATCCCCAGGTCGGTGATGTGTATTATATCGATGATATCTCCTGGGGTGAAAAATCGACCGCTGTCATAGAAGATTTTGAAACCGGTGTTGCTTTCCTGCCATGGGAGCCATTGGATCAACAGACATTGTTGCACGGTACATTTGCCGTCTCCGACAATCCTGATCCTTCCGGGATTAACACGTCAACCAAAGTAGGGGAATATCATAAAGGCACCTCTCCCTTCAGTACTGTGGCAGCTGTAGCTCCGGGGTTTATTGATATTTCCTCCCGGCCGCAATACAATGTAGATGTATGGGCATCTTCAGCCGGTCCGGTTACCTTCCAACTGGAAAGTGTTGCTGATGGCAATAAAGATGTCACCCGCAACATCGATCAGGCAGGTGTGTGGACGACGCTTTCATTTGATTTCACCGATTATCAGGCTATCAGTGACTGGGCCTCCATGCGATTGATTTTCAATCCGGGTGTAGCCGAAGAAGGCGCCGTTTATTATTTTGATAATCTGACTCAAAGTGAAAGCACGGTGGATCCCTGTGAAGGGACTGTCGCCATTGCCAATATCATTGACGACTTCGAATGCCAACGCAATCACGATCCGTTGGCTGGCGCTGATTATCTTTCCGTAGTCGGCAACCCACACGTTACCACAGCCAACAGTTCCACGTATGTAGGACTCTATCATGATCAGGCCAACATGCCCTGGGATGCCTTATGTTATGATTTTTCTAATGGAATAGATCTTTCTTCTTTCAACCAACTTTCATTCCAGGTACTTTCTCCATTAGCTGAACCGGTATTGATGAAGCTGGAAGGTGGGTCAGATCCTGCAGTGGAAATGTGGACGACCATCACCACTCCAGGTGAATGGGAAACTTTAACTACTGATTTCTCTCAGCAGGTGGGCATGGATTTCAAACGCGTTTGTATTTTCCTGAATGCCGGAGTCGATACAAGTGCACAAATTGATTATTACATCGACAATGTTCAGTTTGCGCATGCCCCATTTACGGGATGTATGATCAACTTTGATGATGCGGCTTATACTTCCACCGACTGGAAATTTTTCCCGGCTGATGATTCAGGTGAATTTGAATTAGTGGATAATCCTGATCCAAGCGGAATCAACACCAGTCCTAAAGTAGGTAAGGCCGTAGAGAAAGCCGATTCCGGCCAACCCTGGCAGGGCATGTATACGGATCTTCCTGCTCCAATTCATTTTGGTGCGGATAAGATCGTCAAGATGAAAGTTTGGTCCCCACAAATCGCCACGGTAACGATGAAAATTGAGCACCCATTGACGCCCGGAGCTCCGGCATCTTCCGGTGATAATACGGTACCGAATACGAAGGCCAATGAATGGGAAGAACTGAGCTGGGACTTCTCTTCCTCGCCGATCACTGATGATGGAGAGTATGTACGGGTGACCCTGATATTTGATATCAACAACATTCCGGCAACAGACATGACCTATTATTTTGATGATGTTCAGTTGACGACAGGAGAATGCAGTACGGTCAGTGTGGGTCACGGACCGGATGCTCCTCGCCCGCTGACGATTTCACCAAATCCGGTGACGGATGAATTACGCATTGATGATCTTGGCCTGGTATCCAGGTTGAGCATTTTCAATATTTATGGTCAACCGCTGGCTAATGTGTCAACACAAGCTGCCAGCAGCGCTTATGTACAAGTGACTAACCTGCAACCCGGTACTTATATTCTTGCCGGATATAGTAGTAAGGGTGAACTCATGGCTATATCACGCTTTGTCAAACTGTAATTCCACCACATACTTTAATCGGGGAGGCTTTGTTCTCCCCGATTTCTTTTTAGGCATGGCCGTTCGCATACTGTGCATAGGCTTGCTGTTGTTTCCAGGGTGCAAATCGGCGGTTGAAACTCCGGTAAAGGAAAAATTTGTCGGATACTCAACAGAAGAGTTAGAGCATCGCACCTTTAATTTTTTCTGGGAACTGGCAGACAGTAATAATTATCAGATCCCGGACCGGTATCCTACGCTTACATTTTCTTCCATTGCGGCCACCGGGTTTGGATTGAGTGCCTATATGGTCGGAAGCGAAAAACATTACATCACACGCGCACAAGCTGCCGAGCGGACGCTCAATACTTTAAAGGTTTTGTGGCATTTGCCGCAAGGGCCTGAAATGGAAAACGTATCCGGATACAAGGGATTCTTTTATCATTTCCTTACACTGGATAAAGCAAGCCGTTTTAAAAATGTTGAATTATCATCTATTGATACCGGGCTGTTGATGGCGGGCATTCTTTCCTCGATGTCTTATTTCGATGGAGAAAACGATACTGAAAAATCAATCAGGGCAACTGCTGATTCACTTTATCGGCGAGTGGAGTGGGACTGGATGATGAACGATTCCACCCGGATGTGGATGGGATGGCATCCGGAAGATGTTGCCAAAAATACACATGGATTCATTCCGTCGGAATGGAAGGGGTATAATGAAGCAATGGTGCTGCTCAT
This sequence comes from uncultured Saprospiraceae bacterium, assembly GCA_963837505.1. GTDB lineage: Bacteria > Bacteroidota > Bacteroidia > Chitinophagales > Saprospiraceae > Opimibacter. Next base: position 71,942 of record CAWINN010000020.1, on the reverse strand, counting down.
CATGGCTATAGGTTCACCTACTCATCCGATTCAGCCTGAAGCCTGGACTAAGTGGTGTTCAACCTACACCTGGACCACTTTTGAAGGGCAGGAGAATGTCCAATTTGATCCGCTGTTTGGTCATCAGTATAGTCATGTATGGATTGATTTCCGCGATATACAGGATGCTTTCATGAAGCAAAAAGGAATAGACTATTTTGGAAACAGTGTTCGCGCCACGGTGTCCAATCGGGCATATTGTATTCAAAATCCAAAGGGCGCTTCAGGCTATGGAGAAAATTGTTGGGGCCTGACCGCCTGTGATGGTCCGGCAAGCACAACAATGACGTTGCATGGAAACGAATGGAAATTCTCTGATTACAGTGCGAGGGGTGCCTGCAGTATCCGTATAGTGGATGATGGTACGATAGCTCCAACTGCTGCCGGTGGATCGTATGCATTCACACCGGATATCAGTGAAGCGGCCTTGAAATATATGTGGACCACGTATTACCAGGATCTGGTTGGCACCTATGGATTCAAGGATGCCTTCAATCTGACTTACGTTACGAAGGAAACACCGCATGGATGGTTTGATGTCGATTATCTCGGCATCGATCAGGGTCCTATTTTACTTATGATAGAAAATCAAAAGACAGGACTCATCTGGGAAGTGATGAAGAAAAATCCGTATATTATAGAAGGGCTTAAGAAAGCTGGGTTTAAGGGGGGATATATGGGAATGTGAGAGAGTGAAGAGTGGAAAGTGAGTAGTGAGTAGTGAGTAGTGAGTAGTGAGTAGTGAGTAGTGAAGAGTGAGTAGTGAGTAGTGAAGAGTGAAGAGTGAAGAGTGAATAAGGAAGGATGAATAACGCAAAAACATTTCATCATGGATCACTATGGTGGGCGGAGACACTTCGACAAGCTCAGTACAGGAAACTCCATCCCACGGCCATTTAATTTTTCTTTGGCCCTGTCAAAAGGCAGAGGGCAGAAGAAGATAATTCCGGAGCACGGATGACGGGTCACGGATCACGATCAAGAATCACCTATTTTATGAAAACATACACGCACATCTCTTTACTTCTCATCGTCCTTGCTTTGGCATTCTCTTGCAAGAATCCGAATTCGCAAGTGAAGGATAATTCAAATCCCTATGCACACCAGGTAGATAGTGTATTGGCCCTGATGACCCTGCAGGAGAAAATAGGTCAGATGACTTTATTCACTACCGATTGGGGTTCGACAGGTCCGACAATCAGGGAAGGATATGAAGATGATATCCGCAAAGGAAATTGCGGAGCATTATTCAACAGTCATACGGTTGCTTTCACGCGTCACCTGCAGGAAATTGCCGTGAAAGAAAGCCGGCTCGGCATACCCTTGATTTTCGGATATGATGTCATTCATGGCTACAAAACTATTTTCCCCATACCGCTTGCAGAGTCCTGTAGTTGGGATCTGGCGGCAATGGAGAACACAGCGGCCATTGCCGCGCAGGAAGCCGCTGCAGGTGGATTGCATTGGACCTTCGCTCCCATGGTGGATATATCCAGAGATCCCAGATGGGGCCGGGTCATGGAAGGGGCAGGAGAGGATACGTATTTAGGCAGCCTCATAGCAGCGGCCAGGGTAAAAGGTTTCCAGGGAGAAAATTTTGATCATGCAGACAAAGTCATGGCCTGCGTCAAACACTTTGCAGGATATGGCGCACCTATGGCGGGACGGGACTACAATACGGTGGACATGAGTGAGCGTACCTTCCGCGATATCTACCTTCCCCCTTATCTCTCCGGAGTGAAAGCAGGGGCGATGACCGTGATGACTTCTTTCAATGAACTGGATGGCGTGCCTTCTACAGGAAATAAATGGCTACTGGATAAAATATTGCGGAAGGAAAACGGATTTAATGGATTTGTGGTTACCGATTATACCGGTATAAATGAAATGGTCAACCATGGATATGCAAAAGATGAAGCCCAGGCAGGTGAAGAAGCAGCCAATGCCGGCGTGGATATGGATATGCAGGGTGCCGTGTACCAGAAATATTTGAAAAATTCAGTGGACTCCGGACGGGTTTCGATGCAGACTATTGATGATGCCGTACGCCGCATCCTGACGGCCAAATTCCAACTGGGACTATTTAAGGATCCTTTCCGATTTTGCGATGAACAGCGCGAGAAAGAAACGGAGATGTCAGCCAGCCACCTGGAAGCCTCAAAGGATATGGCGCACAAATCAATTGTCCTGTTGAAAAATGACAATAACGTGTTACCCCTAAATCATCCCAAAACGATTGCGCTGGTCGGGCCACTTGCGGCAGATGGAGCTCAGCTGATCGGACCCTGGAGTGGAGCCGGTGAAGGCGACAAATGCGTAAGTGTGTTGACGGCTTTTCAGCAACGATCAACTGCAGATGGATTCACTTTGCTTCATGCTAAAGGAGCGGATATCAACAGTGATGATAAAAAAGGTTTTAATGAAGCATTGTCCATGGCACGTAAATCTGATGTCATCATAGCCGTGGTCGGAGAATCCACAGAGATGAGTGGAGAAGCCTCTTCCCGCACTCACATTGGATTGCCAGGCGTCCAGGAAGATTTAGTAGAAGCTTTGGTTGCCACCGGAAAACCAGTTGTCGTGGTGTTGATGAATGGACGTCCGTTAACCATTCCCTGGATCGCTGAACACGCTAATGCCATAGTGGAAGCCTGGTGGTCAGGGACCGAGGGTGGCCCTGCTATTGCCGACATTCTCTTTGGGGATTACAATCCTTCAGCTAAACTTACTATGACGTTTCCAAGGGACATGGGCCAGGTACCTCTGTTTTATAATCAAAAGAGTACCGGGAGACCCTATGATCCTACGACAAAATGGAATACGCGGTATATCGACATGCCGAACACGCCGCAATTTGCATTTGGTTTTGGACTGAGCTATACGACTTTCGTCTATGATTCTCTACTGATCTCAACCCCTCAACCCCCTTACAAGGAGGAGTACATTTTTACTAAGCAGGATACTGTTTTAGCGTCCGTAAAAATTACCAATACCGGGTCCCGAACCGGAGAGGAAATTGTTCAGCTTTATGTTCGTGACCTGGTAGGTAGTGTTACCCGACCGGTGAAAGAATTGAAAGGGTTTCAAAAAATAAAACTGGAACCCGGTGAAAGTAAAAAGGTAACTTTCCCTATTACTTCGGATCAACTCCGGTTCTATACTGCGGATATGACCTTTAAGGCTGAACCCGGTACTTTCTGGATCATGGTCGGCCCGGATTCAGAAAGACTGCAGAAAAAAGCAGTTCACCTTGTTGAATAATAAGCATCATCGTAATTTGATGGAGAATTTATCCATGTGATCTTTGATAAAGATGAATACAAAACGCTACTACTGCTTTCTATTTTGCCTGGTCTTTTTATCTGCCGGACTAAAAGCACAGACTTTGATAACCGGTGAGGTGCGGGATGCGGCTACCGGAAATCCCATGGTCGGTGTCACTATCCAGGAGGAGGAGACCGATAAAGGCACCATATCGGATCTGGATGGCCATTTTGAGTTTACCGTGACCGGCTCGGATCCTACCCTCATCTTCAGGTACACCGGTTATGCCGAGGAAGAAGTGAAACTGGATGGGCGTACGGCGATCGAAGTTAAAATGTCCGAACAAAGCGCCCTCTTTGAAGAAGTCGTTGTGGTCGGGTATGGCATACAAAAGAAAAGCGACCTCACCGGCGCAGTCTCCAGCGTCAAGGGAAAGGATATCAGCCGGCTGGCGACGGACAATATTGAACAGGCCCTGCAAGGCAAGGTCTCCGGAGTGTATGTTGCTCCGACATCAGGTTCGCCGGGAGCCGGGGCAGTGGTCAGAATCCGGGGAACAGGAACACTGAACAATGCAAATCCGCTGTATGTGATTGATGGCATGATCACGTATGATGCCTCTACGATCAATCCGCAGGATGTGGAAAGCATTGAAGTGCTTAAAGATGCCTCTGCGGCCGCTATTTATGGTAGCCGGGGAGCTAATGGCGTCATCCTGATCACGACGAAGAGCGGGACCATCCGTGACCGGGCAGTCATCTCCGGTTCAGCCTATTATGGTACCCAGCAGATCACTAAACATATTGATGTATTGAATGCTGCTGAATTTGCATCCGCCTATAATGATCTTCGCGGTCAGAGTTATTATCCCGATCCTGCTGCCCTGGGTGCAGGCACCGACTGGCAGGACGAAATATACAGGTCTGCTCCGATCGGCAATTACAATTTGTCAGCCAATGGCGGTTCACAACAATTCCATTACAATATCAGTGGTAATTATTTTGACCAGGACGGGATCATCAAAAATTCGCATTACGATAAATTCACTTTACGTCTGAACGCGGAATACAAACTCAATCCTTACATCAAATTCGGACACAATCTTTCTTATACAACAGCCAGAGAACAGGTAGCCCCTGATGTGGTCAATAGTGCTTATCGAATGCCGCCTGTTTTCGCCGAAAGAGATTCGTCAGGCAATTTCAGTGATCCTACTTTTTTTGGACTCGCGATAGCTAACCCGGCTGCTGATCTTTATTATAAGAGTGACAATCATAATACACGGGAACGATTGTTCGGGAATTTATATATCGATATCAATTTGTTTAAAGATTTCACTTTCCGATCCAATTTTGGTTTGGACAAGAATAAAAGAGACTCCAGGTATTATGAACCAAAATTCCAGGTCAGCGCTTCCCAGCTCAACCTGAATGACCGGCTCAGTGTGGGGACCGCTACCAACGATCAATGGATATGGGAGCAGACGCTCAACTATGACCACACCTGGGGTGATCACCATGTGACGGCTCTCGTCGGGTACACTGCACAAGAGAGTAATTATGAATCCCTAAGTGCAAGCCGTGAAAACTTCCCCGGAACAGCGGAGGAATTGCTCTATTTGTCAGCAGGTAATGACACGACACAAATGAATGGACAAGAGGCTGGTGACGAAGCATTGGTATCTAACCTGTACCGGATCAATTACAGTTACAAGAATCGATATCTTTTCACCGTCAGTTTGCGTACGGACCGTTCAAGCCGTTTTACCAAAGCTAATCGTACCGCGAATTTTCCATCGGGTAGTGTCGGATGGAACCTGGGAGAAGAAGATTTTATGAATGACCTGCATTGGCTGGATCGCCTCAAGGTGAGGGCTAGTTATGGTATTCTGGGCAACCAGGCCTCAGCAGCTCAGTATCCTTCCACCGGAGCAGTCACCAGTGGGCTCTATGGTATTTTCGGTCCAAGTGAAAATCTCAACCAGGGAGCCACTTTGGTTTCCCTGTCAAATGCCAACCTGAGATGGGAAACTTCAAGGCAGGCCGATGTCGGAGTGGAAGCCGGACTTTTTGGAAGCAAGCTTGAAGTGGAAATCGATTGGTACACCCGCTACACCTATGATATCATAGCTGCAGTCCCCATTCCGGATTATGTAGGATCAAAGGATGATCCTGTGGTGAATACCGCCGAGGTTAAAAATACAGGTTGGGATATCAGTGCCAACTGGAGAAAAGGAGGGACCTTCTCCTATAACATCGGGGCTATCTTATCTCCGGTTACCAATACGGTGGAAAAACTGGCCAATGGACGCAATGAAGTCTTTGCCGCTTTCCTGCAAGGTGAACCTGCTTCTCATACGATAGTCGGACTCCCTATCGGTGCCTTCTATGGATACCAGGTGGATGGTGTATTTCAAAGCCAGGCGGAACTGGATGCGGCTCCGCGTTTTGGCGGTGAAAGCATCGGTGACCTCAGGTTTAAGGATACCAATGGTGACGGCATTCTGGATGGTGATGACCGTGTTTATCTCGGAAGCCCGATACCTAAACTCTCATACAGTTTTACCGGAGGTATGGCCTGGAAAGGGATTGATCTCAATGTAGACCTGGTCGGGGCTACGGGGTTTAAAGTCTATAATGCCAAGGAAACTTTCCGGTTTAGTGTCTACAATTGGGAACAACACGTGAACGATCGTTGGACCACGCAAAACCCATCATTAACTGAACCCCGAATTACGAACGGGGGAGGCAACTACCGGGTGAGCGACCGGTTCCTGGCCAATGGCGATTATATCCGATTGAGAAACATTTCTCTCGGCTATACACTTCCGGAAAGCATCCTGTCGAAAATCGGTATCAACCGGATCCGATTTTATGTCACTGGCACGAATATATGGACGCAAGATCAATACAAGGGATACACCACCGAGTTTCCCAATGCAACTAATTCTTACGAAGTTGGTTTTGATTATGGAAGTTATCCGGTTTCAAAATCATGGGTCGGTGGAGTTGAAATTAATTTTTAATTAAATAATCATCCTTGATTATGAAAAAGCTATTCGCGCATTTCGCATTCAAACCTTCCTCCTTGTTGGGACTGACTATGTTAGTGATGATTCTGACCGTGTTGAGTTGCAGCCAGGATTTCCTGGATCGCAAACCTAAGGGGCAGTTGACCTATGATACGTTTTTTCAGACTTCGGATCACGCCATTTGGGCTACCAATGCCATCTACCAGCAATTCCGGAGCTGGGAAATGTGTGCCTTTCCCTGGATCGGGATTACGGATATCATCAGTGATGATGCGGACAAAGGAAGTACACCGACTGATGCGTTGTACATGCAGGAACTGGATGACTTCACTTTCAATTCCACCAATACGGCGGTATCTGGTGCCTGGCTCGGCCATTACCAGGCCATCTTTCGTGCCAACCTCGCCATAGATAATATTCCGGGAATCGATATGGATCCGACGTTGCGCGATCGGTTGATAGGAGAAGCTAAATTTCTCCGTGCCTATGCTTACTTGCGGCTGGTGCAATGGTTTGGTGATATTCCATTAGTAGAACACGTCCTGACAGACGACCAGTATTACAACCAGGCAAGAGTGCCAAAAGAACAGATCTATGATTTTATCGAGAATGACTTGCTCGATGCTATAAGTGTGTTGCCTGAAAAATCAAAATATCCTTCTGCGGATTTGGGCCGTGCGACTAAAGGAGCGGCGCAGGGGAATGTTGGCTAATTTGTACATGGTCAAACATGATTTTACGGATGCAGCCGCACAGTGCCAGGCCATTATCAATTCAGGCGAATACACTTTACTGACCCATTACAGTGACAACTTTCTGCCTGTTGGTGAAAATGGAGCGGAGAGTATATTTGAAATCACTGCTGTTGCTCCCAGGCTTCCATTGCGGGTCCGGGTGCTACGCCTTTCAACATGGTGCAGGGTGTGCGCGGCGTACCTAATCTCGGTTGGGGATTTAACCGCCCGAGCGATGATCTTATCGCTGAATATGAACCCGGAGATCCACGTCGCCAGGCTACTATAATTTATGTGGGTGAAGTATTACCGGATGGTTCAACCATCGTGCAGGACAATCCTGAAATACTCAATGAGCGGTTCAATCAGAAAGCCTGGGTACCTGCTCATGCCGGACTCCAGGATAATGGACCGGGGAATATCCGAATCCTTCGGTATGCCGATATTTTATTGTTGGCGGCAGAGGCTTACAATGAAATCGGAATCCCGGAAAGGCCAAAGAATATCTCAATATGGTCAGGGCCAGGGCAAGAGGCACCAACAATTTTATTTTGCCGGATGTGACCACCAGTGATCAGTCTGAGCTCAGGGAAAAAATATACCACGAACGCCGTGTTGAACTGGCCATGGAACAACATCGTTGGTTTGATCTCGCGAGATGGGGACGTATTGCCGATAAGATGGCACCACTGAGGCCTAATTTTGTTGCACCAAAAAATTTCTTGTTGCCCATACCGCAATCCGATATTGATTTGACCAGCGGCATATTGTCACAAAACACGGGATATTAGGCTGATGCCTTCGCTAAAGCTTCGGCATCCGAAGAAGACTGAGGATGGATATATTTAATCCTCCTCCTGCATCAGCGAAGAAAACCGGTAATCATCCCTGTCGTATTTTCCAAAAAAGAGCGGACGCTTTTTGATCAGGTCTTTGTCCATCAGCAAGGCTACCGGCTTCAGCACATCGATTTCTTCGGCGACTAATTTGATGATCGCCAGGGTCGGAATGGCCAGCACGATGCCACCGATGCCCATCAACGATCCCATGATCACAATCCCGATGAGTGCAAAAAATGGATTGATCCTCACGCTTGATCCTACAATTTTTGGAGTCACAAAATTGCCCTCCAACTGCTGGATGATGACATAGTAAATAATGACGGCGTAAGGCTGCCATCCGTATTTTGCGGTCGCCAGTGAATACAGGAACGGCAAGGTCCCGCCCAACACGGTACCGATATAAGGTATAATCACCAGGCAGGCGGCCAGCACACCCCAGAAGATGGCGTGCTCCACGCCGATGATCAATAATCCGACGCAATTCAACACCGCCAGGATGATCACCACTGTCACCATGCCGGTGAGATAACGCTGTATGAGATGAACGGATTGAGATAAGATCGCCTGCAATTCATCGCGCTTATCTTTAGTAAACTGGATCATGAGGAAATCATGAAATGCACCTTTATAGATCAGGATGAAAATGGTGTAGATCAGGGTCAGGGCAGTATTGAACAGCAAACCGGCTCCGCTGCTGATCCCGGCTCCGACAAATTGAATGGGCGCCTGGAGGAGCTTGCTCATCATTTCATTCATAGCGTTCTCATCTTCCGGCAGCCGGAAGAAAGGCACCTTCTTTTCGATAAATTTCAATATGGCTTCAATCCCGTCCTGTAACTGCAGTTGAATCGAATTCATATCCGACACGATCTGGATAAACTGGTAACTGAAGATGAAGATGATGCCGGTCACCAGCCCCAGCACCAGCAAAACACTGCCGGAAATCGAAACTGCTTTAGAAGGGATGTATTTAAATATAAAAGCTTCCAATGGCATCAACAGGAAGGCAAAGAAAATAGCAAACATGAATGGAAACAGAATATCCCTTCCAGCCAGTAAAAGAAATCCCCCGCCAAGGATGACGATCAGAATATAGGCGGCATTCCGGAGCCATTGCATAATAATAGTTTCTTAATTGCGATAAAAAATGAAAAGTACGAATTACGGTTCCAAATTCCATTCATAATCCACCAATATTCCTTCCTTGTCCTGGGGAAGCATTCCGGTCTTATAGAATAGTCCTTCCACGACATTCATTTCCAGTGCATTGGTCAGGGCATCGCTGACCTGGTGATTGCAGCTCAGGCTTACGCTAAAATTATAATGGCCAGGGCGAAGCGGCAGCCGGGGTATATGACAGGTCATTACAGCCTCGCCCGGAACAGAGGGAAATAATCCGTCGCTGATCTTGCTATTGATCACAAACCATTGGCGACCCATGGCATCAAAGCAATTCAGGCGGATGGCCAGATCTTTTAATTCGGATAAAGAAGAGGAAATGAAAAATCGGATCATGACGGATTGACCACTTGACCCGTACAGGATTTCTTTTCCTCCGGCATCGCACATTTGAATTTTTACGATTTGGGCATCCCGGCTGCCGGTTCTGTCCCGGCGATCCAGGATGGAGGCCATGTGATGTACGGCTTCGCTGTCTACATATTGTTCAATCACTTCCTGCATGGAACCTTCGTGCACTATTTTGCCTTGCTGCATACAAATGCCACGGGTGCATAGTTCGACAAGATAATCAAGTTGATGACTGACTAACAATATGGTTTTGCCTTGTGCCAGGAGCTCCCTGATTTTGCCAATGCATTGGGTTCTGAATTCCTGGTCACCTACCGCTAACACTTCATCCATGATCAGGATATCCGGATCCAGGTGAGCTGAAACGGCAAACGCCAATCGCATCATCATCCCGGAGGAATAATGTTTCACCGGTGTATCCAGGGAGGCTTCTTGTCCCGAGAAGGCCACTATGCTGTCAAATTGGGCGTTGATTTCTCTCTTCCGCATTCCATGAATGGTGCCTGACAGATAGATATTGTCCCGCCCCGTAAGTTCAGGATGAAAGCCAACGCCGACTTCAAGCATAGAAGAGCATCTGCCACGGAGCACTATTTTTCCTTTTGTTGGAAAGGTAACCCTGGATAACACTTTAAGGAGAGTGGATTTGCCGGCACCATTGGGCCCTATAATACCCAGGATCTCACCTTCTGCCATGGTTAAATTAATTCCGGCCAGTGCATCAAACTCTTCCCGGCGTTGCCCGAGAGATTTCCAAAAATAGGACGCTGAATTCCGGAGACTGCCAAGCCTTGTTCTTCCTCGCTGGTAGGATTTCCAAAGATCTTCAATGATTATGGCGGTCATATTTTTGCGGCGGCTAAATAATGTCAGCGATATATTTTTCCATGTGGATGAAATACAGTAATCCACTTATAAAGATGATCAGGCCTGTTATCAGCGAGGTGACCACGAGCGAAAGATTCACCGGTAATCCGAACAATATCCAGCGAAACGAATCGATAATGCCTGTGATGGGGTTGAGGCCTACCATCCAGGTATATTTTTCCGGAACCTGTTGCGAAGCGTATGCTACCGGGCTAACGAACATCCCTATGCGCAGCAGGATAGGTACGATATAATGAAAATCACGAAAGCGGATGGACAAGGCAGAAATCCAAATCCCGCCACCCAGGCTGATGAGCATCAACAGAAAAATGGCCGGGAGGAAAAGCAAATATTTTAATGTCACGGGGTAGCCATGGACCAGGGCCAAAAAGAGGAGCACCACAAAGACCACAACAAAATCCACCATTCCGGCCAGCCCTTTAGACATCGGAATGACCAGCCGCGGAAAATATATTTTCTTCACTAACGACTGCGCGCCAACTATGGAATCACCCGCTTCGGCCACCACTCGTGAAAAATAATTCCAGGCACATAATCCGCTGGTGACAAAGAGGAGGGGGGCGATGCCAAAAGTATTGACCCTCGCCACCACATTAAACACAAACATCAATAACAAGATCGAAATGACCGGGTTGAGCACGGCCCAAATGAAACCCAGTGAAGTCTGGGCATACCTGACTTTAAGATCCCGCCAAAACAGCACTTTGATCAGGTCACGGCGTTGCCAGCATTCCCGTAAGTGACTGACATAATTGAGTTTACTGTCGGCCCGGATGACGATTTCCTGTTTCATGTCAAGGCCTAAGGTAAATATTGGATTTGGCATTCTGCCAAAGTTCGAAGCCTGCAGGACAGGCCTTCAACCTACCTTTGTTACTTTCGTTGTCCGACCACTAATTCAATCCTCATTGAAAAAAATCTTTTGCATCGGTTTTCAGAAAACAGGAACCACTTCCCTCGGACTCGCTTTTGAGAAACTGGGATACCGGGTCTGTGGCGTGTATCATGAATTGCTTCCGGATCTTCAGCGTGGTGATATTGAAAAGATCAAAGCAGTAGTGGAGTTATATGATGTCTGTAAAGACAATCCGTGGCCGGTAGTATATCAGCAGCTCGATCAATTTTTTCCGGGCAGTAAGTTCATACTCACTCTTCGGGATGAGGAAGCCTGGATCAAATCGGTGGTCAATCACTTTGACAGCAAGCCTTCTGAGATGATCCGGTTTATTTATGGCGTTTCTTTTCCATCCGGAAATGAAGCCCTGTTTCTAAATCGCTATCGGAAGCACAATGAAGAGGTCATGACTTATTTTAAAAACCGACCAGGTGATTTATTAGTTATTGATCTTGAAAAGGAAGAAGCCTGGGAGAAACTGTGTCCGTTTCTTCAAATTCCGGTTCCGAGTTTTTCTTTCCCGCATGCTAATAAAGGAGCCTATACGACGTCCTGGAAAATGGAGGCAATATTTATGGAAGAGGATTCGTGCTCGATGGCGAACTTTTTGGAATTGGAATGAGCGCTAGCGGGCGCTCGATCAGAAAGTAGGTGATCAGGGAAAGCGAAATCGTGCTTCCCAGAAATACATAGATACCCAGGTATGGAGGCACCTGAATGATCTTTTCTTCCATCAGGAGGAGGATGGGTAAATGAAACAGGTAGATACTATAGCTGATTACTCCGGTGAAGCGGAGTATTTTATTTTCCAGGAATTTTCTAAAGTATCCCTTATCATATAATGCGGCAAGCAGCAGGATTCCACAAAGGGCGACATATATCAACATGCTTTTTCGGCCATGATGACTCAGACTGTTTACCATCCATTGCCCCACGTAATTTTCATTGAGAAACAGGCAAAGGAACAGGGCTATAAAGCCTGCCAGCCCAATATATTTGGCCAGGCCGGGTGGTAATTTCTCTGGTTGGCGCAGCAAATGAAAAACGGCAATGAAAGTGCCTGTGAGAAACACAATCAGGTATTTGAATAAAGAAAGTTTATGGAATCCAAACAACCAATCACCCAGCAAAAAGCAAGTGGCCATGCCTGTCAATAACAGGCCCGTTTTAACCCAATCCCATCTAAATATATAATGACAAAATAAAAGAATCAACGGGGAAATAAAATAATAGTTGAATTCAACCGGTATGGACCAGAAGACACTGCATCCATCCCGCAACAAAAGGTGATTCACTATATCCTGGCCATGAATAATGCAGGTGGGTATGCCCATGGAGGCCAATAAAAAAAATACCAGAAGTGCCAGCGATAATAATGGATAGATTCGTAATAAGCGTCTCAGGAAATAGTATTTCCAGAAATGTATATCAGCTTTGTGGTTGATCAGTGAATTGGCGATCTGGCTGTCGAGGAGGTAGGCGGATAGTGTAAAAAAAAGATATACACCGCCTATTCCAATTCCATTGAAACGTAATGATGGCAGGAAATAAATGCCGTGGTTACTGGAGTGGGATAGTAATACCATAATAACGGCAATACCTCTAAGGCCATCCAATGCCCTGACATGATGTTTTTTGTCATCGTTATAAAAAAACCATTTCTGTGCGAGTGCGCGCATCGATCAGCGTACGATCACCAGTTTCCCCCAATTATTTTTAAACAGGTTTTCGTCATACGTTTCATAGTGACCATAGTCTTCCCCCTTCTCATTCTTAGCGAACATCTTGTATAGGTACACACCGGCAGCCAGTGGGTTTCCATTGTTATCGGTTCCGTCCCATTCATAATTGGTGACGTGGGTACCGACCACTAAGGGGCCCAATTGATCCTGGGTGATCTCACGCACCACGATGCCATTCATGGATATGATCTGTATTTTATAGAAGGCAGGTGAGCCCTCTCCCGTCAGCGAATAGGCAAACCGGGTAGTGCTGTTAAAAGGATTTGGATAATTAATAATCCGGGAAATGGTTTGCTCATGAATGACGCGGAAAGAAATGAAATAATCGTTATCGCCAGACACATTACCTGCCGCATCTTTTGCCTGGACCTCGAGCTGGTATACGCCATCTTCAGTGAGATCCGGTCGCATCTCCACTCGCGCCACATTTTCTCCGGATGGCGAAGCCCCTGTGAAAGTGACCCAATCGGAAGTAAATGGAATTCGCTTTAATTCATATTCGGAAGGAAACTGGAGATACATTTCAAACAAACTGGTATCCTCCATACGGAGATACGGACTTTCATCGTGAAGGGAAAGCAGGATCAAGGGTTTGGCTGCGACCACATCCCCATTTTTGATATGGGCTCCATCAAAAGTGACATCCAATACGGGATTGGCACCATCCTTTAACACGACCATGGAAAGCAAACCAATATTATTGGAAAAGACCTGCTCGGGCGTATTATGATCCGGATTCAGTTCCATCACCACCTGGTAGTCTCCCAATAAATCACCTGTACTCCTTTCAAAATAAACTTCCCGGGAGGATAGCTTTCCAAAGGGTTTCAGTGTCGTTCTTAATTCTTCCGTCTGGCTGTTACTACCTATAATGTTGAGGGTAACAGGAAGTGAATCCGCGTCGAAATCGCTTACATTTTCCACCGTAGCCCGCAAGCTCATTTTTTCACCCTGGGTCAGTGTATCTGCGATAAACTGAAAACCGGCATCCGGATTGATAGTGAATTCCGGGTAGCCATCATACAATACCCGCCAATAATCAATTTGAGCCGGACGATAAGTAGCAGAATCCACGGTCTCTACTTTCATTTGCATCCATGGGTAGGTCCTGGCATCAACCGCGCTGATATCCAATTGAGCATCGGTGATATCATGTGAAATCCATAGCGTGTCGGAAAGATCCGGACTCATCACCCAGGCCGACACGGTGACAGATCCGGTAGTATCATTGAAATTGGTGATTTGGTTTTCGATGCTTCCCCAATGTGAAGCCGGACCAATGGGTACTGAAACATAGGATCCGGACTTGAAAAATGAAGTGCCGTCAAAGCTGATGGAAATCACATCATTGAAGTCAGCGGCGATCTGTTCTTCAATCGGCCCTCTGTCTTTTTGGAAAAGAACGATATAAGGTACACTTCCTTTGTCCTGGAGGGTTCTGATTTTGGAACCCGGATATTGGTTTTCGATGACCGAAAAAATACTTTTTCCAAACTGGGCTTCATCATCCGCCCAGGTCTCCGGGTGATAGTCTTCAAAATTGGTATGCTGATAGGTATAAAAGAAAACATAATACCCGGCAGGGATCACATGGTCTATCAGGTTGATCATGTTTTGCCGGCTTTCCGGGGTAGTAAGGTCATAAGCAAATCCAGGCATTGGAAGCGGATCAGGAACCGAACCATATAATCCTTCAACAGTATTCATAATATAATTGCCGGTCACTGAATCAATAGCTACAACAAATCCATGTACTTTTTTATCGCGAAAACGCTGAGCCAGCCGGGCGTTAAAAATGCCATCTTCAAAAAAATAAGGAACCAGACCCGCCGGTACATCGTGAAAACGATTGACCATGGTGTAATTTTTCACCTTCCTGCCAAAATCAAAACGATAGTTCATACTGTCAGGAGTGATTTGCACCGAGGGATCATGCGTCAGTTGATGAAAGTGAGATTGACTCCAGCCAGTTGACTTGTCTGGCAAATAAGTAAAACTATGCCGGCTCCAGATAAAGCCCTGTTCGGGTGAAATACTGTCCGTACTCACTCGCCAAAAATATTCCTGCCCGGGAACCAGGGTCTTTTCTAACGTCCATTTCAGTGTGCCGCTGTGGGCTGGAAACTCCTGTCGGATGAGCGAGGGGCTGTTGAATAATCCATTGGAATCTACTTCCACCAGGATATTCATTGGTTTCGAAAAAGCATTGCTGCCGGTAGCCACTAACGTGACAGGGGCTTTGTTGACGATGGCGAAATCAGGTGGCCATGCAGCCGTCATCACATTATCCACAACCACAAGAGCGACTCCTTCAACACCGAGGTTGTCCATCAATCGGTTATTGTTTTCAGCGGCGGGAGCGGGCAATTCGTTGATCAGGTTTTCATCA
Organism: uncultured Saprospiraceae bacterium; assembly: GCA_963837505.1. Classification (GTDB taxonomy): domain Bacteria; phylum Bacteroidota; class Bacteroidia; order Chitinophagales; family Saprospiraceae; genus Opimibacter. The sequence goes on along the minus strand of CAWINN010000020.1, from coordinate 56,588 downwards.
TCCAGTGAAATGAGTAATCGATATACGCCGGACTTTTTATTGATCTGAAGTGGCAGACGCACAGTAATAGGAACATCGGTGCGGTCAACTAATGCAGAAGCATGCAGGAGATCAATGACCTGGCCATCAGGTGATCTTAATGAAATAGAGTAAGTAACATATTGTCGAAGATTGCGCCCGATATTGACGATTGAAAATTGAAGATCGAAACTATCCTGCCGCGTACTCAGTAATGCAGGAGACACTGAAACTGAATTCCGGTCTACCAGATAATCGGGTCCCGGCAGCGGATTGATTTTTATGGCAGGATCACCTTGTGTGGTTTGCTGCTCCAGTAAATAACGATAATAATTCAATCCCGAAAATTCCGGGTTAACCAATTTGCCAACGGCCTGAAGGCCATACAGTATTGATTCACCCAGAGAAGTCCCATAATCCAGGGATCCAAAATAATCATACCAGGGATGTGCCCAGGTGATTAATGAGGGGGCAAATTGTGAACCTGAACCGGAGATAAAAGCAATCGCCCCTTCATCCGGAATCTGAACGTATCGGTCGCTCAAGCTCAGCAAGGTGCTATGAATGGCACCAGCACTGCAACCCATACCACAAAATATCGGGTAATGCCCCTTATTGTTCCATTGTGTGGGATCATTGATATTGAATTCAAACGTACTGGTGGAGGAATGACCGAGATAATTGATAATCGAACTGCCTTCGTGTAACAACTTATTAATTTGTTGGGATTGCGATTCCCCGATGAAGTCAGAAGTCTCTTTTTGGAAAGAATAAATTTTTGCGCCAAAATCAGTGGCGGTTAATTCTTCCCCGAGAGAAGCCATTACTTGTTTGAAATCACTTTGTTCGGTGGCATTCTTGCCACCGGAAATATGGATGACGTGTTTGATCCATTCTTTGTCTTCGATGGTTTGATCGCCCTCATTAGCAGCGGAATCGTGCTCCTTTACCTTGTTCAGGTAGACTTCGATGGTATTCGCATCGGTGACCGCCAGACGGGAAATCGGATACCTGGGCACCAGGTCCCAAAGTGTCGCCGCGAGTAACTGATCAGAACCCGGCTTGCCAAAAGTGGGTACATAAAACCACGACTCCCATGAACCGTCCTCCTGTCTCGACTGATCATATTCAATAGCCCGGCCCACGATAAATATCATTTTGGCGGATGGCCAATGTCGATGAGCAAATTCCACAAAATTCCGAATGCTTTGCGGATGCTTTTCTATACCATATCCAAACTGATCATAAATGTCAAGGATGGAATAGGCCTTTGCCTTGTATGAACCTCCCTGCGCAGAACTCCGGTATTGCACGTAATCACTGGCTGTTCCGGCAGGCATCAGGTCAGGATGCGTAATGATGATGAACTCCGTATCGTCACCTGACCAGTCGATAAATTTTTTGGGTTCCAGTGAAGGGATCAGGTGCATGCCTCCGTTCGGATCAATGACTTGCAGGGTGGTTTCATTTGACACTGGTGGCCAGACGAAATGAACATGGTTTTGGGAATCAAAATCACTTATCATTCTTTGCCTTCCGTCATCGGTGTAAATGATGGGCGCATCTGCGCCATGGCTGTATCCTTCCAAAACATAATACTGCGATGCAGGATCCGGACTAAGGAAGAGTGATGATTGATTGGCCACGCTATACGTCAACAGCTTTGGATACGTCAGGGTCACACTCGCGATGGACATGCGGCTGATGGGAAGGTCACTGTTTATTTTCAGTTGGTTATTATCCTGCAGCGCACTCAGGGGAATGACAAAAGAGGTGTCAATGATCTGTATGTTAAACGGATGCAGCGTGGTAATTAATTGATCGTTCCACAAAACGGGAAAGGAATGGGATCCATTATTCGAAGAAGTCATCCGGAGATGCAATATGGCATCCGGACCACTTGCCGACCGGTCGGTTCCGCTTATGTTGACAGATGCATTGAATTCAGATCCTTTGCAAAATCCCTCGCCGTGCATGTAACTTGAATAGGAAACAGCACCGCCATTGTCTACGGGGATGTAAGGATCAAAATGCGTGGTGGTAAACAGAACCTGTTCCTGGTATAAAAAATAACCGGCTGCTGCAGGAGGATGGTTGAGGTCATTTGAAATTTGCTGAACGCGGACCGGTGCACCTTCCCCGTCGAGGGACAAATAATAATAAGATGAATCCGTATACAGGCTATATTCCGGGTTGAGCATATCCTTATCCGGATGAAGGAACAGATAGCGATCCATCTCGCTCCGGTTTTTGTGTCCAAAGAATTCAATGAAATCATTTGCACTAAGCGCTCCATCTGTACTCACGAAAATCGGAACCTGCCGGCCCATCGAATACAGTCGTAATGAAGCTCCGGTGACCGTACCCGGATCAATCCCGGATGTCATCAAGGCCTGGGCAGTGATGCGATAAACGCCATCTTCTGCAAGGGAAAATTTATAATACTGTCGTCCGTACTGGATCCATTCGTTTCCAACGAGCGTATCCGATCCCACCAGCATTTGTCCAAATGCAGCAGAATAAGTAATGAAAGTGGTGAGGAGAAACAAGTAAAATTTTGCTCTCATAGTGAGTAGTGTCAGTTCCGGCGAAATAGTATTCAAAGTTACCCTTTCAAAGCCAGAATCGCAAGAAATTCAGGGTCATAAGCCTTGACCATCAATCCTTTCCGGCCAGGAAAGAGAGCAAAGCCCGTGTAAATACTTCCGGCTGATCCGCATGCACCCAATGACCGGCGCCAGGTATGGAAAGCAGCCTGGCCCGTGGAAAAAGCTGGTGGATGGCCGGCAAATCCTGTTCAGTGATGTAATCAGAACGTTCGCCTTTAATGAAAATCACGGGCCCCAGGTAAGGATGCATAGCAGTCACTTCCTGCATCAATTGATCATAGGCCGCAATGATCCCTGGCATATTCGGTTTCCATTCGAATCCGCCTTCCGGATTGCGGGAGAGATTTTTCATCAGAAACTGCACTGTGCTTTCATCTTTTCCAAGAAATTGCCGGAAAATAGATTCTGCTTCATTGCGGGCCGTTAAAGTGGAAGGATGAATGGCTTCAATAGCATTGATGACTACATCATGATGAGAAGGATACATTTTTGGGGCGATATCCACCACAATCAGTTTCCTGGTCAGTTCGGGGTAGGTGGTGGCAAATTGCATCGCCACTTTTCCGCCCAGGGAATGGCCCAGCAAAACGGCATCGTCCAGTTCCATTTCCTCCAGGAGTTCCTCAATATCCTGCGCCATCACCTCAAAATTCATCACAGCATCATGTGGAGAACGACCATGATTACGCAGATCAACGAGGATACATTGATAGTCCGATTCCATGAGCCGGGCGATCGTACGCCAATTGTCACCGAGCCCAAAAAGACCATGCAGGATGATGATGGGATCGCCGGTGCCGTAGGATTTGTAGTAGAGTTTCAAGTTTATTTGTTTTGCCCCCTGGCCCCCGGAAGAGGGTAATACAGGATTATTACCAATAATCATTTGCTACCCAAATTAAGCCCCTCTGGGCAGGAATAAATTTCGTTTATCTATTGCTACCCACATTAGGCCCCTCTGGGGCAGGAATAAATTTCGTTAATCTATTGCTACCCATATTTTGCCCCCTTATGGCATTGGGCCTATGACAATAAACTTCAAATCCAATTACCCCTTACCCCTTATCCCTTACCCCTTATCCCTTACCCCTTATCCCTTACCCCTTATCCCTTACCCCTTATCCCTTATCCCTTTTTTGCAGCCATTTCATGATCAGTTCTTCTTCAAAGCCCCGGCTGACGGCAAATTTGAAAAGGCGAGGGACCAGTTCGTTTTTCTTATCGCCGGCCAGTTCTTTTTCTTTTCGAAGCAGGAGAACTGACATTTCTTTGAAGTAGGCCTCATCATCGATTTTATCCAGGGATTTTTGAATCATATAGGTATCTATATTTTTTAAAAATAATTGATGCCGGATCTTCCGCTTACCCCAGTGCTCCAGCTTCCATTTATCCGCTACATAGGCATTGGTATAACGGGCATCATTAAGAAAATTTTCTTTTCGCAGTTGGTCGAGAATTTCATCGATGTCCTTTTCATCCACCTCCCATGATCTGAGTTTAGTCAATACATCCTTTGTGCAATGTTCTGATTTTGCACAATACTGCATGATGTCCCTCAATATATTTTTCTCTTTTTTAGCCATGAAAAATGATCCATCAATGTATTTGAATGAGCCCGGGTAAATCGATCTCCTCTCCATGGGTGGAAAGAATCATAAAAAAACCACCTCCTCCTGCTCCGCAAAGTTTCACATACACGCCGGGTTTTTCCATGACCTTTTTCCACATCTGCATGACCTGGTCAGGAATCATTTCTTTAAAAAACGAACGTTGAAACTCACTGATGACACTGAGACATTCGTTCAGCATCGAAGCGGTGCCGGACAAATAAAAATAGATGGCGTGTTCGACCATCGGAATCAGGCTGCGCTCTACTAAAGATCGAAATCCGGAATCGAGGATTTTATTTTTATACACGTTGACCAGCGGTCCGGTCGTCCTCGAGATGCCGCTATCCCATAGATAGACTTTGTATCCAGTGGGCCATCCCGGATCATCAATGATTTTAAAATTTCCACTATCATCTTTCAGTACGGCTTTGTTTTCCAATGATACCAGTGGGTCCATGCCCGAACTGGATCCGTGAAAAAAAGCCTCCATGCCGGCCATGATGATGGAAGGATTAGAATCACTAGTTGATTTTTTTTCAGCGAGATATCGATCGAAGACGGCAGCAACATAAGCACCCGAACTTCCGACACCATGCCCAATAGGAATTGATGAAGCAAAGCTCAGGCCATTAGTAAAATCCACCGTCATCCTCTGCTTGTTCTGCTCATCAATAATGGATTGTTCGAACAGCCAGTTAATAAATGGGCCGGGAGAAGTATGGACAATTGGACGTTGTTCGGACCAATGGCCGGACCACTGATTCAATGGCACCGCAAGTGCCTGTGATCCATGGAGCACCGAATATTCCCCAAAAAGTAAAAGCTTGGCAGGATAGGTACGACTCAAGCGCTATTCTGTTTTAGGACGCAAATCCAGGAAGGTGAAATAATCTGAACTATCGGCCACAGGAAGTTTAAGCACCTGCTCGCAATAAATGGTTAGTGGCTCCCACAGTGTATTCAGGTAATCATTGAACATATCCGAAGCGATGACATGAGTGCCGGCATTGGGCAAGGGCAGATTTTTCTTTAAACTGTCCGGTGTGCTGAGTTGATTGAACATTTCCCGCATGCGTTTGACGGAGACCACATCATCCTGGTGATCTTCGTCCAGGTAATAGTAAGCCATAAATACGGGATCGTGTATAGCCTTAAATGTTGAGGACGTCATCGTTTTATCAATCAATGCTTTGAGCATCACTAATTCTTCAAGGCGATAAGTGGTGTACCAATATTGTTGAGCATCAGGAGGAGCGTCCCAGGAATAGTCCTTTCCTCCGATGACCTTGCGAGCCAGTGGCAGGCCCCAGGGCATATCCAGTAAAAATGATTTCGGATCATGAATATCAATATTGGGAGATAACATGATGTGCGCCGTCACCAGTCCCGGATATTTGGCTTCAAGGTAGAGCCCAAGAGTGCTGCCGGTGGAACAGGAAACCAATATCACTTTATCGCCAATGGCTTTTCCCACCTCAATGGCATCCATCGCCGATTGCATCCATTCCACGGCATCCAGATCAAGCATCGGCTGATCCGTCACCAATCCATGCCCCTTTAACCTGGAAAGAAAAAGATTACAACCATAGCGATGGGCGAGTGCTTCATGAATCGGATCGCCTTCTTCCTGGCTGGCACCATTTCCATGAAGGTAGACCATACTGTAAGGTGTCTTTTCATAAGGTGTGGCCCACACGATTCGCGCCTGGTTATCTTTTTTCAAAGGCAACGAGGTCTCGGCTGCGTTCAGACTATCTTCCAATGCATGCAGATCATTCGAGTAGTGCGTCGGATGAATTTTGGATAAATCAATTCTCTTCGGCCTCGGCCCAAGGAAAAAAGCAAGCAGCAATACCCCGAGGATGCCCAGGAGTATTTTGAGCCAGGTTTTTTTTCGTTTAGGTTGCATGCTTTATCGTGAAATCGTGAATCGTGAATCGTGAATCGTGAATCGTGAAATCGTGAATCGTGAATCGTGAAATCGTGAAATCGTGAATCGTGAATCGTGAATCGTGAATCGTGAATCGTGAATCGTGAATCGTGAATCGTGAATCGTGAATCGTGAATCGTGAATCGTGAATCGTGAATCGTGAATCGTGAATTTATTAAATTGGACTAACAAATTACTTCTAACTTCCTTATTCTCACATGTTCTTATGTCTCTCCCAATGATTCTGTTCATCTATCTCGGACAGGATCTGAAGATAATGTTCGTATCGCAAGGAAGATATCGTACCTGCTTCAATCGCGGCCTTCACTGCGCATCCGGGTTCGTCGCGATGGAGGCAATTGGGAAAGCGGCACTCCGATGATTTGAGAAAGAACTCTCTGAAGTTGTGTGCGACATCCAATGGCTCCAGGTTATTGAAAGAAAGCATTTTGATGCCGGGCGTATCGATAATATATCCTCCCCAGTCGAGTGTGAACATTTCGGCAAATGTAGTGGTGTGTTGCCCTTTACCTGAATGATCGGATATCTCATCGGTTTTCAGGCCGAGTCCCGGTTGCAGGCTATTAATGAGCGTCGATTTACCGACGCCGGATTGACCGGCTACCAGGGTGGTTTTATTGAAGAGTATTGTTTTGAGCTCTTCCAGTCCCTGCCCTGAGTAGGAAGAGCTGCTGATCACCTGGTGCCCGATCTCTTCGTACATGATTTTCAGTCCACCAAATATTTCCTCTTCCTCCTCACCAAAAAGATCCGACTTGTTGATGACGATGATGACCGGGATGTCATGAGGTTCGGTCATCAACAAAAACCGGTCGATAAACCCTAATTTGAGATTGGGCTGGATGATGGTAGTAACCAAAACAGCCTGGTCCACATTGGCAGCGAGGAGGTGCAATTCATGCTTTTTCCTGGGGGATTGCCGAACGATATAATTTCGTCGGGGTAAAACTTCGGTGATAATGCCCTTGCTGCTATCCCCTTCATCATTTTCGACGGTCACCTGATCTCCTACGCCAACCGGATTGGTGGTTTTTATGTCTTCGAGACGCAGCTTGCCAATGATCCGGCAAGGCCATACCTCTCCATTTTCCAGCCGCACTTCATGCCAGCTCCCGGTGACTCTTACAATAGTGCCTTGCATGCTAAAATTGAAGTAAAGGGATAAAAATTTCAAGCCTGTCAGCCGGTCCGATATAACCGGATAACAAATGTGAATATCGGAATCCTAAGGATAAAGGCGGAAATCGCATATCGAATATAATTTCTGCTCCGGTACTGCTCAAATGATGAGACGAAGCATGATTATCATCTGTATAAGCATAATCAAAGAACGGTTGCAATCGGATGCGTCGTGTATAGAATACATTTCCGAACCCCAGATCCGGATACAAAAGAGGAAAGCCATAAGTGACGCCTAATTTAAATTGGTTTTGACCATAATTGTAAGCGAATCCTCTGGCCCCAATATAGTCACTTCGCAATATCACGGCATCATCCGTGATGTCCTGTTTCAGGTACTCGCCCTGAAACAAAAGAAAATGACTTGATTTCAGGGCCGGTACGACCAGGTCTCCACCCGAATAGAACTGCATGATGGGGGAGCCCGTGATTTGCCGCGAATAGGAGATGTTCAGCCGTTGCCCGAACGAGGGCAGGGGCTGTCGGTAGCCCTGTTTACGTCGGTTGATGAGTGTCATACGAATGGTGCCATAATTAAACCTGGTGTTATCATATCCATCCTCTTCAGGACGGAGCATCGTGACGCCGGTGTTGTAATTGGCGGAAATGGTCAGGTCCTGATGATAGACACCGGGAGTAAAAATAAGTGGCAATGAAACACCGGCCGTGAGCCTGTTGTTGACTGATTTCGTTTTCGTGCCGTCATCAAGTAACACTTCGCGATTTACATTGCTCACCCCAACATTAAATTGAGGAAACCACATGCCAAAGACCGCACGGAAATAAGGGCCATTGGCATTGGAAATACGGTTAAACTCATAGCCAGCGGAAACAGATACGGTATTGAGAATATTGTTCGACCGGATTTCAATGCCATAATAAGGATCACTTGCCGTGACTACCCAGCTATGGGGATGGATGGCATTGGACCAGGCGGAATAAGGTTTGGTAATGAAATTGGAAGTATCATTTTTCTCTGCGACCAGATTACGTCCTGTATAACCCGCTAAATCTTTAATGCCATTATCCATATTGACAACATGCCACTGGTCCGGTTCGCCAGGCAGGCGCACCAGTTTTTTTCCATTGAGTCGGTATTCCGAGCAAATGAGATCATGCTGCACCGGATCCCAGGCGGGATCATAATGAGCCGCACGCCCACTACTGATTTGATAAAAAATACCATCATGGCGATCAACAGCATACACCTGGTCCAGCGTTGTAAATCCCGCTGTAAGAAAAATCCACTGATCATGCACAACGGGACGCCCCAGCACGCTATAACTGTAAGCGGTGATCTGTTTGATTGCGCCGGAACGCACGTCTTGTTCGACAAGGCACATTTGACCGCTATTATTTCTGGCCGTGGCGATAACAGACTCACCATCTTCAGCAAAAACCGGGTAGCCCAGGTATAGGTTTTCTGTGTTGGAAAGTTCCTTCAATACCTTTCCTGTCGGAACATCAATGATGCGCAAACGATACTGGCCCGACTGGGTTTCATGTAGCGCCACTATTTTATCACCGTCCTGGTTCAGGGAAGGAGTGAAATAACCTTTTTCCGGTTCAATGATTTGGCGTTGATGAGTGTGTTGATGGAAAACGACAATTACATTTTTATCCTGGCGCATCCATCTCGGATCATACCGAAGTTCAGTCCAGGCCAGAAGGCCATGGCTGCAGGAGAAATAAGTATCTTTTTGAAAACCCGTGCTTTTTATTTTCTTCCGTTGGCCATCAGGCGCTATTTCATATAAAGCGGTGGGATGATCATAAGTGGTCAGGGCACAATATATATTTCCTTCCGGATCGACGGATGGAAAGGTCATGTCGAAAAAAGTGTTTTCGAGATCTTTCTCTGAAACCGGGATCAGGGGATATTCCATTTTCGGATCCAGGTGAGACTTCCACTGATCACGATACCATTCCATGGCATCCTGGTACAGCCCTCTGTTTTTTGCACCATAGTTATCCTTGACCAGGCCGGCAAAAGGCTCGAACACATGTTTAAACCGGGGAGCGGCGTGCATGATCGAATCCCAGGTTGATTCCCCGAAGATGTGATTGCCATATTGAACGAGCAGGTAACCCATCTGGTAATAATCAGGTGTGACTATTTTATAAGATCCGTTCCGGGCTTTGTAGTATACCCACGGCTCCCCTTCCAATGCTTTTTGAAAAAACGGCAAGGAGAAATAATTTAATCGACCGCGGCCTTGCAGCGTCCATTTTGATTCATTGTAGACGGCATCTCCTTCCTGATACCAATTGGGGATGCTCAGGGCATACATGCCGCTGAAAACAATATCACCAAAAATCAATTTGGTCAGATGACTCAGCCCGGTGTTGGCCGCATTGACCTGTTGCACATGGCGATATTCATGTATGGTGAGCAGATCCTGCCAGGGCAGGGACCCTAATTCAAATGGACTTTCATGTGGTTCCAGGTAAAATTCGGAAACGTAAGGGGCCAGGCCTACATAGCCATTTGAAATATTGGTTTGGGGTTGAAGGATAACGGAGATGGGTTTATATCGGCCATTCGTGGTGATAGGATTTGCATTAGCTAATTTGCGCATCAGGGAAGCCACGCGAACAGCCGTTTCCTCCTTGCCTTGAGGATAAATGATGCGCAGGCTGTCACTGGTGAGTTGCCGCCATTTAATTTTTGATGGCAGCAATCCCAATCGTTGGGCATAAATAGATTCAACCTGAATGAAAATAAAAAAGATCAGGAGGGTGCGAATGGCCCTATTCATTCAGGGCAAAATTGTGTGAATGTACCGTGCCGGCCATGTCGATCATCAGGGATGGATCATGTTCAAAGGCGTTGCCGATCACAATCACATCGGCTCCGGCGGCCAGGTTTTCCTGTACCTTTTCTGGTGTCCGTATTCCACCGCCTACCAGCAATGGGATGTTGACTACATTTCTGACAGCAGCGATCATTTCGGCAGCGATGGGCCTGTTGGCGCCACTACCTGCATCCATGAATATCAGGCGTAGTCCGAGCATTTCAGCCGCCATAGCCGTAGATATGGCGATGTCTGTTTTATTGGCGGGAATGGGAAAAGTATTGCTCATGTATTGAACACTGGTCGGTACACCTCCATCGATCAGCATGTACCCGGTGGGTAATATCTCCAGGTGGCTCATGCGCAGGTAGGGTGCGGCAATAACATGTTGGCCAATCAACAAATCCGGATTTCTTCCTGACACGAGGGACAGAAATAAAATGGCATCCGCATGATGGCTGAGCTGATACGAATTGCCCGGGAAAAGTATGGTCGGGATCTGACAGCGTTGACGGATGGTTTTGAGGCAGTGGTCCAATTGACTGTTAATCAATAAACTTCCACCAATAAAAAAATAATCAATGCGGCAGCGGACGGAGATTTCAATGACCTGATCCAGCTTGCCCATGCGCAATTTATCAGGGTCAATCAGTACGGCCAGCTTCTTCTTTCCTAGTTGCCTGGCCTTAAGGAGTTCTGTATAGATGTGATTCCGGCTGGTATCCATTGATCAAAGATAGAAAGCATAGGGCATAGGGCATAGGGCATAGAGTAAAGAGCAGAGGGCAATGATCAAGCTCTCAACCTCCCGACCCCTGCTTCGACCCTTCGACTTTGCTCAGGGACTGCGGGCTCAGCACGACGCTTCAAAGGGACCGAATTACTTTCACTTTACAAATGCTTTTGGAGTAAAATTCATTGTGTTCCCTATTTAATTGAATACTATGCTTTATGCTCTATGCTAAACAAAATGTTTGAGCATCCGCACTTCTTCTTTCGTCAATGGCCGGTATCTGCCCCGGGGTAAATTCTTTTTCGTGAGTCCTGCATAATACACCCGGTCCAATTTGACGACTTCGTATTGAAAGTGTTCGAATAGGCGACGGACAATGCGGTTCTTGCCGGAGTGGAGTTCGATTTGCACCTCCCTTTTGGTTTCGCCTTCTACAAAATGAAGGCTGTCCGGTTTGATGAATCCGTCTTCCAGGGTCACGCCTTCCCGTATTTGCTCTATGTCTTTCAGGGAAAGATTTCTGTCCAGGGTGACCTGGTAGATTTTGGGCACTTTATGGCTCGGATGGGATAGTTTTTTGGTCAGGTCGCCATCGTTGGTCAATACGATCAGGCCGGAGGTATTCCGGTCGAGGCGTCCGATCGGATACACTCTTTCCGGAATTTTTTCAGCTATGATATCGAGCACCGTTTTTCTTCCCCGTTCATCTGCGGAGGTGGACAATACATTGCGAGGCTTATTTAAAAGGAGATATACCAGCTTGTCCACTTGCTTGATGGGTTTCCCTTTAAACGTGACCACATCATTGGGCTGGACCCGGTAGCCCATGGCCTGCACCACTTGGCCGTTGACCGTGACATGTCCCTGCATGATCAGGGTATCAGCTGCGCGACGGCTGGCGATGCCGCAGTGAGCGAGATATTTGTTCAAACGCATGTCATCCATGGAAGGTAAAGGTAACGAGCATAGAGCATAGGGCAGAGAGCATAGAGCATAGGGCATAGAGCATAGAGCATAGAGCATAGGGCATAGAGCATAGAGCATAGGGCATAGAGCATAGAGCATAGAGCAAAGGGCATAGGGCTGAGTTGTCAGGAAATTTGCTCTCCGGTTTAAGCTCTATGAGGCACTATGCTTTCTGCTAAAACGGAATCGGCTCGTCGTCTTCATTGATCCTGGAAGGCCTGGTGATGATGGCATTATAGCCATCACCCTGTCCTTTGGGAGGCAGGTCAGTAAAGAAATCATCGGTTGGATCCGTGAATTTGGCAAACTGGCTGATGAATTTGAGATTCACAGTACCCAGGGCACCATTTCTGTGCTTGGAGATCATGATCTCGGCCTGGTCCTTGGAAATCGTCGGGTCAGCCTCCATCTCATAATAATCAGGACGGTAGATAAAGAGGACGATGTCGGCATCCTGTTCGATGGCACCGGAGTCCCGCAAGTCGGAAAGCTGAGGGCGTTTGTTACCCCCGCGCGTTTCAACAGCACGACTCAACTGGGAAAGGGCGATTACAGGAACGTCCAATTCTTTGGCCATAGTTTTCAGGGCGCGGGAGATGGTACTGATTTCCTGTTCACGCGTACCTCCGCGTTTTTGATCCGGGCCGGCAGCCATCAATTGCAGGTAGTCGACTACGATCATTTGGATATCGTGGTGCATTTTGAGCCGGCGGCACTTAGCGCGCAATTCGAAAATGTTGATGGCCGGCGTATCATCAATGTAGATCGGGACTTCAGAAAATCGCTCAACTGCGGTGTTGAGTTGCTGCCACTCGTAATCTTCGAGTTGCGCGTTTCGCAGTTTGGAACCTGGAATTTCAGCCACCATGGACATGAGACGATGGGTCAGTTGCAAGGCGGACATTTCCAAAGAGAAAAACGCAACGGGCTTATTAAAATCCAGGGCTGCATTTCTCGCCATGGCCAGGGTGAAGGCCGTTTTACCCATACCTGGACGGGCAGCTACGATCACGAGGTCGGAACGTTGCCAGCCATTGGTGATGCGATCGAGTTCGGTAAAGCCGGAAGGTACGCCGGTCATGCCTTCTACTTTTTTCGAAAGCGCTTCGAGTTCCTTTTGTGCTTTGACGGCAAGGTCACCTAATTTGGTGTACCGCCGATTAAGATTTTTCTGTGTGATGTCGAAGAGATTGCTCTCCGCTTCATCCAGCATTTCGAATACATCTTTCGTGTCTTCGAAAGCATCGCTGATCGTGGAAGTACTGACGCGAATGAGCTCGCGTTGAATATGTTTTTGCGCGATGATGCGCGAGTGAAATTCAATATTCGCGGCGCTGGCCACTTTATTGGTGAGTTCGACCAGGAAACCAACACCACCAATCGCTTCAAGGCTTGCGGATTTTTTCAGGGCTTCGTGAACAGTGAGGATATCCACCGGTTGTGAGCGCTCAAAGAGGTGGATCATAGCATCGAAGATGATGGCATGCGGCTTCTTGTAGAAGCTGTCCGGGGTGAGGATATCCAATACGATGGCCATGGCGTCTTTGTCGAGCATGAGGGCGCCGAGGACAACCTCTTCGATTTGGGTGGCCTGGGGTTGTACTTTGCCATAAACCAGGTTGGAAAGGTCGCTATCCGTGCGGATGGGCTTGAGTCGGGTGCCGGAAGTGGAGGGTGAATAGGTATTGGGCTCGGCCATTTTAAAGTGAAAAACTTAAAGTGAAAAGTGAAAAACTAAATGAGAAAAGTGAATTATAGCAGGACCAAGTACAATTGACCATAGTCCCCGGTCATTTGTCCTCGATCTTTGCTCAAAAGGGCTTCAAAAGTAAACCGGGAGAGACTGAATACCTAATGTGATTTCCACCGCAGACCCTGCCGGTTGTGGACAACTGGGGTCGAAAACGTGGAAAAAAATGTTGGTAAAAAGATAACGTCCCGATTCATCTTCTAAAGTACGTATTAAAACAAAGGGAAATGTGAAAAGATGTGTCCTGGGCTGGGTTTTTTGGTTTCTACTGCCTGGACCCATAACTCTTTACCCTGGCCCAAAGAATTGTTCCGCCCGTTCCCCTGTAGGAGGTCATTGGGGATAGTGCGTTCCTCCATTGGTCATTGAGTTCTTGCCTAAATGGAATCCATGGAGATGATTAGGAGAATAATTCTTTTTACCCTTTAGGGGATAGGGGGAAGAGAGAAAAACCATTTGATATATTATGTAAAAAACTAATATGTAATGCTGATTAAAAAACATTTTTTAATCAGGACAAAAATGGAAGCTGGCCCTTCAGGTATGTGAAAAAATAATATATAAAATATTTTTCATCCGTGACAAGGGTGGAATTCACCTCCTTAACCACTTTCCTCCTGGAATGAAAAAGTATTAGTTTATATTTTGAAGCCTTTTCAAATTTTATTATTTTTAGCTGGATCATTGTAATGGAAGGGATTTTTTATTCAGGCATTTGTAGGTGGCTGGCTTGGCTGGGAAAACTGAAAATAATATTAGTCTTACCGCAGTGAGTTTTGCTGAGTAAGGAACCGGAGAATCGCATAAAGGATTTCAATTTTATTCATAACCTGGGGATGCCGAAAACCAACGAGAGTAGGCGAAAATTTTAAGTCTGATTTTCATGAAACGAAATTTATTTACGCTGATCAGCCTGTGTGCCGTTATGCTGGTCCTGTTTTCAGGTTGCACTGATCAGAAAGCAAAGAAGGCAATGGAGGATATGCGGGTTGGCCATGCTGAGTATGTAGCCTGTCTCAAACACTGCGACGAACTGGCTGCGCAGTACAGGGCTCAATACGCGGATTGTAAACAACATTGTCCAATGCTCCACCCTGCACTTTGCGACCATCTGGCCACCTTGGAACAGCGCACCAAATGCATTCTGGAAAATTCATATCCTGATCCGGCCGGTCTCAAGAGATGTGATGATGAATTCAGCAGTCATATGGACGAAGTGAATGCCTGCCGTAAGGCCTGCCTGGACAAATATGAGGGATACTTTGCCACTGAAAAATAGGAGAGATCCATATCCTTTATGATGATCAAGGTCACTTATCAGGCAGGAGTTCAATGTTTTGAACTCCTGCCTTGCATTATACCTGGATCTTCCATTCCTTCTTATTTTCCAATAGCAGATAATATCTCCCGTTGTTGTTGGATTTTTCTCCAACATTCAGAAGTGTGCTAAACGTAATTTCTTGTTGTTGTTGGAGTTTTCTCCAACAACCCGTAAAATACCTGGCGCTATTGCTTTTTGTTGTAGAGAACTCCAGAAAAAACAAACTGCCGTTCGCCGACTGAAAATCTTTTATTACTTTTTGCACTCGTAATTTCCAATTGACTCATCAAAACTAAACGACCATGGATTGGTATTTATTTATCTTACGACTCTTGCACATCGTATCTGGTGTCTTTTGGGCCGGAGGCCTTTTCAGCCTGGCCATGTTTATCATGCCTTCCATTAATTCATCCATGCCGGAAGGCGGGAAAGTCATGCAGCGGATGATTGGCGCCTATCATTTTCCAATCTATATGACCATAGGGGGTTCACTTACTGTGCTCAGTGGCATCCTGATGTACACGAATCTGTCCAAGGGATTCAGCATGGATTGGATCGGATCAGCTCATGGACTCTGCCTGACCATTGGAGGGCTTTCGGCGATTATTGGATTTATTTTAGGCATATTGGTCAACAAACCTAAAGCCGACCGAATGGGTGTGATCGGTAAACAAATCATGCAGGCCGGAGGCAAGCCTACCGAAATCCAGATGGCAGAAATGACAGCATTACGAATGACCATTACGTCCATGACGACGTATATCGCTGTGCTGGTGCTGATTGCTGTGATCGGGATGGCGGTGGCGAAGTACGTATAGGAAGAGAAGAGGGGTGAGGTTTACGCCAGGGAGAATATGCGTTTCGAGTTTCTGCCCCATCGACCGTACGGGCTCACCCCTGTGTTTCTTCCTTCGCCCCTTCGTCGCATTATTCAGAAAATCCCGGAGCTTTATCTGAACTCAACCCCCCATCCCCCTTCAAAGGGGGCGAATGATTGTGCTTTTGAATAGATAGTACATTTTTAAGGATAATGATTATACAAATCAATGGATAAGCAGTTTCAAATATTCCTGGTATAAAATATTTGCTTTTCAAAATTCTTCCTCCCCCTTTGGAGGGGGCTGGGGGGTGGTTTTTTTTCAGTACATGACTTTGGAAAGGGCCTGGAGTAGTCATGGTGATGCCGACATCCGATTTCAAGCTATCTTTATTTACAATAATAAACTCACTACACCATGCCCGCTACAGAAGAAACCAAACTCCGACATACCATCCGTAACTACATCCTCTTTTTTATTTTTTGCATAACTCTCAGCGGAGTGACCTGTTTCCCCCTCGAGTCGGAACTGGCGTGGATGAATGCGCATCTCCAGTTCTTTCCGGCCTTCCTCCGGGGATGGCTCAACCAGGTTTATCTCGCGGTGAAGGAAGTGAATGGACTATATCCCTTCTTAAGCTATGGCACGGACTGGCTGGCCTTCGCACATTTGATCATAGCGATAGCCTTTATTGGACCTCTGCGTGATCCTGTCAAAAACAGCTGGGTGATCCAGTGGGGGATGATCTGTTGTCTGTGTGTTTTTCCGGTGGCTTTTATCGCCGGAGCAGTCAGAGGGATTCCGGTGTATTGGAGATTAGTGGATTGTAGTTTTGGCGTAGTGGGCGGTATTTTGCTTTTCCTTTGTTATCAAAGGATTGTCAGATTGAGATTGATCACGACTCACGCCTCTGCCCCTAACCCCTAAAGGGGAATAACTCACGCATGCACCCCCGACCTGAAGATCGCAACAATTAAATCGGCTCCAACTCCGGCAATGCTTTACATTGTTACGCCTAACTCATTCGACCATGAAATTCTCTCTCCTTTTACTGGTTTGTTTCCTGGCATTTTCTCCATCCATCTTCGCTCAACGTCAACACATCATAGATTCTTTACTCCTGGATCTGAGACGATTGAAGGATGAAAAGAAAACCACGGGTATTGCCGATACGACCATGCGCGACACGTCCATCATTTTTACACTAACCCGCCTGGGTATAGTGCATCTCAGGAACAATCCGGATAGCTCAATGTACTATGCCGCCCAGGTTGTGGACATGTCCAATAAGATTGATTTTAAGCAGGGACTCAGTGATGCATACAATATCCTGGGTGTAGCGAGTAAGATTCAAGGCAACTATTCCGCTGCCATCGATTACTATGTGAGATCGATCCGGATGAAAGAAGTATTGAAGGACAGCTTCGGATTAGCAGCTTCCTACGCCAACCTCGGCGAAGTCTACCGCCTGAAAGCGAATTATCCGGAAGCTGTTAAAAATTACCTGCTGTCGCTGCGCGTCGATGAAGCGCTCAAAAACGAGACTGGCATTGCGTATGGCTATAATTATCTGGGAGCCGTCTATGCAGATCTCAAAGACAATAAGAAAGCGTTGGAAAACTATAAAGCGGCTTTAGCCATCCGCCAAAAACTCGGTCAGGATGCAGGCATCGCCAGCGGGTACAACAATATCGGGACGATCTATATGAACGATGGAAATTATGCAGCCGCCATGGAAAATTATGAAGCATCCCTGAAGATCAAGGAAAAAATCCAGGACAAATTCGGTATGGCCAACACCTATGTCAATATCGGCGACGTTTATGTGAAGCAGGGAAAACAGGAGGAGGCGATGAAGAACTTCAACCTGGCACTCCAACTTCAGCAGGAAATAGATGATCAGGAAGGTGTTGCAGAAACCTATATTTCCATGGCAGGTTCACGCATAGAATCGAATCAATTGGCAGCGGCGGCATCCCTGCTGACTAAAGCCATTTCGATCGCCAAAACTATAGGCAATCTCGATTATATCAAGGAAGGCTACGAGACGTTTGCACACCTGGACAGCATGAATGGAAATTATAAGCAGGCTTTGGAACATTACAAATTATTTGTGGCGACGAGGGACAGCATCTCCAATGAAGCCAACACCAAAAAACTGGTGGAAACGCAAATGCAATATGATTTCGATAAAAAAGAATCGTTGGCAAAAGCAGAACAGGATAAAAAGGATCTGATCGCCCAGAGAAAATTGCAAAAACAAAAATTGATGCGCAATGGATTCATGGGTGGCTTTGCGGTGGTACTACTTTTTGCAATTATCTTTTTATCCCAACGCAATAAGATCAGGCTTGGGAAACAACGAAGTGATGAATTATTGCTCAACATCCTGCCGGCGGAAGTAGCCGAAGAGCTCAAGGCCAAAGGATCGGCAGAAGCCAAACATATCGATCTGGTCACGGTCTTATTTACCGACATCATTGGCTTTACGGAAATATCAGCCCGGATGAATGCCGGCGAATTGGTCAATGAAATCAATACCTGTTTTTCAGCCTTTGATCAGATCATCCAGCAATATGGAATCGAAAAAATAAAAACCATCGGTGATTCTTATATGGCCGCCGGTGGTTTGCCCACACCCAATACCACTCATCCTACCGATGTAGTGAAAGCTGCTTTGGCTATGCAGCAATTTATGAAGCAGCATAAACAGGATAAATTAGCCAGCGATAAAACATTTTTTGAAATCCGGGTAGGCATTCATACCGGACCTGTGGTGGCGGGCATTGTAGGAGTAAAGAAATTTCAATACGACATCTGGGGTGATACCGTCAACATGGCGAGTCGCATCGAGGGTGCAGGTCAGGCCGGGATGGTGAACATCAGCAGCACTACGTATGAATATGTCAAAGATCAATTTCATTGTCAGTCGCGAGGACGTATCAGTGTAAAAGGGAAAGGGGAGGTGGAGATGTATTTTGTCAGTTAATAAAAAAGGCAGAAAAGGCAGAAAAGGCAGAAAAGGCGGAAAAGGCGGAAAAGGCGGAAAAGGCAGAAAAGGCAGAAAGGGCGAAAATGAAAATCCAGTTGCGTCTTTGTGGCTAATGATTTTAATTGATGCCACTAAGACACAAAGAATTTCTCTGCGTCTCTGCGTGAGAATTAAAAGGCAGAAAGGAAAATCCAGTTGCGTCTTTGTGCCGTTGCGTCTTTGTGGCTAATGATTTTAATTGATGCCATTAAGACACAAAGAATTTCTCTTCGTCTCTGCGTCTCTGCGTCTCTGCGTGAGAATTAAAAGGCAGAAAGGAAAATAAAGTTGCGTCTTTGTGCCGTTGCGTCTTTGTGGCTAGTGATTTTAATTGATGCCACTAAGACACAAAGAATTTCTCTGCGTCTCTGCGTCTCTGCGTGAGAATTAAAAGGCAGAAAGGAAAATCCAGTTGCATCTTTGTGCCGTTGCGTCTTTGTGGCTAATGATTTTAATTGATGCCACTAAGACTCAAAGAATTTCTCTGCGTCTCTGCGTCTCTGCGTGAGAATATAAATTGTAAATTGAATGATGCTGAAATTGCCCCCGCCTTCAGGCCGGGGAGATAGCATCGGGATCATTGGCTTCAGCCATTACCAAAATACCGTGTCGGATTAGTTCAGGTCTCATCCTTGGTTACAAGAAGGAAGTTATTGTCAAATGAAAGTTTTACCTATTTTTAAATTTCTTACACCCCAAACACAAACAAAATGAAACGGAATTTCCTCCTCTTATTTTTTCTTTTACTCCTATCCTGGTTAATAACTGGTTGTAGCCCCGGAGCTAAAAGTGATACTTCGCCGCCATCAGCAAATACGACGCAGAACGAAACCGCTAAACAGCACGGAAGCTATAAGGAGCACACCGATTATGAAGTATATGACAGGGTCAGAATGGTAGATAAGGTTGGGTTTACACAACCGCAGGAAGCCTACAGTCTATTGATCCCCAAGGGATGGCAGCATCAATCCGATATACTTTGGAATATGCCCGGTTCCTCCTGTTCAGGAACCTTCAGATCCTTTACTGCATCCTCTGCCGATAAAGCATTCGAACTGACCATGTACCCCGATTTGGTTTATATCTGGAATACCAACGAACAAACCCGGCAGTATAGTCCAGGCTTCGATAAAAATTCAAATTGTTCCTACCATCAGCCCATCGATGCAGAAAAATATTTGAAAGAAATTTTTGGGCCCGGACTCGGCAACCCCCAGATTATAAAAATTGAATCCAACCCTGAGGTGGTGCAACAGATGCAGCAATCCAGTACTGCTTCTTTGGCAGAGTTGAGACAGTATGGAGCCGGGGATGTGAATTTTTATCCAACTGCCTTAAACGCAACTGTGAAATGGAGTGATGGAACAGAAGGCTTCGTCGTGCTGGGAACCACCGTCACAGAAATCGTGGTGCCCAACGTCTATAATGGGTCTGCTGACAAAATCTATACAACGAGTGTGACCAAAAGAACCGTATTCAAATACCCTGCCACGGAGAGTGAACAGGCAAAAAACCAATTTGCTGTGATCATGAGTAGCGTCCGAACCAATCCATATTGGAATGATGCCGTAAACCAGTTTTGGAAAAACGCGAGACAACAAAGTAACATCGTTCACCTGGGCAGGATAAGAGCGATGGATGAACAGACCCGTCAAATGGGAGAGCAAACCGTTAAAGCAGGTGAGGACCGGTTAAAAACTATGGATCTCGATGTTCGGAATTGGGAGATGCAACAAAGCTCCTCGGATCGGATACAAACCAGCTTTGTGAAAACCATACGGGAAGTGGAAAACTACCAGGATGAAACCGGTAAATACGAAATGAGTTCCAGTTACAGCAATGCCTGGAGCCGAGGGCGATGGCAATAGTTTTGTCATGAGTAATAATCCAAACTTTGATCCTGCTTTTGTATTCCAGGATCAACGCTGGAGTGAAATGAAAAAGATAGAATGATTTACTCCTCTGCCCCTAACCCCTAAAGGGGAAACACTCACTACTCACTACTCACATACTCACATACTCACAAAATGAACAGCTCTTTAGCCAACATCTCCCTCACACTCGCTGCCCTTCTTTTCCTTCTTCTTTATTTGCCGCTGTTTCATTCCCGAATAGCTACAAGCAATGATCAGGGTGCTACAGGCTATGTGATCATCATCATTGCCATCCTGCATTTGGTGATATTAGGATTGATCTCTGCTGCTTATGTAGCCATCGGTCGACATGGAGGATTTGACTGGGTTCCCGGGCAGGGATTTTTACGCACACTCATTGTGGCGATAGGTTTACTCTCGTGCATCATCATTTCTGCGATCAGCATCATGAGCAGGATCACACCCGGATCCATTCCGGGTTATGTGCAGGGGATGGCAAGGATTGCGCCTGTTGTTATCCCGGTCATCCTGGTGGGCACCGGTTTCATTTTGAATAATCATTTTCTTCGCGATAGCATTCCACTCCCTGTGTATAAATGGCCATGGCTGATCACTGAATGCAGGATGCCTGGTGGCCGTAATCATACTCACCATAAATATTTTATCAGCCCCTCGTTTAGGCGTTCAGGAATCGACTCGTAATTATGAAAATGCAGAATCGATTAAAAACAGCCGGTTAGCAGAAATTGATTCAGCTGATGTGTCAACTGATATGGTGCGGCTTTTGGAATTTACAAGTGGTCTCTATCCGCCAGAGGTAAGACAAAGGGCATCTGCAAAAATCAAAACAGATTCGACCTGGCAACAGGACCTCATCGACCTGATGGAAGATGATCACGCTCTCGAGGTATTCAGTTTCCTTCAATCCAATGAAGTCCCTGACAAAAAATTATTTCTCCAGCCCGTTCTGAAAGGTGTGGAGGATGTGGCTGCCAGGATAAGGCACGACATCCAGGGCACCAGTCCCTCCGGATTTTATTCCGACATGTTTAATGATGAAGTGGAACGGGTCTTACGCACCGTTGAAAAATTTGAAGGGTATGGGGGTGGATTATCTTCCGGCAGTGAAAGAGATGCGGGCTGCGCTGGATGAGCCGAGGGAGGATAGTAAGGTTAAGTTTGATTGCATACAGGGGTTGGAGGAGTGGTTGAAGAGTCGGCAGTAAGCATTAAACAGTAAGCAGTAAAAGCAGTCGGCCTGTTTCTTGTTGTTGTTGGAGTTTTCTCCAACAACCCACGAGGACCAAAACACTTTGACCAGCTCAGCGCATCGCCTGCATGTCCTCATCCTCGTGCAATGGTTCTACCCGCTGTGCCACATCCCTTTCCTACAACTCAGCAACCGCTCCAGCAACAACAATTTCAATATCACGCAGAGACGCAGAGACGCAAAGAAAACCCACTCACTACTCACTACTCACTACTCACTACTCACTACTCACTACTCACTACTACTCTCACTCTTCACTTTAAACTTTTCACTTCCCAAACCACCACCCTCTCCCCCTTCCCCTTCACCTCCACAGGCTCCCAGGCCTTCGCTTCAATGAGATGCTCAATACGACTATATAATACATCACTCAGCAGAATACTATTCGGATGCTCACGGGTTAAAGTTTCGATTCGCTTTGCGGTGTTGACCGTGTCGCCGGTGACGGAATAGGCGATCTTGTCTTCACAACCGAGATTTGGGGTGACGACAGGGTGGAAAAATTCTATTATTTAGGAAGCCTGCCCCATCGAAATTTCCTACTTGGTTCGACTTCACTCACCACAAGCGTGAAATTTCTCACCCCTGTGTTCCTCTGCTGTCACGCAGATGGCGTGATTCGCTCCGGAAACCCCGGGGCACATAAGATTTTTCTATAGTACCCCGGGGTTGCGCAGCACACAGGGGATCGAAATTGGCGCAGCAACAATTTCGAGGGGAAGAACTCTCATGTACCCCGGGGTTGCGCAGCACACAGGGGATCGAAATTGGCGCAGCAGCAATTTCGAGGGGAAGCACTCTCATGTACCCCGGGGTTGCGCAGCACACAGGGGAGAGAAATTGCTGAAACAATTTCGAAGGGGCAGAAAACTGTTTATATCTTTCCCTCCCATGAACTCCAACCCTTCAGCATTACTGCATTCCAGCCCGCCCCTTAAAGTCTGGGTACTGGCCCCCCACCTGGAAAATGGCGATAACAACATCGACTACTATTACGACTTCACCCAGAGCATCGCCGAGTATGACAAGGCATTTGCGGAGCTGGGCCTGAAGTGGCAATGGCAACCCGTGACCATTTCCAATTATGCTGAAATCATTGAAGAAATCGCAAACGAATCGGTCCTTGGGCTTTGGTCCATCGTCGTCTTCAACCTCTGCGATGGCGATGAGATCAATGGGACCCCCGGCATTTCCGTGGTCCGGCTCCTGGAAGAAAAGGGACTGACCTACACTGGTGCCGATAAACACTTCTACCGGATCACCACTTCCAAAATTCCAATGAAGCAGGCCTTTGATCAGGCCGGTGTTCCGACGGCAGCATGGAAGGCTATATATGAAAAGGACCTTGACCACATTCAATATTTTGAAGCATTAGGTACTCCGGTGATAGTGAAGCCCGCGGTGTCCGGTGGAAGCATGGGTGTAGGAATTAAAAATGTAGTGTTTGATCATGCCGCTATGCAGCAACTGGTCACTGTCCTGTTTGAAGGCTATCGCGGATGGACGCTGACTGCAGATGGACTCGTGGCGGAGAGTTTTATTCAGGGCCCTGAATACACAGTCCTCATTTCAGGTTCATACGACCGGCCGGAGGATGCCCGGATCTATACGCCTGTGGAAAGAGTCTTTCACCAGGCGGTTCCGGATCATGAACGGTTTTTATCGTTTGATCGCCTTTGGGAAATTTATGAAGAGGAGACGCCTATGCCGGATGACGGCGATTTTTATACCTATGCTTTGCCGGATCCTTCGCTGGTAGAGGAGATCAAAAAAATCAGCTGGGATGCCTACGTCGCTACCAAAGGTTTTGGTTACACCCGCGCGGATGTCCGGATGGACCAAAAAACAGGAAAGCTTTATGTCCTGGAGGTGAATGCCCAATGCGGCCTCAGCGAGGATGAAGATTATACCTCCATAGGCGCTATTCTGCGATTAAGTGGATGTACCTTTGCGGGCTTAGTGGCAGAGATTATTTTCGATGCTCTGAAGCGTCGATCAGCGGTGGCGGCGCTGACGACCGAAATGAAAAAATGACCATGCGCATTTGTGTCCTCCAACCTGACTATTCCACTTCGGATGTGGACTATCAAAACTATGACCCGGCCCGGGACCTGAGTCACCTCATGCCGGAAGCGGAATTTGATCATGTCCTGGTGAACAAGCTGACGACCTGCAAACAACTCCGCACCCTCGCGAAAAAGAAGTACAACATCTTTGTCAATCTCTGCGAAGGCTACCTGGACTGGAGCGTACCTTCTGTAGATGTGGTTTATTTTTTGGAACAACTCAACCTTCCTTTCACCGGCCCTACATCGAATTTGTATGATCCGCCGAAAGAACTGATGAAATATGTGGCCTATGTCGGAGGCATCAGGACACCGGCATTTGCTTTGATTGATTCACTCGACTCGATAGCCAGGGAATGTGCTCATCTGAAATATCCTTTGTTTGTAAAACCGCATCAGGCCGGTGATAGCCTGGGCATTGACCACACCTCATTAGTGAACAACGAAGAAGAGCTGCGACATAAGTGCGCGGATATCCTGGAAGAGTATGGACCACTTTTGGTGGAGGAGTATATCCAGGGAAGGGAATTCACGGTCATGCTGGTGGCGAATGCAGACGACCCGAAGAGCTGCACCGTGTTCAAACCTATAGAATATATTTTCCCTTCCGGATTTCAGTTTAAAACCTATGCCTTAAAAACATCTGAGCTTCATCCCGAGGCCAATATTCCCTGTAACGATCCGGTATTGGAGAAGAACCTGAAGGAGGCCGCCTTGCGCATCTTCCAGGGATTTGGTGGCGTAGGGTACGCGCGACTTGATTTCAGAGTGAATGATCGAAACGAGATTTATTTTTTGGAAATCAATTTCACCTGCTCTGTTTTTTATAAAGATGGATATGAAGGTTCGGCCGATTATATACTCAAGTGTGATGGCATCGGGCAGGCCGGATTTCTTAGAAAAATAATTGCCGAAGGGATGGCCCGCTATCAGCGGCGGCAGAAGAAATACGTCATGAAAGGCAATAGCATCGCTGGCTATGGCATCTATGCGACCCAAAACATACGTGCCGGCGAGATCCTTTTCAAATTAGAAGAAGCTGCTCAACGCATCGTCACCCGCCGGTATGTGGAAGAACATTGGAATGAAAAGGAAAAAGAAGTTTTCAGACAATACGCCTATCCGCTCAGCAAAGAAGTTTTCGTTCTCTGGGATGACAATCCCTCCACCTGGGCTCCGCAAAATCACAGTTGCGATCCCAACTGCGAATATGAAGGCCTCAATGTCATCGCCTCCCGGAATATTTCAAAAGGGGAAGAGCTTACGCTCAACTATGCTGGTTTTCTCGATGAAAATATGGAGCCCTTTGAATGTCATTGCGGCGCAGTCCATTGTGCGAGGTGGATCACCGGCATTCCGGGGAATTCAGTGACCAGGAGGGAGGGAGCGATGGTGAGTAGGGAGCACTGAGCAGAATCCTTAATCAACTCCCCATCCCCCTTCGGAGGGATGAGGGTGGTGCTTTTGTTCCCATTTCCTACCTTGTTACAATACTTTCTTGCTAAAAAACTCCTTCTGTCCCCTGGTGAAATCGTCGAAAAGTGAATCCCCATAGCATTTGCTGACAATAGGGTACAAGTAAAGAACTAAGTTAGCCCATGCTTCCACCTCTTACGCATCGGGCGACCAGCGCCATGGAAGGTTTGTTTAATTTTAAAATGAAATGACAGATCAGTTTAAATTGACCCTCCTGAAATCCCTCCACACTCTCATCTGGATATTTTTCAATGTGGTCATTTTTTATGTGGTCTATGCTGTCCTCGTGAATAAGATTGACCGCCGGGTGTGGATCTGTCTTGGCCTGATCGCCCTGGAAGGAGTAGTGCTGCTGGTCTTTAAATCGCTTTGTCCAATCACTGTCGTGGCGAGAAAATATTCCGATTCGGATAAAGATAATTTTGACATTTACCTGCCGAATTGGCTGGCGAAATACAATAAGCGGATCTATACCACCATTGTTTTGCTGGCGGTGGTAGTTTTGATCTATCGGTTAGTGAGCGGGTGACAGATTCATTTGTGCAAAGTGCAACTTGGTCCGTGGACGCTTGTCGACCCCGAAGCCGAATGGTTGGTATCACTTCTACGTCGATTGACCGACGCCCAACAGGATGATATATTTATTTTCATCTACTTCGATTTCAGGCATTAGGACTTACTTTAGCGAAGCATTATTATTTCCCTTTTTACTATAAACTTTTATAAATAACAATTGATGTCCTCTTTCAAGATGAATGATCCAATCCATCAAGATGACCATGGCCATTACGCCTCTGTGAATGGCCTCCGGATGTATTACGAAATTCACGGATCCGGAGCTCCGCTCGTATTAATTCATGGGGGAGGCTCAACGCTGGAAACCACTTTTGGAAAAGTAATCCCTGCCTTTGCAAAACACCACCAGGTCATCGCAGTCGAAATACAGGCCCATGGACATACGGCAGATATAGATCGTCCATTGAGTTTTGAACAGGACGCGGATGATGTAGCTGAACTATTGAGGCAGCTCGATATGGATCGCGCCGATATTTTTGGCTTTAGTAATGGGGCCAGCACCACACTTCAGTTAGCCATTCGGCATCCGGAACGGATAAACAAAATTATTGTGGCCTCCACTTTTTATAAAAAAGAAGGCGCGCAGCCCTGGTTTTGGGGTGCTATGGCCGGAGCCACTTTTGAACAAATGCCTCAGCCCTACAAAGATGCTTTCCTCGACATCAACCCGGATCATGATGCACTTCATCAAATGTATTTGAGGGATGTGACCCGGATGCAATCCTTCACGGATATACCGGAAGAATGGATGAAGACGATCAAGGCACCTTCCTTCATCATCATCAGTGATAATGATGTGGTCACGCCGGAGCATGCCGTTGACATGTATCGCTTGCTTCCGCAATCCAAACTGGCGATCTTTCCCGGTGGGCACGGGGAGTATATGGGTGAACTGACCATGCCCCAGGATAGTGCTGTGATCGCGGCGACCATTTCAATGATTGAAAATTTTCTTCGTTCAGCGTAGCTTAACCTGCGCTTATAAAAGCAGAACTGATAAATGGGCTTAGCTATGATGTCTGTTTATTCAACCTCACTAAAATACAGCATGATGAAATCTGCATCCTTTGTTCTTTCCCTCTTCATCCTCTTTATAATCGGATGTCAATCTCCCAAAAAGCAGGAATCCTTGCTGACTGCTGCCTATACTATTCCTACCGGAGTCCCGGTATCAGTGATGATGACGGCGTATAGCACCACTTTGCTGGCGAATGGAAAGGATCATACACTGCTGAGCATCACGGTGATCGATAGTCTCAGCCGGCAAATCATGGATGCCGTGGATTCGATTCATATCTATGTCAACGGTGACGGAACAGTAACCATGCCTGACGGAACACCTTTGCCCGCGTCGAAGGACACCGCCGGCCTGGAGTATGGGGAATGTCAATTACACCAGGGTATTGCACAACTGGTCTTCACTGCGGGTACCACTCCCGACAAAATAAAAGTGGAAGCCAGGTCGGGAAAACTATGGCCCGGTGGTCATGAGATTCATACCCTTCCCGCGGATTTCATCTTGATGACTCCACAGCCTGATCAATTACCGCCTACCTCGAAACCTATCGGGCGGATGATAGGAGCGGACATTTCATTTCTTCCGCAGATCGAAGACAGAGGGCAAAGATTTACCGTTCATCATGATACCATTGATGCCATTGCGTTGTTGAAGAGTCACGGTTTCAATACTATCCGGCTCCGGATTTTTGTGGAGCCGGCAAATGAAAAAGGATATTCACCAGGCAAAGGATATTGCGGATTGACCTATACGTTAGCGATGGCCAAACGGGTTAAAGCCGCGGGAATGAAATATCTGCTCGATTTTCATTACAGCGATTATTGGGCAGATCCGCAACAGCAAAACAAACCTGCGCGATGGGCTGATCTGGATTTCAATACGCTGCGGGATTCCGTGCGCGCGTACACAGCGGATGTCCTTCGCGCCATGCAGGCACAGGGCACCTTGCCGGATATGGTGCAGATCGGAAATGAGATCAACCATGGAATACTCTGGCCGGATGGACATATAGGGCATCCGGATCAGTTAGCGGAATTGTTAAAAGCAGGAGTGGCAGGCGCCGCAGATGTGGATCCCCATCTGCCGGTGATGATGCATTTAGCCCTCGGCGGTCAACATCAAGAGGCTGTATTTTGGCTGGATAACATGCTGGCCCGGGGCGTGACATTCGATATCATCGGGCTATCCTATTACCCGAGGTGGCATGGTACATTGGATGATCTCAATACTAATCTTTATGATTTAATCAACCGCTACCACAAGCCCGTCAACGTGGTGGAATATTCCAATTTCAAAAAGGAAGTGCATGATATTGTTTTTGGTTTGCCCGATGACATGGGCAAGGGCGCCTGTATCTGGGAGCCACTGAATGAGCGAAGTGGTTTGTTTGATAAAAATGGTGAAGCGACGGATTTGTTTTCCGTGTATGATGAGGTCTCTTCGACATACCTGAACCCGCAGAAGAAAAATTGAAATTATCGTATTTCCTGATTAAATGGCTTTTCTGAAAACTTTATATTCGGAAAATTGTATAATAGCATTCCCCGGAAAAAAGGATAAGTCAATACCATATGGATAAAATAAAAGTCATTATCACCGGCGCTACCGGCATGGTCGGTGAAGGTGTAATGCTGGAATGTCTCGACAATGAAAAGGTGTCCGGGGTACTGATCGTAAACCGCCGGCATTATGACCTCAGTCATCCGAAGTTGAAGGAGTTGTTGATCCCTGATTTTCTGAAGGCTGAGGATTTTGCATCGCAGTTGACCGGTTATGACGCTTGTTTCTTTTGTGCCGGCATTAGTTCGATCGGCCTAAAGGAACCAGAGTACACGAAAATCACGTATGATACCACTCTTCATTTTGCCAAAGCGGTTTTACAAGCTAACCCCAACCTGGTGTTTACTTATGTGTCTGGCCAAAGCACAGACAGCACCGAAAAGGGCAGCATGATGTGGGCGAGGGTAAAAGGGAAAACAGAAAATGATTTGATGAAAATGCCATTTCGTGGAGAATATAATTTCCGCCCCGGGTTTATGAAACCTGTTGACGGCCAGAAAAATGTAAAAGGTTTTTTTAAACCTTTCATCTGGTTGATTCCAAAACTCTTTCCGGGCAGTTCGCTGACCCTGAATGAAGTGGGACAGGCGATGATCAATGCCGTATGGAGAGGCTATCCCAAATCGGTTTTGGAAATAAAGGACATCAAGACGTTATCCAAATAAAATAGCCTAACTATTATACCTTCTGTCAGGACCATCGCTATTGTTGTTGTTGGAGTTCTCTCCAACAACCATGCGATGCCTTCTCCAGGAACCAATTGTTGTTGTTGGAGTTCTCTCCAACAACCAGGAAATGCCTTCTCCAACAACCAGTAGATACCCTCTCCAACAACCAGTAGATGCTTCCAGCCACGGATAATAATATTTTCTATGAGTCATTCGTTTTACTTAAATTTATTTTGAAATAAAATAGTGTTGTTAAAAAACGAGACCTCAGACCTTCCATGAAAAAAATCAGTTTTCTCCTTTTGGGTTTGCTTTCTTTTTTTCTTTCCCGGGCCCAGCATTCCTACAATATCACCTTCCAGCATGATGGCATTACGGTATACGGAAATTTTACGGTTCCGGCCGGTACCGGACGATTTCCGACCATCATCATTGATCCGGGTTCAGGGGCCACTGACCGGGATGGTACAGTTCTGCTCACGGATGGCAATAGTGCCTGCCTGTACCCGGATATCTTCGGGGATACCATCCGCATGTATAAAGAATTGGCCAATGCCCTGGTGGATTCAGGTTACGCTGTGCTGCGATATGACAAACTGGAATACACTAATCCAAATGGACTTGGCATCATTACTTTTCATAAACTCTGGCTTCCGGTAGAAAGTGCTATCCACTATTTGAAACTTCGGAGTGAAGTGGACACCAATCAAATTATTCTGATCGGTCATAGCGAAGGCTCTTCTATTATTCCCTTTATCGCGAAGGGAAGAAGCGATATCAGAGCCCTGATTTCCATTGCAGGTGCAAGAACTCCTTTTGATTCATTAGCCGCATGGCAATTTGCGCAGTTGTATCAGGTACTGAAACCCTGCGGGGCTACTTTTGCTGATTCCATTTATCTGAAGTCCCTGGGCGATCAGTTCCTGGATTATTTTCAGACCATTCGTACTTCTTCATGGGATCAAAATACCCCACCTTTTTATGGTGTTCCGGCATCCGCCTGGGCAGAATATATACCAGCTACTGATCACGTCGCTGATCATTACAACACGGACCATCTGCCGACCCTCTTTATCAGCTTGGGTTCGGACCTCAATGTTCCGCCTTCCGAATTGGCACGTTTGCAACAGGACGTTTCGATCACCCATGATTTCTGGAGCATTCCGGGGCTCATCCACTATATGTGCACTCCTCAGGATGCACATGTTTCCAACATAGTGCCGGACACCATCGTTTATTGGTTGCGTCAAATCATGATGACGACCGGTGTTCAACAGCCCGCTGCAGGGAGCAATGATTTTATTCAGGTTTCACCCAATCCATTTACGTCCGCTGTTTCCATAACATTTGACCTGACCAAAGCCAGTCCTTCTTTCTTTTCCATTACAGATGCAGAGGGACAAATCATATTGACCAGGGCCATTCCGCAAACTGAAAATCATTTCTCCACTTCACTCGACCTGAGTTTTCTGCCCGATGGTATTTACTATCTTTCCACTTCCATTGGCGGAAAGCAAGTGGTAAAGAAACTGGTAAAAAATTAATTGTAGTCCTGAAATTGCTGCTGTGTTGAACACAAAATGCCGCTTACTCCTCCATTTTCCTTTTCTCCATTATGCCCTTCTGCTATTCGTGTTGAGCATAATTGATGTATTTCCCATTTACGGCCAGGTTCAGGTCAGTGAAGAGCCCTTTCATAAAAAAGTAATGGAAAACCAATATTTCAGGTTGCTGGATGTCCGGATAGCGCCGGGGGATACTACTTTGTACCATATTCATTCCAGTCCTTCAGTGTTCACTTACTTTACCAATACCCACATTAGTCTCCAGGTTAAAGGAAAACCGTGGACGAGTGAGGATATCCGGGAAGGCCAGGTAGCCTTTCGTGATTTTACCAAGGATACCCTGGTGCACCGGGTCACGAATATTGACCAGGGATCTTTTCATGTGACGGATTTGGAACTTTTATCTCCCTATGTGTCCAAATTTCCATTTCATCAATTACCATATAAAGTCCTTTTTGACAATGACAAGGTAATCGCCTATCAATGGGATGCGGCTTCCTTTAATGACCACATCAACAGTACCCATGGACCTATGCTCGCCGAACTGGTCAAAGGAAGCGGGGTGGCTTATCATGATATAGTCACAAAAAAATTGATCCCTCTTAAAGCCGGAAAATTTCTATACATACCTCCCGGCAATACGTTTCAATTCACGACCCAAAAGGAGGAAGATGTCAACCTGATCCTTTTTGAAATTAAATAACAAACAATTAACAACGATTGGATTGAGCAATAGTGATAACAACTTCATGGGACTCCTGTTGAACAGGGTCCCGGACCAATTTGAAAATGGTCAACTATTTGATGGGGGAGGACGTTAATCCCCATGTTACCACTAACTGTCTTGATCCATTTTTCCCGGACCATATGAAAAAAAGTATTCTCCCTCTTCTCCTTCTCTTTGCTATGCAAGCCTTCGGGCAAACGCAAAATTACGACGTGAAAATCGCGAGGCTTAAATACAACGGCGGAGGCAACTGGTATGTGAGCCCGACGGCCCTACCCAACCTTGCCAAATTTTGCAATCAAAATATGGGGACCAACATTTCCACCCAGGACTATGTGGTAGAGCCCGGCAGCCCCGACCTGTTTAATTATGCCTTCGTTCATATGACCGGCAACGGGCGATTTTTCTTTTCCCCGGCTGAAGCTGACAACCTGCGGACCTACCTGATCGGCGGTGGATTTTTACACATCAATGACAGCTATGATATGGATGTGTATGTGCGGCCCGAGATGAAAAAGGTGTTCCCGGAACTGAATTTCGTAGAACTTCCTTTTGAGCATCCCATCTATCACCAGAAATATGAGTTTCCAAACGGCCTTCCGAAAATCCATGAGCACAATGGAAAAGCGCCCCAGGGATTTGGTCTCATTTACCAGGGGAGACTGGTGTGTTTTTATGATTACGAATCGGATATAGGAGACGGATGGGAAGACCCCGATGTGCATAAGGACCCGGAGGACCTTCGCCAGAAAGCGCTTCAAATGGGCGCTAACCTGATTCAATACGTTTTTGATCATTGATTTGGTGCTGCGCGATTAATTAGCCACTGACCCAATGGTTTCCTCATCGACCAGCCTAACCCACATGGAGCCGGACATCAGGCAACTCGCTGAAAAAAAATTGATCGGGATCCGGACGACCATGTCTTTCGCCGGGAACAAAACGTTTGAACTCTGGAACGGCTTCATGCCCAGGCGAAAGGAAATTCAGCAACATAGCAATGCCGATCTTATTTCGATGCAGGTGTATCCACCTGATTTTTTTAATCCCTTTCGTGAAAATACATTGTTCGAAAAATGGGCGGCCATAGAAGTCATTGATTTTAATAACCTCCCTGAAGGCATGGATACTTTTATTTTACCTGGCGGATGGTATGCGGTTTTTATATACCAGGGAGATCCCCGGCAGGCTTCGCCTTTTTTTCAATACATTTTGAGTACCTGGCTGCCCAACTCCGGCTATGAACTTGATGACCGTCCGCATTTTGAAATTCTTGGAGAAAAATTTAAGCGCGATGATCCGTCTTCGGAGGAAGAGATTTGGATACCCATCCGTTTCAGGAAATAGTGCCGGCAGATTTCTTCCATTCGCAGTTGAACAATTTGTCAAAATACGAGGCAAACAATCAATTGGCGCATATAACCGGGAGAAGCAGAATGCGCTTCATCTGAAAAAGGAGCTCAGTGGAGTGCGCTCTTTTCGGGTGCTTTGCCTTGTTCTGAAGCCCACAACTAATAAGATAGCTGCTCTCCGGCAATGTGTGAATCATGTAACTATTAACAATAGTTATGTAATGGTTGTTAGAGAAATTAAGGCAAATTTTACAGGACGCAAGGAATTGCAGATATGAGCAGGCTTTAGGGTTGCCGATTGTTTTTTGCCTCACAAAAAGCCTGCCGAGGGTAACCATTCAAAAATAAACTTCAATGTTAAAACCAAATCCAATCACCAAACTCAAAAAATGGGCCGGCATCGTTTTGGCCATTTTCACTTTGCTCCAGGTAAACGCCTGTGTGAGCAAAAATGCATTTTTAACTTCCGCGGTCGTGCCCGCTGCCAGAGGAAATGTCAAGGTTAAAAAAGATAACAATCAAAATTATCTTATTCAAATCAACATAACCTACCTCGCCGAATCTGATCGTCTTCAGCCGCCGAAAAATACGTATGTGGTCTGGATGGAAACTCAGCAAGACATGGCAAAAAATATAGGCCAGATCAATAATACGCAGCACTCTGCCGCCAAAAACATGAAAGCCTCATTTGAAACGGTGTCTGCTTTTGACCCTGTTCGCATTTTTATCACCGCCGAAAATGATGCTACTGCTTCCTATCCTGGTACACCAGTGGTACTGACTACCGGTAAAATAAAGTGATAGTGGCCAATAACCGGCCCCGGAAGAGAGATACAGAATTACAATAGCAAAGGATTACGAAAGGTCATTAATCTGCTGCTTTTAGTAAAGAGACCCGTTTAGCAGGTGAACTGATAAACGGGACTTTTCAATTACCTGGCACACAAATTTATTCAGAAAGAGGAAGTCACTTTTTTAATCCATATTCATTTATCCGGCGTTTCCGGTTTTTTTGGGCCGCACTCGTTCAACAGGTGGAATGATATCTTTGTACCTTATGAAGGAGATCATCCATTTTGCTGTACTGGGGGCAGGAGAATTTGCTCAATTCGCCGTAGCGGAATTTATCAAAATTGCGGGTACGAAGTTGGTTGGCGTTTATGATCAGGATGAACAGAATGCGCTTAAACTAAAGGAGATGGAACCCGATCTCCAAATATATTCTTCTGCGGAAGCCCTTTGCATGGATTCCAGCATTGATTTGGTATACATCGCCACACCGCCTTACCTGCATTATCCGCAATCCAAACTGGCTTTACTTTCCGGCAAGCATGTAATCTGCGAAAAACCTGCTGCGTTAAAACTGGAACAAGCGCAGGAGCTCAGGGAATTAGCACAATCCCAACAACTTTTATATGTCGTCAACCTGATGCAGCGGTACAACCCTTTGTATGCTGCCGTCACTGAACTCATTGAGAAGAAGGTGCTCGGTGAATTTTTACATGGCTTTTTTGAAAATTATGCTTCGGATGAAAAACTGACCGCGCAACATTGGTTTTGGGACCAGGAGAAGAGTGGCGGAATTTTTATTGAGCATGGCGTGCATTTCTTTGATATGTTTTCAGGCTGGCTCGGGGATGGAGAGGTTATTTCAGCGCTCAAGCTGAACCGTCCCGGTTATCCCAATGTCTGGGATAAGTACCAGGCCACTGTGCAATACGGTAATGGCTGGGTGAATTTTTACCACGGATTTGATCAGCCTAAAGTGATGGACCGCCAGGAAATGCGATTGGAATTTGAACGAGGGGAAATCACCCTGTTTGAATGGGTGCCTACACGTCTCCGGATGACGGCCCTTTGTAGTGACAAAGAACTAAAGAAGCTCCGCAAAATTTTCACCGGGGAGGAAATCAGTTTCCTGGAGCATCATCATACACCGGTAGAAGTGCGGGGCAGATTCAAATCAATTTTCTATAAATATAAAATCACCCTGGACACCGGTGATGTCGTGCAAAAACAAACCTTGTACCAGGAACTGGTCACGCGGATGTTTACCGATCAGACGGATTGGATCCGTGATCATAGTCATGTTCGGGTCATTGACCAGGACAATGCAGTGAAATCATTGGAGATGGCGGTGAATTCAGAAGTAATGGCCGCAAAATAATTTCTTGCCCCATATCGTTCGGCGTTGGAAAACCGACGTCAGTGCGTCATCAAATTTTGATTTGCATATCACGCCCTTCCTTTAAACCTATTCCCGTTCGGCGTCGGTTAACCGACGTCCGAGTGTCCGCAAATTTTAATTTGCGTGTAGGATCTATGTGCTATGTGAATTATCTATTTAGCAGCTTCAACGCCAACCTCTCCTCCCACGATTGACCTCAACCCTCCAACTATTCCCTATTCAATTCTGTTTAATGAACAAGATGAATAAAATGAAAAACTTGACAGCTAATTTTCCAATGAGGGATCCTTTTTTTATGATTATGGGTATCCTGGCCTTTTCCTCCTGTGTTACTCTTCCCCAAGGTGCAAAAGCCGTAACCCCATTTGATAAAGAGCGATACCTGGGCAAATGGTATGAGATCGCCCGTTTGGATTTTAAGTTTGAGCGCAACCTGGATAATACCTCAGCCGAATATTCCCTGAATGCCAATGGTAGTATAAAAGTGGACAATCGAGGCTATAATTACAAAACAGGTAAGTGGAAACAGGCCATTGGCAAAGCTAAATTTGTTGGGGACGAAAATGTAGCCAGACTGAAGGTTTCTTTTTTTGGTCCATTTTACGCAGGCTATAATGTGATTGCCCTTGATGATGATTATCAATATGCCCTCGTCGCGGGGAACAACTTAAAATACCTTTGGATCCTTTCCCGGCAAACTTCAATTCCGGATTCTGTTAAGCAGGACTACCTGGAGATAGCCAAAAAGCTCGGCTATAAAACAGATGACCTGATCTGGGTCGCTCATGATAAGAACAAGTAGTTTGATCTTTAATTGAGGAATCAGTCTTTTTGCTACCTAATCGTTCGGCATCGGTTGATCAATGACTCGTTCGGCGTTGATTAACCGACGTCGGTGTGTCATCAAATTTTAATTTGCGTAGAGTACCCTTACATTAAACCTATTACCTTTCCAGACGTCTAATCAAAAAGCACGGTAAATGAGAACATGTTTATTTTTTATATCCCTTTCCCTCACTTGTATTGCTCAAAACTTATCTGCCCAAAATCTCTATTTTCCTCCCCTGATAGGAAATACCTGGGACACCCTTTCTCCCTCCTCCCTGGGTTGGTGCCAAGATGAAATCGATTCGTTATATGCTTTCCTGGAACAGGAAAACTCCAAGGGCTTTATCGTATTGAAAGACGGAAAGATCGTGTTGGAGAAATATTTTGGCACCTTCACCCAGGATAGTATCTGGTACTGGGCCTCAGCCGGGAAAACATTAACTGCATTTTTGATAGGAAAAGCACAGGAAGAAAATTATCTGTCCATCGATGATCCCTCTTCCATGTACCTGGGTGCTGGCTGGACCAGTTGTTCACCACAACAGGAAAACCAAATCACGATCCGAAACCAAATCACCATGACATCTGGACTGGATGATGGCGTTCCGGATAATCATTGCACCTTGGATACCTGCCTGGTTTGTCTCGCGGATCCCGGGACACGCTGGGCTTATCACAATGCACCATATACATTATTGGAGCAAGTATTGGAAGTATCTACCGGTCAGGGCATCAACATCTATACGCAAAATAAATTGGGATCAAAGACTGGCATTTACGGCGCATGGTTTACTATTGATAATGACAATGTATTTTTCTCCCGGGTCAGGAATATGGCCCGTTTTGGATTATTGATCCAGAATAACTGCGTTTGGAACTCGGATACTTTGATGACGGATACTGCCTATATCCACCAGATGACGAATACTTCTCAGCCCCTGAATCTTTCCTATGGTTATCTCTGGTGGTTGAATGGAAAAGCCTCTTATCGTTTGCCGACATTGCAGATCGTATTTCCCGGATCCATTGCCCCTCATGCACCGGAGGATATGTTTGCCGGCATTGGCAAAAACGGGCAGATCGTCAGTATCGCACGGAATGAAGGCCTGGTGGTGGTGAGGATGGGCAATGAAACCAACAGCGGTGAAGTGAGTACACTTCTTCTCGACCAGATCTGGCAGCATCTCAATGCTGCCATGTGCAATTCGACCGCTGTACATGAGACAACAGGGAATGAGGATGCCATTACAGTTTATCCCAATCCTGCTCATTCCACCATTACTATCCATCTCCCGTCTTCTTCCGGTTTCCAAGTGGATATCTTCAATCTTCTCGGTGAATGCGTGTTGAGATCAGCAAACCAG
This sequence comes from uncultured Saprospiraceae bacterium, assembly GCA_963837505.1. Classification (GTDB taxonomy): domain Bacteria; phylum Bacteroidota; class Bacteroidia; order Chitinophagales; family Saprospiraceae; genus Opimibacter. Next base: position 19,275 of record CAWINN010000020.1, on the reverse strand, counting down.
AAGCAGGTGGATATCACTGCATTGACAAGTGGGTTGTATATCCTTACCGTGAGACAGGATTGGGGAACCTTTACGAAGGAAATAGTGAAGCTGGATTGAAATAATTAACAAAATTCAATAAACTTTTTGGAACCGGGTTCTATTTAATATTATGGTGAGCGTTTATTTTTTCACTAAAAGATGGATTGAAATGAAGATGGCAGTCCCTGTAGGAAGAAGATTCAAAGAACCGGCCGAAGTCTATTGATTATGATTCGCAAACTTAAATCAGGAAAGTATCGTCTGTACTCCCGAAAGGTGGATCCCGCCACCGGTAAACGACGAAACCTGGGCACCTTTAATACGAAAGCTGCAGCCATGAAACACGAGCGGGAGATTCAATTCTTCAAGCACCAGGCGATTTCCGGTTGAAAATAATTTACCGGATGGTTTTCAATTCTAAGAATTATCTTGATCGGTATAATGGTGGGGAAGGAAGATACGTCACCATCGATTATCGTGATGTAATTCCTTAGAAATCAACACTACTATGAGAGTTAAATTTTATGGAGTTCGCGGTTCCATACCCGTGTGTGGTCCCGAATTTATGCGGTACGGAGGAAAAACCACCTGTTTCCGCGTGACCCGTGAAAAAGCGAACAGGATTTTTATCATTGATGCCGGCACCGGAATCCGCAATTTAGGCAAGGAGCTGATTGCAAACGGATACAAGCAAGAGATCATCAATATTGCCTTCACGCATTTTCATTGGGATCACATCCAGGGCTTTCCTTTTTTTGCGCCCGGGTACAATAAAGAACAGACGATCGGCATCCAGGTCATGGGCAGCGATAAGAAATACAAGGACCTGAGAGAAATATTTTCAACCCCGATGCAGGCGGAATACTTCCCCGTCCAGTTAGATGCTATGGGGGCCCAGTTCGAATTCTTAAGCCTGCGGGATAAAGAGATATTTTTTGGTGCTACCGTAACGTCTGTCCCGCAGTATCACATATACCGGGGAGGATCTTACGGACTCCGCATTGAAGATGATAATAAAGTACTGGTCGTGTGCACCGATCTCGAACATATGGATGGCATCGACGAATCCATTGTCGAGCTGGCCCGGAACGCCGATTTGTTGATTCATGACGGACAATATACGGATGAGGAATACAAGACCTATAAAGGCTGGGGCCATAGCCGGTGGAGCGATGCAGTCGAAGTTGCTAAAAGAGCTAATGTCAAACAACTCGCCATCACCCATCATGATCCCGACCACGATGATTCTTTCCTCGATGCCATGGAAAGAGAATGCAAGTTAGCCTTCCCCAATTCGGTATTTGCAAAAGAAGGAATGGAATTGATCGTCTGATGATGTGAAATTATTATACGATGAATTATTACCCGGCGCAATCTATTTCATACTTTTGTACATATTGAAATAAAATATTCAGCAAAATGAAAGTCAACATTCTGAGGGAAATCCCCTGGTTTGGGGGCAATTATTTCCACCCCAAATATTTTGATGAAACCGTTTTTAAAATGGAAAGCTGCCTTCGCGCCGGCAAATCCGTTCCCGCTCATTATCATAAATATTTTGATGAACATTGGGTGGTTCTGCAGGGCAATCCAACTTTTGTTTTGGGAAAGGAAAGACATCAGCGAAAGCCTGGAGAGACTTTTATGGCTCCAAAAAATGTGGTCCATACACTCGTCAATGACGGGAAAGAAGATGTCATCCTGGAAACCGAAATACGGCCTTGCGCGGATATGGCCAAAATGATGTCCGTTATAGCCGGGTTACAGGATGACGGTGAGAAGAACTGGATGTTCAAATATTTTTATGTAGAGAAAAAAGAAGGATTGAAAGAATTCTCCAACCCAACCGATATGGGGATAAAAATAATGACGGCCATACTCATGCCGATGACCATGGGCATTGGGAAAATTTCCGGTTGGGATAAATTTGTAGGGAAATACAACTGATCCGCTTAAGTATTTTCACCGATCCTGGCTATAGCATTATATCGAAAGCCGGTTTTACTCCTGGCCGTTTTATCCTTTCTTCGGCTGTACCGGTGAAGGCTGCGTATTATCTTTTCCCTTTTGTGGAGGGGCATCCTTTGGTGGTGATTTGGACTGATCCTTTTTAGAAGGAGCCGTATCCTTCGGTGGTTGCTTTTCCTTTTTTGGTTTCTCACTACCTGCAGGTGCATTCTGCTGGGCAGGTTTATATTGGCTCGGGGCATGATAAACTGGAGGATTATATTCCGGTCTCTTAGTCTGACCGGGAGAATAATCACGAGGAGAATATGGGGTGGATTCAACAGGGGCGGGCTTTTCAGTCAATACCGGTTTTAATGTCGGATATCGTTTGCTGTGCGTCTCCAGGTATTCTCTTGGTGTCGGCGACTTATCCACGTTTTGCTGAACCTTCTTTTCGTAATCCATACTAAACTTGCCGTATTCCTTGATCCGGTCTACCCGTTGGGCATCGTCATGAAACCAGTTTTTTGGGAGATCAGATTGGTGATGATTTTCCCATTGCCTGTATACCGGCTGTAGCCTGGATCCAATGTGGTGAGGACCATGATAATGACGGATGATATGGTCTGCGTAGTGCGGGTAATAATAAAGATGGGGATCATACCAGAAATACCAATACATGTAAAAATCAGATGGGAAACCCCAAATAACCAGATTATGGTGCGGGCCATAATAGAAACCCGAATGATACCAGTAGGGATAGGGATACCACATTTCATAACCGTACCACGACGGCGAACCAAACCAATACGGATAATAGTTCCGCGTTTGTTGTGCGTAAAAGTTCTGGGCCTGGTTTTCAGGAACGGTTCCGTTATAGACTTCGTTGTCATAACCCTCGTCACCAGCAAACTCTTTGGCTGAGGCCTCGTATTCCGTCATGGCCGCGGGGTTGCCCTCCAATTCTTTTTTCCAGGCATTCAGGTCTTTTGCCTGAGCTTCTGCGACTACCACATTGAGGGAGTCCAATACTATCGTCACCCGTTTAGGATTTTTTGAATATTCATCTCCAAGCAATATAGTGAGGTCCAGGTTTTTGGTCAGCAGGCTGACTATCTCAGGTAGTTTTGAGAGCTCTGTATATGTTTGTTGAACATCCGGAGGATAAGAGGACAACATTTTTTGGAAATCCTGGTTAGCATCGGCATAGAGTTGATTGATATCCTGCAGGAGATCGAAATAGTGACTGTTGATATAGGCGGCATCCGGATGTATGTCTTCCGTATAGTTTTGTAGTAGGTCAGTCATCTCCCGGTCGGATCGCTGTGTAGCATTACTGGTGATCGCATTCATCAGGGCAGGATATCGGGCCAGGTTGTAGATCCGCTTTTGGTCCTCTTCTGACAGGCCTGAAATTTTATTTTTGAATTGATCCTCTGTGTTGGTCCTGATATTTTCCATCCGAACGAGGATCTCCGGGTGAGCGGAAGCTTGCAGTATAACCATCCTTTGATCTGCCGGGTAAAGGGAGATGGTTTCAATGATATTTTGCTTTTCTTCAGGAAGCTGTTGAAAAAGACCTGAAGACTGCGCGTAGGCACCTGAAAAGAGAAACAGTACGCTTATTCCTGTACTCCAAATCTGCGTTAACATGTCAAATAATTTTAAAAAGCTATTTACTTCCCTCCCACTCATAACATTTATGGGCATCGGGGACCAATCTATGCTTATGACAACACGATAATCGTCATCTTGTTTATCCTTAAGGTGTTATTAAACTGTGTTTTAATAGGTTGTTTTGATCCTTTAAATTGCCGGAGATAGTTAGCATTTGACCTGATGGTCATCAATAGACAAAATGATATGCATCAGCCCGCACCTGGAGTCATGCCGTGCATCCTGATGACTGCCTATAAATGGCGGGTAAAAGTCAAATAAACGATTTAACACGACCTATTGACATTGCATTGACGAAGTCGGAAATTCCAACTTACAGAAATCCAGTAGATTCGCATTTACTTCGGACTAGGAAACCATTAGACCGGTTTGAACAATTACTCTGGTATGAAAAAAATCGTTTTTACTGCCCTTGCCCTGGCTTGTTTTCATTTCCTGCCGGGACAGACGACTCCAGCCTGGCATCAAAAAGTATCGGCTTCGTTGCTGGAAAAAACAGCCAACGGAGAATCCGCTCCTTTCTTTATACTGCTTGCACAGCAAGCCGATGTCAGTGGTGCCAGGGCATTAGGCTCCAGGGAGGAAAAAGCAACCTACGTTTTCAATCATTTGCAGGATATGGCCACCGTCAGCCAGAAAAAATTAATATCCTTTTTGGAGACAGAAAAGGCGCCCCACGAAAGTTTGTTTATTGTCAATGCCATCAAAACAACGGGTACGCAGGAACTTATTCAAACCCTCGCGCAACGTGCCGATGTAGCTGAAATCCTGGGCAACTCACCGATGTCGTTCGCCGCACCGGTTGAAAAAGCTCCGGACAGCAAAGATTCCCGGTCCGCCATTGAGTGGGGCATCGATATGATCAATGCCAATGATGTCTGGGATTTGGGATACCGCGGACAAGGTGTAGTGGTAGGAGGTGAGGATACAGGATATGACTGGAAACATCCTGCACTCAAGAAAGCCTACAGAGGATATATTGAGGAGGGGGATACCGTTGATCACAATTACAATTGGCATGACGCGATTCACTCGATCAGTCCATTGAGTAGCGATTCCATCAACCCATGTGGTTTGGATTTAAAGGAACCTTGCGATGATCATGGTCACGGAACGCATACCATGGGGACGATGATAGGACTGGATGGCGATAATGAAATCGGTGTGGCCCCTGAGGCCAAATGGTGTGCCTGTCGGAATATGGAAAGAGGGAATGGCTCCCCCTTCACTTACCTCGAATGCTTTCAATGGTTCCTGGCTCCAACCGATTTGAATAATGAAAATCCCGATCCTGCCAAAGCGCCTGATGTGATCAATAATTCATGGGGATGTCCGCCGTCGGAAGGCTGCGATTCAACCAATTGGGAAATATTGGATATGGCGGTTAATAATCTGCGCCTGGCTGGAACGGTCGTTGTCGTGTCTGCCGGTAATGATGGAAGCGGTTGTAGTTCGGTGAGAAATCCGGCTTCCATTTTTGAACATAGTTTTTCAGTGGGAGCTACAGCTGAAAACGATACCATTGCGGGATTTAGCAGCAGGGGACCTGTGACCATTGACGGAAGCAATCGACTCAAACCTAATGTCTCTGCGCCAGGAGTGCATGTTCGGTCTTCATTGCCAGGTGACCAGTATGCAGCGTGGTCAGGCACCAGTATGGCCGGACCACATGTGGCAGGCGCCGTGGCCCTGATGATCTCGGCCAATCCGGATCTCGCCGGTAAAGTCGATCTCATCGAAGAAATCCTCGAGCAAACCGCAGTGCCGAAGACTACCGATCAGATGTGCGGCGATGTACCGGGAAGCGACATACCTAACAACACCTATGGGTATGGACGAATAGATGCACTGGAAGCAGTGAAAGCTGCTCTCGCTTTAGTGCCAACCGGTACTAACGAAGAACAAATCAACTCCGGGATCACTGTTTATCCTAATCCCGTCAATAATGTGATGAACGTCGATATCCAAAACGCAACTGGTCAAGTCATCGTCGAAGTGTTTGATACCAACGCAAAATTGGTGGCAAACCAGTCCGGAATTTTTGCGGGCCATGCTTACTTTTCCCTTGACCTTTCCGCCATTCCTTCAGGCATTTATTTCTACCACATCATCAGCGATAGCAAAAGAGTGACCGGCAAAGTGGTGAAGGAATAAAAGTTTTCTGTGAAAATTTTTTTCATTATCTGATCTGCACCAGACTGCAGTTTGACCAGTATGCTTTCCATTGACACCAAAGCAGTCCTGACAGGCAGCCCGTGAATACCATTTAGTATCTTGACAGAAGATTTGTCATTTCATTCCCGTAGTAGACTATGAGATTCATTGCCGGAATTATTTTTTTTAGCATAACCTGGATTCCATCCTATGCCACTACATGGCTGGTAGGGCCCACCAGGACATATACCTTTTGCAGCCAGGTAGCCTCCCTGGTGCAGGACGGAGATTCCATCCTAATTGATGCAGCAACCTATGTCAATGATCCGCAGGTCAAATGGAGTAAAAACAATTTGTACATCGCGGGCGCGGGTGGGCGACCCCGCCTGGAAGCAGGAAGCCTCATTGCTAACGATATGTCTAACGGAAAGGGCATCTTCGTCATCAGCGGCGCCAATGTACATGTGGACAATATCGAATTCGCCAGGGCAGTCGTGCAGGATCACAACGGTGCGGGTATCCGCCAGGAAGGGGCCAATCTTTGGGTGACGCATTGTTTGTTTTCAGATGATGAAATGGGCATCCTGGGAGGCAATATTCCCAATTGTAAAACGACAATTGAATATTCAGAGTTCGTTGGCTGTGGCAGTCCGGCCAATCCGGGATATCAACACAACCTCTACATCAATCACATTGATACCCTCGTCTTCCGCTACAATTATAGCCACAACACCATCGCAGAAGGACATGAATTGAAAAGCCGGGCCACCTATAATTTCATTCTTTATAACCGTATTGCGAATGAAGACAGCGGGGACAGCAGGACGATTGACCTGCCGAATGGCGGTACAAGTGTAATTGTGGGCAATATCATTGAGCAAGGTCCGAATTCAGCCAACAGTAATATACTCGGCTATGGATTGGAGGGCCTGACCAATCCGGCCCCGCATGCTTTGTATTGCTGCAGTAATACGTTTATCAATAAAAAAGCCAATGGCAGTTTTATACAGGTAGCGAATGGAATGGATACGCTGCTTCTTAAGAATAATATTTTCGCCGGACCAAAACCGGCAGGTCTCATCATCGGCACGCCTGCCGTGCTGGATTCCTCCAACAATGAAGTCAACAATTCAATATCAGCAATAGGTTTTGTGGATGCATCCGTTTATGATTATCATCTTTTGTCGTCTTCTGTGGCCATCAATGCAGGCACTGACATTCCAAAAGAGGTACTTGGCTATGCACTGATGCCTTTGCTGGTCTATGAGGACACCAGCCAGGTTGAAACACGGGTCGTGGCAGATGCCTTGGATATTGGAGCTTATGAATATGAACTCCCCCTGGCGACTTCCACAATTCATTTCCCGTCATTTTCTATTTCCCCCAACCCGGCAAGCGGAAATTTTATCATCCATCTCGAAGAATTTCAATTTGGGAAAGCCAGGTACCATATTTTAAATTCCGGGGGAATAGTAAAGCAGGCAGGAAATCTTCATCCGGGAGACAATATCGTTGCTATTTCCGGATGGAGCAGTGGAATTTATTTTGTAACCATTTCCGTTGATAATATTATTAAGACGAGGAAAATCATTTTTTTATAGCCACTCTCTCCAAAATCTCATAAATACTTTCCGCCGCTTTATCCCAGGAGAAAAACTTGCTTCGCCCCATTCCTTTTTGAATTAATTCACTCCGTAAATTTTCATCAGCTGCAAGTGACCGCATGTGCTGACCTAATTGATGTACATCCCTGGGATCAAAAAGTAAAGCCGCGTTTCCGGCAACCTCCGGAAGAGAGGAAACATTACTGCAGATTACCGGGACGCCACAGGCCATCGCCTCAACAACCGGCAATCCAAATCCTTCATACAACGAAGGATAGACCATAGCCGCAGCAGCGGCCACCAGCGAAGTGGCTTGAGCGGTTGAAACATATCCGGGAAGATGGATTTCATTTTTAAACGGACTTCGTTCAATAGCCTGGAATACATCTTCTGTGTGCCAGGCACTGCGCCCGGCCAGGATAAGCTGATAAGCTGAAGGGGTTTCTTTTTTAAATTGTTCAAAGGCTTTTACCAGGGTCAGGATATTTTTCCTGGGATGAATGGCACCGAGATAAAGAAAATAAGGACGGCCCTGCGTATACTTTTTTCTCACCTCTTCCTGTTGGTTTTCCGCCAAGGGCTGGTAGGCATCCGTGATCCCATTATAAACCACCGATATTTTGTCCGGATTGATTTTATACCCGTCGATGATTTCTTTTTTCGAAAATTCGGAAACAGTGATGATATGATCCGTTTGCGCCATAAAGAGGGGGATCCATTTGGCATAAAAGATCCTAAACCGGCCTTGCAGATATTCCGGGTAGCGTAAATAGGCCACATCATGAAACATGGAAACCTTGGGTACGCTCATGCCCAATGGAATAAATCCATCCGGACTGAAAAAAACATCTGCCTTATTTCTGGTGATATTCCTTCGTACAGGATGATTCAACCACCAACGGACCAAAAAAGGCAAACGCGTCACAGGAGGAAACACATGGGGATGAATATTGGGACGGTCCACAAAACGGTCGTGATACTTCCGGTCAAAATAATAGTCAAACTCATCTTCCGGATGGGATCGAACCATGCGCTTCATCACTTCATCGGTCACTATTCCAAAACCTTCTAACCGGTCATGAATCAAAAACCTGGTGTTAACCGCTATCCGCATGGATTTTGCTTTGGGCAATAAAATTTATTTTGGCCTTTCTCCCGGGACATTTTTCTTACTGAAGAAAGGTAACAGGTATTCCCTGCCTGGAGGGAGGGGCAAAATAGCAATATATTTGATGCCTATGGGAATGGTTAAGAAAACGGATGTTTTGGTGGTGGGTTCCGGTATTGCGGGATTAACGACGGCAATTAAAATTGCGGAAGCAAGGCCTGAACTCTCGGTTACGGTTTTGGCTAAGGGAAATAAAGAAGAAGGCAACACCCGCTACGCACAAGGTGGAGTGGCGGCGGTATGGAATGAGAAAGCCGATACTATAGAAAAACACATCGCCGATACCCTCGATGCAGGAGACGGGCTTTGCAATGAGGATGTCGTGCGTATGGTCGTGGAGGAAGGACCTCTCCGGGTGCAGGAACTGATCGCCTGGGGTGCGCGCTTTGACAGGGAAAAAAGTGGTGATTATGATTTGGGCCGTGAAGGGGGTCACACTGAGAACCGCATCCTGCATTATAAAGACATTACCGGGTGGGAAATAGAGCGCACGCTGCTCGAAAAGGCAGCAACGCTGCCCAACATCCACATCATTGAAAATTGTTTTGCCATCGACTTGCTGACTCAGCATCACCTGGGGTACAATATTACCCGGGTGACCCCGGATATTGAATGCTATGGTGTCTATGCCCTCGACAAAAACAATCTCGATGTGGAAACGCACCTGGCCCGTATCACCATTTTGGCCACCGGAGGCGCTGGTCAAACCTACAGAGCGACTACCAATCCTATTGTGGCCACAGGCGATGGCATGGCGATGATGTACCGCGCCAAAGGCCGAATGAGCAACATGGAATTCGTTCAGTTCCACCCGACTTCATTATTCAGCCCGGCCGTCGAAAGCCAGGCCTTCCTGATATCGGAAGCCGTCAGAGGCTTTGGGGGCATCCTTCGCACGGTGGACGGCGAAGAGTTCATGCATAAATATGACGAGCGAAAGAGCCTTGCCCCCAGGGACATTGTCGCCAGGGCAATTGATAATGAAATGAAACGGCTTGGGGATGAATTCGTATACCTGGATTGCCGTCACCTGCCATTGGATGAATTTAAAATTCATTTTCCAAACATCTATCAAAAATGTCTGGAAAGGGGAATCGATATCACAAAGAACATGATTCCGGTTGTACCCGCCTGTCATTATTTCTGCGGTGGTATCATGGTTGACCAGCAAGGGCATACTTCCATTAACCGCTTATATGCAGCAGGAGAATGCACAGCTTCCGGTTTGCATGGAGCCAATCGATTAGCCTCCAATTCTTTGCTGGAAGGTCTGGTGTATGGTCACAATATTGCCAGGGAAGTGACTTTCGTTATTGACCAGTATCAAATCAAGGAAAACATTCCGGAATGGGATACGCTGGGAACCACTGATCCGAAAGAAATGGTGTTGATCACGCAGAGCTGGAAGGAATTAAAGGACATCATGAGCAGCTATGTCGGCATCGTGCGGTCAGATGTACGCTTGAAAAGGGCGCTCAACCGCTTATGGTTATTATATGAAGAAACCGAAACCCTGTACAATACCACGACCCTTTCACCCCAGCTTTGTGAACTCCGCAACCTGATCACCATCGCTTATCTCGTTTCCCGTTCCGCCTCGATGCGCAGGGAAAGCAGGGGTTTACATTTTACAACCGATTATCCGGGCATGCTGGATCATCAGGAAGACACGCTGGTGTGAGCCCTTCGACTTCGCTCAGGGACCGTCGGTCTTCGACCTCATGGTAGATAAATGTCCTGGCCGTATGGCGGCTCAATGTTCTTAGCAGAAATCAAAAAAACACATCACCATTTAGCTGCAACGCAGCGCTACTACGATCAATTCCTCCCGACCACATCTACTTTTATTCTTTCCTCCCGGTTGGCTAATTCCCAGGTGGTATAAAACGCAAGCTGGGCAATCGTAACTGCTTTGTCAAACATGATTTTATCAGGCGTATCGGTAGGGCGATGGTAATCTTCATGGACGCCGGAGAAAAAGAAAATAGAAGGGATCCCGTTTTTGGCAAAATTGTAATGATCCGACCGGTAATAAAAACGATTGGGATCATCGTCTGCATTATAGGTGTAGTCCAGTTGAAGATGAGTATAGGTACGGTTGACAGTTTCATTGATTTCATGCAAAGCCGTACTTAGCCGGTCCGAACCAATGACATAGGTATAATTGGGCGTCTGGTGTTGAGGATCCATCCTGCCGATCATATCGATATTAACATCGGCGACCGTATTGGCCAGCGGAAATACCGGATGCTCGGAATAATACTGCGATCCTAAAAGTCCTTTTTCTTCGCCTGTCATCAATATGCAAAGCACACTGCGCCTTGGGCCCTCGCCTGTTGCTTTGGCGATAGCCATCGCCTGGGCGATTTCCAATACCGCGCTGGTGCCGGAGGCGTTATCATCGGCTCCGAAATAAATATCATTTCCTCGTTTTCCAAGATGATCATAGTGCGCAGACACCACGACCACTTCCTTTTTCTTCGCCGGATCAGTTCCTTCTATATATGCCAGGACATTCGCCCCTGTCATGATTTTGATATCATGTTTCCCCTGCCAACTGATGTCAACCGGAACATTGACCTGGTAAGGTCTTCCGGTATTATCAATTTTATTTTTGAGTTTTTCGACTTTGTTATATTTTTTACCCAGTAATCGTTCATCCTGTGTCGGGGATATAAAGAATACTGGAATTTGATCCTTCAATAAATCAGCCGGATCGCCCATCAGTTTTTCACTACCAAGGACCGCTTTCTTATAACTGACCACCCGGTCTTTGAATTGATTGTCGATGATCCATAAAGAAGCAACGCCTTTATCCCGGGCAAGATTAATTTTCTTCGTTATATCCTTGGTCCAGTCGGAAGGATCAGTAGTACCGGAAATTTTATATTTCCCGTCCCTGTTTTGGGGTTCACTATTATAAATCACAATATTTTTTCCTTTTACATCCTCACCGGAATAATCGGAATAAGCCGGGTCATCAATGCCGTACCCCAGAAAGAGCAATGAGGTAAAATCCATTTTTTCAGGAGACAGAGGAAAGAGCTGCGGGTTACAGATAAAATCACGCATGTGTAACAGAGGAAAACCTGCCACCGAAAGTGAAATAGACGCCCATTGGATAGAAGAAAAACTAACCTCCTGAAAATAATTGGTGTCACCGGCAACCGGGGGAATGCCATCTGACTTGATTTGATCTTCCAGGTACAGGGCCGCCTTCCGGTTTCCTTCCGTTCCGGTTTCCCTTCCTTCAAATGCAGGAGAGGCCAGGGTATAAATATGATCACGCAACGTGCTGGCTTCTATCGTATGCGCAAGCTTGTAAGCGGTTGAATCAAATTGAGCATAAAGCTCCGCTGTAAAAAAAATAAAGGGAAGGACCGCAAGCCTCATCATGCACAACTGATTTTATCCACCCGCCGTTGATGCCGGCCACCTTCAAATGGCGTCTCCAGAAATGTCTGCACCATCGACAAGGCAACAGCTTCCGGAACAAACCGCGCAGGGATCGCAAGCACATTCGCATCGTTGTGCTGGCGGGCCAGCGAAGCCAACTCATTGTTCCAGCACAGGGCAGCCCGAATGTGTTGATGTTTATTGGCGGTCATGGCAGCCCCATTGCCCGAGCCACAGAGGATGATGCCCAATGACGCCCTTCCATCCTCAATGGCTGCGGCTACAGGATGAATGTGATCCGGGTAGTCTGTCGAAGATTCACTGTCAGTTCCATAATCCAATACCTCGTACCCGTTTCGTTTCAACCAATGTATGATCGAAGTCTTAAACGCGTAACCGGCGTGATCGGACCCAATGGCCAGGGTTTGATGATCATGCGTTTCCATGGGCATTAGTTTTCGGGCGCAGCAGTACTGTACTGGCCCAATAAATTTTGCATTTCCTGCGCGAAGGCATCATCTTTCAGGTTCTTCGATACCTTAAGGATTTCATTGATGGCAGAATTGGTCAACCGGTAATCGAGATTGAAACCCGACTTCAGATCATCCTGATCCAGGGAATCAAAGAAATCCATGTACTCCTTACTTTCTTTGGCCAGGATACGTATTTGTTCTTTCGCTTTATCCAAAGCTCCGGCACGGATATAGATGTTGATGTGCGGCAGCGTACGGGCATCATAAGGGAAATTCATATTTGGAAATCCCCGGAAATAAGCATCGGTAATATCAATCGCCTCCTGGTTCTTGCCTTCCGCCAGCATCTCTTCTGCTGATCGCCAAATGACCATCTTCTGGGCCTGAACACTGGCACCATAACTATTATCAACAAACGTGTAGCACGTATCAAATCCTCCCCAGCGCCATTTGTTCACTACGCGATCATGTACCTTCTCAACATCTACACGTCCGCTGCCATAGATATAAAAGTCTTCCTCACTCTTGGTTTTGATAGGAATGACCCGCAACCCTAATCCCTCCATTTGCGTATAATCATTGAGATTCATGAGCTTATTATCCTGGCAGGTAACAGAGAAATAAATCGGACGATCATAAATATTGCTCATGAGAACATCTAGTACGGCCAATTGGTCTTTCGTGATGTATTGCTTGTCGATCGTCACCGGAATTTTTGAGACAATCGCGGTATCGTTCGGATTCACCAGCCCGGAACTGATGGCTCTTGCCGGATCGATCGGGATATACAGGTTATTGGAGGGCAAATAGGTTTCCAGCTTGGTGCCCTGGATATTCTGCGGACTATCCTTCGCCATGAATTGCAGCGCCTGATCCAATGGCATTTCACTCTGCGTACTCTTTCCGGGTAAGAAAAAGAGCTGATTTCGTTTGTTGCCACGGTAGGCCTCCGTTGGGATGGTCAGTTTAATCGGAGGCGAATCATTGATCTTTCTGCGCAATCCTTCAATATACCAGTCAACGGCAATCAAACTCAGATTGACAATCCGCACATCGCGACGTATACCTTCTACTTCCTGCGCGTACCACAAGGGATACGTATCATTATCTCCGTAGGTGAACATGATCGCATTCTTATCCACGGATTCAAGAAAGTTACTCGCGTAATCCCGGGCTGCATAATGACACCTTCTGCTGTGGTCATCAAAATTCTGATAACACATTATAAAAGGAGCTGACAATACCAGGGCAGAGGCGACATAGGGCGAGGCTGTTTTCAATGAAGCCACCTTCCCTTTCAGCCATTCATAGATGGCCGGGACACCCAATCCTATCCAAATACAGAAAGTGAAAAAGGAACCCACCAGTACATAGTCTCTTTCCCTGGGTTCGCTGGGGGGCTGGTTGGAATAGATGATGATCCCTAATCCGGTAAACAGGAAGAGGATCAGCAAGGCAGTAAAGTCCTTTTTTCTCCGGCTATACTGAAAGAAGAGGCCAATCAACCCAAAGATGAGCGGCAGAAAATAATACCGGTTCCGGGCCTGGTTGTCACGCATATCATGGGGCATCTTATCCATATTGAACAAGCGCGCACTGTCCAGAAAATTGAATCCGCTGATCCAATGACCACTCTTTGGATTCCAGGGTTCAGTGCCTTGCTCCCCGTTTTCACGGCCGACGAAATTCCACATGAAGTATCGCCAGTACATCCAGTTGACCTGGTAACGGAAGAAAAATTCAAGGTTGAAAGCCATAGTCGGCTCTCCTTTCGGATCATTCATCCAGCGACGATACAAGGCAGGACGGTTGCCATCACTGGCGGCGATGCGTGGAAACAATATTTTGTCCTCATCCTTGTAGACATAATCCAGTTTTTGATCCACCACTTCATATTCACCTTTCTCTTTGACATATCCGTATCGATCTGATTTCTCAGTATCAATTGGATCGGCTGCGAAACTAGGGCCACGCAACAGTGGTCGTTCACCGTATTGCTCCCGGTTGAGATAAGGGATAAGGCGCATGGGGTCACTGGGGTCATTCATGTTGATCGGGGGATTGGCATTTGCCCGTATCACGACTACCCCGATAGTGGAGAAACTGATCACTAATAAAATGAGTGCCAGTATTAACCTTTCTGCGAGACCATTATTGTTTTTCCTGGCCCAACGAATGCCGAAATAGGAACCACCCACCAGGATGAGGAGGGTGGGAAATATTCCGGTAAGAATGGGCATTCCAAATCCATTCACCATCAACAGTTCCATCCATGACCAAAGCTTAGGCACACCGACGATGATGACATTCTGTACAATAGGGATCATCAGTGTACCAGCCGTTACAGACAGCATGAAGCCCCAGAAAGTGAAGGATTTGTATTTTTTGAAATAATATAATAAACCGATCGCCGGAAAAGTCAGCAAACTCAATAAGTGAACGCCGATAGATAAACCGGCAGCATAAATAGCAAACAACAACCATCGATCTGCATCAGGGGTATCTTCCATGCCATACCATTTGACAGAAGCCCATAGCGTGAGCGTGGTAAACATAGTGGACATGGCATATACCTCGCCTTCTACTGCACTGAACCAAACCGAAGTGGTGAAGGTAGTGGCCAGGCCTGCAGCCAATCCTGCTCCGCAAGCCACTAAGGTTTGCTCCATCGTCATGGGAGCATCACGTCCGACCAGGGCCAGCCGGGCAAAAATCATGGTGGTCCAGGCTACAAATGCACCGGCCAATGCAGTGCAGGCACCCGACATCAGGTTGACGGAAAAAGCTATGTTTTCTTTATCGCTGCTGACCAGATCGGCAAACCAGGTAAATAATCTTCCGATCAGCAGGAACAGCGGGGCACCCGGCGGATGTACCACCTGGAGTTTATAGGCCCCCAGGACGAATTCACCGCAATCCCACAGACTGCCGGTAGGTTCCGCACTGAAGAAGAAGACCACCATGGCAATCGCAAAAACGATCCATCCGGTAATAATCGATATTCTTTTTTGCTGGTTCATAGATGTAATAAATAAAAACACCTCAGCAGGTGGGTTGAGGTATGTAAGTGGTTAGAATGAATTGTTAAGGATATGGGCGTATGGATTGAAAGGGTGAGACTTCCTGTCGTTGACCATAAGGCAAAAGTAAGAAAAAGGAACCCGGAAAAAGGCCGTGTCTGTATTGTTTAGCCATTATTAACGTGAGCTATAATCCTTTGGACATGGGGTACCGGGAGGAGGGAGACCAGGAGTCTTCATCCGACACTTAGCGGAATAACTGATGCTTTTCAAAAAAGTCATATTCCTGCCGGATGGAGGTGCTGTTGTTTGTTTCCCTGACAGAAGAAAGAATAGGAGGTTTGGACATCAGAAGATTGGTGTGGGAAACTACAAATTATTTTATATTATATAAATCATTAATATATAATGGAAAATGGACAAAAAAAGTTGTGCCACACCTGGGTGTGGCACAACTTGGCCCAATGCCTTTTTCTATTTAATTGATAATCAATATTTTATTACTTTATTCCGGAATGGATGTGCTGACCGAAGTCAAATCGGCCTTATTTTTTATATATTATACATATATTTAATGTGAAAAAACCGGATTTTATACCTCCCATTTAGAAATTTAAGCCTTCATGCCGGCCAGATCTTCCAGGAGACCCTTTTCTTTTCTTTTTCACTCGTTACTGAGGTGTTTGCCAGCCAGTTTATCCTGTACATCAGGGCCTTTTTGCTATGCAGGCAGGATGAATCCACCTGCGGTTTCATTTATCTTCCTGCTGATCCTCGCCTGTTCCTCTGCCTTTTCTCAAAGCATCAATAAGGACAATCTCGTCCCCAATTCTTCCTTTGAAGATTTTTCTGATCCTCCTTCCGGCTGGTATTATTCCGGGAAGGATTTTTCCCGGGTAGCCTTGTACTGGACCTCCCCCACAGCCGCTTCACCGGACATCTATGCACCCAAAGTAGAGATACCGCCAAGTTGGAAAGCCGCGGGCTTCGGCCAGGTCCATGCCTATTCCGGAGTCGCTCACGCGGGTATCACCGTCTATGGTTGCGATAAAGGGAAGCCTCACTGCCGGGAATATATCCAGGTGCTGCTCAATGAACCATTGGTGCCCGGCCAGGTCTATGCCTTCTCCTGCATGCTGGCCCACCTGCAAAAATCTGTGATGGTCAGGAACATAGGCCTGTGGTTCAGTGAAGACGAAATTGATGAAATGTCCACAGCACCATTGCTCGAAAATCCGGTATTGAAGCTCAACCGATTCCTTCCTTCCGATGGCCATTGGTACAAATGGTCCGGACAGTTTCAGGCTAACCAGGAATTATCTTACCTGCTGATCGGCAATTTCAGCAATGATGAGGATAGCCAGGTGAAGTTCCAACCCAGAAGTGATCTCCGGTTCGGATACTATTATGTAGATGAAGTCAGGTTGTTTAAGATTCCCCCCATTCTCCCGGTCCCGGAACACGATTCCCCCTTGCTGCATTATGTTCCCAAACCCGGGGAAATCATTACGCTCGGTAATATTTATTTCGAACACGATCGCACCGATTTTATGCCACGGGGCGTAAAGCAATTGAATGAATTATTAGCCTTTATGAAAAAATATCCAACCCTGCAGATCGAGATCCGGGGTCATACCGATAACGTGGGAACACCGGAATACAACCAGGACCTCTCTTTCAGGCGGGCCGGTGCGGTAGCCTGGTTTCTCAAGAAAAGAGGCATTGCGGCAGATCGACTTACGACTTCCGGGTTCGGAGCCACGCAGCCTGTTGGCTCCAATATCACTTCCGTTGGTCGAAGTTTAAACAGGCGCGTGGAAATAAAAGTCCTCAGTTTATAAGATGGAGGGCGTCACTAATAACCTCATTTCGAAGGAGGCAAATTATTGGCATTCTAATCTTTGTTGTCATTGACTTCAGGACGCTTCTGATAACCAAAAATATTTTATATGCAAACGCTGTAAGGTGTTGACAGTCAAATGCGGCCATAATTTGAATCCAGGTTATTAGCGGCGCCCTTAAAATAAACCCAGGTTATTCGTTGCGCCCTGAAGTATATTCCAATGAATTTTGGAATTTTGTCAAGGTGCCAAAACTAAAATCATATCTGGTGAAGGGCCGGCTCGAGGCTGGCTGTGATGAAGCCGGCCGGGGTTGTCTGGCAGGACCGGTTTTTGCAGCCGCTGTAATTCTTCCGGCGCGATTCAGGTGTCCGGGTCTGAATGACTCCAAACAGGTGAAGCCTGAAGATCGGGAAAGGATGAGGCACCTTATTGAGGATAAGGCTATTGCCTGGGCCGTGGCGAGGGTGGATGCCAAAGTGATTGACCGCATCAATATACTACGTGCCTCCATTCAGGCGATGCACAATGCCCTTCGGATGCTGACTGTTGTTCCTGATTTCATCCTGGTGGATGGTAATCGTTTTTATCCCTACGCTACTATTCCGCATGCTTGTATCATTTCAGGCGACGCCAGGTTCAGGTCAATAGCAGCAGCCTCCATCCTGGCCAAAACACATCGGGATGAATACATGCAGATATTGCATCAGTATCATCCGGCTTACGGATGGAATCAAAATAAGGGATACCCCACCGCATCGCATCGCCATTCGATTGTTCAGTTAGGATTGACAGACGAACACCGGCGTAGTTTTAAATACGATGACAGTACGGCGACGCAACTGGATCTGTTTCATTAGAACCTTTTTTTCACTACTAAATACCGGAGGTCACTTTTCCTGATCTGGAAAATAAAGTGTAATTAAAATCAGGTCGTTACTGTCTTGTAAAAGACAGCCGGACCATATCTTTAAGTGAATGGAAAATTTTATTCAAAACGACAGCCTGCAAAAGGGTCAACTCTCTCGATAAACCGAAATGAGGTTACGGGTTCTCCTTTTTGCCTTCGCGGCTTTTGATTCGCCTGGCTACGTCGGACCAGTAGGGCTCTGGGTGATACTGACTCATGGCGGCGAAGGTAAGGAGTGATCGGTTTTCAGTAATCAGTAATCAGTAATCAGTAATCAGTAATCTGTAATCAGTAATCAGTATCCAGTGGTCGGTGGTCGGTGGTCGGTGATCGGTAAGCAGTGGTCGGTGATCAGTGATCAGTAAGCAGTGGTCGGTGATCAGTGATCAGTAAGCGGTGATCAGTAAGCAGTGATCAGTGATCAGTAAGCAGTAATCGGTGATCAGTAAGCAGTATTCAGTAAGCAGTGGTCGGTGATCAGTGATCGGTAAGCGGTGATCGGTGATCAGTAAGCAGTAATCGGTGATCGGTATTCAGTAATCGGTGATCGGTTGGGTTTGGAATACAGAAGATTGAACGAACTTTACGGGTTTTTCTTTTTGCAAAACAAGGAAGCCTTATCCATCATCGAAGAAAGCATTTTGCCGATGGAACTGCACTCCTGCAACAAAATATCAGCCTGTTCTTTTTGCAGGTAGGCACAATCTAATGCTGTTTCTATCCAATGTTGAGTCTCCATTTGTTCGCCATCGGCATCGGTGAGTTTACTCATGAAATGCCTTTCATACCTTCTCTTGCCCCAGGCTTCTGCGATCTGCCCGCCTACTGACCTGGAGGCCCTCCTGATTTGATCGGTAAGGGCATAAATTTCCTCTCTTGGAAACCGCTTTGATACTTCGAAAATCTCCCTGGCTAATTTTCTGGCTCGCTTATAGACTTCAAGCTCCCTGAAACTTGTAACATATTCCATATACTGTTTTAAACTGGTTACTTATCTAAAGAAATAAAAATACAATAAGTCCGGCATTTTCCTCTTTCACTCAAGCTCATTTTTAAATACTGAA
>CAWINN010000019.1:0-54882 GCA_963837505.1 uncultured Saprospiraceae bacterium | reverse complement strand
GAAAAAGGATTAGGTTCATTTTGAACCTTGGTTATCACCGGTCCACCATCTCCTAAAACTTTAAACTGAAGCGTAGCCTGAGCTGGATTATTGGCCAGGTCCCATGCTGTCATGGTAAGATTATGAATACCGGGAGCAAGCCCGGACAACGGATACCTGACTGTACCCCGTGTGTGGTCATCCAGTGCAGCCTGGTAGTAATCATTTAAAATAAAACTATGTACATCGTCACCATCCAGTATAGCTTCGATATCATGTCCTATACTGGTGCCCGATACATTAATACCATGGTCGTCACTGAGTTCGGCATAGATATCCGGGTTGGCATCTGTAATCCCGCCATCTACAAAATGGTTGTCATTCATAAATAATTTGATCACTGGCGGAGTATCATCGCTCAAATCATCTCCGGAGACACCCCCAATTACAAAATCAGTAAATAAACCGGTGGCATCCAATTCACCGTTTTCTGCATAGAAACTCATCTTTCCGTTTCCGTAAGAAAAATCAATATCTTTTGGCAATACAAATTCAATGGTCCAGAGCCCGGAATTAACTGTCGCTGTTCCTTTAAATAATTGACGGGTCTGTGTGGAGAAAAAGCGCGCTGAGCTCGCTGGGTCATTGGCCAGCGTGCGACGCTGTTGTACTTTATCAAATACAGTCAGGTATAAGGTTCCATTAAATGAAGTTAAGACCTGCTGATCATGATCCAAAATGACTCCTGAAACCACCGCTGATCCCAATGCCCCTAATGTGTCAGGAAGATTGATATCCACCGGATGTTCTTGTATTTGACGCACGGCCACCTGGTAATGTGGAATGGCCAGCTTTAAGGCAGGATCTCCCAACAATGTAAATTTTCTGGCATTATTATCTAACGTATCCATGCCATTTGCATTTTTTGATCTTCTCAATATTTCGCCTATGCCTTCAGTTGATCCGGTTTCATCCTGCGAGTAAATTATTTTTAACACCTCATCGGTCAGCCGTTCATTTGAATCGGAATAAACAGCCCTTACGGTAGTCATTAAGCTAACCGCTCCCCCGTTTGGGTTAATGATCAAATGTTCGCCTGCGCTCGTGAATCCGGGTTCGTCGTAAGCAGCAAAAGAACAGGTAGCGGTAATAAAAAGAGGCATGCTCTCCAGGTTGTCATAAGACTGACACTGATTGATGCCCAGTACACGTTCCTGTGCCCAGCCATTGGGTCCGCCATGTCCCATGTAGGTAACGGTAAGTGCACCTTTGCTGACATTCAGATCTATATCATTATTAACCGCGGGATAACGATCCCCGCCAGGGGTGGATTGTTGAGGATAGGCATCGAGGTATATTTTCACCTCATTATATACAGGATGAGCCACATTTACTTTGGCGGCCAGCCCATCAGCCTGGTCAATGTGAGTATTACTGTCTTCATCATCCGCAGCCAGGATGATGCGGTTTCTCCAATCGCCGAGGGTGAGGGGATTGGTGTCATAATACATGATTTTATTAATCATATCCATAGCTTCTTCTGCGGTGCTGGCAGGAAGACGACCAACAGCAATATCCAGCGCACCAATCAGATTATCCCCTTCATCTTTATCCAGTAAAGCATAAAAATCATCAGAAGGAAATGAACGTATGGGATCAAGTGATTCCTCTGTTTCAAAGGCCGGAATGAAATTCTGATAAGGTACGTCCGGACTGTGATTGAGGAAATCATAGGTAGCATCGCCGATCAATAATAAATATTTGAATTGGGGATCACGACTATGCATCATCCTTGCAAAATCCCTGATCGCTGATGGATCCTGTGAACCGCCTCCGAATTCATTAAAGATGTCTGCAGATGAAATGGCTTCAACTATTAAATGGTCATGATCTCTTCTGTGTTGTGCCAACAAAAGAGCGGCATCTTTAAAATCACTGTGATACACTATCACTAAGTCAGCGCGTTGGAGACTATGGATATTTTGGTTTGCCACGGAAGCTTCAAACGTCGGAGACAGCGGGTCGGTTGAAGGATTGAAGCATATAAAAACGGAAGGCGTATGGCCGGGCAGACGAGCTGAGATAAAATGACATTGATCTGAACAGGTAAAGGATTGTATGGCCGGACTGAACGTATCACTAATATCCCATATCATTCCGTTGGTTGGTAAATTCTGAATATGGTAATCAGGGACACCTTTGTAACGGCTAGAAGGATCCACAATCCATAACTGCATTCCGTTGTGGTAACTATTTTGTTTCCAGCCGTTGATCTGCAGGTAATCTACCCATGCCCTGCTATCTGACCCATTGGCGGAAGGATAACGCATTAAAATTTTTGAGATACCATTCCCAGGAATGAAGGATCCGGAAAACAATCCATCATTAGCGTAGGACGCTTCAAAACTACCAAGGTTTACTCCGCCAATATTGCGGCTAAATTCGTGATTATCAAAATCAACATATACCCTTGTGGCTACATCGTTTCTGACAGCAAACCGGGCTGTAAATTGCAATGTATCGGTTGGGATAAAATCTGTGAAGTCAAACCGGTTAGTGTAATCCAGTTGTGTCAACACGGCAAGTTCATCCCCATACCACTCCTGTCCTGAACCCGGCGGTCGGTATCGGCCAAGGAGATTTACCTTTTCATCTTCCAGTCGTTGATAAAAAAGTGAGCTGTTGGAAATGTAATCCGCACTTGTACCATTTCCGGCGGCCACCATGGGTTTGCGAACAGGTCCGTTGATAATCACATAATAGTGATTGACATTATCATAGATGTTCTTATCCATGTTATACACATGGCTTACCGAATCGAATTTCCATTCATCGGGACCTTCAGCATACCATAGCAGATAATCACCGTCATTGAAGTGACCGTCTTCGAGGCCTATACCCATGGACGCGATTTGCTCCAGATCATCAATTCGAGGCGTATTGCTCCATTGAGGAATTCTTCCGGAGCCATTTCCAGCAATGACGATACGGTCCGGAGAAATAGAAGCCGGGTCAATTTTAATTTTGTCTTTGATAAAATTGTAATCCAGTTTATATACCCCGCTTTTAGAAACAGCAATCCTATAGATGGCCCCACCGGAAAGAATGGAAGTGGATTTGAAATCAGGGTCCTGAGAAAAAAGAGGGACACTACCCAAAAACCCTATAAAAAAGAGAAGGGTAAAAATTCGATTCATACTATAAAACTGACCTAAATGACAGGCTAAAAATCGGTAATAAAACGGTAATGCAGACCTTGTATTGCGGTCTTTGGCATTATTATTTTGACCATTTTATGACACTTGCGGCTTAACACCGGGCCTCCCTGAGTTATTTGGAATCAAAACGGCTCTTCTATTTTAAAAGCCTTTATCTTTCCATTTCCTGATGAATGCCCCTTTAAGGATGACGAACTTAAAATTTTCGTTTTCAACCTTGTCGATAAGATCCACTGTTTGGCTGTATTTCCTTTGGATTTTGTTCATACCCGGGCCTGGGTTGAAGGCTCAGGACCCTGTATTTTCCCAATATTATTTATCTCCTCTTCAATTAAATCCAGGTTTGGCGGGATTGTCAGAGGATCCACGAGTGACTGCCAATTACCGTAACCAATACCCGGGATTTAATCATGCTTACAGGACTTATGCTTTGTCCTATGATCAGTTTTTCCCGCACCGGAATTTTGGGATAGGCTTTTGGCTCTTGTCGGATGATGCAGGGGATGGCATCCTGAAAACCATAAAAGGGGCTGGCATTTTTTCATACCGGATCCAATTAAATGATCATTTCTACGCCAAAATGGGAGCCGAAGCCGGCATCGTTCAATCCACATTACACTGGAATAAATTATTGTTTGGGGACCAGATCGATGACTACCTGGGCACTGTCAGTCCCGGAGGAATGCCTTTTCCTACAGAGGAATTAGCGCCGGACAAGAATAATGTGGTTTATCCTGATCTGGGATTTGGAGGGGTACTCTATGGAGAAACCCTTTATGCAGGGCTGGCTGTGCGGCATCTGAATACCCCGTCGCCTGATTTTTTGGGAGAAAATACCGCCCTCTCACCCAGTATACCGATGAGATGGACCTTGCATGGAGGTGCTTCCTGGAGAGTTTTAAGAAGATATGTTTAACCAATACAACAAAGTGACGATGTCCCCCTCCTTTATTTTCGTCAACCAGGGCAGTTTCAATCAAATTAACGGCGGCCTGGTTATAGATGCAGAGTCCTTTTCTTTTGGACTTCAATATCGAATATCTTCCGGACAGTCAGAGGCCATTATTGGTTCTATTGGTCTTAGAACCAATAAATTACGCTTGGGATACAGTTATGATGCGACTATTTCAGGATTTCAGGGGACCGGTGGCACCCATGAAATCGGCCTTGTTTATCTTTTTGATGATGGGGATAAAGAATCCAGATATAATGATTGCCTTCAGATATTCAGATAGTTATGATTTTGGTTCGGGCATATTTTTTGTAGGGCTTTCGGCACCATCTGCCAAACAATATTTAGAGGGAGGTTACGTTTCAGAAAATGTATATTTGTCCCTCTTTTAACAAACACGTTTAGTTGCGAATGAAGAAATTGCTTTCTATCAGTGCTTTGGCGCTGTTTATTCTGACTTTCGGTGCCTGCAAGAAATCCGAGCGTTCCGCAGTGACCGGGTGGAAATACAATGATCAGGAATGGGGTGGTTTTGAAAAAGGATCCCATGGTGATATGGAAGTAGGGCCTGGATTAGTTCCTATCGAAGGAGGCACTTTTACGATGGGCCTTACTGACCAGGATGTTACTTATGACTGGGACAACGTGCCCAGGAGAGTCACGGTTTCCTCTTTCCTCATGGATGAGACGGAGGTCTCCAATTCGCATTACCGGGAATTTGAATATTGGACTAAAAGAGTATTCGGAGAATCCTATCCACAGGAAGTGCTGAGCATTCTTCCGGATACTTTGGTATGGCGCGAAGAACTGGCATTTAACGAGCCTTTAGTGGAAACCTATTTCAGACACCCAAGTTATGCAGACTACCCTGTTGTGGGTGTTACCTGGGAACAGGCCAATAAATTCTGTGCATGGCGGACTGACCGGGTCAATGAGATGATGCTCGTTGAAAAAGGGATTCTCAATCTGAATGTAGATCAAAAAGATTCTGACAATTTCAATACAGAAGCCTACCTTTTTGGACAATACCAGGGAAGTGTCAAGAAAAATCTTCCTGATCTCAAAACCGGAGGTGAACGTCCTGTAAGATTTGAGGATGGCATTTTGCTGCCGGCTTACCGCTTGCCTACGGAGGCCGAATGGGAATATGCGGCTCTTGCTTTGCAAGGCAATGAACTTTCGCGAAAAGATGAACTTATTTCAGACCGCCGGATATATCCATGGGATGGTTTTGGTGCAAGAAGCAAACTGCATGACAAAACCCAAGGCCGTATGTTGGCCAATTTCAAAGAGTACCGTGGAAATTATATGGGTACTGCCGGAAGGCCAAATGATAATGCCCCCTTTCCTGCTCCCGTTAAAGCCTTTTATCCCAATGATTTCGGATTGTATAATATGGCAGGTAATGTGAGTGAGTGGACGGCCGATCTTTATCGTCCGATGACCAGCACTACGTTACGGGATGTTGAAAATCAGGATCTGAACCCCTTCCGTGGTAATATATTTAAACAGCGGGTAATTGATGAAAACGGGCGTCCGGTTGAAAAAGACAGCCTGGGAAGAATCCGGTATACTATTGTGGCGGATTCCGTGGCGAATCTTCGGGAGAATTACAAGAAGGGAGATGAGATGGATTACAAAGATGATGATAATGAATCGGTATATTATGCCTATGGAGAATCCAGCCTGATCAATGATAGTTCAAGAGTAATCAAAGGTGGTTCCTGGGCTGATCGTTTATATTGGTTATCACCTGCCACAAGAAGATTTAAAGATCAGACCAAAGGTGACAGGACCATTGGTTTCAGATGCGCCATGCATCAAATCGGAGGCTCTGCCCCAGGCGGTGAAATCGGCGGCAATGATTTCGGAGGAAGCAAATCCAAGTCTTCCCGGCGTTATAAATAAGATAATTAACGATCAGCAAGAATAATAGCCGCCCCTGTTTTATAACAGGGGCGTTTTTATTTTTGTCCAGTCATGAATATGGATTCGATTTACCAGACATTTCTTGAACATCCCCAAATATGCATTGATACCCGCGTAATCAAAGCGGGAAGCCTGTTTTTTGCGCTTCGGGGAGATCATTTCGACGGAAATACATTTGCTGCTGAAGCGATTGCAAATGGTGCTTCGTATGCAATCGTTTCGGATCCCAAGCTTAAAGGATCCCGGTATATTTATCATCCAGATCCATTGGTAGCCTTACAGCAACTGGCGCAAGAACATCGTCGTCATTTTACCATTCCGGTCATTGCCATTACCGGCAGCAATGGAAAAACTACGACTAAAGAACTCTTGTCCTCCGTACTCTCCACCAGCTTTATTACCCAGGCCACTTCAGGCAACCTCAATAATCATATTGGAGTACCATTAACTCTTTTACAATTAGAAAAAAAAACTGAAATCCTGATATGCGAAATGGGTGCCAACCATATCGGAGAAATTGCGGCGTTATGCGAGATGGCCAACCCGACTCACGGCCTGATCACTAACATCGGAAAAGCACACCTTGAAGGCTTTGGATCATTTAATGGTGTTATAAAAGCCAAGGGCGAATTATTTGACTTCCTGGAAACTCATCAGGGTTTTGGTTTCATTAATGCTGACGATCCGGTTTTGGCCACCATTGGACATCGCCTGGAGAACAAAACCAGTTATGGTTTACGCGATGATGTCTCACCCGACATTCATTTCCGGTATCGTGCTGAAAAAAATAATGTCGGTTTTGATTTGCTTGACCGTCATTCTTCATTTCAAATTCATTCTTCCCTTTTTGGTTTCTATAATGCTTCCAATATCCTTGCAGCGTTTTGTGTGGGGAAACATTTCGGAGTTGAAGAAGGGATGTTAGCCAAAACACTTTCTTCTTTCACAGGAGGTGCCAATCGATCGGAAAAAATCATATGGAAAGAGTGCACCATCATCAAAGATGCTTACAATGCTAATCCCAGCAGCATGGAACTTGCGCTTCAGGCCTTTGCGGATCAATGCCCGGAAGGTTGGTTGGTTCTCGGGGATATGAAAGAATTAGGCGCAGCATCTCCGGAAGCCCATTTAGCTATAGTAAAAATGGCAGTGAATAAAAAGTTTGCAAAAATATTTTTAATTGGAAGTGCCTTTAAAGAAGCAGTACTTCGCCTGGATCATCACGATCCGCGTATCACGGTCAATACTACGATTGAGGACCTGAGCAAACAATGGTCATGGGAATCCTGCCAGGGAGAGACCCTTTTGCTCAAAGGATCACGATCCATGCACCTGGAAAAATTGTTGGACTAGTTATGTTCCGATGACAGATTTCATAATCAGATCACTATAATCTTCTTCACACGCCCTGCGGTAATCTTTATATGAGCAGGGTACTTTTCTTCCGGATTTACTTTCAATCCACCAACGGCCGGACAATTCACTCTTATAAAACTGAATAACCTGTTCATGATCCCTGGCCTGGACAAAATATTGGGTGAGGTGACTTTTTTCAGGATCTTCCCTTAACATACTGCCTTCCAGTAAATACCAAATCATCTGGGCGATAGCGTTAGCCATCATACCGGTATGATCGGAATCAAGAGCATATCCATAAATACCAACGGAATGCAGGGACTGAGCTGCGCCAGCATATCTAAATAATTGACAAGCATCAATCACTGATAATCCGCTGCCGGATATGCCTGTCAAATATCCGACCTCAGCCGCGCTCATGCTGTCGCAGTTAAACATCATCACCCCGGAATCCCGGATGCAGGGCTCTGCCAGCGATAAATCTTCATTCAGATCGCTAAGTCTTAAATGGCCTTCCACTCGCAAATGGCTTTCAGAAACCAGGTGTCGCTGGGTGGCGATATATTGGAATAGAGGCCCTGGCGCCAGGTTGCGTAGGTGGATGTCATCATCCAGATTGGATTCCCGGACAATACTGGCCATCTGGACTTCTTCTACCTGGAACCGCATGAATCCCAAGGGCGGGCCTAAGAGCAATACCATAGCTCCACTCTCCCGAATTTCCCTCAGGACCGGAAGAATGGTCTCCGGATTCTTCTGATTAAAATTGCCGCAATCCACTATGGTCAGGGCATTGTGAGGGGTGGCACTGAATTGATATAGGTTTTTCTTGACCCTGGCCGACATCTTCCGGTCGAAGCTTATAACCAACAGATCGCCTGAGGCATAGGGCAATTCTTCATCATGGAGAAATTTAACCTGGTGCCATAACGAGTTTTTACTGATCCTTTCAGGCCGAAGAAGGGCAGGATCTTCTCTTGTAAACCAATGAGCTATCATTTCCCAAATATATTAGTTTTTTATTTAATATGTAAAATTAAAGATATTTTTTTCCCATTCAGGCATTGATTTTGATAGGTTTAGCCTGAATGCCATCCATTCCCTGTTTTCTTCGGAAATTTGTATAAATTTGTTACACACAAATCAATAATATCTTAAAAACCTAGAACCCTATGACACGACTGTATCGAATACTACTGTCTGGTCTCCCAGTATTGTTATCCCTTTATATTCATGCTCAAACGTCCACCGAGAAATTTTCCTCTCCGGTCATTGCGGATGAGATGACGGTAAATCCGGAGCAAAACAAATTGTGGAGAACAGGCCAGGCTAAGTACTCAGCTAAACCCAAAAACATGTGGGAACTGGGTATCAATGCGGGCTCTTCTTTTATCGCCGGCGATGTTGATGCCGCAGGTTTATCCGGTTACGGATTTGGCCTACATTTAAGGAAGGCCATTAACTACACGCTTTCCTGGAGACTTGAGGCGATCTATCAATCCTCTAAGGGATATGATCCCAGATCATTCAATTTTCTTGCCTACGAAAGAACCTACCAACAGAATATTGCCAATTTTCCCATTCTGGCAGGCTATACGGATGAATCTACCAATAGTGATAATATTCACAGAA
This sequence comes from uncultured Saprospiraceae bacterium, assembly GCA_963837505.1. Classification (GTDB taxonomy): domain Bacteria; phylum Bacteroidota; class Bacteroidia; order Chitinophagales; family Saprospiraceae; genus Opimibacter. The sequence continues at coordinate 45,816 of CAWINN010000019.1, read as the reverse complement.
ACTACAAGACGAATATCCTTGATTTGTCTGCGGAGTTTGTCCTTAACATCGGAAATGTGCTTTTTCACAGTGCTTCCAATAAATGGAACCTGTATGGGGTCTTCGGAATAGGACTTAATTTTCCCAAAACCTTTGTGGATTTGCTTCACAACGGACAGCTGTATGATTTTTCATCTGTCACTGAAGGACTGGATCTGGGAACAAGCTCCGGCCGGAACCAGGCCAGGAAAAATTTGAAAAATCTATTGGACGGCGATTTTGAGACACGTGGTGGTGTTGAAACAGATGTGGTCACCGTTGCCGGCAATCACAAAACCGTAATCCCGCATTTCACTTTCGGCATCGGTTTGTCCAGGAAGATTTCCAAACGCCTGAACCTGGGATTAGAACACCGGATTTTACTTGCTGACAGTGACTTGTATGATGGTTTCGAAGACAGAAATGCCACCTCAGAAACCACCAGTAATGATATTCCGCACTACACTTCTTTACGACTTGGCATCAATATAGGTTCTTTTGAAAAGCGGATCGAACCTCTTTACTGGGTGAACCCCCTGGATGGTGCTTTCAACGACCTTGCGGATTTGAAACAAAGACCAAAATTTGATCTGACGGACACGGATGGAGATGGTGTGATTGATATGACTGACCAGGAAATCAATACACCCGCAGGTTGTCCGGTTGATACCCGCGGGGTAACCCTGGATAGTGATGGCGATGGTATACCAGATTGTAAAGATGAAGAGCGCTATTCTCCTCCGGGCTATCAAGTGAATGCAAAAGGTGTAGCCCAAATACCGGATAAATACCTAACCGAAGATCAGGCTGTTGATCTCATCAATCAACGCACGGCAGCCATGGATGCCAACCTGAATTGGTTTCTGCCCATGATTCATTTTGATCTGGACAAATATTATATCAAGCCGGAATTTTATGGTTCATTACACAATGTGGCTGCAGTAATGAAATCACATCCTGATATCAAAGTGGTGGCCACCGGATTCGCGGATAATCGAAATCCAAATGATTACAATAACGTACTTTCCTACAACCGGGCAAATGAAGCCATCAATTACCTGGTGAATAACTATAATCTGCCAAGAAGTCGTTTCCTGCTCAATTTTTATGGCGAAGACCAGCCTATAGCCAAGGATCTGAAAGATTCACATAATCTTTCAGCAAGGGACGAGTATAAGCAATATATAAACAGACGCGTTGAATTTCGCGTCTCCACTTCGGGTGATACTGATATGAGTCGGCCGGCAGGTCCGGAAGCCGGAGAAAACACTCCTGGTTCCGCACGACCTGGTAGTAAATACTCCGGTAATTACAACTCAGGGTATTAGCCCAATCCAAATGCATAGGGTTATTTGAGATAGATTTTTTTGTGTGTTAAAAGCTCCTGGTCGATCGAGATCAGGGGCTTTTGACTTTTTGCTGATCATGCTATGCCCTGCTTAGGCTTGATATCTGTAATTTTGTCTTTCTTTTAATTCAGGAAATCATATGGCCGAAATAATAAGAATGCCCCGGTTGAGCGACACGATGGAAGAAGGGAATATCGTGGGCTGGCTCAAGAAAGAAGGGGATAAAGTTTCTCCAGGGGATATACTGGCTGAGGTAGAAACCGACAAAGCTACCATGGAGCTTGAAAGCTTTCATGAAGGCTACCTTTTGCATATCGGGGTGAAAGAAGGCCCGGCTCCTGTAAACGCCATTCTGGCTGTAATCGGTGCAAAGGGAGAGGATTATAAGGCCGCCCTGGCTAAAGCATCAGCAGGTGATTCCACCAAGCCGGAAGAACCCATCCATATAGCTGAGTCCAAAGCCGGGACGAAGGAAAAAGCAAGCGCGACTTCCCCTAATGGCGAGGTTAGTCAGTCGAATCAACATGTGACTGAAAATGAATTCACCGGCGATGAAAATCGCCTTAAATCCTCTCCTTTAGCCAGATCAATGGCTTCGAGAGAGGGTATTGATATTCGAACTCTGACCGGATCGGGGGATGGTGGAAGAGTGGTCAAACGTGATATTGAAAATTACTTCTCCAACACAGGTCTCCAAGAGAAAGGAGACATAGAGACCAAAAAGATCCCAGCTCCGCAATTTGGTGAAGTGCCGGTTTCTCAAATGCGGAAAACCATTGCACGCAGATTGGTGGAAAGTAAATTCTCTGCCCCGCATTTTTATCTTACCATGAAAATCAACATGGATCTTGCAGTTGACGCCAGGAAACTCATCAATGATCAGAACGGTACTGAAAATTTCATTTAATGATCTTGTCGTAAAGGCAGTGCCACCGCCCTTCGTCATCACCCGGCGGTCAATTCGTCCTGGCTGGGTGATAAAATCCGTTATAACCAGGATATCAATATAGGGGTGGCAGTTGCTGTAGAAGAGGGGCTTTTAGTTCCTGTTTTATTTGCTGCTGATAAGATGGGGCTGACGGAAATCAACAAGCAAAAGTTGCTACCCTCGCCGATAAGGCGCGAAATAAAAAATTACAGCCTCAGGAAATGCAAGGAAATACTTTTACTATTTCCAACCTGGGCATGTTTGGTATAGATGAATTTACTGCGATCATCAATCCACCGGATGCAGCCATCCTGGCTATAGGCGCTATCTGCAGATGAACTATCTTTATCGGATGGCCAGGTCAGATCCTCCAAATTCATGAAAGTGACCATGTCCTGTGATCACCGGGTTGTTGATGGAGCCACCGGGGCCAAATTCCTGCAAACTTTAAAGCAATATTTGGAGAATCCACTGGCCATGTTGCTCTAATCCGGAAATCACAAACCTAACGCGATAAAATTCAGATCCTATGGCGCAAAATTCTTCCCAACATCTTGAAAGGGCAATCCGGGCCATCAGTCAGTTACCTGGTATCGGGAGGAAGAGTGCCCTTCGCATTGCTTTATTTCTTCTCAAAAATAAACTGACCACTCTTCCTGAGTTAATGGAAGGACTGAATGGGATCCAGCATCACATCCAACACTGCAAAATTTGTCACAATTTGTCCGATGGCGACCAATGTGCCATTTGTGCCGATCATTCGCGTCAGCAGCAAACCATTTGCATCGTGGAATCCGAGCGTGATGTCATGGCCATTGAAGACACTGGTCAGTATCATGGTCTTTACCATATCCTCGGCGGAATCATTTCACCCATTGATGGAATAGGACCGCAGGACATCCACATAGAAAGCCTGATGGAGCGGATTCGCACCAATGAAATCCGTGAACTGATCATGGCCATCAGTCCAACTATTGAAGGAGAAACCACCATATTCTACCTTACCAGGTTGTTGAAGGACTTCCAGGTTAAGGTAAGTGTGATTGCCCGGGGAGTTGCTTTCGGAGGAGAACTCGAATATGCTGATGGATTGACCCTGGGTCGGTCTATTGTTGCGCGAACCAACATTGAATTGACAGAGCATGCTTAATCATCTGCCGATTTGAAGATCTCCGTTATCATCGTCAGTTATAATGTTTACCCTTTCCTGGACAATTGTCTTCGCTCTGTTCGCCGCGCGATGGACGGGATAACCGGAGAAATTATTGTCGTAGATAATGCTTCTGTTGATCGCACACCTGCCTTAATCAAAACCCATTTTCCGGATGTCCTGTTAATTTCCAATGCAGACAATAAAGGATTTGCAAAAGCTAATAACCAGGGTATCGCCATAGCCCAGGGAGAATATCTGTTATTACTAAATCCGGATACTGTCGTCTCGGAAGATACGCTGTCGACCTGCCTGGAATTTATGAATCAGCATCCCGATGCGGGTGCAGCCGGTGTGAAGATGATTGATGGCAGCGGTAAATTCCTGCCGGAATCCAAAAGGGGACTTCCTACCTTACTGGCTTCCTTTATGAAGATGACCGGCCTATATCACCTGGCACCTCATTCAGCCACCTGGAACAGTTATTATGCCGGTCAGGTCAAGGAAGATGAAACAGCTCAGGTTGAAGTATTGACTGGCGCTTTTATGTTTTTGAGAAAGTCGGCGGTGGACAAAGCCGGCGTTTTGGATGAGGATTTTTTCATGTATGGCGAGGATGTTGATCTGTCTTATCGCATCACGAAAGCCGGATATTCCATTTATTATTTACCTACAACACGCATTATCCATTATAAAGGAGAATCCACAAAAAAAGCTTCCCTGAATTACCTGATCACCTTTTATCAGGCCATGTTGATCTTCACCCAAAAGCACCCTGAATTCAAAGGACAAAAATTACTTATTCATATCGCTATCTATCTGCATGGTTTGGTACAGCTGGTAAAACAATTCATTTCCAAAACCTGGCCCGTGGTTTTAGATACCCTGGTATTTTATGGAAGCTTCTTATTGGCCAGCCAGCTTTGGTCACGTTATTATTATGAAAACGCGGATTATTTCCAGCCTTCCTTTTATTATTTCAATCTTCCGCTCTATGCGGTTATTGTCTTCATCGCCATGCTTCTGAATGGTGCTTACGATAAACCCTATGAACAACGCCGCTCCTGGATTGGCTTTTTCACGGGAGTCTTAATGATCCTGGTGATCTATGCTTTTCTTCCCTTTCATTTCAGGACTTCCAGGATGGTGATTGTCCTGGGATCATTTTTCTACCTGTGTTTTATCTGGTTATCCAGGTTTTATCTGTCGCTATGGCGTTCTTCATCAGGCCCGGAATCCAATCATGAGAACAGGAGGGCCATCATTGTGGGTGGTCGCGAAGAGGCGGATCGGATAAAAGAACTGATCAATCGATCCCGGGACCAGATAGACATTATCGGAACGGTCTCGCCTGTTGAAAATCAAGCCCCAGTCAATGAGGATACGCTCGGCAGTCTTTCGAAGCTGGAGGATATCGTTCGTGTGCATGAAGTACAGGAAATCATTTTCTCTGCGCAGGACGTACCTTTTTCTGTCTTTAGTGGAAGCATGTCCACGATGGGGCCCGGCTATCGATATATGCTGGCTGCCTCCACCACCATGAATATCGTAGGAAGTATGAGCCGGGATACCGAAGGAGAATCATACGGTTTGCGTATCAATTTCAATCTTTCCCATCCTTCGTCCAGGAGATCCAAAAGACTTTTTGATTTGACCAGTAGTCTTTGTTTCCTCTTGCTCTCCCCTATCCTTCTGTTTTTTATTCCTCACAAAAAAAACGCGTTGCTCCATATATTCCGGACGTTACTTGGTCAGCAAACATGGGTTGCCTATAATCCGGCAGATCCCATGATTCATTCCTTACCACGTTTATTGCCCGGTGTCCTCTACCCGGCTTATATGGACGGGCATCCAAATGAACTCATCCGGCTCGAACACATTCACTATGTTTATGCAAGAGATTATCACTGGACAACAGACTTTTCCATTTTAACTACTCAATGGAAAAAAATCGGACAAATGAATTAACCTAACATGAACAGCGACCTTCAAGACCTCATCAGGAATTCAGCAAACCGGATCCTCCCTGATATCATCAAGATTCGAAGGGATTTGCATCAGCATCCTGAATTGTCTTTTCAGGAAATTCAAACCGGACAAAAAATTCAATCCTTTCTGACCGGAAAAAAAATTCCTTTCACCTCCGGATGGGCTGGTCACGGAGTAGTCGCGCAAATTGAAGGAAAGCAACCCGGGCCCCGGATTATGTTACGGGCAGATATGGATGCGCTTACCCATTTTGGAGGAAAATGAAGTCCCCTATCGGTCAACCTACGACGGTATCATGCATGCCTGTGGACATGATGCCCATATCGCATCTTTGTTCGGTACTGCTGCGATTATCGAAGAAAATAAGGAGCACCTAGCAGGCACCGTCCAATTTATATTTCAACCAGGTGAAGAAAAATTTCCGGGCGGAGCATCGATCATGCTGAAGGAAGGGCTGCTGGAAAAAAATAAAAAGCCTGGATAGCCGCCCACATGTTTTTCCCGGCTTTGCCTGTCAGGCCATGTTGGTTTTAGAAATGGTTTGTACATGGCCTCTGCGGATGAACTCTATATTACTATTATCGGTAAAGGTGGTCATGCCGCTACCCCTAATTTCAGTATTGATCCTATTCCCATAGCCGCCAGGGTCATTCGGCCCTACAGGAATTGATCAGTCGGCACGTAGGATCCGTATATCATCCGGCAGTACTGACCATTGGAAAAATAACTAGTGATGGCGGGGCTACCAATGTTATTCCCGATGAAGTTTATGATGGAAGGGACGTTGCGGGCCATGGATGAAGATTGGAGGATAAAGACGCACGAGCGATCTTAAACAAATTGTACGGGATATTTGTCATGCTTCCGGCGCCCGGGCCGAAGTACGGATTGAAATCGGCTATCCTTGCCTTAAGAACGATGACCGATCACCGAAATCTTCAGAGAAAAGCGACTCGATTTCTGGGTCAGGATAAAGTACATGATCTTCCGTATGCGTACTGTCTTCGGAGGATTTCGCTTTCTATACTCAACAGGTTCCTTCTACCTTTTATCGGCTTGGGACCGGGTTATCCTGAAAGGATAACCCGGGTGTACATTCCAATCGGTTTGATATCAATGAGTCAGCCCTGGGTACAGGAATGGGACTTATGTCCTATGTGGCCATTGACCAATAATGCTAATCTTGTTCCATAAATAACCTCCCGTTAAGTAATTGTTTTTCGATTAAAAAAAACATATATTTTTTTATTTAAATTGTAAGTTATTTTAAATCAATAGTATACTTTTGACATAATATTCTAATATATTAGCCTAAATATTACGCAATTCAACTATGTCAAAGGTTCTAATCGTTGATGATGAACGCAGCATCCGCCATACTCTGCGCGATATTCTGGAATTTGAAAAATATGAAGTTGATGAAGCCTCCGATGGCTTGGAAGCCTTGGTCAAAATCAAGCAAAATCCGTATGATGTCATCATCCTGGATATTAAAATGCCTAAGATGGATGGCATGGATGCCTTAGATAAGATCCAGGAAATCGCCCGGGAGACTCCTGTAGTGATGATTTCCGGTCATGCCTCTATTGATACTGCGGTAGAAGCCGTTAAGAAGGGAGCCTTTGATTTTATTTCCAAGCCGCCGGATCTTAACCGACTTTTCATCACGCTCAGGAATGCCCTGGATAAATCAGAATTGATTACTGAACGCAAAGTGCTGCAAACCAAAGTAAACTACAGCCGCGCACAGCCTATCATTGGCAGTTCGAAATGTGTTAGTCAGATCATGTCTACGATTGAGTTGGTTGCGCCGACAGAGGCCCGCGTATTGGTAACGGGACAGAATGGAACGGGAAAAGAACTGGTGGCCCACTGGATCCACCAGAAAAGTCATATGAAATGACAACCCGTTGATTGAAGTCAATTGCGCCGCTATTCCTTCAGAGTTGATCGAAAGTGAGTTGTTCGGGCATGAAAAGGGCGCATTCACCTCTGCCATTAAAACGCGTACCGGAAAATTTGAACTGGCCAACGGGGGCACCATTTTCCTGGATGAAATCGGAGATATGAGTCTTTCAGCCCAGGCAAAAGTATTGAGAGCTTTACAGGAAAATAAGATTGTCCGCGTAGGCGGAGACAAAGCAAATTCGTGTGGATGTCCGGGTGATTGCGGCCACCAATAAGGATCTTCGCAAACTGATTGATGCCGGGTCGGTTTCGTGAAGATTTGTATCACCGGCTCGCAGTCATCATTATTGATGTACCCCCGCTTAAGGATCGTGTTGAAGATATACCGCAGCTTATCCAGCATTTCTGCACAGAAATATGCAAAGATTATGGCATTCCGGAACGATCATTTGATGTAAAGGCTTTAAAGAAACTTGCAGTCGCTCCCCTGGACAGGAAATATCCGGGAACTTAAAAATGTTGTGGAACGATTGATTATATTGGGTGGTAAATCAATTTCCGATCAGGATATTGACCGTTTTGTGTTGCCAACGGCGCAGTCAATCGCTTGAGATGAGAGAAGTCCTGTCCAGGTTTAGCGATCTGCGTGATCTCCAACGATATATTGAACAGGAATTCGCCAATTATCAATCTTCGATAGATTAAATTCGTTTTACACTTGTGAGTCTGTTACTCACTTTTTTGAAACGCAAAATGCTTGGCCATGACAGAAGGACTTCCTCCCAGGTTGATGAAACAATGGACACAGATCAAAGGCTGAGAATGCCTGGACCATGTTCAAAGTAATGGCGGAATTTGTTGATGGATTTGAATCCCTGAACCGCATTGGCCCTTGTATATCCATTTTCGGAAGTGCGCGTACGAAACCCGACATGCCGCATTACCAGTTAGCGGTCAAGATTGCACAGAAACTGACGGATGCGGGTTTCGGTATCATAACCGGAGGTGGTCCTGGCATCATGGAAGCTGCCAATAAAGGAGCCAGCCTGCAAGGCGGGATATCTGTAGGGTTGAATATTGACCTGCCCTTTGAGCAATCCCATAATGTGTATATCGACAATGACAAAAACCTGAATCACCGTTATTTTTTTGTTCGTAAGGTGATGTTTGTAAAATATGCGCAGGGGTTTGTCGTCCTACCCGGAGGTTTTGGCACTATGGATGAAATCTTTGAAGTCCTGACCCTGATTCAAACAAAAAAAATCACACCTGTTCCGGTCATCCTAGTTGGCAGCGCCTTTTGGTCCGGTCTTAAAGATTGGATCACGACCGTGATGCTGGAAAAAGAAAATAATATTAACCGGGAGGACCTGAACCTGCTTCCCATACTAGATGAGCCCGACGACGTGGTGACTTATATCAATAATTTTTATGCAGACCGGGATGATTTTTGAGTCCGAACTATACGTTATAAAAAAAGTCACGCGCCAGGCGTGACTTTTTATTATTTCGCAATGAAGCTGACTTTGAGATTTTCCCAAAGCAGGGATATCACGTGATCATTAATTTCAAATTTCATCCTTTCATTGAAGGCATCTGATTTTTCAGGACTGACTTTCACCCGCAGCACATCCTGCTGCTGATCATATTTGAAAGCACCCCATTGTTCCCAGACGGAATTAAATATAATTGTCCATTCCTTCTCTCCCGGGATGGTAAACAAACCGTATTTGCCAGCGGCAAGTCTTTGACCATTGATTTCCAGATCACCTGAAGTCTCGAACACGGTCGCTTCATTCGCTCCTGTTCGCCAAACTTTCCCATAGGGCACTAAATCGCCCCAAATCGTCCTGCCTTTCACTGCAGGAGAAGAATAATTGATCGATATGGCATTATCCCCGATTTTGGCGTGCACCTCGGCAGGGGGGCTTGGGCGGGTTGATTTATCTTCCTGTCCAGAAGCTTTACAAAACGAGAGGGTCACCAGACAAAAGAGAATACTTAACCTGAAAGAGACTTTTCATAGGAATGCTTTTTGGTATCATGTTGCCAAAAGTAATGGAATTGGCGGCCCTGAGCAAACTTTTAGTCGATTCCGGCCGGAACCCTGCTTTTCAAATCAATGTAGCACAGAAATAAGGGGATGGTACGACGACTTTAAGATTAATTTAGTCTCCTATTCTAAACCCGGGACAAACGTTTTCACATGACCTCCTTTCATCGAAAGATTAAATCCCTGGCGACTGTTTTTCATCTCTTTGATGCTGATCACCTGGAGCAGAAGATCTTCCTTCTGACCCAGCTTTCCAAAATCCAGCTTGTAGCTCAGCCTGTTCTTGCCCAATATTTTGAAATCCTGGTATTTATGCTGGCTTACCCATCAAGAGCTAAAGAACTTGTTCTGGTAAAGAAAGAAATTCGCCGAATAACCAGGTTCATTAAATCAATGCCTGAAAAAAAAAGGTTTCAATTTGACAATTCAGGTCTGCCCTACACTCCTACTGTTTCGAAATACTCCCATCATGGTCTACGCTGGCTACTTGAGCGATCTGATCTGGATATCACATTGGAATCGCTGGGTCCTTCCAAAATACCATTAAGTGATGTCCTGCAGATGACCCTGCCATCCATTGAAAAAAGTGAAACTGCAGCAGGTCTTGATGATTTGGAGTTATTGGAGGTGTTGCGGGTTCCGGCCAAGGAGCAACTTATTTTTCTGGTCAATGAGTTGTCCTCCCTCGAGGCTTTCCCTGAAGTAAAGGATTTTTTCTATGATCAGCTGGAGGTATACACCAGGATCCGGCCCCGGTCAGCTGCTTTTTCAAAAGCGCATAATCAGTTAGATATCCGTACAGTCTTCTATCATTCCAATATCCTGAAATCTCCTCTCCCTGCCGAAATCCTCCATCATCCTGTATCAAGACCGCTGGCCTTATCGCAAGATCAAAGACAGAAGGCTATACGGGTCGTCAAGGATAACATGATCATCACTGCCAGGGAAACGGATCCGACTACTTTTATGATGGAAAGCTCTTTCAGGCTGATCTCCCTGGATCGTGGGATTATGATAGCCATTTATGAAATTATTCCGGAGCGGCAATTGCCGCTGGAGTCTTACGTTGGATACACGGCTTTCAAAAATGGTCTTCCAACGGCATATGGAGGAGCCTGGCTTTTTGGGGACAGGGCGCATTTTGGAATTAACATATTTGAAACTTACCGGGGTGGTGAATCGGGCTATATCATGTTGCAATTGCTGAATGTATACCAGCAATGGTTTGACATTCATTTTTTTGAAGTTGAGCCGTTTCAATTTGGCCTCGACAATCCGGATGGAATAGCTTCCGGGGCCTTTTGGTTTTATTACAAGATGGGATTTCGGCCGATGGACGATAAATTAAATGCACTGGCGAATGAAGAATGGAAAAAGATAACTACTAAAAAAGGATATCGTACCAGCGTGGCCACCTTAAAAAAATTTACAGCCAGCAGCATTGGATTGACTTTGGGTAAAACGAAATCACCGAAGGTGACCGATATCACTTCCCGGGTGACAGAGATGATTCACAAAAGGTACAGGAATAACCGAAGGCTGGCCATCGTGCAATCCTGTGATCGCTTTCATAAAAAAGCGAAAATATCTACTCAACTCACCGGATCTGAACAAAGAGTTTTTGAGGAAATATCCCTTTGGGCGGAGAGCATGTCGGTCAAAGATGCCTCCGGCATTGCCCTGATGAAGGAAATGATCCCTTTTAAACCTGTTGATGTGTTTAGCTACCAGAAAAAACTAAGAGAATTTTTTTACCGGACTTAAGTATTGCCTTGTTGCATTTATTTTACAGTTAATCAAGGAATCTTAATTGTCCAGACCATTATCCGATCGCTATCCGATTATCTATCATGACAAGTTGAAATTCTACATTATAAAAAATATCTGCCTGTTTGCTGCTCCGGGACGACTTGAGTAGTGAGAAAATTATGGGAGTGTACTAATCGAATGATGAGACCGCTCAGTTAAAGAATTCAGCGGTCAGGCCAAAGCGAAAATAGGCCCTGTAATGTGGATAGAAATCAGCCTGGTACAATGCCCTGTTTTTGAACAACCCGGCGATATCCTCCATCCTGAAATAAGCTTTAATAAAATTAATATTCAGTCCAATACCGACATCCCACCTGACATAATCAGGAATAGGATCCTTCCCGGTGAGATGATAAACACCATTGACCGGATAATAACTAAGTCCGGCATACGTACTGTAGTAGGTAAAGTCAACTCCTGGCAGGATTACTGCCCTGTTATCAAAAACCCGAAGCCGTCCAAAGAGACTGGCATTCACCATATGATCCGGCAATGCCATTTCTTTCCTGGTAGCCGGTTGCCAGATCCAGGATGCTTTAGCTCCCATCCATTTTAATTCTAATCCTTTGGATATGTAAAACTGCCGGGAAGAGAATGAACCTGACAATTGCTGAGGTACTGCGACGGAATCAAAATAAATGTAATTATCAAAGACCAGCCATTTAACGCCGGCGGAAAATCCGAGTTTCTCCTTTTTCCAATCCACTCCAATTTCCGTAGAAAATGGATTATGAAAATCATTATTATAGATCAGTACCTGGTCTATATAAAGCCTGGATTCCACGAGGTAGGGCTTCCGGGACTGGGCAAACCAATGTCCTTCCAAATGACCCAGCGGGCCAACCTGTAAATCTCCAAAGGCCTTCAGGGAGAATGTCCCTTCGGCCTGTCCTAAGCCCAGTGAAACTAAACCACCCAGGGTCAGTGGCTCTATCCAATGAAAATCCCCCGAAGCATCGAAGAAAAACTCATTTATTTTTTGAATGACCGGTTCCTGTTCTAATCGAGTGCCACTGTAACGCAATGATCCTTCCACCCTGGAGTGAACCGAATTCCATGGGAGGGAAACCCCTACACTTTCCTCATTTTGTATGGTATAAGTGTATTGGCGAATCCCGCGATCATCCACGAGATAAATGGAGTCATAATAAGCCGCGTCATCAGCTGCTTTTTCATCCACATATTTATACAGGCCGGTTTCTAATTTTGCTTTCAACCAAAAATCAATACCAATAGAAGAGGTATCCTGAGCAAGATGAAAAATTTGTTTGGTCAGGAACGTACGGTGCTTTTGCGTTGTCATTCCATTCATGATAAAAGTGGCCAGGCTATTGTCCGGATTATTGGGCCTGCCGATCGAATCCGGCTCGGATACGCCTCCGTTTTCTTCGGCCAATACGGTACTGGAAATCAAATTATAAAAAGCATCGTACGTACCGGAAGGGGCATGATGCCAGATGCCAATACCCAACCCGGTATCTTTTTGATGTTGATGAGCAAATTCTCCCACCTGGTTGATCCGTTTATAGGAGAGGCTCACGCTGGTCCCTTTTGCAAAACTTTTTCCAAAAACAAAATCGATATAGGTATCCTCACGTCCCGCCTGATCATACCTGACTTTTGTCACCGGAATTACCTGGTCATAATATTTGAACGTTTCTTCATGTGGATAGTAGTTTTCGAACTGAAGCCAGCCGGTAGAAAAACCAATCGGTTGATCGGCGATCAAAGTCAAGGACCGATAAGCGGAGCCAAGATTTCCTAAATGGGCCATTCCAAAACCCAACGGATCTCCATTAAATGTTTTCCAGGTCGTAGAGTCGTATTCTACATAAAGCTTTTTTTCATTATTGATCAGCACATAGCTGACCGGAACTGCCGTGTCCAGCGGCATGGTACCATCCGGGACGGAATCCCTGCGGGAAGTACCTATATTTCCTTTTAGTTCAGGATCCACCTGCTGGGAAAATGAAACAGCATTACCCGCAAACAGGTAAAGCAATAAAAGAAGAAGGCGGTAAAGGTGGTCCATGCAATAGGAATAACGCACAGCAGTGCGGTTATGCTATTCTTTTCCAAGAATGGCCGGATTGACACCCATTGAGCTGAACCCGCCGTCGTGATAAAGGTTTTGCATGGTCACATATTTAGTATAATCAGAAAACAGGGTCACGCAGTATTTTGCGCAATCTTCCGCAGTCGCATTTCCAAGGGGCGACATGGTGTCTGCGTAGGAAAAGAAATCATCAAATCCTTTCACCCCGCTGCCGGCAGTTGTCCGTGTTGGCGATTGGGAAACGGTGTTCACGCGAACTTTCTTTTTTATACCAAAATGGTAACCGAAGCTTCGGGCAAAGGACTCCAACAAGGCTTTCGCATCGGCCATCTCATTGTAATCAGGAAATACCCGCTGTGCGGCGATATAACTGAGGGCTAAAATGGAACCTTCATCCGCCATGACATCCATTTGATAAAGGACCTGCATCATGCGGTGAAAAGACATAGCGCTGATGTCCATGGTTTTGTGCATCCACTCATGGTTAATATCGGTATATCCTTTTCCTTTTCGAACATTGAGCGACATACCGATGGAATGAAGTACAAAATCAAACGGGCCACCCAATACTTCTCTTGATTTTTCAAACAGGTTTTTCAGATCGTCTTCGGAGGTCGCGTCGGCGGCGATCACTTCTGCGTGGAGTTGTTCACCGAGTTTTTGTATGGTTCCAAAGCGCATGGCTACCGGAGCATTTGTCAAGGTGATCCGGGCGCCTTCGGCCGCACACTGGATGGCAATGTGGGTGGCGATCGAACTTTCATCCAGGGCACCGAAAATGATGCCTCGTTTACCTTCGAGAAGTTTATGTTGAATCATTTGGTGAGTGGTAAGTACGTGAATAATGATTGATTACGGGGAGGATGATTTACTTTTTTAATACACGAGCCATGGTAGCGCCAATTTGAGCAGGTGATTCTACGACATAGACTCCGCAAGCGGCGAGGATTTCCATTTTGGCAGCCGCTGTATCTGCTTTTCCACCAATGATAGCACCCGCATGTCCCATTTTTCTGCCTTTTGGCGCAGTTTTTCCGGCGATAAATCCTACGACAGGTTTCGTGCCATGTTCCTTAATCCAGTAAGCGGCATCTGATTCCATGCTTCCGCCGATTTCGCCGATCATGATAATTCCTTCAGTGCCCGGATCCTGCATCAGGAGTTGCACGGCCTCCAGGGTGGTAGTGCCACAAATAGGATCTCCTCCGATACCGATGCAGGTGGATTGACCGAGTCCGGCCTTGGTCACCTGATCGACTGCTTCGTAGGTCAATGTGCCGGATCTTGAAACTATGCCTATTGTTCCCGGCCGATGAATAAAACCGGGCATGATTCCAACTTTAGCTTCCCCGGGAGTGATGATGCCGGGACAGTTAGGCCCTATGAGCCGGCAACCGGTCTTATTGATATACTCTTTTACTTTAATCATGTCCTGGACCGGGATGCCTTCTGTAATACATACGATAACTTTTATGCCGGACTCAGCAGCTTCCAGGATAGCATCCGGAGCAAAGGCCGGGGGCACAAAGATGATGGAGACATTGGCCTGGGTAGACTGAACAGCCTGAAAAACCGAATTGAAAACCGGGCGGTCAAGATGCATTTGTCCTCCCTTGCCGGGAGTCACTCCACCGACCACATTGGTACCGTATTCAATCATTTGCCCTGCGTGGAAAGTCCCTTCGGTGCCGGTGAATCCCTGAACGATCACTCGGCTGTCTTTACCTACCAATACACTCATACGTTGTTTATTGATCTTTATGCTTTGAGGAGGGTAATCGTCCTGATTCAAGCCCTCTTTCCCGGGAAGGGAGTAAATAAGTTACTGACAAAAAAGTTATTGAAATAAGAAGATGTCTTCATCCGGGCGGTGCATAAGGTATTTTTCCCTCGCGAATTTCTCTTTATTGTTCATCAGATCCTCATGAGCAGCTTCGGCTTTGGTAAGTTGCTCCTGGTAATCTCCGATTGAGGCTTCCAATTGGTGAACTGTGTTACGAAGATTCCATTGCGTAAAAAAGTTGTGGCGGTCGAAAAACATCATCCATACCACGAAAAGACTGGCGGATATAGAGTATTTGTTAAGCCAACCGGCAGCCACGATCGATGCAATTGCCTGTCGAAGATGAATAAGTTTCTTCATGTAGTTGAGACCTGATACAGGGGTTAAAGATAGACAATCTCCCCATATCTTCAAAAGTCTATATATGTGCAAACAATGGGGACAGCCATCCATATTCCTTGCGACAGAAACAAGATGCTGCCCCCCGGTTCAAGGGATTAGCATTTTTCACCTGCAATGAGGCGAATATGTTCACAAGGAATTTGTCCCGGGACCAGGACTTTTACTTTAAATCAATGACCATGCCAAAACTAAGCAGTGGGTAAAAGGCATGAGGCAGAAGGCAATGGGTAGTCGGCAGGTGATAGTCAACCGTCAACTGTAAGTAGTGTTTTGCCGGATAAAAACTAATTGCTGATGAACCCATGCTTAATAGGCCATAGGCAGGTAAGCCCTGAAATGTCCGAGTTTTTCTACTCGCGCGAAAGTTGGAAAGATTACGTATTAGAGAGAAAAGTCAATCTCATTTGCCTAAGAGGGATTTCCCGGGATAAAAGGCAGAATCCCCAAGGATATCACAAATTCGAAGTAGCTGGTTATATTTTGCTACCCTGTCGGCCTGGAGAAAGACCCTGTTTTGATCTGTCCGGTATTTAAAGCAACCGCCAAATCCGCAATAGTGACATCTTCTGTTTCCCCCGCTTCGATGACTGATAATACAGGTAAAACCATTTCGGGTAGCCAATTGAACTGCGTCTATAGTTTCGGACAAGGTGCCGATCTGGTTCAACTTGATCAGGATACTATTGGCACTTTGCCGTTCAATACCAAGGCTGAGTCGATCTACATTCGTAACAAAAAGATCATCCCCTACGATTTGCACTTTATGGCCGAGGCCGCGGTTAGTTTGTCTCCATCCGGTCCCAGTCATCTTCGTGCAAGCCATCTTCTACGGAAAAGATGGGATATTTTTCACACCATGATTTCCAATATTCAACCATCTCCTCAGCGGATCTTTTTTGCCCCGGAAGATTTCTTAAATACATACATTCTTTCCTCCTCATTATAAAACTCTGATGCAGCGGCATCCAGGGCAATGACAATATCATCACCGGGTTTATACCCCGCATTTTCAATGGCCTTGAAAACGAATTCAATTGCCTCTTCGTTTGATTTAATATTAGGTGCGAAATCCACCTTCATCCCCCACATTTGTTGAATACCCGGCTCTGTGAAATCTTTCTTAAATTGATGAAATACTTCTGCGCCCATCCGTCAAGCGCTTCCCGAAAATGGTCCGCACCAACAGGCATGATCATAAATTCCTGGAAATCGATGCTATTATCCGCATGCGAACCGCCATTCAGAATATTCATCATTGGTACCGGAAGAATGTGGGCACTGACGCCACCGATATACCTGAACAAGGTTGGTGATGCTCAACTGCGGCTGCTTTCGCGACGGCAAGACTGACTCCTAAAATGGCATTAGCGCCTATCCCTGATTTATTGAGATTTGGATCAAGATCAATCATCGTCTGGTCAATTTCCAGTTGTTCAGATACATCCATTCCAATAATCTGCTCCGCTATTTTTTCTTCAACATTTCTGCAGGCATCCAGATACTCCTTTCCCCATGATAACGATCGGATCACCATCACTAATTCAACAGCCTCATGTTTACCTGTAGAGGCACCTGAGGGCACAGAAGCCCGTCCGACTAATACCAGCTTCAGTGACCACTTCTACTTCAACAGTTGGATTTCCTCTGCTGTCCAGGATTTCTCTGGCGATAATGTCTACGATTGCACTCATTGAAATAAATATTAGGAAACACGAATAAAAAGACATGCCATAAGGCTGCCATTTTGTTCTAAGGTGAAGATTAAGTTTCTAACTATTTAGCGATTCAGTAAGAGGATTCAATTACAAGCGTATAGAAGGTTAACCCGAAATGAAATTAAACTCTTTAGAAAATTCAGTTTTTATTTTCCATCAAGGAGATAAACTGATCAAAGAAATACCTGGAATCATGTGGTCCCGGGGAGGATTCAGGATGATATTGAACTGAAAAAGAAGGTCTTCCTTTACTCTCAGACCTTCGATAGTTTGATCATTGAGATTAATATGCGTGACTTCCACTTTGCCTCGCCGTGTGTTTTTATCTCCTCCGGTGAAACACCGAAACCCATGATTCTGACAGGTTATTTCACCATCGTCCGCTTATCACATTTAGCACAGGATGATTTATGCCGCGATGCCCGTGATGCATTTTATAGGTGGATATGCCCTGTGATAATGCTAATAACTGATGCCCAAGACAAATACCAATACAGGCATATTCAATTTTACTATTCTGCTGATCGTATCATGCGTATAAGCCATCGAAGCACGGGTCACCGGGTCCATTGGAAAGAAATACGCCATGCGGAGAAAAGGACATGATCTCTTCAAAAGTTGATTTTGCAGGAAATACTTTTACAAAACAACCTCTTTCCTGAAGACATCTCAGAATATTGGTTTGATTCCAAAATCCAGGGCAGAAATGCGGTATCCGGATTCGGGATCTCCAACTTCATAAGGTTTTGTTGTTGACACCCTTGAAGCCAGCTCCAGGCCTTCCATCGAGGGCACTTGTTTTAGTTTTTCTCTCAAACGAATTATATCCGTTTCTTCAACTGATATGATCGCATTCATCGCTCCTTTGCTTCGAATATGTCCGTACTATTGACCTCGTATCAATTGCATAAATGCAAAGCCTGTCCTGACTTTCAAAATAAGCCTGAATCGATTTATCTGCTAATGGGCGGCTGTAATCATCCACGAAACTTTGCAAACCAGCGCATTGATCTGCATGTGGTTGCTTTCCACTTCCTCATTTTTAGTGCCGTAATTGCCGATATGGACATGGGTGGTGACCAGGATCTGACCGAAATAGGAAGGGTCTGTGAAAATTTCCTGATAACCGGTCATGCCGGTATTAAAACAAATTTCGCCGGTAGCGGTGCCGGGTTTTCCAGCGACCTTACCTTCGAAATAGGTGCCATCTTGTAAAAGGAGGACTGCTTTGTGGGATCCTGAATCCAATGCCATCGGTAATGCCTACATTCAGGGGGACAAATGTATATAAAAAATGGTAAAGTGAAAGCGGGGAATAAGGAAGTAAGAATAAGGGAGGAAGAAGTTATATGAAATTCATAAGGTCCCTTGAGGGAGAAGGGGTGAGACAGAAAAAAGAAGGGCTTAGGAAATGGAAATGTAAATTTGCAACAACTAAACAGTCACCCAATTGGTCATATTTGAAAAACACACACTGGACAATGGCTTGTGTGTGCTCATTCACCAGGATAAGAACACCCCGCTGGCTACCGTCAATGTTTTATACCAGGTAGGTTCCCGCGATGAATCTCCGGAACGTACCGGGTTTGCGCACCTTTTCGAGCACCTCATGTTTGGCGGCTCCAGGAATGCTGAATCCTTTGATGACATCATTCAGATGGCTGGCGGCGAATGCAATGCATTCACCAATGCTGACATTACTAATTTTTACTGCACGCTGCCTTCAGTCAACCTGGACACAGCTCTATGGCTGGAAGCCGACCGCATGCAATATCTCCATATCAACCAGAAATCACTCAGTACGCAGCAACAAGTCGTGACGGAGGAGTATAAAGAAACCTGTATCAACCAACCCTATGGATTAGTGTGGCATATGCTGGCCGAACTTTGTTATAAAGTGCATCCTTATCGTTGGCCCACCATTGGCCTCCAGATAGAACATATAACCGGAGCCCGTTTAGCTGATGTTCAGCATTTTTATGATAATTTTTACGGACCCAATAATGCTATTTTAAGCGTGACCGGTCCCGAGGAGCCCTCCATCGTTTTGGAAAAAATAAAAGCCAGGTTTGCCGGAATTCCCTCCCGGAAAATGATACGACTTCCGAGACGCCATGAACCCATACAGACTCAAGCCCGCCTGAAGGAAGCTGAAGATCAATATCCTTCTCCGGTCCTTTACCTGGCCTGGCTGATGGATGGCCGCAATGGGGATGATTATTACGCTTTCGATTTGCTTAGTGATGTCATGAGCCTGGGCCGTTCTTCCTTTTTTTATCAGCACCTGGTCAAAATCAAAAAGATTTGTGCCCATGTGGATGCGTATATCACCGGCACCGAAGAGAATGGATTATTTATCATTGAAGCGCGACCAACCAGGGAAGTGACTTTGGAGCAAATGGAAAGGGAGATCTGGACGGAGCTCACTCAGGTACAGGAAAATTTTGTTGAAGCAGCTGTTTTGGCTAAACTGAAAAACAAAAACGAAAGCACTGTCAGTTTTTCAAATGTCAGCGCAGCGCATAAAGCTACCAACCTGGCCTATTATGAATCTCTCGGGGATGCCCATCTCATCAATACTGAGGCTGAGCGAATCGCAGAAGTCACTAAAGAAGATTTGTTTCGCGTTGCAAATAAGCTGCGGCAAGAAAACGTGAATATCCTTCGATTGAAAGGAGATGGAAGCGGACTGGTACCCTTACTCACTTTGGAAGAAGAGGACGACGACGAGGACTAATACCTCAGCACTACCCTGTCCAATACATCGATCGGATTCATCAACCTGATATTGGCCTGAAAACAAATCCGTTCATACCATTGATCCCGCACCTCATAGGAAAGGCTTTGCCTGATATCCTTACTTTCCAGCAGAGGCAGGTAAACTTCCCATACATCTTTCATTAATACCAGGGCTATGCCTCCACTATAACTAAAGGTGGTCTTTTGGGTGATTCCACTTTCATAGAGTGCGCCATCCATATAGAGATGTATGATTTTTAAAGGCATGCTGACACTGGCTCCGGAGGCCACCATCCACTTTTCGCTGATGCCATTGGTGGCCAATGTTTTGAATCCTGCGTCTTTAATGAACACCTGGTGGGCAAACTTTCCTGCATCGGCGTTACGTCCACCGAGCCATTGATCAAACATATAATCCGTAGCGTAATAGCCGTTGGAAGAAAGTCCGGACAAGGTAAAATTGGTATTGGCTTTCGGCTGATCATGGATGGGTTGAATTCCGGCAAAAGCATGAATCCATGTTCCTCTCCATTTATCCCTGCCGGCAAAATGTTGCTGATAATTGAAGTTGAATTTCACAAAACCTTTTCCAACCTGGGTATTACAGGAAAGCAGATAAGGACGAATAACATAATCGGACCGTAAGGTGTAGGATACCTCATGGATTCCATAGCTACGGGTCTTCTCTTCATACAGATTACTGATATAATCAATGCCTTCCCCATAATACTGATGAATATCCACATACCGGTATTTCCACCATTGAGTCAAATGATTATTGCTACTGTTATTCCTCATCCGCAAACCTATTGAGGGAGAGAGTCGAAGGTAGCTGTCCCGGAACAGGTAATGGGTATCCAAATTATACCCAAAACGATTTACCGAAAATGAAATCAACATTTTGTCAAAAGTCCCTTTCGGAAAATCAGCAGCCAGCCTGGCCTCCGCATATCCCCGGATGGTTTTACTTTCCAATCCGTACAGCGGTGCGATGATCCATTTTAAATTATGCTGGGGTAAAAGATCCGGCATAACCACGGGGCCAACCATTAAGCCATCCGTTACATTATACCCAAGAAATGGAGTCACACTCCAATTGTTTCGCTCATAATTTCCGATTTTAGGAATAATCGAAATTTGGGGCAAAAATGGTTTGGGGACCGAATTCCGCCACCAGACCTTATTCGATACGGGCACATCCTTAAACAATTTCACCTGGTCGGCCCGTTGATCCAGATGATATATTTTTTGTCCCCGGTAACCGGCCAGCCAATAATCGGCCACCTGCTCATGGTCTTTATAAGAAGTGACATGGACACGCAGATCAGTGGACCCATTATTTATCAATGTAAATTCATTAGCCTTTGGTTTAAACTTTTTGATCCGGTAATCCATCCGGCCTGATTTATGGATCCAATTATCAAAAAACCAACTCAACCTGCATCCGCAACTATTTTCAAAACTGACCCGTAGATCTACAGGTGATACATGGGTAAACTGCCGATCCTGAAAATATTGTCTGAACATGGCCTTCATCACTTCCGGCCCCAGATCCGATTGCATCATCTCCAGTCCTTCTGCGGGCAACAGGTATGCACTAAACAGGTATTGGTCCGCAGACTGATTCTGTGGATTTGATGCCGGGGGGCGAAGCTGATGGGCAAAGATCATAGTATGCTGGAGTGCATCATTATCGGCCATGGATAGCTTGTTCCTGAATATTTCGGGAAAAACAGGTTCCTTATAGCCCGGGTAATACAGTTGTGCATACTTTCTTTCAAAAAAGGTATTCACCCCTTCATCCATCCAGGGGTCAGAACGTTCGTCATTGGCCAGGATACTGTACAACCAGGCATGTCCGATTTCATGTGCTATAACTATGTCCAGGAAATTTTCTTCCGAGGTGATCCCAATCTGGGCAACCATGGGATATTCCATATAACCGCCTTTACTCCATGGTGCAGACACTACACTCATGTGCGGGTAGGGATAAGGTCCGAGCCAATCGGAATAGAAATGCAATGCACGCTCGGCATACAGTATCACACTATCCCAGGATGCCGGCGAAAGCGTATCCACATACACTGACAACAGTACCATCCTGTCGTCTTCCATCTCCACATTTTTTTCTATCTTTTTAAAATGAAGGCTTGCAAACCAGGCAAAGTCAATCACGTTATCGGCACTGAAGTTCCAAACTTCCAAATCCCCTTCGGTGTGCCTGTCTTCCAACATACCTGTAGCAGCCACTGTATAGCCTGAAGGAAGCGTAATCCTGACCTTATAATCAGCAAAATCATTGTAAAACTCGCCCTGGTCAAGGTAAGGCATCGTATGCCACCCTTCCAGATCATAGACGGCTATATGAGGATACCATTGCGTCAATTGATAAGCATCCCCGGTGCGTCCAATCCTGGAAAAAGAAACCGGGATTTTTAATACAAAGGAAGCCTTAATCATTATTTCCTCGTTCGGAAGTAATGGTTTAGATAAAACTATCCAGCCTATATCCTGGCCGGAGTGATCATAATGAAAGTTTAAGGTTTCCTGTGGAGATGAAAAACTGATTTCTTGATACCCGCCCAGTTCATCGTCTTTTGCATTTCGAAAAATCAGGTTCCCCAGATTCAGCATTTGCTTTGCCATGGTGGTATTCTTGTTGGCATAGGCATTGGCCCAAAGGTGTATGCCCAGGCTGTCCAACGCCCCCTGGGAATTGTTAGGATAAGTAATCTCGACAATACCGGAGAGTTCATGCGAAGCTGTATCAAGTTTGACCTCGATCGTATAGGACGGCCGCTGAGCTATTAATTCAAAACAAAACAGGAGAAAAAGCAACAGAACAGACAAGCTTTTAAAGCAGGGGTCATGGGAATATTGCCTTGGGAGGCAGGCCTGGATGCTGTGCATTGGGTAAAGATACTCAGTAGTGATCAGTAGGAAGCGGGAAGTAGATGAGTAAAAATTTGGATAACATTGCAGCATGAATCCAATGACAAGTGAGATGATTTCCTTACTTCGGCTGGCAGGCAATGCCATCCTTGAAGTATATGAAAATGAGGATTCTTATAAAACCGAGTACAAAGAAGACCGAAGTCCTTTAACAGAAGCTGACAAAAGATCCAACCTCATCATTTGCGATGCATTGACCAACCTGTATCCTGAAATCCCTATCATCTCAGAGGAAAATCAGGAGGCCCCTTATGTCATCAGGCGTACCTATAAAAAATTCTTCCTGGTGGATCCGCTTGACGGAACGAAAGAATTTATCAAGCGAAATGGAGAATTCACCATCAATATCGCCTACCTCGAAGGGGATCAAGTGGTATCAGGGTATGTGCATATTCCTGTCAGTCAAAAAACCTACATAGGTGAAAAATCACAAGGGGCCTGGTCCATGGATTCAGAAGGATCCATAAGAAAGCTGCATTCGAAACCATTCCATCTTACAGATGAAGGCCTTCATGTAGTGGCGTCCAGAAGCCACCGGGATCCCGGTACAGACAAAATCATTTCTTTCCTGCATCACCCGGAAATTGTTTCCATAGGCAGTGCGCTGAAATTCATCAAACTCGCTGAAGGGGAAGCTCACTTTTATCCCAGGCTCGCACCTACCATGGAATGGGACACAGCCGCAGCGCAATGTATTGTGGAGGAAAGTGGAGGTGCTGTCATTCGTTTTGACAATCGATTACCCCTGACCTACAATAAAAAGGATTTGCTAAGTCCCTATTTCATTGCTTTTGGGAGGTTGCTAGATCCGGAGAGTTTGTATGAAATACTGGATAAAGTGGAAGGCTGAGGCTGAGGCAAAGGCTGAGGTGGTAAGGGTAAAAAATCATATTATATTTTTTTGGCATATGTTTTGCTGGGTGAGATAGGTATAAACCGGTCCATATCTATGAAAACATTTCCGAAAATCCTGCTGATGGTCTTGCCAGCCTGCATTTTAATGTTTTGCTCTCCTCGTCCCTATCCGCAGGTGGTTGTGCGCCCTGCTTCATGCTCGCCGAATATGCAGTTTGCGCAAACGGAAAGTCTTGGTGCTTTACTCCAGTTTGCCGATAAAATGCACAAGCCCGTATTTATTGATTTTTATTCGCCCTGGATTGAATCCTGCAAAAGGATGGATTTAACGGTTTTCACCCAAAGCGATCTGGCTTCCTATTTCAATCAAAATTTCATCAATTACAAAGTCAATATTGGAGGGCCTGCTGCGGATCAACACCTGGCGGATTTATACGGCGTCACCATTTATCCTACGCTCATCTTCCTGGATGGTAAGGGCAAAGTGATGCAGCGTCATGAAGGTCCGGCCTCGGCATCTGAATTGTTAGCCATGGGTTTGTACCTGCATAGAGCCGTTGAAAAGGAAATGATATCCATGGGGACAAATTAGCATAGAGCATAGGGGATAGAGGTGAGGAGAGGGCAGAGCGCATCGAAATGAGGTGAAATTTAAGTTTTTGGCTGGCAGATGGTCTCTATAACGAATTCATTTCAGCCCTCCTGAGTACTTCTCCAAATTTTCAGTTTCAATGCATTTGATTTTCCGATAAGTTGTTCGATATCTTCTAACGATGCTTCTTTAATCTTTTTCACGGAGCCAAAGTGTTTCAACAATTTTTCCGCGGTCTTCTCCCCTATTCCTTTGATGCCGGTCAATTCCGTTACCACAAAATTTTTACTCCTGGTATTGCGATGGAAGGTGATGGCGAAACGATGAGCTTCATTTCGTATTTGTTGAATAAGGCGCAGCGATTCTGATTTCTTGTCGATGTATAAAGGAATCGAATCTCCCGGAAAATAGATTTCTTCCAGTTTTTTGGCAATACCAATGACGGTCACCTGATCACGGATGCCAATATGATCTATGGCCTCCATGGCTGCGCTGAGCTGCCCCTTTCCGCCATCGATTACAATCAGGTCCGGTAGTTTTTCATTTTCCCCCAGCATCTTTTTATACCGACGCTCGACAATTTCCCGCATCGATGCAAAATCATCCGGGCCCTCGACCGATTTTATATGGAAATGGCGATAGTCCCGCCTGGCAGGTCTCGCGTTTTTAAAAACGACGCAAGAAGCCACCGGGTTCGTTCCCTGTATATTGCTGTTGTCAAAACATTCGATGTGCATCGGCATGGCTGCCATCCGCAGATCCTGTTGAAGTTTTTCAAGGATGCGTTCAGCAGGGGTTTGTTTTTTTAGCATTAAATTTCTCTTTCTGCTTTTGAAGCAGAAAATATTTCACATTTTTCGTGGAGAGGTCCAGCAATTCCTTTTTCTCTCCGCGTTGAGGCACCGTTTGTTGAATTTTTTCCTCCACCAATTCCACTTTGAACGGCACGACGATCTCTTCCGTGAGACTATTGAATTTTTCTCTTAATCTGTCAATCGTGTAGGACAGCAACTCTCCTTCGTCTTCATCGAGGTTCATTTGAAGTTCCTGTGTATAACTATTGATAATAGCGCCCTGTACCACCTTCAGATAATTGACGTAGGCATGGGTTTCATCTTTAGCGATACTAAACACATCCAGGTCCCGGTCGAGATGAGATACGACCGTGCTCCGCGATTGGTAGTCTTCGAACAGGTTAAGTTTCTCTTTGATCTGATGGGCTTTCTCAAATTGCATGTCCCGGGCAAATTCATCCATTTGTCCCTTCAAATGCTGGATGACGCCCCTGAAATTCCCTTTGAGAATATTCCGGATTTGTTCGATACGGATATTGTAGGACTCTTCGGTCTCATGTCCTTCACATGGACCGAGGCAATTCTTGATGTGGTATTCAAGGCACACTTTGTATTTACCGGCCTGGATAGGTTTCGGTTCCAGCAACAAAGGGCATGTTCTCAGCGGGAATAATTTTTTTACAATCTCAAAAATCTCTTTAACCCTGGCCTTGGAGGTATACGGGCCAAAATAAGAGGAGCCATCCCTGATCACCCGCCTCGTAAAAAAGACCCGGGGAAATCTTTCCTTCTTGATACAGATAAACGTATAGGACTTATCATCTTTGAGCAGTACATTATACCGGGGTTGAATTTGTTTGATGAGAGTATTCTCCAGCAATAAGGCATCCTGTTCACTTTCCACTATGGTGAACTCAAAATGATGCGCATGACGAACCATGGTTCGCGTCTTGAAGTACTGATGTTTTTTATCCCCGAAATAGGAAGAAAGCCGGTTGCGTAAACTTTTGGCTTTTCCTACATAGATAACCGTGCCTTCATCATTGATAAAACGATACACGCCCGGTTCTTTGGGAATGGAATCAGCTACATTCCTAAAGTCTTCATCTGTCATATATCCGTGTGCTCGTCTGCAATCATACCTTTCAGCAGAAATTCTGCTGCAGCGGGATTAGTGGCTAATGGAACATTATGTACATCACAAAGCCGCATCAACATCTGAACATCGGGTTCATGCGGATGTTTTCCCAGCGGGTCGCGAAAGAAAAAAACGAAATCAATTTCTCCGGTAGCGACTTTGGCGCCGATCATAGCATCACCGCCTTGCGGACCCGATAAAACTTTTTTGACTTTAAAGCCGGCTTTTTCCAGGAAAGCCCCGGTGGTAGCAGTAGCATAGAGTTCCGTGTTAGTAAATAATGCCTTATTATGAAGAAGAAAGGAAACCATGTCTGCTTTCTTTCCATCGTGGGCAATCATAGCAATTCGAAGCATAGGTTCAATTGTTGTTAATTTGTGACGCAAAGTTGAACAAAAAAAGGATGAAAAAGATTTTTGTGATTTACCTCCTTGCGTTAGCGCAAATTGGCCATGGACAGGTCCTACAGCCGGCACTGAAAACCCTTGACCAACAAGACTACCTGATCTGGAAGACCATCAAGGATGTACAAATTTCCGCCGATGGTAAGTATATCTCCTACCGCCTTGTGCCAGGAGAAGGAGATCCAATACTTCAAATTTATGATGCCGGGGAAAAATCAACTTTCAGCATATCCAGGGTGACCAAAAGTCAATTCGATTATGAAGCGGATATCCTGTATGGCATTATCACGCCGGCCAGAGATACACTCCGTTCCTTAGAGCGAAAAAAAGTGGACAAGAAAAAATGGCCGGCCGATACCTTATTTATCTTTCATGCCGAAACCGCCGCGCTGGAAAAAATACCTTATGTCACCGGTTATTCCGCCCCGGTAAAATACGGTGGCTGGCTTGCTTTCACGGTAAAAAAGGAAGCCTGGTTGACGGACAGCACCAGAGATATAAAATCATCAAAGAAAGATATTGTTCACCTGTTGGTGCGTAACCTTTCAACCGGAATGCAAGATTCTTTCAGGAACGTTAAAGAGTATCAGTGGGCAGAGAAAGCTCCGGTTCTGCTAGCTGTTGCACAAACTGAAGATTCTACGGAAACGGCCGGAGTCATCACATGGAAAAACCACCAGTGGCATTATCTCAAAAGACAAAAAGGAGAATACGCCAAACTTTCTTTGTCCCAGGACGGCCAACAAATTGCCTTTTTAGGTAATACCGATACCACTAAAGCTCAAACACCGCCATGGCAACTGTTTTATGCTGATTTCAGTATCGACAGCGCTGCGAGCATAGCAGGCAAGAATGCAACCGATTTACCCTTAGTGAGCAAGGATGCGGATTTGCGCTGGAGTGAAAATGGCCGATATCTTTTTTATGGACGTGCGCAACAACCTGTAGTCAAAGACACCACCCTACTGCCTGATGAAAATGTAAATGTTGAAATCTGGGGCACTGAAGATCCGGAGTTATATACCGTGCAAAAAAATAATAAGGGCAATGAAGAAAAACGTTCTTATGTTTTTGTTTATGATACCCAATCCCGGAAACATACAGGCATAGGTTCTCCGGAATGGGAATCCGTCCTGTTGAACAGTACCCGCAACAGCAGGTTCGCATTGGCCTACACGGAAAAACCTTATGAAAAAACAGCAACCTGGCTTAGTGATCCTGCCAAAGACATGGCGGTCGTGGATATCCAGACAGGAAAGATCACTCCCTTCAAAAAAAGCATGTACACCAATCCAAGACTATCCCCGGAAGGAAAGTTTGTCTATGGATACAGTGATGCTGACAGTACCTGGTGGACCTATCAGATCATAACCGGCGTTTTCACTTTGATGAACAGGTCAGGTGTTCCGGCTTTTTATGATGAATTGAATGACAATCCGGGCTTTCCGAACAATTATGGTGCAGCGGGATGGACCACGGATGATCAGTCCCTCATCCTCTATGACCGGTATGATCTATGGTCATGGTCACCCATGAAAGGAAAAACACCCTTACGACTGACCAAGGGCAGGGAGTCTCAAATGGTTTACCGCTATATCCACACGGACAGGGAAGAAAGAAGTTTACCCGGCGATGCAACCTGGCTGATCATAGGTATGTACGATCCGGATAAATCCACGGGGTATACCTGGTACTCCCCTTCGAATGATAGTCTTGACCGTATTCATGTGGAGCCATTTCAATTTGGAAGAGAGGTCATCAAGTCCAGAAATGCCAATGTATTAGTTTATACAAAGGAAAGTTTCCAGGTATTTCCTGATTTGCGCCTGACTACAGATCACTTTGACAGCAGTGAACAGATCTCGGATGCCAATCCCCAGCAAAAAGAGTACCGATGGGGCACCATTGAATTATATCACTGGATGGATTGGGACAGTGTCATGCGAACGGGAATGTTAGTTAAGCCTTTCGGATTTGATACGCTTCATTCGTATCCCACTATTGTAAACTTTTACGAGCGCTCATCTGATGATCTTCATCATCATCCAACTATAGCACCGCACCGCTCGACCATCAACTATGCGTTTTATGCGAGCCGGGGATATGCGATCTTTAATCCGGATATTACTTACCAGGTCGGGATGCCCGGAGAAAGCGCCTATCAGATCGTGATGAGTGGTATCACCTCCCTTGTCAAAGCTGGCATTTCGGATCCAAACAACCTGGCCTTGCAAGGTCATTCCTGGGGAGGATACCAAATTGCTTACATAGTTACCCGTACCCAAATGTTCAAGTGTGCGGAAGCCGGCGCTGCCGTAGTCAATATGACCAGTGCCTATGGTGGTATCCGGGGAGAATCCGGTCGGGCAAGGATGTTTCAATATGAAAAAGAACAAAGCCGGATCGGAAAATCACTTTGGGAAGATCCTCAATCCTATATTGCCAATTCGCCATTGTTTAAGGTCGATAAGATCGAAACGCCATTGTTACTGCTCCAGAATGATGAAGATGGAGCGGTTCCTTTTCAACAGGGAATTGAATTTTATCTTGCCCTGCGCCGAAATGGAAAGCAGGCCTGGCTGCTAAATTATCATGGTGAGCCCCATTGGCCGGTGAAATGGGAAAACCGAAAAGATTTTCAGTATCGCCTGTCCCAGTTTTTTGATTATTACCTGATGGGAAAACCAGAACCCGAATGGATGGCGAAGAGCGTTCCTGTGGTGCAATACAGGAGGGATTGACGTTGCTATGTGGGAGAGATGGTTATTCCATGAACAGCCATAATTTACATAACGATAAACTTTTTAACCACTACATCTCCTTTGATCCGGGCCCTGATAAAATAGATACCCGCTGTAAATGTAGAGACATCAATATCAAAACGATATTGTGGCCCACTCCGGGTAACTACCATTTTCCCTTCGGTATTCCATATCTGCAAACCATTTATTGGTACAGTCCCGTTTTCCAGGACAATGGTGACCAGGTCAGTGGCCGGCACCGGGAAAACTTTCAATTCATTTTTTTCAGCTGGAAGTTCGACCACCGGGTCAACAGTGCATGCTGATCCAAAAAAAGAATAATCGAAAACTATCGAATCGCAGGAACAAGGAAAAATCTGGACTCCGTTTTGGATAACGATTACGCCCGATTCACAATTTACCGTAGTGCCATCTGAACCGGGAAGAAGGTTGACCGTGGAAGGTGCTTTGGCTACAATGTGGTTTTCACCACTTTCAATATTGACTGTTCCAAATGAATTGACATAGATATTGTTATCCCCATGAGGTCCATTGGGATTATCCGTCAGGTTAAGGATTGAATTAGAACAAACAAAAAAACAATTATTGCCATCGTCTGTGTCTAATTGCGGCATGACCAATGTGGCATTGGAAGGAATCGTATCCAGGCAACCGCCCGCGCTGAGATGGTCTCCACATATAAAAGTGGGTGGTGGTGGCTCACCGGTTACATGTTGAAGAAGTACCGGAAGTGATCCAATCGAGCCCAGGTGAACACGAAGAGTATCACTATACGCTGAATCAAGTCTTATAAAGGAAGTGCTGGTCCTGGATGCATACCCCAGCGAAAAATCAAAAGTGAGTCCGGCATCATGGGTCAGATTCCTGCGTATACCATCATCATATACGCCGGTGATGGTAAATGGAATTGAATCCTGTTGAGCGAGGTACATCACATTGGGATAAACTGTCAATTTAGTCAACGTCGCTGTCGTAACTATATTAAGATGAGTGGAATCAATGGCTTTCAATTTTTTATCCGTCCCGAAACCCATAGCAATCAGTGGATAGTGACCGATCAAATTTTTGGGTACGACAAAATCTACTTTCCCGGCTGCCGCGGAATTGGCGATGATAGCCATGGAATCGGGATGAAACCTCATAGCCACGACTACACTATCCACCTCAGACGAAGTATAAGAAACCGTCATGGTCTGTCCTCCTGTTACCATAGTGCCTGACGTCGGACTGACAATGTGTACTGCATATCCTCCATTTCGATGGTCTCCGCCATCTCCATTCCCTACAGGAACACAAGGGGCGCCAAGACTATAAGTTAGGAAAAAAGCCGGGTAGATTTGAGCATATTTGTTTGATGTATATGGTTCATTGAGCAGGGAGCGAATATTCATGATCACCATGTTATTAGAGACAGATCCCATATGAACCTGGTTAGTAATCAAAGTGGTATTCAATCCCGATGACCCCAGGCCACCGGCCTGACTCTCGGCAGCTACAATGGCATCATTATCATCCTGATCAAAAACGTCCTCAATAAAGGCGCCACCACATTGTGACATCAGGAACAAAATAACTCCGTTAATATTTACGGTAGACATCAAGGCTGTAAATAATTTTATGCTTTTATTGGGATCGGAGGTGGTGACCAGGGAGTGATAATACAGATCTGGCGGCTGAGCAAGCAGTTCTATATCTGCAATTTGTCCGCTATTGACCCTTAAATTGTCGACTGCTCCTCCGTAACAATCCATCCCGGCCATTCCTAAAAACCGGCTGATTATATTGCTATACAAGGTTGAATCCAATAAAAAATTTGCCATTTGGGACCCTGCATGAGGCGTATTGCAGGTGATCACTCTGTTGACATCATGACGGGAGGCATAATAAGGTGCTTCCAGGTACTGGCGGGCCAACAGACCTCCCATGGAGTGAGCAACGATATTCACCTTGCCGACGGAAAGACCATGATAGAGACAGTTGTCTATGATCTGCGTCACCGCATTCCGCATGACTAAATCATTGTATCCAATGGACGCCGCGTTAGAGGAACTATAATCAGCTTTGAACAATTGATAATCTTCATAGTCCCCGGTATTTAATAAAATATTGTCCATCTTATCAAAGGCACTTTCATCGGACCATAACCCGTGAATAAAAACAACCGGCGGCCGATGCACTTCAATCCAGAATCCCCCATAATTATCTGTTGGCGCCTGCTGGTATATATGAACGAAAAAGATTGTATTCATGCCGGGGTCAGGTATCCGTTTAGGATGCTGGTACCTGAATGTAGAAGTCTGCCCGGAGAATCCTTCAAAGATGAAACCGCCATAATCATCGGGTTGCGAATTCCCTACGGGATTACCATTTATATCGCGTTGTTCAAGGAAGATGCGGGCATTAGCATTTAAGGTGCCGCAATTACATTTTACATTTTCAACTTCAATAATGGTTGCCTGGCTTCCATCAGCGGTTACTTTTACGGTCGGATAAAATTCGGTATTGGCACAGCCCGTGTCAACAGGCATGACCCGGTCAAACACAGGATGACCTTCAATCTGATGTTTTGTGTATATGGTAAAATTCTCGCAAAAAATAAGCGGATCGCAACTGCACCTTCTGTGATCCTGGGCCATGGCGGACAGGCTAAGGCATAAAATAAAAAAGGAGACGATTAAACTCCTAAGGTGCACCAGGTTTTGATTTGTCATCATGGCTTTCCATTTGAAATGAACCCTATCACCATCCAGTATTACCCCAAACGCTACTGCTAATTTAATTAATTATCCCCAAATTTAAAACTTTGACAGACCAATTGCTTGTATAGCTGTGATCACCTGCAACAATTTTCAATTACGTAAATAGCCCATGACATCATGCTTCCTTTTTCCAACGATTTGTATATCTGGGGGCAAGGACGAGAGCAAAAAGTTTATTGAACTTTTATACGCTGTCCATTTCCGACCAGGGTGTGAGAACTGAATACATTGGATTAAACAGGAAAATTTTCAACTCTGCCTGTGTTTTCCACTATAGAAGATGGAAAAGAACCGGCTCAATCCCAGGTGACCACCACCTTTCCTATTGCCTTTCTGGATTGCACATAGGCATGGGCCTCGGTCAATTCCTGGTGATGAAATACTTTACCCACATGGGGTTGTAAGACACCTTCCGCATAAAGTTTCGTCACCTCTTTAAATTCTTTTGCCAGGATGTCGGGCCGGTGATCTGCTAATTTCAGCATATTGATCCCTATGAATGATTGAGATTTACCCATGAAGGGGATAGGGGAAAACCAACCAAAGCCAATAGCCAGACGAAGCAGATTAATTTTTCCATACTTACCGCTCAATGCTGCGGCGCCAAGTGATACCAGTCTTCCCCCCGGAGCCAAAATGGATATCCCCTTCTTCACTGATGATCCGCCGATGTTGTCAATGACCACATCGACTTTACCGCCCAAATATTGATAGACATAATCGATATACGATCCGCGATGATGATCGATGATGTGATGGACGCCCAGGCTTTTCAAATAGTTCACTTTAGCATGGCCACCAGCCACCCCAATCACCATACACTTTTTCCAAAGAGCTAATTGAATGAGTATAGTGCCCAACCCTCCTGCTGCTGCATGAATAAGCACTTTTTCGCCCGGCATTAAGGTCTGCGCGTGAACAAGAGCATGATAAGCGGTAACTCCCTGAACCGCCATTGCGCAACCAGCGCCTAACGGAGCATCCATGGGCAAGTGTCCTACTGCCAATGAAGGCACTGTAACATATTCGGCGTATCCGCCAAAACGAGTGAGTGCAAAAACTTTATCTCCAATGTTGAACCCCGTCACCTTTTCACCCATCTCGCTCACGAAACCTTCCACATCATATCCCAGGACGCAAGGTAATGGCGGGCATCCGCGATACAGTCCTTGCCGGGCCATGATATCTGCATAATTGAGGCCAAATGCAGTCACCCGGATGCTTATTTCTTCGGGATCCGGCGCTCGTAACGGCATGTCTGTCAATTGAAAAGCATCAGCTGTATGACTGAACTTAATGAGTGAATATGCTTTCATCTCTTTGCAATTGGACCCATTGAAATTGCGTAAATTTGCATCTTAATAAAATGATTTACAATGAAATTTAATTCTAAGCATTCCCTAATATTTCTTTTGATAGCAGGGAGTATCGGTTGTAAAAATTCCACTTATGATCCCAAGATAACAGACAACACGGACTATATTCATCAAAGTGTGAAGAAAACCACTGAAATCATTGTTCATGATATTTTTTCACCTGTTGTTGCAGCCCGGATATATGCCTATTCCAGCGTTGCCTTGTACGAAACGCTGCGCAAGGGCAATGACAAATACAAATCATTTGCCGGGCAATTGCATGGCCTTACCGCCGTCCCCGATCCACCGAAAGGGGAAAAAATCGACATCAACCTCGCCGGATTAGAGGCTTTCATGACCGTTTCAAAAGCAATGATATTTTCAGAATATGAAATAGAGGATTTCCGAAAAGCGATGTATGATGGAATGAAAGCTAAAGGTGTTCCTGAAAAGGTCTTTACATCATCGCTGGCATATGGCGATATGGTAGCCGCTCACATTTTGGACTGGTCGAAAAGAGATAATTACGCTGAGACGCGCAGCTATCCAAAATACACTCCCAATAAAGATCCATCCAGGTGGCAGCCCACTCCTCCGGCTTACATTGAAGCCGTTGAACCGTATTGGGATAAGATCCGGCCGATGGTAATGGATAGTGCAAATCAGTTCACACCAGCTCCACCAACACCCTACAATGCTGACAAGAAATCAAAATTTTACAAAGAAGCTTACCAGGTCTATGCCATTGACAGTTCGGATACAGATGAAAAATTAGCTATTGCCAACTTCTGGGATTGCAATCCGTATGTGATGCATGAGGATGGCCATATGATGTTTGCAACTAAGAAGATCACACCTGGCGGACACTGGATGGGTATTGCCGGTCTGGCCACGCGAAAGGCGAAATGTGATATGGTAGCTACGGCAGAAGCCTATGCCTGGGTGGGCATCGCTCTGTTTGATTCCTTTATCAGCTGCTGGAATGAAAAATATCGCTCTAATCTTGTGCGCCCGGAAACCTATATCAATCAAAACATTGATGAAAACTGGAGGCCTGCCTTGCAGACCCCGCCCTTTCCGGAATATACTTCCGGACACAGCGTGATTTCATCCGCGTCACAGGTTGTACTCACGCACCTATTTGGTGATCATTTCGCTTTTCAGGACAGTACAGAATTGGATTTTGGTTTACCGGTGCGAAATTTTGGATCGTTTAAAGAAGCAGCATCGGAAGCAGCTGTGAGCCGAAATTATGGTGGTATTCATTATATGCCCGCCATTACTGAAGGCGTTACGGAGGGGATAGCGGTCGGTGACTTTATCGTGTCGAAGGTGAGTACGAGATAGGGAAGAAGTGAGTAGTGAGTGAGTAGTGAGTAGTGACGGTAATCGTGATCGGTAGTCGGTGATCGGTGATCGGTAGTCGGTGATCGGTAGTCGGTGATCGGTGATCGGTGATCGGTAATCGGTGATCGGTGATCGGTGAGTCGGTGATCGGTAGTCGGTGATCGGTGAGTCGGTAATCGGTGATCGGTGATCGGTGATCGGTAGTCGGTAATCGGTATTGAGCAGTGAGCAGTAATCGGTAATCGGTAATCGGTAATCAGTGATCAGATCAGTGATCAGTAATCGGTAATCAGTAAGCGGTGAGCGGATGAGCGGTATGCAGTAAGGGGGTAATGGTGATTGATGAGATAATAAAACGGACATGAAATATAGAATGGAAAAGGATAGCCTGGGACTTGTGGAGGTGCCGGCTGATGTGTACTGGGGTGCGCAGACGCAGCGAAGCAAAGACAATTTCAAGATTGGCGGGCAACGAATGCCGATTGAGGTCATTCGGGCATTTGCTATTTTGAAAAAAGCGGCAGCGCAGGCGAATGTGGATTTAGGGGTACTGCCTAAAAACAAGGCGTCACTGATAGCCAAAGTTTGTGATGAGATTCTAAAAGGCCAGCTGGATGATCAGTTTCCACTCGTTGTATGGCAGACCGGCTCTGGGACACAATCCAATATGAACCTCAATGAGGTCATCGCCAACCGGGCCCATGTGATGAATGGAGGAAAACTGGATGATGCTAAAAAAATACTTCATCCCAATGATGATGTCAACAAATCCCAATCCTCTAATGATACTTTTCCTACGGCGATGAGTATCGCAGCGTATAGTTACCTGGTCGAACACACGTTGCCGGCGCTCAAATTATTACAGACTTCATTGGAGGCAAAGGCCAAAGCCTTTAAGAAAATAGTGAAGATCGGCCGCACTCACCTGATGGATGCTACCCCGCTTACGCTCGGACAGGAATTCAGCGGATATGCTTCTCAAATCGGGCATGGTATCAGGGCCGTTAACTATACGCTGCCCCATCTTGCCGAGCTGGCTCTCGGGGGAACGGCAGTGGGCACAGGATTGAATGCGCCAAAAGGATATGATAAAATTGTGGCCGGAAAAATTGCCTCGCTGACCGGCCATCCCTTTGTTACAGCTAAAAATAAATTTGAATCCCTCGCAGCTCATGATGCCATAGTTGCCGCTCATGGAGCATTGAAATCCGTAGCTGTCTCTTTGAATAAAATTGCCAACGATATCCGGTTGCTGGCTTCCGGTCCACGCAGCGGCATTGGGGAGATCAATATTCCTTCCAATGAACCCGGATCATCCATTATGCCCGGCAAGGTAAATCCAACGCAATCAGAAGCGATGACCATGGCCATGGCCCAGGTCATCGGAAATGATGTGGCTATTTCTGTAGGCGGCATGCAAGGCCATTTTGAATTGAATGTTTTCAAACCCGTGATCATCTTCAACTTCCTCATGTCAGCCAGGCTAATGGCCGATTGTTGTCACAGTTTTGTTGAGCACTGTGTAGATGGCATCGAAGCCAATACCAGTCGCATTAAAATGCATGTGAATAATTCCCTGATGCTGGTAACTGCCCTGAATACCCATATCGGATACGATAAGGCAGCTGAAATCGCCAAGAAGGCACATAAGGAAGATACCACGCTTAAGCAAGCTGCTCTGGCCCTTGGCTATCTGACTGAAGCGGAATTTGATAAGTGGGTGCGGGCGGAAGATATGGTGTAGAGTTTAAAGCTAAAAACTAAAAGTGAAAAGAGAAAAGTGAGTAGTGAGTAGTCAGTTGTCAGTTTAAAACCTGGTACTGTATTTACTTCCACCCACTTAATTAGCTAATTTTTAGAATTTAAAGACTGACCAGATTGTGCCGCCAATCAGTACGACAAACAAAAGTCCCATACCCAGGATATAGGCCGTACCCACTCCGGGGCCCTGTTCGGAATGCGCTTGTAGAGCTTTTTCCAATACGAAATGTCCCCCAACCAAACCGGCGATCCACAATCTTAATAGTAGCCAGGAGCGTATCGCACCCGGAAAATAGTACAACAAAAAACTGACCGGCAACAAGACTAAAGGGATGATATACGCCATGGAGATCCAAAAGGAGTCCATGCTTTTAACCGGCGAATGCGTCATCCTGGTGATCAGAGCCACCATGAAATAAAAAAACGTCCAAAGCAATTCGGGACCGGTAAGTAAATGGAGAAGTCTGTTCATAACCTGATCACGATTTAGCCTTGTTGAAGATGCGAATAACACCGTCAGTGATTTCGAATTCATCGTCCGGTGCTTTGTCCCGAATAACCCGTTTAGCAATAAATTCCAATACCAAATGACGTTGGTCAGGGGGAATACTGGTCTGGTTTTCCCAGTCACCAACATCCGGAACATTAATCATGGCCAGTGTTTCTTCTCTTCTGAATTCAAAAGGAAATTTCAGGATCAAGCCATCCCAATTAAAATATATATGACCAGTAGGTCCTGATGTTTCATAATAGACATTAGCCATGCGGTCCCCCAGCATTTCGAATTTCAAAAACGATTGGGCATGAGCAATCATCTCCGGGGATACCTCCAGCCATAATTTGATTTCTTCCGAGGAACGGCCGGCCTGCAGTAGTTTTTCAATTACCTCCTTCAGGGTGTCATTGCGCACGCGTTCGTCATATTGTTTGCGGTGTTCATTGATAAACTCCTGGGAAATTTTTTCGGCATCCCGTTGAATACGTTGCAATTCCTGTTTAGCCGCTATTTCCTGGTCAACGGCCTGTTCTTTCGCTTTGGCCAGATCGGCATTGACTTTGTCCACGTGGGCCAAAGCTTCCTCCATGCTTTTACGAAAGACATCGGCGGCCTTGGAGTAATCGGGTTGCTTAGCCATATTTACAGGAAAAGGTATGGTGGTTCCTTGAAATTAATTCCACTTCGGTTTGCTGGTAATGACGATAAGGAAATAAAGCAGCACCAGGACACCCGGAACAGCAGCCAGCAAGAGTACTATTCGCGAGAGACTCTGATGGTTATTCCCTTCCAGCCATAGTGTTCCAAATAATACGGCGGCTACGATGAGCATAATAATTCCCCAAAGTCCAATATTTCGGGAGTTAATAGAGCCGTCCCTAAGGCCTGCAAAGAAGAAGTAAATGGGTACCAGCGACATCAACGCATTAAAAACCCAAAGGATCCAGAATAACGTCATAACTTAAAATAAATCGGCGGGTGATGGTAAAGTTTTAATCTGAGGACAACCTATACTATACTTAGTCCTCCTTAAAGGTACAATGTTTACCCAGAAAACCGCTTTGCGCGGAATCGAAAATAAATCCACAGCAAAACGAGAAAACCAGTAAATAAAATAGTTATATTTGGAATGACGTCGCCCCAATAAGTATAGCATGTAATCCTGGTTTCAGGAACTAACTTTCCAATAATGGATATGGTCTCTCCATACATTGTCGGGGAATGAATCCGTCCTTTGATATCGATAAAAGCGGAAATTCCCGTATTGGCACTCCTGGCAATAGGACGCCTGTGCTCAATGGCGCGCAGCGCGCCAAACTCGAGGTGTTGAATATGGCCCGGTGTATTGTCCCACCATCCATCATTGGTTACGATGAAGAGAGCGGTTGCCCCTTTTTTCACGTACTCCCCGACATAGGCGCCATAAATAGATTCATAGCATATAATAGGAGCTACGGTTAGCGGACCACCAGTAAAGACACTTCTTTCTTTTTGCCTGGTATTGCCCTCCACGGTTCCGTCCAGTTTTTCCACAATAGGTTTAAGGAAAAAGAGCACCTTCCTGAAAGGTAATATTTCAGGTCCGGGCACCAGTTTGGATTTAAAATAGACCTGATAATCCTGGTGGCCTGAGGTCAATTGAACCGCGGCATTCTGCACGTCCCAATAAACAGTATCCCCCTGTGGCATGACATGCACCCTGTATTCCGTATCCTTTAACTGATCCTTCTGCAGGATCCGATAAGAGGATATACCGGTGACGAGACGCAGGCCTGGAAAGGAATCGATCAGGGATTGAAACAACCGCACTTCCGAATTATCTCTAAACGCATTGAGCCGGACATCTTCAAAACTGGTTTCGGGAAAAACAAGGTACCGGGTATTGCTGTCCAAATGTGCTTCAGACAATTGAAGGAACCTCCGTGCCTGCTCTGCCTGGGGAATAGCAAACTTTTCATAATGCGGTTCAAAATTGGGCTGCACGATCTCCACCTGGACTCCGGGGGCATCACTTTCTTTGATCGTAAACCAAATCACTAAGGAAAACATCACGGGAATGAACAGGAGCGAAGTGTATTGCCAAATCTTCAATGGCTTCGCGCGCCTCCATCGCATCAGGGTGATATACCCGATCCAATTCACTAACAGGATCCACAAGGAACCCCCGAATGTGCCGGTATACTCATACCATTGGGCAGCCCAAGGATATTGGGCTAAAATATTACCCAGCGTCAACCATGGCCAGGACAAGTCCCAGGTATGATGCAGGTATTCAAATGAAATCCAAAAACTGATAAACACGAATGCTGAAAGTGGATTTTCACTCATCCGCTTAAATCCGGAAGGAAGATTACGTCTGACGATGTGAATCAACATGACAGTCGTTGCCATAAATGCGGCATTGACAAAATTGGCAAACAAACCTGCAATCAGCGCAGTATTGGTCACCCAAAACGTCGTGATGATGTTCCATAAGACAAATGAGTGATATGCATATTTAAAAACGGTACCCGGCCTGGTCCTTCCCTCTCTTTGATATATACTGTCTTCCACGGCAAACCATGGAATCCAGGCGAACAAGACCACAAAAGTCAATGGCGAAGGTGGAAAACCAAGACCCATCAAAATTCCGGACAGCGTTGCTAATCCCAACCATTTTTTCTCCGCAGGATCCTTTGGAAAAAACATCAATACGATGGCACCCCAAAAAGAAAGTAACATCATCAGCGGCCACCAGCCCCATAAGGGCAATTGTGTCATGCGCCAGGAAGCGAAGACACCTGCAGCCAAAAAAAGTATCAGGAAGGTCAACCTGGGGATGCGTGATGTAAAGGAGGAAGAGGCTGCAGGCATGAGGAGTTTGTTTCTTCCTTAACTGATGATCATCCCGGTTTCGTCTGATCCAGCCTGTATAAAATGCAGTTTCCCATCTGGTGCTTCAGCCATCAGGACCATTCCCTGGGATTCCACCCCTCTTATTTTGCGCGGCTCCAGGTTGGCCAGAATGACTACGTTTTTGCCAGGCAGTTCTTCCGGCTGATAGTGCATGGCGATGCCACTGACCACAGTTCTGTTATTGCCATCCACCTCGAGGGTAAGTTTCAATAATTTATCCGCCTTTGGAACGCGTTCTGCTGCGATGATTTTAGCTGTACGGATATCCATCCTGGCGAAGTCATCATAAGTTATATCCGGCTTTTGCGGGCTGACAGGCTCAGGGGTGACAACATTGGATTCCGCAGCCATGGCATGAAGTTTGTCCACTTGTATTTTCACCCACGCATCTTCTACCCTGCTGAATAGATGTTCGGGCTGATTCAACTGATGTCCGGTCTCCACCAATTTATCTCCATTGGCCAGTGCATCGAGTGCCGTCACCCAGGCTCCGTTTTCCTGGATGGGATCCAGATGTAAAAGTTTCCTCAGGCGGGAAGATGCGTCTGGCATGAAAGGATACATGGCCAGGCTAAGGGCAGCAACATACTGGATGCAAAGATTCAGGACGGCATTTACGGTTTCCGGTTCTTCTTTGAAAATTTTCCAGGGCTCGTTAAACTGCAGGATTTGGTTTCCCGCAGATGCAATGTCCAACATGGCTTTAAGGCCATCCCGAAAATTATATTTGGAGATCGCATCCTGCACTTGCCACATGCGATCAAAAAGGTCCATCATTTCCACTTCATGCCAGGAAGCTTCATCATTGCCTCTGGCGCCGACGATAGGGGTATCTTCATCGAAATCAGGAACTTTTCCATCGGCATGTTTATGGATCAACACCATCACGCGCTGCACAAAATTGGCGAGCGTGCCCACCAGGTCGGCGTTGACATCGGACTGATAACCTTTCCAGGTAAACTCGGCATCCTTTTGCTCAGGCATGTTTTTAGTGAGCACATAGCGTAAAGCATCGGTGTGTTCGGGATAGTCACCGAGAAATTCATGTACCCAGATGGCCCAGTTACGTGAGGTGGAAATTTTTTGTTCTTCGAGATTGAGGAATTGATTAGCGGGCACATTGACCGGTAGATTGTATTGTCCGTGGGCTTTCAGAATGGCTGGAAAGATCAGGCAATGAAAAACGATATTGTCTTTCCCGATAAAATGGATCAGGGCGGAATCCTCACTTTGCCAGTAGGACTTCCAGTCTTTCCCCTGATCATCGGCCCATTGTTTGGTTGCAGAGATGTATCCGATCGGAGCATCCATCCAGACGTATAATTTCTTTCCTTCCGAACCCGGAATTTCTTTGGGTACATCCACTCCCCAGTCCAGGTCGCGGGTCATGGCCCGCGGTTGCAATCCGCCATCCAGCCATGATTTACATTGGCCTATCACATGCGTCTTCCATTCTTCCGGCAGATGATGTTCCTTTCCATCCAGCATACCGGTTTCTATCCAGGTACGAAGCCAGGACTCATACTTATCGAGTGGCAGATACCAATGTTTTGTTTTCTTCAATATGGGTTTTGAACCCGTAATAGTAGAAATGGGATTGATGAGATCCAACGGGCTCAGGGAGGTTCCGCAGCGCTCACATTGATCACCATATGCATCCGGGTTACTGCAATTGGGACAAGTCCCTTTTATATAGCGGTCGGCGAGAAATTTTCCGGCCTCCTGGTCGAAGTATTGTTCGGATTCCTCTTCTATAAATTGACCCTGGTTGTATAGTGACCTGAAAAATTCCTGTGCCGTTTCGTGATGGATCGGGGCTGAAGTCCGGTGATAGATATCAAAGGAAATACCCACTTTAGCAAAAGTCTCCTTAAAAAGAGTGTGGTATTTATCGATGATGGCTTGTGGTGTTGACTGTTCTTTCAGTGCGCGGATGGTGATGGCAGCGCCGTGTTCATCGGAGCCACAGATAAAGGCCACGTCGCGATCCAGTAACCGGAGCATCCGGACGAAAATATCTGCCGGGAGATAAGCACCGGTGAGATGACCGATATGAAGGGGACCATTGGCATAGGGCAATGCCGATGTCACGAGATATCGCTCGGGGGGATTGATCATAATCTGTAATGTCGAAGGGCGAAGGTAATAAATAAGCAAGGAGCCAGGGGCAAGGGGCAAGGGGTAAGGGGTAAGGAAGGCGGAGGCTAAGGATGAGGCAATGATTAATGATGCCCCACCTTTAAAGGTGGGGAAAGCAGGATAATGCAGGAGGTAATTTGAATGATGGATGGAATGCCCACCTGATGCCATATTCATGATGCCCCACCTTAAAAGGTGGGGAAAGCAGGATAATGCAGGAGGTAATTTGAATGAAGAATGGGATGGAATGCCTCACCTTAAAAGGCGGGGAAAGTTTGGGACTAATAGATGAACGTAAGACATCAGGAAAAAAGCTGTAGCTTTCTGTTTGTGAACATGAAATTTATCATCGGAATCCTTTTTTTATTTGGTCTATGGGAAAATATGCTGGGGCAAAGTTTGTTTCTGGATTACAGATATACATGGACGGAAACTTATACCTGTTTTGGATTCCCTCCCTCTATTGAAACCTCCCGATTTACCATCGATTCAAATTCAATAAATATAGCAGGAAGATCATTTAATGAAGTCCTGCGAAGTCCGACTATAACCGGGGATAATTTTGAAGGAACAGGAACCTATGTGAGTGTATTGGATTCCAATAAAGTTTATTCATATGATGGCGCTGATACAAAATTGCTTTTCGACTATAGTCTTCAGGAAGGAGATACTTTTAATACCCAGAATAATTATGATTGCAAGATGATTGTCGGAGATATTGATACACTTCTACTATTG
The DNA here is from genome assembly GCA_963837505.1 of uncultured Saprospiraceae bacterium. Lineage (GTDB taxonomy): Bacteria > Bacteroidota > Bacteroidia > Chitinophagales > Saprospiraceae > Opimibacter. The sequence continues at coordinate 2,930 of CAWINN010000019.1, read as the reverse complement.
AATGGGGAAGAAAAACGCAAATGGATACTCTATGAAAGCGGACAAGATTATCATCCTGAATATAAAGCTGGCTACCCCTACTGGATAGAAGGAATTGGAAATATTTATGGACTCTTTGGCAATGAACAATTTTGCCAAATAGATGGATGTGGCAGTGGCCTTTTATGTGTCCACTTTGAAAACGAACTTATCTTCAACTCGTGGCCCTCTAATGATTCATGCTGGCTAATTAGCGCAACGCACCAACTTAACGCTTACTCAATAGAAATAAACCCCAATCCCGCCTCATCGGAAATCTATATTTCAAACAAGAATCACCAAATCCAAAAAGTCTACGCGGTTGATCTCCTGGGCAGTCCTGCCTACATGGGCAATACATCACCCTTTGATATAACCTCTCTACCACCAGGCTATTATTTCCTGCGCATCGAAATGGAAAATAAGCAGGTGGTTATGAGACCTTTTGTGAAGCAATAAATAATAAGGCGACAATTTTTCTCTTTATTCCTTGTGCCGCGATGCGGCGAGAGTAGGAGGTGGTGTACCTGGCTTTTGCTAAGAACATGGAGCCGCTATGCGGCGAAAGTAATCGCTTTTCACTTTTCACTTTTCACTTTTCACTTTTCACTTTTCACTTTTCACTTTTCACTCCATGCCCCTATGCATTTTGTTCACTTCATCATGCCTGAAACACGTCACGATATGGTCATTGTACATCCCCACCGCCTGCATAAAGGCATAAACAATTGTGGAACCGACAAACGTAAAACCTCTCTTTTTCAAATCCTTACTTAAGGCATCACTCTCCGGGGAAGTAGGCCGAAAGTCCTTTTCACTTTTGTTTTTACGTACAATTGGCCGGCCATCCACAAAGGACCAGAGATGATCACTGAAATCGATACCCTCATCCGCCATATTTAAATAAGCCATGGCATTTGTCCGGGTGGAATACACTTTCAATCGATTGCGAATGATGCGATCATCCAGCAATATTTTCTCCAGCTTTTTATCCGTGTATCGGGCTATTTTTTCAGGGTCCAAACCATCAAAAACCGCTTCATAGCCGGGTTGCCTTTTTAAGATGGTAATCCAGCTCAATCCGGCTTGTGCCCCATCGAGAATGAGCTTGGCAAACAAAGCCTTACTATCAAATTCAGGAACACCCCATACTTCATCATGATACTTCAGATACAAGGCATCCTGACCGGGCCAATGGCAACGAATAAGTTCCTTTGATTTCATAGGATCAAAGTAAAGTGTTTCATCTGTTTATTAGCCAAGAAATCTCACGAATTTCTTATCCAATTTTGACATTAACGGGCAGGCCAATTAATTCGTGCTAATTAATGTAATTAGTAGCTTAAAAAACAAGGTTGATCCGTCACACATCCTCAAGAATCAGGATTTGCGATCATTCGTGCAAATCAGCGGCGTATCTATCGATTTTCAAGAAGCCCGAAAGGTGTATTTTTACAAAAAAAAAGCCATGCCTATCTACCATACCTTAGGGAAGATTCCGCCGAAGCGCCATACCATTTTTGAGAAACCAGGAGGAGGCCTTTATTACGAGCAACTCTTTGGTACTGTGGGATTTGACGGCATGTCCTCCCTGCTCTATGAGATTTACAGGCCTACTATGGTCCGTAGCATCGGTACCCCGGTCAATGTCCAGCCCAAGATCGCTGTAGAGAAGAATCTTACCGCCAGGTTGTTGAAGGGTTTTGAAATACCTCCGGCAGCGGATTGGCTTGATTCAAGAAAACCTTTGCTCGTCAATAAAGACATCCATATCGGACTGGCCGCCCCTACAAAATCATTGACTACTTATTTTTACAAAAATGCGGATGCTGATGAATTGATTTTCGTTCACCGGGGCTCTGGTAAGCTGAGAACTTTCCTGGGCAATATTCCCTTTGAATACGGGGACTACCTCATCATACCCAGAGGGATGATCTACCAAATTGATTTCGATACCAGTGATAACAGATTACTATACGCTGAATCTTTCCATCCGATTTATACCCCTGAAGCGCTATCGTAATTGGTTCGGTCAACTCTTAGACACTGTCTCCCGTTTTGCGAACGGGATTATAAATTGCCTTCCGAATAGAAACCCATGATGAGAAGGGTGATTTCGTTATGAAGATCAAGAAGCAGGGCTTGTTGCATGAATTGATTTATGCGACCCATCCATTTGATGTCGTAGGATGGGATGGATATAATTTTCCATACGCGTTTTCCATTCATAATTTTGAACCTATCACCGGACGCGTGCATCAGCCACCACCGGTCCATCAGACTTTTGAGACGAAGGCTTTTGTCGTATGTTCGTTTTGTCCTCGATTGTATGATTATCATCCTAAGTCGATTCCGGCTCCTTATAATCACAGCAATATTGATTCCGACGAAATGCTCTACTACGTGGATGGGGATTTTATGAGTCGTAATAATATCAAACAAGGCTATATCACCTTACATCCCGGAGGAATACCTCATGGGCCGGCACCTGGTGCGTACGAAAGAAGTATCGGGCAGACCAAGACGGAGGAACTGGCGGTGATGATCGATACGTTTGCTCCATTGATGATTACGGAAGATGCGCTGGCCATTGACGATGGGAAGTATTTTCAATCCTGGTTGGAATAGTGCTGGAAAATATTTCACGCAGAGACGCAGAGGCGCAGAGGCTTAATTTTTCATGCAAAGACGTGGAGACGAAGAGGCTTATTTACTCACGCAAAGACGCAAAGACGCAGGGATTTAATTCTTCACCCAAAGACGCAATTAGCTAAAACTTTATAATGAAGACCTGGATAGACATTCCACAAGATTCTGATTTTTCCATTCATAATATTCCTTTTGGAATTGCATCTCATGGAGGCAGACCGTTTGTAGCTAGCAACACGACTTGAACCAAGGAACAATAACAT
>CAWINN010000018.1:0-36771 GCA_963837505.1 uncultured Saprospiraceae bacterium | reverse complement strand
GCAACGGCATAGCCCCCGTCGGTGGTTTGAATAATAGAATTTGCTCCATCAATGTCCGTGCCGCCCAGGGATTGCTGCCATTGAATAGCTCCTGTCTCGCTTAATTTTACTATCCAATAATCATTTCCATGACTTCCGGTAACATCACCGTCATTGGAACGGGAAAATCCGGCAATGGCATAGCCCCCATCGGTGGTTTGGATAATAGAATGTGGTTTATCAATGTCTGTGCCACCCAGGGATTTCTGCCATTGAATAGCTCCCGTGCTGCTTAGTTTTACAGCCCAATAATCATAATCACCATGATTGCCGGTCACATCACCATCATTGGAATAGGAATCTCCGGCAACAGCATAGCCCCCATCGGTGGTTTGAATAATGGAATTTGCTTGATCAATGTCTGTGCCGCCCAGCGATTGCTGCCATTGAATAGCTCCCATGCTGCTTAGTTTTACTATCCAATAATCATAATCACCATGATTTCCGGTCACATCGCCATCATTGGAACGGGAAGATCCGGCAACGGCATAGCCTCCATCGGTGGTTTGAATAATGGAATTTGCTCCGTCAATGTCTGTGCCGCCCAGCGATTTCTGCCATTGAATTACTCCTGCGTTGCTCAGTTTTACTGATCCAATAATCCCCATTTCCATGATTGCCGGTCACATCGCCATCATTGGAACGGGAAGTCCGGCAAGGGCATAACCCCCATCGGTGGTTTGGATAATAGAATATGGTTTATCAAAGTCTGTGCCGCCCAGGGATTGCTGCCATTGAATAGCTGGCGCCTGGGCATTGGCGGAAAGGGCAAACAATCCGGCCGTAAGGAGGGTGTAAATCTTTTTCATTTTGTTGTGTTTTAAATTTTCCATACTCATTTGGCTTTTCGGTGTCGCCCCGATTTTATCAGTGGTCACTGGTCTCCACTTCTATTTTTGCTGTCAATCATATCAGTCAAGAACTGTCAAGCCAAATTGACGGAGGTTCTCTTGTCTGTGTCATCCCGTTGTGTCGTTTCTTTAACTTGCCCATAACGTCCGGGCTAACCGCCAGCAGGATTCGTGAGCGGTATCTCAGCCTGTGCGGTGGCTTTCAAATATAAGGATATCATTTCTTATGCAATTGTACCTGCTGGTGGGTAGCATCTATGTAAAAGCAGTATTCAGCGTTTCCTTTGTGGGTAGTAAAACATACAAATATGAAAACAAAGAATACTGTTCAGCCAAAATTATTCATTGGGATGGCAGGCACAAAACGAGCTGGAGTATCCGCCACACCCCACACCGGCGCTTGTTTTCCCTTGATCAACAACCTGATGATGATAAATTTTTAATTATGAAATAAACAAGAGAAAGGAAATACGAATTACTTTTGGTAGTCTACTGAAGGAACTGCTTTACATAGGAGTCTATGTGGTTCAGCCCCCTATAATTCAGACAATCGTCACGTAAGTTAAGAAATCAATTGTTTTCGTCTATACCTTTGTATCGGCGAGGGTCGACTGACGGTCATGCTTTATACCGATGTCGATTCAAATGTGTTGTGTAGGCCTACCAATGCATGTTTATTTTTCGGCTCATCGAGAGCCTCAAAATAAGGCGAGGGTCTCCTTCTGGTTTGCATTGCCCGATAATCGTATTGATCTATACCGGGCAGTGTGATGATGTCCTGATAAGGGATATTGACCGTAGTGATGGCTTTTCGCTTTTCCGAATAGGTGACGTTTACAAGTCCCATTTGATGCAGCGCCCAGAATTTAGCTGGCGGAATGCCTTTGGTTCCGCTGTGGCTTCGGATATTGTTATACGCTGTATAAAACCTGCACAGGCGATCTTCAAGTTGCGCAAGGCTGGTAAATCGATCGTGTTTGATGGCTGTTGAAAGGATGGAATGAAAACTTTCAACGTGACCATTTTCTTCAGGCGTATAGGGATGGGTAAACACATGATTGATGTGGTTGTTTTCAAAGAAGGATTTCACTATGGCTGCTGAAAACTGCTTGCCATTATCATTCCTTACCTCAACTTCGATTTTACTTATACTGACACGATGCGGCTGCAAATATTCCGCTACCACATGTTCCCAAACATCTTGGACCTGGCTGGCTTTCATGGTCAATCCCACCTGCCAATGCAATGCATACCGGGTAAACGTATCCAGCACAGTGAGAATAAAAGCATACTTCCTATGCTCATATATCCACACATACTTGATGTCCATTTCCAGCACACACAGAGGACCTGCGGGACATACCCGGCGAAAGGTGACAAAATCTCTGCCTTTGCTTTTCCTGGGATCTTCCAGCAACAAATGATCCTTCATCAAGCGGAACAGCTTCTTATGATTGATAAAGTATCCCAGGAGTTGCAAGGTAAAAGTAATGAGGCGATACCACTTTGGCAGATCCGGATTCAGTTTGATGTCCACCACTTTTCTAACCACTTCTTCGTTAGGCACAAAGTAGTATTGCAAAGTTCGCGGATCTCGCCAACGAGTCATGGAAGATGGTTTTTTGCCAGGCTTCACGCCCTTCTCCTGATAATAAAACTCGTTTCGAGTCAGGCCAGTGAGCTCCAGGCACCGATCACGTCTTAATCCTAAAGCCATAAAGTCTCTCACAATGATTTCCTTCTCAGTTCGGGATATCTTTTTTTTAAAAGCTCATCCTTCAGCCGGCTCTCCAGGTCCTTTTCTGCAAGAAGCATCTTGAGCTGTTCGTTTTCCTTCTCTAGTGCCTTCATTCTGGTATCATGCTCCTTAAGTCTTCTATGTTCAAGGCCTTCTTCACCATAGACCAGGAGTTTTTTCTTCCAATAGTAATAGGTGGCAGGATACAGATCGTACTTCTCAAGGGTTGATTTTACCCCTTTCTGCTTGGCTTCCTTGAGGATCCGAAGTTTCTCTTCACGGGTGAACTTCCGGATGCCGTTTTCGGTGGTTTTCATGTTCATAATTACAAAAATGTTTTTGTAACTATGTCTGAAGGTTTAGGGGGCTGTTACACTTCGGTCGCTTTCGCCAGAGCAACAGCGATGGAGCACGATCGAGTACTCACTCACAGATACCTCTCACGAATCCTTCCGGGTTCATCTTCCGAAGCCTTGGCGAAGGAAGTCGGGTAGCCCGGACGTTATGTGCCATTGAGTTGATCAATTTACCAGGTGTAAAATCCTTAACTTTGCTTTATGAAAATTCCAGTCCAATACGTCAACGATGAAGATGGCAATGTCAAAGCTATTCAGGTGCCCATCACTGAGTGGAAGAAGGTATTGACCAAACTTAAAAAGTATGAACAGGCTTTAAGCCTCAAAGCCGACCTTTCAGAAGCTTTTGAACAAGTAGCCCAAATGAGGAAAACGCAGAGATCAAAAGAAACACTAAAGGAATTTTTGAATGGGCTTTGAAGTAATTCCAACAGCCATATTTAAGAAGGAAGCAAAGCGATTGATCAAAAAATTTCCCTCTCTAAAAGAAGAACTGATTGAACTTGATCGATTGCTGACGGATAGCCCAAAATCCGGAATCGATCTTGGTCATAATACTTTTAAAATCAGGCTTGGAATCAAGAGCAAAGGAAAGGGGAAAAGAGGAGGAGGTCGAGTTATCACCTATGTCCTCACGAAAGAATAGGAAGACTATCTCCTAACTATATTTGATAAGTCTGAAATGGATACGATTGTCAATAAGACGATTAAATCAATTATCGAAAATCTGCACAGCAAATAAACAGTCACATAACATAGGCTCCTTGGTAAAGCAGTTCCTTCAGTAGGGCTCCCAAAAGTTAAGGGCGTATCTATTCATCTGATTTTGAAAGGCGCTTCTAATAAGCACTATATTTTTATATTTAATTCTTACAAAGTGCTGATAATCAAAGGGACTCTTTAATCGAAATTAAGTGATTAGAGGCGCCCTGAAGTAGGAGAAGATTTGATTATCTGATAAGTGCAGTTACAATTTCTATAAGAAGGTTGATTAATAGTAACGCCCTAAATGCGTAGGACGTATCTTGCAACCAACATTATCATTACACCATCCATCAGGTTGTTGATCAATGGGAAAACAAGCGCCGGTGTGTGGTTTGGCGGATACTCCAGTTGGCCTTGGGCATGTCAATACCAATGAATAATTTCGGCTGAGCAGTATACTTTGATTTCATATTTGTATGTTTTGCTACCCACAAAGGAAATACTGAATATTACTTTTACATAGATGCTACCTGCCAGCTGGGATAACTGCAATAGAAATGATATTCTTATATTTGAAAGCCACCGCACAGGCTGAGATACCGCTCACGAATCCTGCCGGTTCACCCTCCTGAGCTTATCAAAGCGAAGAAAGGGCGGGTAGCCCGGACGTTGGCGGTCATTGTAAAACGACTGACCACAACGACCACAAAAACACATCCAAGAGAAATATGATAAAAAACTCAAAGCACGAGGCAGCCATACCCAATCCTGCACTTAACCCCTTTGCCGTATTAATTGGAGAATGGAAAACTAGCGGGACACATCCTTATTTTCCTGACACTACATTTCACGGACATACTTCATTCAATTGGCTTGAAGGAGGTGCTTTCCTGATTATGCATTCCGAAATTGATAAAGCAGGCATTCCCAGCGGTATCGCCATTTTTGGCAGCGACGATTCTACCGGAGAATACTTTATGCTCTATTTTGACGAGCGTAAAGTTTCAAGAAAGTATGAGGTTTCATTTCACGACCATATTTTAAAATGGTGGAGAAATGCCCCCGGCTTCTCACAACGCTACACCTGGACAATCGCTACCGATGGACAAACCATGATAGGCCAGGGCGAGTTATCAAAAGACAGCACGACCTGGGAAAAGGATTTGGAACTAACCTTCACTCGTGTAAAGTAACAGACCGTTTATGATTTCAAAAGCCCACCAACGCAAAGCCCGTAACCGAGTGTGGCTTGAATCAACTCCCCAAAGACACACGGGAAGTAGAATGCTCCTTCACTGATGGAAGAACGGGATCGTAATTTGTTCCGGCAGTCTTCCAGTGACGTCCTTCCCGGGAAGTTGCCAAAACACCTGTCGTTTATTCTGAGCATAGCCGAAGTACTGCAACTTTTGGAATCGGCGTGGAGGTGAGTGATAGGGAAAAGAATAGACCAGGATCTATGCAGGTAAGGCAGTTATGAACTGAACGAAAGTGAACCAATGATGAAGCCCCGAAAGGGCAAAACAATGGACAAAAGCAGGTGGTTACGTTTGTATCTGCAACTAAATAAAGCCGCTACCGGATTACGGGCTGTGTCTCCTCCAGGTTTAACCCCGTTGGATAAGCAATTCATCATATGTTATCTACCTACCTCTGTTATCCCACGAAGTAAAGCCAACAGGAATCTATCATAGGCATTAGTATAGAACAAGAGAAGTCATCGTCGTGCTGAGCGTCGGGAGACATCAGCTATGCCAGATGCATAAGTCAATGTCGGCAAACCATACCATAGTAATGCTGAAGTCATCGAAAGATGATGGAGCGAAGTGCCTGGCCTGTTCAGGTTGTATTGATGACCGAAAATCATGAAAATGGAATGATTGATTTTGACGAAACAATGTCACAACCCATTTCCCGGGTGATGGTCATAGAGGCCTGTCGTAAGGTAAAATCGAATAAAGGTAGTGGTGCATCGATGGTATGCAATGAGTGTCAAAGAAGTATCTTGTTCCTGTAAAAATCCGATCCATGACCGTTTTTATCAATGACTTTCACCGACCCCGCTTCACAAGCCTTTTGATCAGGAGCATGGTAACCTGGTGTATTCTTTCCGTCATCCACGGCAATACACACGCCCAAATTGTGGATGGCACGCAATCCGGATTCACGTGGATAACGACCGACAATGCAGCCGACACCACCTTTGGATCCGGATATACCATGTACAGCGCAGTGTGGCCGATTTTTGATCATTACCCCGGGCCGGAACGATTTCAAACCGGTTTGAGCAGCAGCTGGCTGTCTACCCTTAGACTGAATAATCAACCCGATTTTTATACGACGATTGAAGGGGGCTTAGGCTGGTGGAATGACACCCGGTTTGGGAAAAAGCGACCCAAGTTCCTCATGGGCGGAGTTTCCTGTAACTTCTATGCCTGGGCGAACGGGCCCGGTGCCGGTAAAAGCGACATCTTACCGGATGGCCAGCGGGATTGGAGCACACCAGGAGGTAAATACGGCGTGGCTCAATTATCTAACAAACTCCTTTGGGCACCCGATGGCCTGAATATGGCGCAAGCCTTAAATGGTGAATTGCTTGGCTATGGATATATTCCGTTACCACTGACAGAACCTTTGGCGAATACGAACGGTACAGACATCAAAACAGGAAATCAATGCTGGACACTCTTTCTGAATGCGACCAACTTCAAAGGACCGGCCACCTTTTTCTTCCCACCTTCTGGACTGAACCCGTCATCGCCGATCCCAGCCTCGAAGGTTTGATGCTGGATTCAAGACCCTCTGATCCTCATGTAGCTTTTGGGATTGAACATGCAGGCTCTCCGGCGCTCATCGCGCAGGACGGGCAGGGGACCCGCTATGCCAAAGTGAACCGCTTGCAATTTCCGGCCAACAATGATGACCGATCCATGATCCTGAATAAGATTTCCGTGTATTCTCATGACGCGCTTTGGAATGATTTGGAATCCTGGTTTAATGGTGGACCGGCAGTTCCTCCCGGTATCCGTGAAGCCGGAATTCTGGGAGTTCCTTTCGCCAATAACGGAGGATCTATGGTCGCCGAGATTCAGGAAAACAAAACCAATGGAATCAAAAAAGATATAGACCTGAATTATATCAACAACGTGCAACTCAATTCAGACATCATGGGGTTTGAATTTGACCCGAATATTGTGCGGAAATTGGATAAGGATTTCCAATTGCCCGAGTATTTCGTACTCGGTACAGATAGCTTATGGCATGTTGTTGATGAGGTGGATGTACCTGCTTCCACGCAATTGGTAACAACGTCTGTTCCCACGTCTTCGCGCCCCGAGATCACCTATTTGACGCCATTGGATCCGGACTGTCACTGGCAGGATCCGGATGGCCCATGGAACAATCCCGGACCGGCGGCTGGTCCTTACTATGCAGATCTTGGGGATGGTACTACCGTGACCTATTACTGGTATCGTTTTGTTGACCAACCCGCCATCATCCATGCCAATCTTCCGGAAGATATCCGGGCCAAACTCCAGCAAAGAGCAGAGCTCATACATGCTAACTGGAGTAATACAGATGAATATCTGGCTCCTCCGTCCGTCGGCAGATTAGCGACCCTTGATCCGGCAACTATTGTTCAGCCTCCTCCGGGCCTGGAAATCGGTTATGTTCCGATTGTCACCCGGCAGGAAAAATCCCGCAAAAAAGTCAGGGTCTTTGTGATGGCCGGACAATCGAATATGCAAGGCTATGGTACGATTCAGGATAATGAACAAAAGCCCGGAACATTAGACTATGTCTCCCAACATGACACCCTGGGAACATGGTCGGAAATTGGAACTCCGGATCATTGGACGACCTTACAGGATACCTACCTCTATTTTGAACGTGGGAGTGATACGATACGATCTAAAGTTACCGTGGGCCAGGGAGCGAATCCGAACTTGATTGGGCCGGAATTAATGTTTGCTCATCAACTGGACGAATATTTTGATGATCCCGTGTTGATCATCAAAACGGCCTGGGGAGGAAAAAGCCTGGCGGTGGATTTTCGTCCTCCTTCTGCGGGAGGCTCGACAGGTGAATATTATCAGGCGATGATCGAAACCGTAAAAAACGTTACGGAAAACCTGGGAAGTGAATTTCCAGAGCTGGCAGGTACAGCATTTGAACTTTCAGGATTTGCCTGGTTTCAGGGCTGGAATGATGGAGCAGATGAAAGTTATCTGAATGAATACGAAAGCAATCTCAATCACCTGGTCAATGACGTCAGGAACGACTTGCATCAGCCGAATTTACCCTTCATCATTGCCAGTTCAGGACAAGGCGGATATGAAGAAACGGGTGATCTATGGGTGCAGAGCATGCAAAACATAGTTTCTGTAGCGCAGGAATCGGTTGGTTGTAACGACAGTCTGTATGGAGGCTGGGCGGGTTTTGTCAATACGAAACCGTTTTATAGAAATCTATCGGAATCACCTGAAGATGCCATATACCATTTTAACAACAATGCCCTCACGTATCTGAATATTGGAAAAGCCATGGGTGATGAAATGATCCTGGCTATCAATGATATGGCTTATTGCTATCAGGACTGTGCGCATCCCATCACACCGGATGTCGTATCGATTGGCAACCGGGTATGGAATGATCTGAACCGCAACGGAATCAATGAACCTGACGAGCCGGGCATTCCGGGCGTATCCCTGGTGATATGGTCGGACCCGGATGGCGATGGCATCCCGGACTGGCAGGGTTTTGGCGGAGTACAGGTGACGGATGAAAACGGGTATTACCGTTTTTCCGGCTTAAAGCCCGGAGTGTATGTGGTCTTTGTGTGGCAGGTCAATAATTGGGGGCCCGGAGAACCGCTGGAACATTTTGTATCCACTAATGGATTCCAGCCGGATGCCAATAACGATGTGGATTTTGATAATAATGGTTTTGGCGATGCGTTCACGGATATCATGTCCGGCATTGTAACACTGGGCATCAGTGAAGAACCACTGAATGATGGTGATCCCTACAATTGTTATTTTAATTATGATGCCAATGGGAATAATACGGTGGATTTCGGATTCTATGATCCCAGTGTCATTTCATCGGACAGAACCTATAAGCTCCGATACAGATGGATTTCAATTGTATCCCATGCCTGTCACGGATCAATTTACCATCCGGGGAAATCAGGGAGGAAGAATTCAATTGGAAATATATGACTCCTTCGGCCGAATGCTTCGACGGTCTGAAGGTAAGGATACTCCTGTGACCATGGATATCTCATCCTATCCGGCGGGGATGTATTTAGTCAAAATCAATCGCCTGGCGGACCATTCCAGTCATCTCCTTAAATTGATAAAGACATAAAGGTAAAGTTGTGGCCTGGCCGACTTTGTTCTGTTTTCATTCCATATCCGGAAGTTGTCACGACTATACCTGACTAATGAACCGGAAAAAAAAAGTGATTTGCTCAGTTGCTTCATGACCCAAAAAGATATCTCCGGTATTTTATGCGTGTGAACAAGAGGAAGATGACTGTCAGCCCTTCTTTCCAATATCTTTCATATAAGCCTTCTGTATGGTTACATGCAAACCATGGCCCGGATAGCATTTTTTTTTATATAAAAATAATTTCGTAGTATTGGTAGGAGTAAATGGAAACCGGAAACATCCATCAAGACTACCGAATTATTCCATTATTTTTTTGTCGTCAGAAACTAAATCTACCCGCACATGAAACCGAACGTCATTTTTATTATTGCGGCCGTTTACGGACTCGTCGTAGGCCTTCCCAGTATTATAGCTCCACAGGCCATGGCGTCAATGGCGATTCCCGAGCCTCCGATCTCCATGCAGATGATGATTCGCTTTTTAGGCGTCGCCGAACTGGGCCTGGGCCTGATCGCCTGGCTCGTGCGCAATGCTGAAGCGTCAAAGACCCGGGACAACGTCATGCTCGGTTTTACGATTTACTTCGCCCTGCATGCCCTGACCAGTTTGTACGGCCAGTTTACCGACACATCCGTTTCCATGCACTGGGTGATGGCTACGATCCAGGGTTTGATCGCCATTGGTTTCTTCACTTCCGCAAGAAGCCATATGTCAAAAGTGCCGGTTGAGATCCTTTTTTACGGATTCGCTCAGCGAGACCATGTATTCCTGGTCGTTCAGGAAAGGTGTAATCTTATGAATCCTTCCTGTCGTGGAGATATGAAATTATACGGTCCACTTTAATCAAAATCACCATGAAAAGATCCATCTTCTTAGTCATCAGTGCCATTTTAGTTTTTTTTATCGGAGTGATGTGCCTGTTCTTTCCCGAAAAGATGGCCGCTGGTTTTGGCATGACGGTTACCCCTTTGGTCCTGATGATGATTAAGGAAGCCGGAGCCTGTAATGTCGGCATAGGGTATTTAAACTTTGCCGTTCGAAACCATCCGGATTCTAATTCCCTCAAAGTCATTTTGCTTTTCAATATGGTCTATCATATACTTATCCTGCCTGCCAATATATACGGCTGGTCGCAGGGTATTTTTGCAGCCAGTCAGGTAGGTACTTCCGTTGGTATTCACCTGTTATTTGCTGTTGGATTCCTGATCTATGCACTGAAGGTGAAGACAGCTCCTCAGGGATAGTCTGTCCGGGCAGCCCCGGGTTTAATAGACAAAAAATAATAGTGTGCCCTGGCCATAAAAGCAACCAAGATGAACAAAAACAAAATCCTGACTACGACATCCATTTTATTAATCGTGTTGGGCATCGCCATGATCTATATCGGTGGATTTTATGGACCCAATATGATGCTGCCCCCAATGATTACCGGTGTTGGATTTTTTCTGATCGCCTGGGCCCTGACCGCCCTGAAAGATCCTTCGAAGTAGGATAGCCTTCATGGCTGAGCCGATAACTTGTGCCACACCTGGGTGTGGCACGGCATCATCTTAAAGACTACCGAAAGGTATTTGCGTGTTGCCGGGGAGAAGCGGGTCCATATCCGGCGTCCCCTGGATTATCCGGATACGAACATATAAAAAGCGAAACTTTGGATGGCCGCGACGAACATATCTAAAAGCGAAATCCTGCTTCTTAGATTGTCAACAGAAATCAGGTATGTTTGATAGCGGATATATATGTGTTATGCCTCATTTAACTATTTTAGCAGGAATTTCTAAATTTATAACTCACAATATTTCCTGATGTATCGAATCTACTATTTTCAATGGTTAATTGGGCTGGGTTTGTATTTAACTCTCATGTCCTCCGCTATGGGACAGAAGACTTACCCTGTATTCCCTAATATTTTGGACCACAAAGTGGCTGACGGGTCAACACTACTTGGCGCTTCAGGAAATCGTCTGGTTTATTTTGATGTTGTTAGCAATAAAGACAAATTGTGGATATCCGATGGCACAGCCAATGGTACAAAGTTGGTGAGTCCAGCCAACCAAACGGAAATTCAGGTTTTTTATCATGATACAAATGCATGGTACTTCACGGAACGAAGAGGTTCGACATATTATATTTCAAAACTGACAAACGATAATGATACATTGGAGCCCGTTCATTCCAGTGGCATTAAATATCAAAATATCTTGTATTGGAAGGGAAAGTTTTCCTGGATTCAGAATTCCGCGGGATCCGGTTATTCCCGGATGCAATTATTTGATCCTGTAGAGGATACTTTAATCACACTCGTAAACCTTCCTTATCTATCCGTAAGAACTATCGGAGCATCGGATAGTTTGCTGTTTTATATTGCCAGCACTAATACTGGCAAAATGCTTGGTAGTTCAGAAGGGACATTGGCCACTACAAAATTTATTACTACTTTATTTGCCGCTGGCAGCGACTTTGATCAACAATCTCGTTTTTTTAGTAACGGCAAGAAAGTATATTTCTTTTATCATCCAGAACCTGATCCATTTGTCTTATGGACTACAGACGGTACGGCCAGCGGAACTATTCAGTTAGGGTCATTTCAGGATCCTGATTTTGGTTGGCCTGATGATCCAGTTATCTTTTTAGAAGATAAACTATTTTTCATTTTACGTGAGCTTGGAGCACCTAGCGGCACAACGTATGAATTAAACGTTTCAGACGGCACCCCATTAGGAACTTTAACGCTGGATAATTATCCCAATGATTACACACAGCCAAGCGACTTGACTTTGTTTAATACAAAAATATATTTTGTATCTTATGAATGGGGTGCAGATATGCGTGAATCAGATGGAACTCTTGCCGGAACAAAAATAATTCTTGATTCCTACGGACATGAAAACGGTGGAATTGGTTTTATTGGCGCACTCGGCAAGTTTAATAACTCCCTTGTTCTTCAAGGATATGAAGATGTGCATGGTGCTGAGCTTTATAGCAGCGACGGTACCAAAAGTGGAACAACACTGTTGTCAGACGTAATCCGGGGATCTGTAGATGGTGCTCCTAAAAAATTTACGCAAGTTGGGGACCGGTTATTTTTCACGGCCAGGTATGGAGGAAAAGAAAGGCTCTGGATTTATGATCCGGGATTTGATTTTAATTGCGATTCCATGATGATTGACACCTTGGAATCCATACAAGTTACAGATAGTACGTTAGGTTCAATTAATATTTCTATGACGGGCGGCCAACAACCCTATGTATTTTCTTTGAATGGTGGATCTAATACATACAATGCGGAATTCAAAAACCTTAATGTTGGCGTTTATAATTTGCATATTACCGACAATCTGGGCTGTTCTTTGGATACTACTCTTACTGTCAGCGAATCTACTTCTATTATTGACCCTGTATTAATAAGGTCTATGACCATACAACCTAATCCTTCTGAATTGGATCAAAACGTCAATGTCCGATTAAGCCTGACGGCAGCTCCAACCCAAGGAAGCTTTTTTTTAACTGTGTATTCCATGGATGGTAAATTGTATCATCATGACCGATTCCAGATTTCCTCGTCAGGGATCGAACGTACAATTGCTACCAAAGATTGGCCAAAGGGACAGTATATCTTAAGTGTAAAGGCTGGAAATTCGGTTCTTGCCAGTGAGATTTTGATTATTCTTTAAGAACTGATTGTTTGGGTAAATATTTCTATCATACGTTAATTTTGCAAAGTGAAAACGGGGCATAACAGCAGCTGTCTACCATGGTGGAAAATTGATAGCGAAATGCCTTTACCCTTATCTCAGAATTTGCTAACTTGAAGACAATTGCATAGGGCCGCCACAGCGGACAACCTTGGTCGTCAGCGGTAAGCAAAACTTACGACGCAGCAAACACAAATGGACAGAATTAAAGGGCTTATAGACAGATACAAAATTGCATCAGCTGACGACTGGTCGCAGTGGTTTAACATTTCAAAAATTCGCAAACTAGACAAGGGAGAAATTCTTATACCCGAAGGAGAAATTTCAAAAGTTTGTGCTTTTGTATTAAAGGGAACTTTCAAAAGCGTTTCATACAATTCAGACGACTGTGAAAAAATATTAAACTTTGGATTTGAAACGGATTTTTTAGCAAGTTGTGAAAGTTATAACAGTCAAATTCCCTCTGCATTTTCTATTACAGCAATGGAAAATTCAGAAGTTATGGTTACAAATAATGACGAATTAGTAAAACTATGTTACGCTAACCAAAATATTGCAAATTTGGGTTTCATCCTGACCCAACAGGTTATGCAACAACATGAGGACCATTTAAATATACTCACTCTTGCAAATCCAGTTTTAAAATACCAACATATTTTGAAACACAAGCAAGAGCTTTTGATGAAAGTTTCGTTGACAGATTTGGCAAAGTATCTTTATATAAGTAGAGAAGCATTAAGCAGAGCAAGAAAACAGATTATTGGGGCATCAGATTGATTTTGTGATTTGAGTCACACTATCGGAAGAAAACCAATTTCTACTTTTGTCGCTCACTTAAAAAAATAAAAAAATGAGAAAATTAAAATTACAGGTTCAAATGAGCTTAGATGGTTTCATTTCTGGCTCAAACAACGAAATGGATTGGATGGTTTTCGATTGGTCTGACGATTTAAAGGACTATGTTACAATACTGAATGAGCCAGTGGAAACTATTTTGCTTGGAAAAAACCTTGCATTGGGCTTCATACCTCATTGGACGGATGCCTACAATCGTCCTGAGCCAATGGAAGGTTCTGAAAAGTATGTCAAAACACCAAAGGTTGTGTTTTCAAAAACCTTAACAAAGTCTGAATGGGATAATACAGTTGTTGCAAATGGTGACTTGGCAGAAGAAGTAAACAAACTAAAAAAACAACAAGGCAAAGACATTATCGTTTTTGGTGGCGGTAAATTTGTTTCGTCACTCATCAAGGAAGGTCTAATAGACGAGTTTCATTTGTTTATTAACCCTGTGGCAATAGGACACGGTATGCCCATTTTTCAAGACCTTGAACAACGCCAAAATTTAACACTTCAAAAATCTCAGGCGTTCGACTGTGGAATTGTAGTTTTAAACTATGTTAAAAGACAATAACGCATGATAATTGCCAGCCGCTAGCAGTGGATTTAAGAAATTGGCGGTGAGTGCATAATTGAACATTTATGCTCCGTATCAAATGGAGTGCTGGCAGACAGTTTTGTGCTCCGAAATCGCCAACTTCTTAAACCCGCAAGCCGAAAGAGCCAATGCATTCAGTGATTTTCAATAACGTAAAGTACCAGTATCTTTGATAAAAAAGAATACTATGGGTGCAATCATTATTAAGGCGGATAATAAGAGTAATAAAATTCTAAAAGAATTGGCTGAACAGTTAGGCGGAGATGTCACTACCATCAGCGAGGAACAATATAAAGATTTTCTTTTGGGTGCCATGTTGGAGAAGGAGAAAACTGGTAAAAAAGCAACAAGGGCTGCTATATTTAAGAAACTTGACTCAAGATGAAAGTTGAGTTTGACAAATCATTTGAAAAATGGTCGTCTAAAATTGCAAATAAGGGATTGCTTGGGAGAATTGAAAAGTAATCATCCAATTAGAAGCTGCTCAGTCTTTAGATGAGGTATCAAAAGTGAAAAAGTTGACTGGATATAAAAATTATTTCAGGGTCCAAATGGTTAATCACAGATTAGGATTTTAATTGGTGAGGAATTTAACTATTCGCTTAATCATTATTGCCGACAGAAAAGATATTTATAAAAGATGTCCGAAATAGTACCGGCTCTAACATAACCTACCCACCAGCAGGGACAACTGCGCAAGACCCGCCTTCGCTTTCCAATGCGCAAACCCGCACTCAAGCTTCGGTGAGTAAAAATGATATCCTTATATTTGAAAGCCACCGCGCAGGCAGAGATTCGGCTCACGAATCCTGCCGTTTTGCCCTCCGGAGCTTCTCAAAGCGAAGAAGGGGCAGGTAGCCCGGTCGTTTGCGGTAATTTTAAGACGACACTGCAATTATTAAACGAACAGCGACTTTGGACATAAGAAATAACAAAGGAGAATTAAAATGAATAAAGCAAAACTAATCGGAATCGCACCGCAGTTGGTGGTAGCCGATGTAAAAAAATCAGCGGAATATTATAGGGATATGCTTGGCTTCACCATTCTTGGTTTGGTGGCTGACCCGCCGGTATATGCCATGGTGGAGCGTGACGGCATTCAGGTTCATTTTGCAAAATCGGACACTCAGGAAATAAAAACAAACAAAGACTACCGTTCAATTAGCCATGATTTTATTATTTGGGTTCCTGAAATAGATGTCTTCTTTGAGGAGCTTAAATCAAAAAATGCCATAATACTGGAAGGCATAGTAAAACGAACTTATGGAAGTCGAGAGTTTGTTATTGAAGATTGCGACGGACACAAAATCCTAATTGGAGATTGAAAAAGCTACGGCTCGCATCCCATTTGCAATAGGCGGGGTTCCGCACTCTGCAAGCAGATTATGGGGTACAGACTATTACCCAATAGCTATCGGTCATTCCATAGCCAATAAAGCATGAATTTCTTTGCTGCTGAATAAAGAATTATCGTTTGGCTTGTCGCAAGCGATTGACCGGCGGACCGCAGCCCTGTTATAGAATGGTCCCGAAGCCGTATGATAAGGTTTGAAATTAGAATTAAATTCCTAATTTGTCGGTGAAACCCAAAGGGGGACCAAACAAAATACTACTATTAGGGGCGTTATCAAAGCTGACCGCAATCGATGATCCCGGACTGGCCATGCTTCAATACTTTTACTCCGGGAAACTGCTCAATAGGGAATCCTTCAGTGGCACCAGAAAATATTGATCCCGGATGTTCTAAAATCCAACGGGCTATCCTGATACAAACATCAAAGTTGTAATTAATTCAAAACAATATGTTACTCAAAAACCAACTGTCAATCGTAATCAAATTCATTACCCTCTGCCTGATTTCCATGGGCAGCGTAGTGCACGCCCAGACGCAGACCTGGTCGCAAGATATGACCCCTTCCCTGGCGGAAGTCGGCTGGATCGAACAGGCCAATGACGGCTACATCATTGCAGCCGGAGCTAAAGGCCTCATGGGCATTGATAATAACACCGGAAAGGAAGTCTGGATGAACAAGGAGCTGAAGGCCGTCATGCGGGAGAGTTATCAGAATATCGATGGCCTTCCGATATTTTATGCAGAATATACCCCGATGAACGGTAAAACCCGCGGGATCATCATTCATTCCAGCACAGGAGATGTGCTCTATGACACTAAAGATGACAACTACCGGATCAAGACGTATCACCTGCTTCCTGATCAGGGGATGATCCTTTTTGAAATGACGAAGGACAATCTTCAGCTCCTGATGAGTTTTAGTCTTAAGACTATGACCAAATCCTGGGTAGCTGATCTGGGGGACATAAAAGGCATGGTAGCCAAACTTGGAAATTCAACTTCCCGGTCGAGTTTTATCGATCAGGGACCTATGTTCACTAAAAGCGGAGACCTTATCGTCGGGGTGGATGAGATGGCCTATGGCATTGATGCCACTACGGGTAAAGTCAAATGGAGTTATGAAGCCGAAAAGAATCTGCAGGCTCTCGTCTATTCTCCGCAGAGCAATAGTATTTATCTGGGGGTGAAAAAGAGTAACCGGCTTATTGTTTTGGATCCTGCGGATGGAAAAGATATTACTCCCGGAAAATTAAAGCTGAAAGGGAGCCTGGTCGATATCACATCAGATAATAAGAGCAATATCGTCCTGGTCGAAACCGAAGGCTTCAACCTGATCGATCCGAAGACCAGCGATTTCCTCTGGAATAAAAGTTATAAGATTGACTACCTGGATGAAGTCATTCCTTTTGAAAAAGGGTACATCGCGATTGGAAAAGATGAGAAGAATGGGTCGATTTCCTACGTGGACGGCAATGGTAAGAAGATATGGGATAGCCATGTGAACGGCTACACCTATTATGCTACTCCAACAGAAAAGGGTGTCCTGTATATTTCGACCGAGCGCTCAAATATATTAAGCTATAGCGATGGCAAAGATGTCTGGGACAAGGATGTCAAATTCAAAAGTATCCCTGCCGTGACCTTTGATGAGGCGGAAAAAAAAGTCATCCTGTTTGAGGGTGGAACGGGCTATAAATTCGACCTGGCTACGGGAGCGATGACCATATTCGCCAAGGATATCAAGCTGAATAACGTAACGAAAAAGACACCCCTCTTAGCTGAATACCGTCCATCCGGATATGTGCTCTATACGGATCAGCATCTTTCGTTGCTGGACAAAAAGGGAAAACTGGTTTACTCTAATGACTATCCTCCGCTCACGTCAACTAACTTTGCCGGCCTGGCTCAATTAGGTGCCGATATAGCCGGAATCGATATTGATATCTCAGGCGCTATTGAAAACATGGAGCAACTTGACCGGTTAGCGAAGGGCGCGTATTTCCCTTCCAATGCGGAGAGCCAGGGAACTTCTCATACTCAGGTATTGGCCGGAGCTTCCTTTGGTAACTCTCCGCTTTACGAAGTGACCAAGACGCGGTACTCCAATTCCAGGAATGCCCGCGACCACAAGTTCATACTGACCAAGGACGCTGATTCCAAGCGCGAAATCATTATGGTCAATAAGGACACCGGAAAAGTGGATAAGAAGATCAATGTGGTCGACACGACTCCACTGTATGTGGTTGACGAAATAGATACCCGGGTTTTTATCTGTGAGCGAAATAAGACCATCAGTTCTTATGACCTGAAATAAGTAAGACCCGACACAGAAGAATCGGCCTTCCTGCATGGGAAGGCCGATTCTTTTTTAAACCCACATGAGGAGAACCCCGGTTCCAGCGTACCTTGAGGCGATCTGGAAGCAAGGAAATAATACCCTGAAGAATTCCTTTGATAATACCTGAACCGACCGAACACATCGGCTTCGTACTATGGCGGATATTCGCGACATGGATGCTTTCTTCTTTGCGTCAGGTTTCACTAATTGAAGATGAAATCCGGGAACGCCTCTGTGAATGGCCTGGATCGTTAGGTGCAGGCCTAAGACCTAAATATCAATGGTGACTAAACCAATGCGGAAACTGAAAGTCTAATACAGTTAAACCCTGAAGGTAATGAAGAACGCATTTGTGAAAAGAGTATTGAAAATTTTGATTCTGCTCATCGTCACCGCGGCGTATTCAATTGCACAAACCACGGTTGGCCTTTTGCAACACCATCCGGGAACTTTAGACGATGGGTATGTTTTATTTGCCCCGATTGGAAGCACAACTACCTATTTAATAGACAAATGCGGCCAACAAGTAAAAACATGGGCCAGTTCATACAGGCCCGGACAATCCTGTTATATTTTACCTGATGGAACTTTACTTCGACCGGGAAATGCTAACAACACCACATTTACTTCAGGTGGAACAGGTGGGGTAATAGAAAAAATCGATTGGAATGGAAATGTAACCTGGAGTTATACTATTTCCAGCTCTTCCGAATGTCAGCACCACGATATTAAAGCTTTACCAAATGGAAATGTATTAGCGATCGTTTGGGAGTCCAAAACAAATGCAGAAGCCATTGCCCAAGGAAGAAATCCTGCTTTAACTACGGCTACCGTCTGGAGTGAAAAAATTGTTGAAATCCAGCCTGAGGGATTAACAGGTGGAACTATAGTTTGGGAATGGCATTTGTGGGATCATTTAATTCAGGATTTTGATAATACAAAACCTGGCTTTGGGACCGTTTCCTCCCATCCGCAATTGATAAATGTTAATTACAGTGCCAGTTCCAATCCCATGATGGGGCAGGATTGGATTCATATGAATTCCATCGACTACAACCAGGACCTGGACCAAATACTGGTCAGTTCCCATTCTTTTAATGAGATATGGATACTAGATCATAGTACCACTACTGCGGAAGCGGCAGGCCACTCGGGCGGAAATTCAAATAAAGGCGGAGATATTTTATACCGCTGGGGGAATCCACAAGCATATAATAACGGAACCCTAACCGATCAAAAATTTTTCGGGCAACACCATGCGCATTGGATAGAAAGTGGTTTGCCGTATGAAAATCAGATTATGGTGTTTAATAATGGCAATGGACGAATGGGTGGAAACTACTCTACCATTGAAATCATAGCCCCTCCGGTGACTGGATTTACGTATTCGAGCCAGTTGCCTTATTTGCCAGGTAGTACGTCCTGGATTTATAATGCAGGAAACCCAAATAATTTTTATGCACAAAACATTTCAGGCGCACAACAGCTATCCAATGGTAATGTAATTTTTTGTAACGGACCGAATGGGAATTTTTATGAGATTGATTCGCTGGGAAATACGCTTTGGAAATATATCAACCCCGTTGCGAACATGGGCATTATTGCTCAGGGAGCGGCACCTATGCAAAATTCAGTTTTCAGATGTACCTTTTATCCTGGCGATTATGCTGGTTTTGCAATGCAGACGTTAACCGCCGGAAGTACCATTGAAAATACAAATACCATATCAGCGTCCTGTGCGTTAGCCGTCTCCGTCAATGAAAGTGTAACGGATGAAAATGCAATTCAGGTTTACCCAAATCCAACACATCACCTGCTAAATATTAAATTAGAAATAGGATGTCCCAATAATTTACAAATTAAAATAATTGATAATTTAGGAAGAGTTGTATATAGCCAAATGAATTTAACAACTGCACATACCTGTTCAGTGGATATCTCAGCATTTCCGGAAGGATTGTATTTTATCCTGATATATAACGGAAATAGCATCTTGACAAAGGAGATCGTCATTGAATAGGACCCTGCATTTGGTGGGAGTTTAGTAACGGCTAGATTGACATGCAAATCTGGAGCGGGGTGCTGCTATAAAACTTTAGGGTGCCTCTAATAACCTCATTTCGATTAATAAGAAACTTTGATTATCAGTGCATTGGAAGAAATTAGGGCGTCTCTAATAACTTCATTTGGATTCCAGAGTCACTATGATAGTCAGTACATTGTATGAACTGAATATCAAAATATATTGGTTATTAAACGTGCCCTTTAGTAATAAATCATACCTTAAATTTCCGGAACCTGCCAAAGGCGCAGCCCGAAATCGTTATCGGTCATAGCAAAACAATAGCAGATACGACGGATAAAAGACATCTGAGGACAGGGACAGCTTTTCGGGACTGACTTTTGTTTCTGACAGTTATCGAAACTGAAACTAAATAATTCAGGTATTAAAGGGCGCCTCTATTAACCTAATTTTGAATAAAGATTCAAATTGATAATCAACGTAATGCAGTTATTTTTCTTATAAATTTGTTGGTTAATAGAAGCGCCCTAAAGTGTCCTTTGTAAATCATAATGAAATACTACGGTTATGGAAGATAAAGTGACCTCCCTTAAAAGGACCGCAAGATTTGCCGGCTTCATGTACCTTATTTGGATCATAACGGCCATCTATGGGCTTATGTATGTTCAAACGAAAACTATCGTGCAGGGTGATGCTGTTGCCACGGCTGCTAAGATTCTCGCCAATGAGTTTTTATTTCGAACGGGTATAGTTAACGATATCCTCAGCAGCATTGTCTGGATTTTAATAGCAATGGCCCTGTATCGATTGTTCAAACACGTCAACGAAAGTCAGGCTAAACTATTGGTGGTATTGGTTATG
This sequence comes from uncultured Saprospiraceae bacterium, assembly GCA_963837505.1. Classification (GTDB taxonomy): domain Bacteria; phylum Bacteroidota; class Bacteroidia; order Chitinophagales; family Saprospiraceae; genus Opimibacter. The sequence goes on along the minus strand of CAWINN010000018.1, from coordinate 15,979 downwards.
GTGCAGATCCCGGTCAGTTTTTTTATGGATGCACTCAATATAACTTCCCTGATGCTTTTTAAAGGCGATATTTTAAAAACATTTGAACTCAGTCAGCGACAGGATCTGGCCATGTTGTTTTTAAAAATAAATGACTACGTAACCATTACCCTGGAAATGTTTTGGGGCCTCTGGCTTTTTCCATTTGGGTATTTGGTGTATAAGTCAGGGTTTATTCCCCGCCTGTTGGGTGTATTTTTAATTCTTAACGGCATAGCGTACGTCATCCACTGCTTAACTCACCTGCTTCTTCCGGACTACCAGGCTCTTGTTTTTCAAATTGCAACGCCCATTTGGACGTTAGGCGAACTTTCAATAATGGTATGGCTTTTAATTAAGGGCGTAAAAAGTAAATTTTCTATAGTTGAAAAACAATGACGGACATGCACCAATGGAAGGTTAAACAAAAATGGAAATAAACAGTCGGGCGTTTCGGCCCGGAACCTTACTTTTATGCTGGACGACGGTGACCAGGAATAAAAACTCTATTTTTAACATGGATTTGTAAGCATTGATTCATGTGGTTAGTAAACCGTTGCTTATTATTTCAACGAGTACAGGTTGATTATGTCTTTTCAGGATATAAAAGAGAGTTGTCAATAATCGAATTCATATTTCAGTGATCAATATGCAAATGGCCAGTAAAAAAATATGGACGTGTTTCTTTTTCATACTGGCACTCATCCCGGTTTTGTCCTATTCCCAGGTCTTGCCTGATTCTCTTCCTTTTTCCTCCTCACCAGCGGTCAAACAGCACAATAACTTTATAGGCGTTGATATCGGACTTCAGTATGTGTTTAACAATGATCCGCTGGCTTCTCCGTTTTATTACCATCATTTTGCGTTGCAACCAGGGATTTCTTTTGAACATTTTGGTAAAAAATCAAGACAAATCGCGGGTGTTTATTTTATGGCCACCCGCTTACGGTCAATTATCAGTGGAAAACTGGGAGAGGACAGTCATACGGCACAGTTTGTATCTTTCAAAGCAAATTATCAATACGTGCATTTAATCACTTCGATGATTAATAACCAGTTGTCTTTATTTGGCGGTGTCGGGGCTGACCTGATTTTCAGCTTTCGCAACTATAATTACGGGAGAGGTATCGCAGAAGAAACCATAGCCGAACCATTTACCACACTTTGTCTTGCTGTTGATCTTAGGTACGATTTAAGTACTTGTAGTATTTTGGGTTTCAATTCATCATTTGGAGGATTTTTAAATTTCAGTTATCGGAATCCATACAGTGTTGCCACCACAGAGGTCGCTTCGGTGGCCACGTATCACTCTTTTGCGGGTGCCTATTTCAAATTAGGTAATGTGTCATCGTTGAGTCAGTTACTATACAACAACAGTCAATTTTATTATTCCGTTTCTCTTTCGGCAAGGTGGCAGATTAAGGCAGCCTATCATTTTACCTATTACACCTTTTATCATCCCCGGAAATCGCAAACATTTATAAATCAGCTCTCGGGCACTCTCTTTTATAAATTCTGAAAAGTATGAAATGGATATGTAAAATATTTCTCATCATATTTTTATTCCCATTGAGTAATTGCTCGGAATTGGATACTCCGGAGCCTGAAAACACGCCGACTAAAAATTTTGATCTGCTTTGGAATGAATTCGATGTTTATTACAGCAGCTTCATCATTAAAAATATCAACTGGGATTCTTTGTATTCGGTGTATCGGCCTGTGGTTACGGATCATACTTCTGACAATCAACTTTTCGACCTCATGGCCAATATGCTGGCAAACCTTAACGATGGACATGTCGCCTTGGTCGCACCATTTAATGCCGTGTTCTCCAATGCCGCCCAGAAGAATTCACGTCCTGAAAATTTTAACATTACTAATATACGGAATCACTATTTCAGTAGCGCCTATCGATCGGCTGGCGACCATCATTTCGATTATGGCCGCATGAAATCTGATCCGGAAGTAGGATATGTTTACATTTCTTCTTTTGAGGATGTTGATTTTGGAAGAGTGGACAAATGGGTTTCCGGCATCGATGAAGTGGTTGATGAATTGGCCGGCACCAAAGGAATGATTATCGATATCCGTGATAATGGCGGAGGCGATGCGTTTAATGCAGATGCTGTGGCGGGCCGATTTACTTCCGCTGAAAACCTTTATGGTTACGATTTTTCACGTAATGGACCCGATCACAACGATTTCTCAGCACCGTTCCCACTAACCATTTCACCCGAAGGACACGCTTATTTAAAACCGGTTGCCGTGCTTATAAACCGTAATACGGCCAGCGCAGCTGAACGTTTTTTACTCGCAATGAAAACAATCCCGAATGTGGTTGTCGTGGGTGATTCTACTGAAGGTGCGCTGCCACATGCCCTGCCGCGGGAACTACCCAACGGGTGGAGCTACCGGGTGACCGTGGGAGTTGTCAATGACAGGAATGGTATAAATTACGAAGGAATTGGAATTGCACCAGATAGTCTGGTCGTGATTTCAGCGCAGGAGGATGAGATGGGAATCGATCCGATCATTGACAAAGCTATATCTATTCTAAAATAAAAGCTACATTAAAACCAGGACGATGAAAATCAGAACCGGTTTCTTTAGGAAAAGATTATCTGCTGTAGGTACATAGGTTTTTACGGATGGTAACATGTAGTGGGTCGGCTGTAGTTGAGTGTACTTAACAGAATTTATGAAATCATAGCCGCGCAAGGAAATTGCACAACCAAAGCTACAGATGCCCGCATTGACCGTTAGCTTTAACTTCATGAAGCAAGGTAAATGCTAAGATATGAAGGCAAAGCAGATGATATTGGCTCCTCTGTAAAACAGTTCCATCACACGGGGCAATCACCTCACCACGAGCTTAAATCGACTCGCTGAGAGCGAGTGCACATGCCCAACAGTGGTGCTGCTACCCTTTTTTAAAAACTTCTTCAACCCCTTTTTCGTTATACGCAAGGACAGGACGACTACTACGGCCAAACCAATGACCATTCATGTAAAAGGGAAGTAATCGGAAATTCGGAAGAGTAGGAAATAACGTACCTTTGAATAAAATCAACATGACCATCAAACAGAAATTACAGGCCTTAGCAACAGAAAAAAACACCCCTTGTGTTACCATTTCACTCAACACGCACAGAACACATCCTGACAATGCGCAGGATGCCATCCAGTTAAAAAATCTTTTAAAAGAAGCGGAAGAAAGGGTTATAAACCAATTTGGCAAAAGACCTGTTTTGTCCTTGTTAGAGAAACTTTCAGGTATTGAAAGCGAAATTGACGTCAACTACCATTTGGACAGTTTACATATCTATCTTTCTAACGACACCAAAGAGATAATAAAGTCTACCTGGCCCGCAAATGAAAATGGGGTTCATATATCGGATACTTTTGACATCCGCTCTTTGATTACATTATACAACAGAAGTGAGGAGTATTTCATCCTGCTGCTTTCCCAAAGCGGAGTGACCCTTTACCATGCCATTAATGATGGAATCAGTAAGGAAATTACGAATGATGACTTTCCATTTTCAGAAAACCAACATTATCTGACTGATCACGAAAAGCGCAGCGAAAGCAAATTAATGGATAATATGGTTCGCGAGTATTTTAACGGGGTAGATAAGGCGGTGGTAAAAATGTACAATGAAACAGGTTCCCATGTTGTGGTCATTTGCACGGAAGACAATTATAGCCGGTTAATGCATGTTGCTGACAAACCGGCTGTTTATATTGGGTATGCTAATATTGATTATAACCATATTACAACGCATCATCTTGCTAAACAGGGTTGGGAAATAGTTAAAGATTTGCAACACCAGCGAAGAGCCGCAGCTATTAGTGAAATAAAGGAAGCGGTGGGGAAGGGTAATGTTTTGACCGACTTGCAGGAAATTTATCAGGCCTCTATTGATGGTCGTGGGGACTTGTTAATGGTGCATCAGGACTTTGCTCAACCTGTGCATATGACCAGCGACAGGACTTTTGAGTTGGCGACTGACGCCACCAAACCCGGTGTTTTAGATGACATCACGAGCCACATTGCCTGGGAGGTCTTGTCAAAAAACGGCAGGGTCTTTTTTACCTCACAAGACGAAATCAAGGACCTGGGTAAAATGGTGTTAAAAACGAGATACTAAAACACTGACTATACCTGGCGTTTGGCATAAATACGGGTTCAGTGGCTAAATTAAACCATGTGCTTTGTAGCAGGTTCAGTACTGGCAGATGGTTTAGTTCTTTGAAATCCGCTTTTTTGGTGAGGGGTAAAACGTCATATCCAATATATAATCCAATAGCGTAAAAGCATAAAAGAAAGATGAAAAAATTAATCCTTCTTATCTCCATTCTTCTGGTAATATCAAAGACAAACGCGCAGCATTGCGCCCAGGTTTCTTATGGAGATCCTGCATACCTTCCCATCAATGACCTGGGAACAGGAACATGGAATGGCTATATGGGAGGTTTATATCCTGATGGATCGAACTCTATACCTGCAGCGCACCTATCCGCCGGGCTGCAACTGGCCAATCAAATACAACCGCTGGATGCCGATGGCAATCCTGATCCAGAAAACGGGAAAATAGGTTTTATATCCATCGGGATGTCTAATGGCACCATGGAATTCAGTGTGTTCATTCCCATGGGAAATGCGGATCTCAATAAAAATTCCAAAGTAGTGTTGGTTGACTGCGCGGAAGGGGGAATGAGTACTGATATTATTTCAGTCGTCGATTCCTTTTCCTATAATCATTACTGGGATACCACCGTAGCTCACCGGCTATCCGTTGCCGATGTAACCGATCAGCAGGTTCAGGTTATCTGGTACAAAGAAGCCTTTCCTGTAGGTAGTCCCGGCCCGTCACCCGAGGTGTATTCCGATTCACTGCGGATACAATCGAAGCGGATCATGAATATCATTAAAACAAGATTCCCGAATGCGAAGATCTGCTACCTGGCCAGCAGGATCTATGCCGGATATGCCACATCAAATCTTAATCCTGAACCTTATGCCTACTGGCAGGGATGGACTTTGAAATGGATGATAGAAGATCAAATAAATAATGATCCTATGTTGCAATATGCAGGAACCGGTGCGAATTCTCCCTGGCTCTGTTGGGGAACGTATAACTGGGCTAATGGCACCACTCCCCGCAGTGATGGACTAACCTGGATATGTCCTACCGATTTCAATTCAGATGGGACGCATCCTTCAGTCACCGGCAGACAAAAAGTGGCCACGGCACTGTTGAATTTTCTGGATAGTGACTCTACAGCTTGTTGGTATCGCAGTTGTGGTTTTGCAACCGCAGTTGGACAAAGTGGAAAGCAAATTTCAGATAAAATCGGTGCCCTATATCCGAATCCGTCAAAGGACAGAATTTATTTTGAATGTTACAAAGGTCAAAATTTAAAAGTGCAGATTTTTAATATGATGGGAGTCTGTGTCCTGCAAAAAGAAGGGTATACGGGTATAAACGACATGGACATTTTTTCTTTGACCAACGGAATTTATATGCTTGAAGTCTCAGGTAAGGACTGGACAACGCAAAAAAAATGGGTGAAGGAATAATATACGATGCATTTCACCAGGCTGCTGAATGGTAGTGGCAAGCAATGCGAATGGATGCGAGGCGCGTGAAACGACAAGATTTGATTTTTAAAGCAAACCATTGAAAGAAAAAGCCATATTTAATTGGAGCGGGGGTAAGGACTCCGCTATGGGCCTGTATAAAATCTTACGGTCGCAGCAATACGACGTCATGTGTTTATTGACCAGCATCAACGAACACTATCAGCGAATTTCAATGCACGGGGTAAGAGTTGACTTGTTGGAGACCCAGGCAGAAAGTATTGGCTTGCCTTTAGTAAAGATTCAACTTCCTGAAATGCCGACCATGGAAGTTTATGAACAGGTGATGTCAACTGCTTTGAGGGATGTAATAAATAAAGGTGCGACCGCATCTGTCTTTGGCGACATTTTCTTAGAAGATTTGCGAAAGTATAGAGAAGATAAATTATCGGAAGTAAATTTAAAAGGAGTTTTTCCATTATGGAAAATCCCAACCGGCCAACTCATCAGGGAATTTATTAGTTTAGGATTCAGGACCATCACTACCTGCGTCAATGAGAAATATTTGGATAAGAGCTTTGTGGGCAGAATCATTGACGATGAATTTTTAAAGGATTTACCCGACCATGTCGACCCTTGTGGTGAGAACGGAGAGTTTCACACTTTTGTTTTTGATGGGCCCATTTTTAAAGAGCCCATTGCATTTGAAAAGGGAGAAATTGTTTACAGAACATACACCCCTGCAAAGCCAATAGACAATTTGACCGGGGATAGTGATCACCAGGCACCACCTGCGGACAGTCCTTTTGACTACGGATTTTGGTATTGCGACTTATTATTACCGCAGACGGTTTCGCCAGATCAGGAGACCTCTTCCTAACAATGGTTTTGCAATAGACGGAGTTTCGTTGTGCATGGACACATCCACTGTTACCATGTTCATTCTATGTTTGTAATTTACAAACTCAACCAATGTGTAAATGATCAGGAAACCATTGGTTTTGTTTGGTGTAGTCCATTCTTTTATTTTAATGTGGTTACCATTTCAGTTTGTCCGGGAGGCTCCATGTTTGATCTTAATGCTGTTGGGTTTGACTGGACAAGAAGTTTATAAGCAATATGTTTAGTTTCAGGTTTAACGATGCCAACTGTATACCTGACGACCAATCTTATTTTTTCGCCACTGGTTATGATGAATTCAATTAGGTTTCCCAAGTTAAGGACGGATTGAACCAATAAAATGAAGATAAAACTACTCATCGCTTTACTGGCTACAGGCACGCCAGCCATTGCTCAATGGGAATGGCAATCCCCACGGCCCACAGGGGAGGAATTGACCTCCGTCTATTTTGAATCCATAACCCAGGGATGGATAATAGGTCTTTCCGGAACTATTCTGTATACAACCGATAGCGGAAATAGCTGGGCATATCAAAACAGCACTACTTGTGAAAACCTCCTGGATGTCCAATTTGTCAATGCAACAGAAGGGTGGATTGTGGGAGGTGTTGGAACTATTCTCCACACGCAGGATAGCGGGAAAACATGGACACCTCAACAAAGTGGTACGACGGACGATCTCAAATCCGTCTCTTTTGTTAACGCTACTGAAGGTTGGATCCTCAGCACTACGGGTGTACTGCATACCACCAACGGCGGGGAAACATGGACTATGCAAAATACCGGTGTCAGTGGCTTTGCCATACAATTTACGAGTACGCAGGCAGGATGGATAACTTCTTTCTTTGGAGACATTTACCACACCGATGATGGTGGCCTCCACTGGACTTCACAAAACAGTGGAGTTTCAGAAAATCTTCTTTCCATATCCGCCATCAATGATATGGAAGCCTGGGTCGCGGGTGTGCCGGGCATTATACATACGGCTGACGGCGGGCAGCATTGGTCATCACAGACCGGAGGCTGTTGTAAATTTTATAAGTCGGTTTATTTCATCAATGAGCGAGTGGGGTGGGCGCTGGGCGACAATGTATTCCTGCATACTACGGATGGTGGAATGAACTGGACGAAGGATGCATTGACTTCGACAGTTAATGATGTTCAACTCGTCGATACCACCAGCGGTTGGCTGATCGGGAAAGGGGCCATTATGGCTGCAACGAATGGTGGATCCTCATTGACGAATAATGTAATCAGTATCACCCATGCTGATTTGCTGGATATACATTTTGCCAATCCTTCAGTGGGATACGCAGTAGGTACTGCAGGCACTATGGTAAGCACTATCGACGGTGGCAATCAATGGACCCTGCAAAACAGCGGAACCACATCGGATTTAAATTCAGTGTACTGCATCACTGCCAACGAAGCCTGGGCCGTCGGCAATGCGCCTGATACCGTATGGCATACGATCGATGGCGGAATGAACTGGAACACGCAGCATAGCGGAACATCGGGCTATCTGTATTCCATATTTTTTGCTGACCCATCTACCGGATGGGCTGCAGGTACCAATAGTACTATTATTCACACTTCAAATGGGGGCATGAGTTGGTCGACGCAATTAAGTGGCGGCCTGAATGCTATCCATTCCATTTTTGGCATTGATTCCTCTTCCTGTTGGGCCGTCGGGGATAGCGGCATCATTTGGCATACCGACAATGGAGGAAGTTCCTGGGTGGCTCAACACAGTCCCACCACCTATAATTTGAATGATGTTTATTTTATTTCGGCTACTGAAGGGTGGGCCGTGGGAGATGCTCAGATCATTTTGCATACTACGGACGGGGGCACGGTATGGACTTCTACGATAGGGGTTGGCGGGGAGCTTTTTGCCAACAATGCTGTCTTTTTTATTAATGCCGATACGGGCTGGGTCACTTCGTTTTATCCGGCTATAAGCTATACCCATGATGGTGGAGACACGTGGTATAGTGAAGCTTGTGCCCCTGATATTCACCCCAATTCACTACAGTTTTTGAGTACGGGTGATGGCTGGATGGTCGGGAGTGATGGAGCTATATTGCACACGCAGGATGGAGGAATCATAAGTGCTGTGCCCACAGTGGCGCACCAGGAAGTTCCATCCTGTACTATCTATCCGAATCCATTTTCTTCCTCGACCACTTTGCAGATAGATAAAAATGTAAAGGATGCTGTTTTGATCCTATACAATTCCGTAGGGCAGCGGGTAAGGCAGATAAAAAATATTTCAGGACGGATGGTTACCTTATATCGTGAAAATCTTCCGGGTGGGTTATATTTCATTTGCCTGACAGAAAATAACCAAATAGTGGCGACCGTTAAATTAGTAATAACGGACTGATACCACCGTACCCTTACAAACAGCAATATGACAGACGGTAACGCCGGATAAGGGAAGACAAAAATGGGGAATATTAATTGATGTGTTTTTATTAAATTGTGTGCGAAACGACAACTTAGCGCATCTCATCCGCCAAATCGTCAATCGGAAAAATAGTTATTAACATTATAAATTGTCCAGGCTATGAAAAAGTTGTCCTTTTCTTTTTTATTGGTTCTCACCACCCTTTTCAGTATGTCATTTCTGACCCTTCCACTGACCACGGCTGAATTGGTCGGCACTAAATGGATAAGTCCGATCAATGATAATTGCTTCGACTCGTTGTGTTTTACTTCCGAAAGCACCGTTATGTATTACAAGTGTGATCAAAATATGGCCGCCGAACTCGGGTACAAAATTAACGGGGACAAAATAGAAATTGAGGCTTACAGTAAAGCGTCCATGGATCCGGTTAGCAAGTTGATTGTAATAATGGATAACGGCATACTCAAGCAGCCGGAGAGTCAAGACAATTATTTCCCCAAAAATTTCATCATTGTACCGTTTGGTACATGTAACTAACAGACCTTTCTTAAGAGTAATTCGGGATTACTGTGGACTGACTTCACCCGCACCGGGATCAATTCAGGACTATGGTGCTGTCGGGGGATGACCCATTTCCTGATCCGGGCATGGATGACGAAATATGGAGGCGGCGTTGAAGCGTAGGATCAGGGAAATAAATTTTACCTTGGGATTAGGGATGGATCGGGGAGGAGTGGATGGGGGTACGGGTATAAAGAAGTTAGCTGAAATTTTGGTGCGACCGGCCTGGCAGTAAAAAAAACAATGTAAACAACTCATACAAAAAAAGACATGCAAAAAATAATTCCAAATCTATGGTTTGACGGCAATGCAAAAGAAGCCGCTGAATACTACCTGTCAATTTTCAAAGACGGGAAAATGATTAACACTACTTACTATCCTATGACAGAAGCCGAAGGGCTGGCTGAATTTCAAAAAGACTTTGCAGGCAAGGTTCTTACCGTTGAATTTGAGATAGTAGGAATGCGATTTATTGGAATAAATGCCGGACCATTATTCAAGTTCAATGAATCTGTTTCGTTTATGATCACCTGCAAAGACCAGGCTGAAATTGACTATTACTGGACTGCATTGACAGCCAATGGTGGAGAAGAAAGTGTATGCGGCTGGCTAAAGGATAAATACGGTTTAAGCTGGCAGGTTTGTTCTGACCATTGGGAAGAACTCATCAAAAAACCCGGAGCATTCAAAAAAATGATGGGTATGAAGAAATTAATTATTGCTGACTTTTAAATACAATGTACCGAGGCCAAAAAACAAGCTGGTATGGGCGCCACCAATAACCTCATTTCGATTATAGAGAAACTTTGATTATCAGCACATGGAAGGAATGGAGTACAACTTATATTGGTTATTAGACGCGCCCTTGAGCCTAAAAATAGTGTAGTTCGCAGACGCGCCCTTAAAAGGTAGGAGCAGGCCTTACGCCTGAAAACTGATCATGCGGGAGCAAGTAAAGAATTCGCTCAGCTCAAACGGACGCAGGGAGCCACACAGACCCTAAAGAAATTCAGAAGTGGTGTATAATGTCTGCTACCTGATTATTTTAATAAACTCCTCCTTCTTCCGTCTTGACACATCCACAAAATGACCATTTTGCATTTCAATCTGGCCGCCATCCCCCTTGAGATATCGCTTTATAAAATTCAGATTGATGATGTAAGAATTATGGGTCCGGAAGAACATATCCGAAGGTAACAACTCCTCAAAGTCATGCATGGTCCTGCTGGCCACCAGTTTTGGATGGTTGACGAAATGCAAGGTAGTATAATTGCTTTCGGACTCCAGGTAGACGATATCAGATAAATTGAAGAATAGCAAGCCTTCCATAGTAGGTATGGCAATCTTTTGCAACGGATACTTGCCGGCAAGATTGTGTTTCAATGCGTCAAGCCGTTCAGCTGTCGTATTCAAAGCGATATGCTGTTCTGCTTTTTTGATAGTGAGTTGCAGTTCTTCGATGTCGATGGGTTTGAGCAAATAATCAAAAGCTGCGTATTTGATGGCTTTGATGGCATACTGGTCATACGCCGTAGTAAAAATGAGGTGAAATTTTTTTGCAGGCAGATTCTGCAACATTTCAAAGCCATTCATCATGGGCATCTCAATGTCCAGGAAAACAATGACAGGATCATGTTTTTCAATCAACAGGAGTCCTTCTTCCCCGTTCTCAGCTTCGCCAAGCAGCGATACCTGTGGACAATACGCCAGTAACTTATTTTTGAGCGCGTTGCGGCCTTTGCGCTCGTCATCGATGATGATAGCTGTAATCATAGTCCTGGTCAGATCATTTTTAATAATACTTCCACGCGGGTACCGGACGAAATGCCCTCGCTGACCAGGTCAGTTATTTCAACAGATGCTATTTCTTCCTGGTTAAATAGCTTGACCCTGTCACTACTCATCTGCATGCCATACGATACCTTGTGATCAGAATGACCATTCTGCACATGGATTCTTCCGACACCGTTATCCTCTATGATGTATTGAATGTGTCCATTCAGCCTGTTCAGGGAAATAGAAAGCTGACCGTCATTATCTTTTCGGTTTCGTAATCCATGCAGGATGGCATTCTCCACATAGGGTTGTATAATCAGCGGAGGAACCTTAAAATCTTCGTGAAGCAAGTCCGGATCAGCATTTATTTCCGACGTGAATTTATTATCATTTCGGAATTGCTCCATTTCAATATAGAGTTTAAGCGTTTCCATGTCGTTCGCCAGCGTCACCGTATTCTGTTTAGAGCTATCCAGAATGCTGCGGATCAGCCTTGCAAACTTATTCAGGTATACCGTCGCCTGATACTTGTCATTATCCTGAATCAGGGAGTCTATGCTATTGATACAATTGAAAATGAAATGCGGATTCATCTGAGCCCGCAAAGCCATCATTTCCGTTTCCGCAATTTTTTGTTTTAGCCCAGCCTCATAGCGAATCGTACGAATTCGTTTTCTGACGATCCAAATGGTAATCAACACAGCTGTCCCGGTCACGCACAGGATAAACCATGCTGTCTTCCAGAAAGGAGGAACAATAGTAAACGAAAGCATTTCATGTTCCGGACCCCAATTTCCACTTTCATCTGAGACTTTTAGTTTGAATACATAACTGCCCGGGGAGAGTGCGGCATATTGAGCACTTCGGTTTAGCGTAGTATATTTCCATTCATCATCAGCCCCCATAGGAGATACGCAAAGCGAAGTTTATCTGCATTCGTAAAATGGACCGCTGTAAAATCCATAGATATATTTTTTTGTGTATAATCGAGATGAAGCACAGGATGATGAAGATCCGTAAACTGTTCCTTATTATTGACATTATCCTGTCCAACAGCGGAGTTGGCGCAGGCGCCGTGCCGGAATCATTTTTGGTGGATATGAAAATATGCCGGTCGTGCATACCGACGACCAGTTGGCTATGCGTCGTATCAAAGGCAGTTTCAAAAAGTTCATTGCCGAATCGGTCTGATTCAAATAGCATATTGGAAACAGCATGGCTTATATTTGGATTGAATTTTGTAATGCCAAATTCGCTGGTCAACCAAAGATTATTCTGCATGGTCAGCATATATCGTTTCTACATAATCACTTAGCAAACCTTTTTCACGGGTATATTGAATAATGCTGTCATTCGGATAATGGTAACATACCAAACCATCACCAAAAACCGTACTCAGCCACAAATATCCGTCCTCGCCTGGGAGAATTGAAACAATACCTTTATTCACCAGAAAATTATGGTTGCGTGTGCCCAAAGGAAATGAAGTCCAGCGATCGTCTTTCTTTTCGTAGCGGAGAATACCCCCACCCATACTCGAAACCATCCACAAAGGTCCTTTGTCATCCTCTGCAATTGAAGATATCCTGCCTTTCTTTCCGGCCTCATTAAATTGCATGATAGTTTCCTGTGGTATTTGCCTCGTAATACCTGATGCAGAATCATAACAATACAAATGAAACGGATCTCTTGTTCCGATCCACATATTGTCTTCACTGTCTCTAAAGAGTACATTGATGTTTGCAGTCAGCAGACCTGAAGGCAAAAAAGATGGATGATGAAAAGCCCTGGAGGCGGGATCAAACAATTGGATACCATTTGTGCTTCCGATCCATAGTTGGCCGTATTGATCTTCACATAGTTCTGTCAATGAAGTCTGCGGATGGAGTGGCACCTGATAATGCGTAAAATTTTTCATGTTTTTATCTACGGCTACCAGCCAGCCATTATCATGAATACTATAGATGATACCGGATCCGGAAATCAGTAAATCGGAACATTCTTCAGATTTTCCGGCCGGAATCACAACCAGATCGTTTTGTGTCTTAAGATCATTCAGCTGGTACAAACCTGCTCCTCCTATCCAGTAATGATGATCGGCAGTGCGGATCATCGCGGTACTACCTATTGTTGATGGACCATCATTTATTGCATTTTCGTGTTGCCCATCTGACATAGACACTTGTCTGAATACCATCGTGCCCGGGTTCATTTCATAGCAATGCCCATTGATAGTAAAAAGTAAGGTTCCATGAGAAGTTTGTAACAGGGCGTTGATCGTTCTTGCTTCACCAGGTTCAGGAAGATTAAAATACTCATGAAAAACCTTTCCGGATGACAGATCAAATTTCAGAAGTCCTTCTCCCCACGGAGCGAGCCAAAGTGTGTTATTCGTTTCATCTACGAGGAAGGATCTTATGTAATTGTATTCCAGGTATGGTAATTTTTCAGGATTGTTATTCCGGTTATATATTCGGTGCTCATGAAAGTCAATGATCTGCAATCCGGAATCATCCGTAGGTAACCAAAGCCTGCCTAAGTGGTCCATGTACCAACTTTCATACATATTTTCGTTCCTTTGAGTGACTGAGCCCAGTCTAAATCCGTAAAACGGAACAGATAATTTAAATTTTTGTCAAGCACATCAATTTCTCCGCTATGGTTGATCCAGATGCGCTCCTCAGGGTCCTGGTACATACTGGATACGATGGTTCCTGATCTGGCTTTTAATGGAGCAAATTTTATTTTTTCATTTTCAAATTGACCTGTATTGGTATTGAGGACAGAAAGACCGCTGCCCGTTGCAAATAAAAGAAAGCCTGGCTGATACTCCAGGATATCAAATACTTTATTGTGTGAAAGACTATTGGGATTATTTTTTTCGGTAAAATATTTTTTAAACTGGAACCCATCAAACCGGTTAAGTCCTTCCCTGGTACCCAACCATAAAAATCCCCTGCTATCTTCCCGGAGACAATAGACCAGGTTATCATTGAGCCCATCTCTGAAATCATAATAATTGGCAATGTGGAGTTCTGCCTGTGACCGCATAGCCGCTGAAATGGAAAGCAAAATGATGACCAGGTAAAAACGCATCACTAAAGTTACTTTGTTTTTAACTGAGCTGTTCGGTATGAGCGATAGAGAGCAATGAGCAAGAGGTTAATTTGCTTTTTCGGTGGTGCGATCGACCAGTAGCTGTTCAAGTGCTGTCAATCTTTCTTCCAGGCTGCTGATTTTTACATTTTGGCTTTCAATAATGTCTTGCTGTTTCCCGATGATCATCGGGATTTCGCTTCGCTCAACCTGCTGAATCAGGCTATCATTTTCATTTTGCAGCTTATCCACTTTATCGTTCAGCTCTTGAACAGCTTTCACAAGGGGCACCACAAAACTTTCATAGCTGAGGGTGTACAATTCAGTTTCATTTTTTGGTTTTGACAGGCCACTGAAATCATAATGACTGGCCTGTGCTGCACTCTCCACTTCCTGAGCGAGAAATCCGCTGAATTTTATTTGTTCAATGTCGTATTTCTCCGGAAATCTTCCGTCTCCTGATTGCCTGTAAGTCTTGTCTGTGTTTTGATATCTCTGTAATAAGTAACAGGACGAAGTCGTGTAATAAAATCTAATCCTTTTACATCTTCCTGTACGTTTGTTTTAATACGGGCGTCGGAGTATGTAAACCAGTTTGTATTGCCGCCATTCCATGTAGTACTGAGACCACCAATAAACGCCTGATTCGAGGCGCCATTCAGATATCCATTGTTGCCAATGCTGATCGTATTAAAAAAAGTCGCACTGGGACCCGAATTAAAACCTATAGCTGTATTGTAATTTCCAGAATAATTATTCAACAGGGCATTTTCACCGATCCCCACATTTTGAGATCCGGCATTATTATTAAACAGGGATTTTACACCTGTTCCTACATTTTGAATTCCTGTGGTATTATTATAAAGTGCCTGCATGCCATTAGCTGTATTTTCATATCCGTTAATATTTTATACAATGCAGAAACCCCATTTGAAGTATTCCAGCTCCAGTAGTGTTTAAACGCAACGCGTTCATACCGGTGGCTGTATTATAATATCCGGTAGTATTCGCATACAAGGCTGTGGACCCAACGGCACAATTTTGATATCCTGTTGTATTCGAACTGAGTGCAGCTCCCACCGCAGTGTTAATTTCTCCTGTAGTGTTTTGATTCAGTGCAGAAGCCCCGAGTGCTGTGTTATTGTTTCCAACGTTATATTCCAGGGCAAGGGATCCTATTGCTGTATTATAGTTGCCTGTTGTATTCGCAGATAAAGCTATAGCACCTATGACCGTGTTATCATGTCCTGTTGTATTCGCATATAAGGCATTAGAACCGGTAGCTGTATTATTTTCTCCTGAAGTATTAGCCAGGAGTACATTCGTCCTATAGCTGTATTATATTGTCCGGTAGTATTATTCCTTAAAGTCTTTATATCCCAGTGCTGAATTATATCCAGCGGTATTTATAAACAAGGCTTCATACCCGACTGCGCAATTGCCTGAACTGTTTGTATTAAAATAAAGCGCGTCTGCACCGATGGCTGTATTATACAATCCGTTGGAGTTTGAATAGGATGCGAATGTCCCGGTAGCCGTATTATAATTTCCTGCTGTATTCGAATTCAGTGCACTTCCACCGTTGGCTGTATTACCAATTCCATCAGTATTTGAAAGTAATGCGCCGGCACCTA
>CAWINN010000017.1:0-51790 GCA_963837505.1 uncultured Saprospiraceae bacterium | reverse complement strand
ATCCTGACCACAGCAGATGTGAAGCCTGACCAACGATTGAAATGATAAAAAGGTAGGGGCGTGGTAAATCGCGTCCCTACCTTTCCATTCGCACCCCTATCTAAATGCTTTGGGCGGGCAAAAAGGTGTCCAAACCTTTTCTAATTTTAAACCCAAATCACACTAATATGCATTTCAAAATCTATTTGATCCTGCTTTTTGCCTGGCCAATCGCGTGCTTGGCCCAGGAAGAAGATCATACTTCTCTGCTCAAAGAATGCCTTCCTGACTGGGCACTCCAGGAACTTCAAACGAGAAATACCTTTTCCACCTACTCTATCGCAGATTTTATCAATCCCTTTTATCTCGAAGGGGATTTTAATGCGGACCATAAAGTGGATATAGCCATCCTCCTGGAAGAAAAGAGCACACATAAAAAAGGGTTCATGATCCTGCACAATGGAAAAGATGAACCGGTCCTGTTTGGTGCAGGCCATCGTTTCGAAAACGGCAGTGATGATTACAGCTGGCTGGATATCTGGAAGGTGTACCGCAATGAAAAAGCGGAACCAGGTATCAATGAAAATAAAACCATCTACCTGATTGGGGATGGCCTCTGGATAGGCGAATCGGAATCCTCAAGCGCACTTATTTATTGGACAGGGAAAACGTATAAATGGTCCCAGCAGAAGAATTAAACAGGAATTCGTTCAAAATGGAGTCCCGGTGAGGGGGAACAGATTATTCATTCCATCCTCCGTGAGGCTTTTTTTCATTAAAATCTGCAAATTTTTAAAAATAAAGCCCAAAACGGGTAACATTTCGGGATGCTCGAGACACTTACCATGGCAGGGGTTTTCGACGAAATCTAATTTAGATTCCGTCATGCTACCACTATGGTTGAACGGCTGGCATCCAAAGGTTGCACCTTGCTCCGCCATGGCGATGGATGAATATTGAGCGATGAATCAGAGGTATCAGGTCAAATAATAAATTTAATCCCCTATTATTTCATCATTTCATTACTCCAACACCCGGTCATTTTGTCCTCAATGTGTATTATTTTCGGTCAATCATAAAACCCAAAGTATACAACTACCATAAAAACGGATCCCTTTGGGCTAAAGGCCAGCACCAATGAATATCAGGTCAGTCAAGAAAACTTGGTTTTCAATCATACTACTACTCCCAACCTGCTTACTCCAAAGCCAATCCACCTTTTCCGATAGCGTGCTCAAGGCCACAGCCTACCTGACGGATACTGTAAGGATAACCTATTTGTATACGTTGGCCGACCAACGGGCAGATATCAGCTTATCAGATGCAAAAAAGACGGCTGCCGAGGGCCTGGCTCTTGCCAATCAGTTGGAAGACGAAGAATTGGAATACAAAGGCCTGATGCTTCTGGGCAACCTGGCCAACGAAATTCCCGATTTCCCATTAGCCGATTCCGTTTTTCACAAGGCCATCTACCTGGCCGAAAAGAAACAGGACCAGAAGGAAGTCATGAAAGCTAAATATGGTTTCAGCAGGGCCCTCTCGCAAATCGGAAAGTGGTCTGAAGCTATTGCATTGTTAAACGAAATCATTGATTACGCCTCTACTCAGGGAGATAGTGCTATGCTGGCGAAAGCGGTAATGGGCAAAGGACTCAACTACGAGCAATTTGCCGATTATGAAACCTCCCTGCAATTGTATTACCGGGCGCTGGCTATCGATGAAGCCATTGGTGACCAACACCGAATTGGATTGGTGCACACGAATATTGGCATGACTTTCCTTCGTTTGCACCGGTATGCTGAAGCATTAACAGAATTTCAGACAGCCTGGCAAATCAGCAATACGGAAAATGACCAGGAAGGAATCCTCACCAATACCCTCAACATTGGGGTAGTGCATCAGAAACTCGGCGAATTTGACCTGGCTACCACTGCCTATCAACATTCCCTGACCACGGCCAAATCCATTGGTTCCTGGTTTGATATCGCCATACTTACGTCCAACCTGGGCACCGTGGCCATGCAGCAAGGAAGGAGGGAGGAAGCACTGCGATTGCTTCAAAGAGCTTATGCTATTGAAGACAGTATAGGTTTTGAAAATGATCTGCCTCATACAGTAAACAGCCTGGCGGAATTGTATTTAGAGATGGAGGATTACGCTATGGCCATTGACAAAGGCATGGAATCCGTTCGGCTTTCTCAACGCTTTCAACGAAGAGATCAATTGTCCGAAGCCTATCATATTCTTTCACGGGCTTATGCGGGAAAACAGCAATATGCTGAAGCCTATGATTATTTACTCCGCTTCAAAACCATAAGCGATTCCGTGTACTCGGCTGAAAGTGACAAAGCCATCAGTAATCTTAAAATACAATACGAGACCACCCTAAAAGAAAACAAGATCAAACAACTTACCTCGGATAATATAAAAAGCAGAACTACCCAGCATATCTATCTCTGGGCCACTATACTGGTACTCATTACCGGAGCTTCACTGATCTATGCCCTGATGACCAGGCGCAACCGCGATAAAGTGATCATCGCCAAAGAAAGGGAATTACATGAATTGCAAAACCGTTTTTTTGCAAATATTTCACATGAATTCAGAACGCCGCTGACCCTTATATTAGCCCCCATTCACCATCTTATCCGTCAATTTAAAGGCACCAAAGAAGAAAGTGCTTTTCGGGGAATACAAAAAAATGCGGATCGTTTATTACACCTGATCAATGAAATCCTGGACCTTGCGAAACTGGATAAAAATGTATTTGAACTCCATAAGGAGGTAGTTAATGCCTCCCGGATGATCAAAGGGGTATGTTCTTCTTTCGACTCTTTGGCAGCCAGTCGTCACATTCAGTATTCTTATGACCTCATGGACCCCATCTGCCTGGAAGCGGATGTCAAGCGATTGGAGATCGTCATGATCAATCTCATCTCGAATGCATTTAAGTTTACGCCGGATTTTGGAATAATTAAGATTACAGGAAGGGTGGAGGAAAATGATCATTCGCTCATCCTGCTAATCGCGGATTCCGGTTCCGGCATCTCTCCGGAAAACCTGCCCAGGATATTTGACCGGTACTATCACGATGATCGCGAATCTCATGCTGATGTTGAAGGTGTTGGCATTGGCTTAGCCCTGTCCAAACAAATTATTGACTTGCATGGAGGTAAGATTGAAGTTGTCAGTAAAATACACGAAGGAAGCACATTCGCCATTACGTTACCGGCTATCCGGGAAAATCCGGCTGATGGAGATGAACTTCCTGAGGAACCCGCGACAGAAAATGATAACGCTCCGAACGATCTGGGAGAAATAAGTGCACCAGCCTCGGATGAAAAACCGATGATCCTGGTGGTAGAAGACCGAAAAGATATGCGGGAATATATAATTTCCCTACTCCAACAGGACTACCAAATCAGAGAAGCTTCCGATGCCAATAAGGGTTTTCAGCAAGCCACCGAATTCGTTCCTGATATTATCATCAGCGATGTCATGATGCCGGGTAAAAGCGGATTAGAACTCTGCCGCGAATTAAAATCAGATGTACGCACCAGTCACATTCCGGTCATCCTGCTCACGGCCCTCTCCGCTGCCGAAGACCATATTTCAGGCCTGGAAACGGAAGCAGATGTTTATATTACCAAACCTTTTATACCGGAGGTGCTCCTATTGAACCTTCGCAATTTACTGGCCTCCCGCAAAAGAATCAGGACCTTCTATGAACAGCACAGGGATATTGATCCCGGAAAGATGTCATTCAATTCGGTAGATGAACAATTTCTCCAAAATTTAATCACTCGTCTGGAAGCCCATTTTGCCGAAGAGTCCTTCAGTGTGGAAGAACTCTCCAGCCTTATGAACCTGAGCAGATCACAATTGCATCGCAAACTCAGTGCGCTCACCGGACAGGCTCCCAATCGCTTAATCCGGACTTACCGTTTAAAGAAAGCCTATGAAATGATAAAATCCAATGCAGCTACTATTTCAGAGATAGCCTATACGGTTGGCTTCAATAGTCCCGCTTATTTTACAAAATGTTTCGTCGAAGAATATGGCGCCACACCGGCCGAAATCAGGGACCGCATCTTAAGTACTTAACCTGGAAATCACCAGAAGATCATTCCCAGGTTAAACACCGAAAACAACAAGAAATATTTTGTCTCTGTTGAAAATCATCTTTATTGTCTGACCAGCACCATGGTTTTTATTACACTTTGCTGACTGGTTTGAATCCTGTAGAAATAAAGTCCGTCCGCCGAATGACTTCCATCAAAAGTGATCTCATGCCAGCCTGCTTCATACACTCCCTGAACTAATGGTGCTACAGGTTGGCCAAGGTTATCTAATACGGACAATGTCATCCATTCTCTTACGGGCAGATAAAACCGGATCTCCGTTTCAGGAAAAAACGGATTAGGATTATTCTCTGCCAGGATTTGATCGGGTGTATCCACCAGTAAACTATTCCGGTCAGGTTCAGTTAAACCAATATTGAGTCGCTCACCTGCGTCAGGTGATGAATACCCAACATTTCCCATCACAAAGGCAGGGACATTATCACAATTGGCTGCATCGCATGGCCCCAGAAAATCACCTTGGTTCAGATGTGCCTGTACTGCATTTTTATTAATGCAAATTTCATGACCATTGTGACACACTACCACTTTATTATTGCCACATTGCCAATCCGGATCCAGGTATTCCCAACCATCCCAGTCGGCGCAATCCGGTATTCCATCGCCATCCGAATCTACCCGGTCATCTCCACCATCACAGAGATCACATTGATCAGCGACCTGATCACAATCCGCATCGGGTCCGGTCAAATGCACGACTGTTTCACAAGATGAAATATTACCAAACGGATCTGTCGATGTCAGCGTAACCGTATGATCTCCCAATTGATCACAGTACAGCGTAACCGGATCCACGGAGAAGGTATATCCACTGTAGTTTTGCGGATCACCTGTCACCAGGGCCAAAGGATCAATATCAACGGCACTGAGATTCCCCAGGTCAATCGTGGCTTCCTGGCAAACCACTTCCTGTGGGGCCATTTGGACAGTGACTGTTGCTATACACTGATCGGTATTACCCGATGGATCCGTTCCGGTCAGTATCACCTGGTGATCTCCTACATCACTGCAACTAAAAATCGTGATATCGAGACTGAGTTCAAGGCCACAGGCATCAGCTGATCCATCATCCACCTCTGAGGGCACTATCGTCTGCTGACACGAATTGTCAATGGAGATGGTGATGTTCCTGCATTGCATGACCGGAGGAAGACTATCGATAATATTAACCACCACATTCGAAGTTTTCTCGCAGCCATGATTGTCCCTGACGGTGAATACCACATTTTGAGGACCCAGTTCCTGGCAATCAAAAACTTCAGGTAAAACATTAAGGCTTTCAATACCGCACGCTCCCCTGCTACCATTATCGACATCTTCCGGCTGCAGGTAAGCCAGACCGGATGAGTTAAGATATAAATCAGTAGGGTGTGTCAGCGCGACAGTGGCCATACATGTTTCAAGACAATGGCTGCTAAGTGTCAGACGGGAAAATGAATTCACACCAGTCGCTTCATATACGTTGTCTACTGCATTCAATACGCCAGGTACTTCCATCCAATTAACCCCACCATCCGGTGACCGGTACATTTTCAGATCTGCTTCATTATTTCCATTCAGTTCCGATTCGTCATAATGAAAAATCAGCGTAGCTGTATTCCCATCATTGAATTCGGGGAAGGCATCGAAGTACCGGAGAATTCCTTCAGCACCATTGGATGACTGCGGAGCATGCCCACGCCTGATTTCCGTCATACCAAAGTCATCATCACTAATCATTCCCAACCCCAAACCGCCAATGTTATCATCTGACGGTGAAGACAAACTACGCGCTGTGGTAACATAACCGGTTAGTCCTTTCACCGTATTTCCGGGAGTTTCACTTAACATGGCAGTTGGATCAAGCGTAACGATAAATCCATTTAAGGACAGATCCTGGTTTATAATGGAAAGCGTGCCTGCCTCCACGTTGATATTTCCCGAGAGGAGAACGTTGCCATTGCTTTTATTAATGGTGACATCATGAAAGGATCCATACTCCTGCTGCAGTAATTGATCAAATGGTCCCTCAAGAATAAGTGTAGAGGTTCCCGGAAGGAGATTTCCCTGGTTAAGCCAGTTACCATCGGATGCAATAGATATACTGCCCGTGATATCAGTGATCAATCCTGAACTCATTTCCGCAGCAATTTGAGCCTTTATCTCTCCAGCCAGAAGAAATAAAAACAGGATCAGACCAAGACGGGATTTCATTCGATAGGTTAATTTATTATATCCGGATTTCATGTTGAAATTCTTTTTATGATGAATAATGAAATCATTTCTCCGCTGAACGCATTTTCAGGAATTTGTCTGTGTAGGCAGCGAGTGTTCTGCAGTTTTCCAGTTTTTCCTCCAACCGTTGCGGATGTTCCAGGTAGGATCCGTCCTGCACAGAAAGATGCACGACTTCCGGATCAGCAAAAGCGTAGGTATAGAAGGCATTGAGAAAATGTTGTCCTTTGATCCCGCGTTCCGCCAACATAAATGCAATGGTTCTTGTCGAATCCGGTGCGCTCTCATAGGTATTGATGAGGGTCCACAACGCCAAAGGCACTTTTCCTTTATCCAGGAGGTCCGGTACCTGGCTGAGTTTGTACTCGTGAGGATAAGTATTTGCCCGGTATGCTGCATCTGAAAATAAATGAATCGTCTCTTCAGAAAATTTAACAGTACCATCCTGCCCGAAGATCGTCCATGCGGAATCGGCATCCGTGGTATCCTTTAAAACAGAATAAGATTGGCAGCTGAGTTCCTTCCTATTCATTCCTGTATTCATAGCATTGGCACCACTACCCCACGACAGTAAAGCACCGAGGAGAATACCAGCGATAATTAAATATTTCGTTTTCATGATTGTTTTGTTTACAGCGTGAATAGAATATCAGCGTCCTGGCTTCTTGCTATCCGCCATCAATTCATTGCCATACTCCAGTTTGTCCAGGCGGGTGGAGAGGGATTGGATGGTAGCAGCCTGGTCATCCAGACGTTGCTGCATTTGCATGATCGGGCCAGCCCAACCATTGTTGTGCATACCTACAATCGTATTTACGAATTTGAAACCTGGCGATGTATTGGTTTCCCAGCTTTTTCCTACGGCCAGTACGAATTGTTGCGGCGTGATTTCTTTTTCAGGCACCGCGATTCCAAAGCCAGGCGTGGAGGGATTGGCAATAATAAAATCGCCTGTATGAACAGGTCCCATGACCTTCACCGGCACCTGACCGATGAACGCGACATTATTACCATTCCTTTCCTTGCCTGCTTCAGGTATATTGCCCAGTACAATGGGCGCTTGCGATACCACCATAACTTGTTCGGCATTTTCTACCGAGAGGGATATCTTTCCGGCCCGGACACCGACGATGTCCCCGTAACCTAAATTTTCATCGGTGTTTTCTCTTTCCAGCCATTCGGCATAATCGCCATGCCCGGAGGAATACAAGACACCCATTTTATCCGTGGCTTTATAAAAGGCGATGGCTTCTTTTCCCAATTTCATCAGATTTTTTACCACACTTCCATCATCGGAGAAAATACCTGTGATATAGCTTCCTATTTCGAGTACTTTTTCTTTATCAAAATAATCCTGGGCAAATTCACCCATGCCCTGGGCCGTGATTGCACCAAGCTTATTATTATACTGATCGGAAAAAGTAATAAAGGCATTGTCACTGGATAATGGATTCACGATATCGTAATCATTTGGATCCAGGCTTTGAAACCTGAAGCTGACAGCGTCCCAGGGATTAGGGTTTGGACAGGTGATCGGGCCAATATCGCTCGGTGTTTGCAATTGAGGTAATGGAATTTCAAGCCCGCTCAGGGAAGACAGCGCACCGGCAACATCATCATGTGCGGTTTCAAGTGCGTTATTCACCGATGTGATTCCAGTATTCACCGGGGTCAATAATGAATTATAGGAACTGATGGGGCTACTGATAAAACTGGTGGAAACGGAAAAAGCAGGAGGATTTAAGGAATAATCATTTCCCAAAATAGTTACGGAAAACGGTGGTGGATTTATATTGAAGGTCGATGGCACACCAGATATCGTCGGCATGAGTGGGATATCAGGGAGATCAGGTTGCCCAAGGGTCAGATCAGGAAGAGAAATACTCTGTAGCCCGACAGCATTTACCAGGTCCACTAAGGTTGATACTCCTTTGCAAACGCCACCGGAAACCAGATCTACCATGCCCAACTGATCCAGGAGACCTCCGGGGGAAGCAATTTGTGAAAAATTGATGTCGGATGGACTAAACTCTGCACCACTGAGCAGATAGGAACGAATGTTATCTACAATCGGATCGAATAAGGAATCCAAACCAGATACCGGATGGGTAACGAAAAATCCATCTCCTCCCTGCTGAGAAACAAACAAAGGATGGCTGCCATCTATTTTAATATTCAAACCACTTCCCGCCGGATCGGTATTTTCAATGAGCATGACATGTTCACCTATGCCTTTACTACCCTTCACATGTAAACCGGCCTGAGGGTCAGCGGTTCCAATGCCTACGTTGTCATTGGTATTATAGACCTTTCCTGCATCTACCGTCCAGTCATTGTCATTGGTCAGACCGGACAGGTCAGCTGAAAGGGTACCTCCATTGTCAGTAAGCTCAAGAACATTTCCATTCAATAACAAAGATGTATTTGTTTCATTCGTCGGATCATTATCGGCATCGTCAACATTGTCGACACCATCACTGAATCCGGCCGGTATTCCCGGAAGCGTAGTCCAACTCTGCAATTCATTCGTCGGATCATTATCGGCATCATCGACGTTGTCAACACCATCACTGAATCCGGCCGGTATTCCCGGAAGTGTAGTCCAACTCTGCAATTCATTCGTAGGATCATTATCGGCATCATCGACATTGTCAACACCATCACTGAATCCGGCCGGTATTCCCGGAAGTGTAGTCCAACTCTGCAATTCGTTCGTAGGATCATTATCGGCATCATCGACATTGTCAACACCATCACTGAATCCGGCCGGTATTCCCGGAAGTGTAGTCCAA
The DNA here is from genome assembly GCA_963837505.1 of uncultured Saprospiraceae bacterium. Lineage (GTDB taxonomy): Bacteria > Bacteroidota > Bacteroidia > Chitinophagales > Saprospiraceae > Opimibacter. The sequence goes on along the minus strand of CAWINN010000017.1, from coordinate 42,663 downwards.
CTCTGCAATTCGTTCGTAGGATCATTATCGGCATCATCGACATTGTCAATGCCATCGCTAAAACAAGCCGGGATCCCAGGTAAAGTCAGCCAATCCTGCAGTTCATTAGTAGGATCATGGTCAGCATCATCTACCAGGTCAATACCATCCAATTCAATCCATTCCGTATCCCGCCACATCCACAGGCTTTTTGTATCCGTATCATAAACCAGGAGGCCGTTGTTCTCGGTATCCAAACCAGCAATCAGCATCCGATCAGCAGTAGACATCTTCCGGACCGTGATGCCTTCCGGTCGGGCTTCCAGCAAGACATTTCCATTGGCGTCTTTAATTTTCAGGTTATCCTGCGCATGGAGGGCAGGTCCGATCAGGAATACCAGGAGGGTAATCCAAATGGTCAGGTGTGATTTCATATCTCCGGAGTTTGAAGTATCGACAATATTGTCGCATGTCAAAATTGGTTTTCCCCGGTAGCAGCAGGGTATCACATCTGTCGCATCCTGTATAATATTTGTCGCATGACCGCTTAATGAATTATAAAACAGGGCTTTAGAAACATTCAAGTTCAACCTGCAGCTTAGAATAATATCATATAGCTAAGGATGGTGTAAAGGCATTTGGATAAAAAGACTGTAAATCTTTTCGAAGCAAGGTCACCTTTGGGTCTTCTCAGGACACTTGTCAACCTAACACAACAGTTTTTGCCGAAAACTAACCCAAGGTTCGGCGCAGCCTGCTTACAGCTGATTTGAACATTCCGACTTTCATATACCTGCCGCCTTCAACTAAATTTTTTTTTGAAAAATAATCCGCATTATGGGTAACATTTTATCCCTCTCGAGACACTTACCATGGCAGGGGTTTTCGACGAAATCTTATAAAGGTTCCGATACGCTACCCCTTTGCCCTTTTGCTTCTCTTCCCTCTCCTGTCCTCTATATCTAAAAACAGAAAAGCCCCGTCACCGGGGCTTTTCTTATCCAAAGTGAGAACACCCTACCTGTTGATGACCACCTTCTCCGATTGTATCCCTTCGGCGGTCACTAATTGCAATATATACATGCCCGGAACATATCCCGAAACATCAAGCTGATCCGTAAACACCCGGATATCCGAATCTTCATAATGTTTGAAGAAGATCCGCTGGCCTGACATATCCGAGATCGCCAGGGCAGATACCTGGTTATGTCCATTTTGTACGAGCGAAACCTGCAGCCGGTCGCTGGCCGGATTTGGCATCACATGCAGAACTGCCACTGCGTCTTCATCCGTGAAGATGTCTTTGACTACTGACGAACCCGAATCCATCTGATCAGGAATACTGTTCGTTTCATTATCCTCCGGTATGGAATAATTGTTGGACCAGTAATTAAAGACACAGATGCTGAATGTCCCTGATGTACCATTATATCCCCATATCCTCACCCAGATGGTCTGTCCTGCAAATCCCTGCAAATTGATCACAGGCATGGTCGATCCATTACCATTATTGTTATCATCCTCACAAATGATGTAATTCAGGCCCGAACACGAACTTCCATTGTACACTTCCATAACAGCGTCTGTCAGACTTCCTGCCGTGGTACGAATGGTGACTTCCGGATTATTGCCTCCCGGCATGGTAAACTTAAACCAAACATCTTTGTAGCCTCCGGCAAAGCATGGGCCTGTCGGGGGTGGTTGACTGGGTGATGAATTGATATTGGTCCCGGCTATATTCTGGCACGTACTGCCTACATAAAGCTGTGTGGCACCATCGCAATTGTCATTATTACCACCGCCACCTGATCCCAGCGTAGTGAAAAAGGCACTCGCCGACCAACTGCTCCAGTAGTTGGGACAATTCGTTTTCACATGCCATTCGTAATTCGTTGAAGGTGATAGTCCAACCACATTGACCCACGTAACCGTAAACGGACTTCCTGGCACCGGATACCAATTACCACCAACCACCCGGTACTCAACGGTATAACTTACCGCTCCACTTACGGGACCCCATTCAAACACGGCGGAATTGTCAGTAATACTTGACGTATTGAGCCAGACGGGAGGATCACATGAGGAACCTCCTGACGTAGTAAAGAGGACAGGTGTAGTCCAGCCACTGTATTGCCAGTTGCCGCAATTCGAACGCACTCTCCATTCATAACTTGTATTGGGAGCGAGACCGTTGATCGTCGCCGTAGTGGTCTGAAATGGATTTCCCGGGGCATCGTACCAACTTCCATTGACCATTCGATATTGAACGGTATAACTCACAGCACCGTAGACGATATCCCAACTTACCGTAGCTGAACTGGAGGTTACTCCTACAGTTATCGGCCACGTCGGCGTATTGCAGGAATAACCAGCAGATGTCGTAAAGGCTATCGGGCTGGTCCACGAACTATATTGCCAATTGCCGCAAATCGTTCTGACCCGCCACTCATATCCGGTACTGGGTGACAGGCCGGTGATCGTGACTGTGTTAGAGGAAAAAGGCCCTCCCGGAGCATCATACCATGAGCCCCATAAGAGTCTGTACTGAACCTGGTATCCGGCAGCCCCATAGATGGGATCCCAGTGCACGGTCGCCGTAGTGGATGTCACGTTTTGGGTAGCCGGCCACGTTGGTGTACTGCACGCATAATTATTTAATGTGGTAAAGAATACAGAATAAGACCAGCTGCTATAATTGCCATATCCGCAATACGTTCGCACTCGCCATTCATACGTAGTGCCAGCCTGCAGCCCTCCAATGTTGGCCCATGAATTGTAAAATGGTCCTCCGGCTAAATCATACCAGTTACCTCCTGCAATTCTCCATTGAACAGCATAACTAGTTGCTCCCCAAACTGCATCCCAGTCGAAGGTGGCAGAATTTTGTGTGATATTGGTGGTGTATAACCATTCAGGAGCATAACATTCTCCACCTGACGTAGTGAATGTTATAGGCCAGGTCCAATCACTGTACTGCCAACTACCACAATTTGTCCGGACCCGCCATTCATAGGTGGTATTCGGATTAAGCCCGTATACGGTTATGATGGTGTTAGACACCGGACTTCCCGGTACATTGGCCCATGAACCGTTGGGCAAACGGATTTGAACAGTATAACTCTGCGCTCCAGGGACGGATGACCATTGAAAGGTTGCCGCATTGGAAGATATATTGATGGTCGATGTCCAGGAAGGCGGGGTACAATTATAATTACCTAAAGTGGTAAAGCCCACCGGATAAGACCATAAGCTTTGGCTCCAGTTTGAACAATTGCTGCGCACCCGCCATTCATAGGCAGTACCCGGCTGGAGGCCGGTGACATTCACCCATGTATTATTAAATGGTCCCCCTGGTAAGTTGTACCATGTACCGCCAGGATAGCGCCATTGAATAGAATAATTGAGCGCTCCATAGACCGCATCCCAATTAAAGGTGGCCGATGTTTGGGTGATGTTTGACGTACCTAACCAGGTCGGCGGCTCACAGGATGAACCATAAGTAGTAAAGGTTACCGGGTAGGTCCAGTTGCTGTATTGGCCACCATAACAATTAGTGCGCACGCGCCATTCATAGGTGGTATTTGGATAAAATCCACCCACGGTAACAGTATTGTTGTAAAAAGGACTGCCGGGGACATAGGACCACGATCCTCCGGGCAGCCTGGTCTGCAGGGAATAACTTGCAGCACCGGATACCGGATCCCAATGGAATGTTGCAGTTGTTGCTGAAACATTCAGGGTCGCTGGCCAGGTAGGTGTGTTACATCCGGAACAAAGTGTAGTAAAACTGGCTGTGTAAGTCCAATCACTATACATGCCTCCGGTGCAATTGGTATGCACACGCCATTCATAAGTGGTGCAAGGTTGCAATCCACCGAGTTCTACCCAGTTATTGATAAATGGACTGCCCGGCATGTTAGTCCAGGTACCTCCGGCAACACGCCAGTCAACCGAATAACTGATCGCGCCGCTGATGGCTGACCACTGCAGTGAAGCCCAGTTTTCAGTAATATATACTGCATCTAACCAACCCGGGGGATCGCAAGAATAGGCCAGCGTGGTAAAGGTGATTGGATACGTCCATTCACTATATCCCCCACCCCAGCAATTCGCACGGACACGCCACTCATAAGTAGTACTGGAACTAAGTCCGCTAAGGGTAGTGTAGGTTCCATAAAAAGGATCTCCAGGTACATAATACCAGGTTCCGTTAGGTAAGCGGTATTGAACGGAATACGAGTCGGCACCGGAAGTGGTGGACCAGGAAAAGGTAGCGGAGGAAGCCGTGATATTCGACGTCGCCGTCCAGGTTGGCGCATAACAGGCCATGCTCCGATTGGCCCCGAAACTGAGCAGGATAAACAGCGGGAGGTAAAGGATCGATTTTCTCATGAAAAAAATTCATTTAAGTGTTAGGAAGTTAGGGTTCATCAACTAAGTGACGGATCTGGTTATAAAAGTAGCTTGACTAAAAATAAGGGTGAATCAACAGGGACTCTGAAATTATGAAAAAATTAGTAGTCCAGGTGAATGATCATAGGGGTTTTTGGAAAAAGAAAAGGGGAAGAAAAAAAAGGCGGAAAGCCTGTTCTGCCATATTTTCTTTAACAAAGCTAAATATACGTAACCGTTTTGACTTTCACAAAAACCGTTTTGCATTCCTATTCAGAAAAGGAATGCTGCCGGTCAAAATGGCCGCCAAACAATTGGATCGGGTAATCCGTTTTAACCTGTACTCGTTGCCAAACCATCTTGATTTTCAGGAATTGAGGCTACTTTTGTTGATACAACCAGGTTCAAATCCTATTTATTTTTTTTTATTTAGCTAATCTGATTTCCTTGCCACGCACCGAACTCTCTGTCCAACTCAATACTTCAAACCACCGGTTCGAAATACCGGCCGGAGAGGAAATGGCCTATATCGATTATGCCTGGCAAAACGACACCCTGGTACTGCTTTATGTTTATGTTCCCATTCCGTTCCGGGGCAAAGGATATTCAAACACGCTGATTGAATATGCGATGAAATACGCGCGGGAAAAACAGGTGAGGATCAAAGTGTATTGTTCCTATATCAATGGCTACCTTCGAAGACATCCTGAACACCAGGAACTGTTGATCAACTGACCGCTGTTTTATAACCTCATTTCACCTGCCATTGACTCGCATTGGTTCTTAATTCAGCGAGATAAGATTGATGCCAGGCATTCAGTTTATTTTCCACCTCATGATGTAAAGATTCAGCATACCACCGCCATTCCGTTTTATTTTTTTTATTCCTTTCTTATCATGAACTTAAAAAAAATTCCGCTCACTACAACGGGGCAAAGGCATGAAAAACCTGCCCATCCCTGTTGAAATTTCAATGGGTAGGTCCGACCAGGAATGGGGAGCAATATTCATCGCTCCTGACAAAGTAAAGTCCTGGTTGCAATTGCCGGGTATCAACGATGATTTGGTCCTCGTTGTTCTTGCTCGTCAAACAAGGCTCTACCTGTCTTCCGCAGGCATCATAGATTTTTACTGTTTTCATATCCATACCAGGGTGGGAAATGGTTATAGCCTCGCCATAGGGAACCGGGTTGGGATACAACGTGATCAGCGGGTTGGGTCCTGGAAAAAAAGACGTCGAGGTGGCATAATTGATCGATACGTCATCGACATAAAGGATATTCACTGCGATTTCATTCGTGTCATTACTGGAAAAGAGAATGACAATGGAATCGGTCGCGGTATGGATGCCGGATTCCGGAATGGACAATTTTGCTTCGGTATAGATATCCACCGCCGGCAACATCAAGGAACCGTGATACACCGTATCGGGAATGGAAGATCCGGAACCCCTTTTAATCAATACCTCCGCAACGGCATACTCATCCGGATTTCCGGTGGTGAGTTGATAATAAAAGGAAACCTCATCGGGAACCATCATCAGTGGCTCCCCTCCCGTGTATGCTTTCACCTGGTAATTGGGTGGGTCGAGCTGGCAATCTCCAAGCGATAATTGGGAACGAGTCAAGGTGCCAAAAATATTGAGCGTCTTGATTTGCGCTGCGAATTCCCCGGAGTAGTGATAGGTATTTCGATTCACCCCTGAAGTGATAAATTCAGTAGTGGCATTATTGGTGGTCCAGCCGGTAGGATAAATCCAGTTGAACGGCGGCTTTTTTCCGGAGGGAGACCAGGATTCGAAACTTCCATTTTGCTGGGCGTTCAAATGAAGTTGCGGTGCAGTGATCAACAAGAGAAATAAGAACCGGGAGAATAATGTAAAAAAAAGTCGCATAGCATTGGCTTTAAGTGATTGTTGAATTGATTTTGCCTGATAGACCGCGTAGGGCAGCCGGGAGGTTGGGTGAAATCCTCGCCAATGATTAAATTCACTTATTCATTTACCAGTAAAATGCTTCACCATGGAATTGAAAACAATCCAGACGAGGATCCATGAGATCAGGGACCTGAAAGTCCTGCTCGATTTTGACCTGGCCGAATTGTATAAAGTCGAGACGCGCGCTTTAAACCAGGCGGTAAAGCGAAACCGCAGTCGCTTTCCGGCTGACTTTATGTTTAAATTGAACGCCAAAGAATGGAAGCAGATGTCATCACAAATTGTGATGACATCCCCCAGCAAGCGGCCCAAGACTTCCTTACCTTTTGCCTTTACGGAGCAGGGAGTAGCCATGCTTTCTTCTGTATTGCGAAGTCCAAAAGCAGTGAAAGTAAATATCGCGATCATGCGGACCTTTGTCTTTATGCGCCAGTTTGCTTTGTCGCATGAGGAACTTTCACGGAAACTAAAAACGCTGGAAGCTAAATATGACCGGAAATTCAGCGACATCAATGAAGCGATTCACTTCTTAACCAGAAAAGAAATGAAGAGCGTAGCGCCCCCGCGGAGACCCATTGGCTTCAAACAGTAAAAAGAAAACGGAATAGAAAATTAATGGATGGCAGTAATGATATATTCCTCCTTGCCTAATGAAATGCTGTCGCCCTCCGTTTTTCCTCTCAGCGAGGCATAGATGGGTGATTCGGTCGTGATTCCCAATAATTCTTTTCCACCCACATGGATGGCCGGAAAGGCAACGCCAACGAAGATCAGATGATGGGAAGTTTCTACAATGGCACCCGCCTCTACCGTGTTTGTCTTTTTAGTACCAAGCTCCTGGAGCCTGGACAATTGTCCATTGACCTGATCGAGTTGTACCTGCATCCGCATCTGCATTTCTTTGAATTCGCTCTGTTGGGAAAAGTCCTCCGGGTCCAGGGTGTCCCCCTCATCAATATTGGAAGCAGATTCATAATCGTTCAGTGCCTGATTCAATTCGGCCAGGTTGTGTTCCAGGCTGAGTTGGATCTTATCCAGTATGTCTTGGCGATTCATAGTCAATTTCTGTTTGAAATAATCATTGTCCTCTCAGGGAAAGGTATAAAAAATGCCGGGAATGAAGGCCGGACGAAGGATGAGGGACCCTGGGCCATAGACGGTGGAGGTGAGATGCCAGATATCAGATGCCAGATGTGAGACATTGAACCACAGACAACACTCTCCACTCACGATTCTCCACTCACAACTCACAACTCACGATTCACGACGGAAGACTGACAATTCTGAAGCCTGATTCTTTTCTTCGCACAACGAAACAACAGGCTGAGGAAAACAGGCGACGCATCCGGCCGTCGTGCTGAACCTGCCGAAGTATAGTTGATGTGTCGAAGCAGGTTCCTTGCTTATTTCCCTCCTAAAAAAACTTTTTATTGCATTTTTCAAAAATCCCCCTACTTTTGCTGACCATTTGGTCAAACCAAATGATTAGACCAAGATGTCAAACCTGACCGAGCCCGAAAAGAAGATCCTGGAAGCCGCCAAGAAAGTATTTGAAAAGCACGGCTTTATGGGCGCCCGCATGCAGCAGATCGCCGATGAAACGGGGATCAGCAAGGCCTCTCTCCACTATTACTTTCGCAGTAAGGAAAAACTCTTTGACCTCATTTTCGAAGAGACCATGACCGAATTCCTGGCCCTGGTATCTACCTGGGAGGATGACAGTGAACCCTGGGACCAAAAGCTCCGAAACTTCATCCTTCAGTTTTTCAATGTCTTACGAACCAAGTCCCTGCTCTTCATCCTGCGGGAGATCAACCGCAATCCGGACCTGCTCATCAACTGGAAAACGGCTTTAAAAGCGGGACGAAGAAAAAACCGGTTCATCGCCTATTTTGAAAAACTCCGGGAGCAAAACCTTATTGAAGATCTCGATGTTACTGTCATCTTCATTTTTCTGCATTCCTTATGCGCATACCCCGTGCTCAACCAGGCTATGTTTAAACTGTCGACACAAATGAATGATAAAGATTTTGATAAAATGATGAACGCCTATCCGGATCGTGTGGCGGACTTCCTCATCGCCGGCATCCGGAAAAAAATTAAGTAACAACTATGAAAATCGCACCTATACCCACCCTCTCCCTTTTCTTCCTGATCACCTCCTCATTACTATCCGGGGTGGAGGCCCAGTCGACAAAGGAGATTACGCTTCCACAGTTGCAGGCGGAAGCAAAAAATTATTATCCCCTGCTAAAACAAAAGGCGCTGCATGAACAAATCGGGATCGCCCGCGCACATGAAACGAGCGCTTCCTTAAAACCACAAGTGAGTGCAGTCGGTCAGGGTACCTATCAAAGTGAGGTCACCAGGTTTGACTTCCCGTCCGGGGGTGATTTCCACACTCCGGTGATCAAGCCGGATCAATACAGCCTCGGGCTGCAGGTAGAACAAAATTTGTTTGACTACGGAGTAGCGAAAACAGAAAAAGAAATAGCGATCAGTAATTCCGCTGTACAGGCACAAAAGACCGAAGTGGATTATGTCCAGGTCAAGGAACGCATCAACCTCCTCTTCGGCACCATCTGCATGCAACAGGAAAACCGAAAGATCATGAACCTGCGGATCGGGGAACTCGATGCCCAGCGCACTAAAATGCTGTCCGCCGTTCAAAACGGTGCCGCCCTGCAGAGCAATTATCTCGTCCTGCAGTCCGAATTTCTGCAGACCGAACAACGCATTGAAGAAATCACTGCCAACCTGAATTCGAATTATAAAACATTAAATACCCTCACCGGGCTCAGCATGGATTCGACGTATACTTTCGTGCTCCCTGAAAACAAGCCGCTGGAAACATTAGACAATATCCGCCCGGAACATGAACTGTTCCGCCTTCAGGATTATTCACTGGCCACGCAATCCGATCTCATCCATAAAAACAATCTGCCCAAATTTTATGCCTTTGGCCAGGGATATGTCGGACGACCCGGATACAATTTTCTCAACAATGATTTCCGCGCCTATGGCATGCTGGGGCTGAGCCTCAAATGGAACCTCTCCGCCTATTATACAGACAATGATCAACGCACTGATCTCAGCCTGCAGCAAATGGTGGTGGATAATCAAAAACAAATCTTTGACCTCAACTTAAAAGCCACACTCGACGAAGAACTGGATGATGTCAAAAAACTTGAAAAATTAATTGCCCTGGATGAACAAATCGTCGAAGCGAAAACCGCTATCCGCATTTCTTCTTCCAGCCAGCTGGACAACGGCGTCATCACTTCTTCGGATTATATCACCGATCTCAATGCGGAGACCCAGGCCCAGTTCAGTCTTCACCTCCACCAAATCCAACTGGTGATGGCCAAAGAAAATTACAGAACCACTTTAGGGTACTAATCCTCCTATACATAAACCTACACCTAACCCAGTACTACGAACATTCATGCAAGCACAGGAAACAACTCCGGAGAAGAAACCCGGAAACGGAAAAAAAAGATTATTCATATTGCTCACGATCGGCATCCTTGTCGTGGGCATCTTTCTCTTTTTCAGAATCAGGGCTGCCGGTCACGAACAGACTGACAATGCCCAACTCGATGCCATGATCACTCCGATCAGGAATATCGTCCCTGGTTTTATTACAGCTCTTCATTTTGAGGACAACCAGCAGGTGAAAAAGGATGAGGTATTGATTGAAATCGATGACCAGGATTACAAAGCCAAAGTAGCCCAGGCTGAAGCGGCCTTGCAAAGCGCCAAAGCCCAATTGGAAATGGCCCGTACCGGCGCCTCGGTCGCCAGAACCAATGCCAATTCCACTTCCCTGAGCAGCGCCGCGATCAAAGACAACATCAAATCCCAACAAGCCCAGGTCACCAAAAACGAACAGGAAATGGCTCGCCTGGAGAAAATGCTGAACGACGGCTCAGCTACCAAACAACAATATGAAGCCACCCTGGCGGAGACCGCCTCATCAAAGGCTAAACTGGACATGTTGGAAAAAGAATACGATGCCTCCACCAGTCAGACCCTGGGTGCTAAAACTTCAGCAGAAGGAAAACATGCCGAGATCGAATTGGCTGAAGCGGTGATCAAACAACGTGAATCGGAATTACAATTGGCTCAGACGCAGTTAGACAATACGGTCATCAAAGCTCCCTATGATGGTATCGTTTCCAAAAAATCGGTTGAGCTCGGTCAATACCTTCAGGCCGGTGTTCCTATTTGCTCTGTGGTAGATGATACCCATCTCTGGGTGAGTGCCAATTTTAAAGAAACGCAAATTGAGGATATGCGACCGGGACAGGAAGTGAAAATAAAACTGGATGCGTTCCCCGACGTTAGATTGACAGGCCGTGTGGAAAGTTTTGGTGGGGCGACGGGAGCTAAATTTTCCTTATTGCCGCCCGACAATGCCACCGGTAATTTTGTTAAAATCACCCAACGTGTTCCGGTGCGAATTGCAATCACCGAATATCCGGAGGAGCTCAAAGGAATGTTACTTCCCGGCCTCAGCGCCATAGCCGACGTCATCACCAAATAAGCACCGCTGTGAGTACTGCCATCACCTCCCCCGTACACTCCGAGTATCCGACGGGATTTACCAAATGGATTGTGGTCATCACCGCCATCACCTGTGCCGTATTGGAATTGATTGATGTGACGATTGTCAACGTATCGTTGCGCGAGATCAGTGGCAGCATTGGTGCGACCATTACAGAAATCGCGTGGGTGATCACTGCCTATGCGATATCCAACGTGATCATTATTCCTTTGACGAGCATGCTTTCCGATCTATTCGGCAGAAAAATATATTTCACGGCATCCGTACTCATCTTTACTTTTTCCTCACTGATGTGTGGACTGTCCAATAGTCTCGTGATGTTGGTCATGTGGCGTTTTATCCAGGGGCTGGGTGGTGGTGGATTATTATCGACGGCTCAGACGATCATCATCGGTTCTTTTCCTCCGCATAAAATCAGTACAGCCAATGCTATCTTCGGTATCGGAATTATTATGGGCCCGACCTTCGGTCCGACCCTGGGTGGATATATCACCGATCATATTTCCTGGCACTGGATTTTCTTTGTCAATGTTCCGATTGGTGTTATCGCTGCCTTTTTATCTTCTGCTTTTATCACCGACAGACCCGGAGCGGTCAAACCCAGGAAAATAGACTGGTGGGGCATCCTATTCCTGGCCATAGCTGTCGGATCGATACAATATGTACTGGAAGAAGGAACATCAAAAGACTGGTTTGAAAGTAAAGCGATCGTCATCCTTTCGATCACTGCCTTATTTGGCGCACTGGCATTTATTCATCGCGAACTGAGCATTGATTATCCGGCTGTCAATATCCGGTTGTACGGCAATTATAACCTGGCGATGGGGAGTGTCATGAACATGATCCTCGGGATGCTGCTCTATGGGACGGTTTTTATTTTTCCCTTATTGACCCAGATCAGTTTGGGATGGACAGCGACAAAGACAGGCGTGTTTATGATACCGGGAGCCTTATGTACAGCCCTTGCTATGCCTATTGTGGCGCGTTTATTGGCGAAAGGCATCAATCCAAAAACGATTATCATCCTCGGCGTCATGTTCACCTTTGGATTTGTCATGATGCTGGGATTTACTTCGCCGAATTCCAATGAATACAATTTCTATTTCCCATTCGTCTTGCGTGGTTTCGGATTAGCCTTCATGATGTCCCCGATATTGGCACTCGCCGTGGGAGGTCTTCGGGGACGGGATATGGCACAGGCCGTAGGATTGGCTAACATGGTACGCCAATTGGGCGGAGCTTTTGGTATTGCGTTGATCAATCTATACCTGATTCATCTCAATGCCCAGATCCGCGGCAATATGCTCGGCTATATCAATATCTATGATACAGAAAGTGCTGATCGAATCAATAGTCTCACGCAAAATTATGTGAGCAAAGGATGGAGCCTGGATGAAGCGACTTCGCTGGCTTATCACGCTATGGAGGGCATTCTGTTTAAACAACAATCGCTGGTCGCCTATAATCACGGCTTCATGGTGATCGGCCTGACTATCCTGCTTTGTATCCCGGTCGTCCTTATGCTGCGGCACAAGAAAGCATCAAAGACGGATCTTGCTGGCGCTCATTAATTAACCTCATTTGCAAAGTTCAACTTTGCTGACACCAAATCGTCGGTTAACCGACGCTTAACGTACGTTCTGCGTTGGTTCACCAACGTCGGTGTGTCAGCAAAGCTTAGCTTTGCGATAAAGCTTCCAATTCAACCTTAAACCACGAACGCACCAGTTTAATCACGATCAGCAGCAACACCACAAACGTGCCGAGAAACACATAAATTAAATCAACTTGCAAACAAGCGAGATGGAGGATTAAAACAAGTAAGCCTGCCAGGAGCAAAAGATTTTCTACCCTTTTCCTTGCACTTTCGTAGGCCGGCGGATAACGGAGCAATTTTGATATCATAACTACACTCCATAAGAACAAGGCAATTCCGGATCCAAAAATAATACGGCCCATTTCCACATGAGGATCACCTGCTTCCTGATGGACTTCCATAACGCCGGAGAAAGTGGCACCCACAGCACCGAGGGAGGCAAGTATGGGAATGAAGCCGAGAATAAAAAGTTGTGATCGCCAAAATCCCTGACACACTTCCCGATCCGCCACGATAGAAAAATAAATCCACCACAATAAAAACACGATCAGGATACCGAGACCGAAAATCAGCCAGATCATGAAGGTCATTTTCAATAAAGTATTTACCCCATTGATGACCCCTAAAATATTTTCCCCAAACACGATAATGGTGATCAGTCCCAATCGTTCCGTCATCCCCGGCGATAAATTGAATTCAGCAAAACGATTGTCGCGCCTGAACTGACGGAAAAAGGGTGGAAGAAAATTCAACAGTGGAATAACCAGGAAAATGACCGACCGGATCACCCCGGACATGTACAAATTGATAATCAACAGGAAAAAACCGGCCAGGTAGCAACCGATGTACGGGCGACTTAGCCTGCGGTGTTCCTTATCATAAATACCAACACTCCACCAGAGATAGGTGATGTATCCTTGCAGAATAGCCAGGGAAATGGTCGTGCGCACATATAGGTATTCGGCCGGACTATTCAGCGCCACGGCCAATATAGCTACGGCCATCATTTGCCACAAAGTCATAAACCGTGTCCGGATACCGGGGCTTCCATGCAACTCATGATACTGACTGCCATTGGCCCATCCCCAGAAGGCCATAAGAAAGAGATAGAAGAATTCGCCCAAACCCTGCCAGTCGGTATGGGCGGCCAGGATATGCGTGATCCGCGATATCACGATGACATAGACGAGATCATAGAAGAGCTCGAGCCAACTGATCTTCCTTTCCGAATGTTGAAGAGTAAATTTCTTTGGCGGGCCCCACCAGATATTGATACGCTGTCGGTCCATGAGGACAAATTAATAGAAATGCAGTGAATCGTCAATGGGGAGACGTCCATCGTCAGGCGTGATCGTGAGGCGTCAATCGTGAGTAGTAGGAATGGATGCCTGTCGTCAGGTCAGGAATTCTATCTCAGCCAGTTCTCTTCCTAATTTTTGAACACCATCCAGAATTCGCCTGGTCTGCGCAGGAGATGGTTTTTTATTTCCACTGATATATTGGGCCAAAAGACTTTGGTTCATGCCAATGCGCTGGCTCAAAGCTTTTGCGTTAATTACTTTATAAAATTCAAAAAAGCTTTTAATATTAATTTGAAATTTAATCTCTTCCATACTGTAAACTAATCCGACATCTTCAAAAGCCAGGTTTACACATTCGAGCACCATCTTCTTTAATTCCTCAAAACTTTCTCCCATGGTAGCCATGTATCGCTCCCCCACTTCACCTGTGGCGCTATAACCGACATCATCCTTATAAATAGTCATTATGACTTTTGGCTTTCGCATGGCAAAGGGCAAGTAAATGATAGATTAAATATTGGCAATAAAGATACGCGTTTTGAAGCCTGAGTACAACAAGGTTGCAGTGAATCAATATGAATAATTACTATTTCACTAAAGTTACATTTCCGGTTTTCATAACTAAATGTTGCTCTGGCGTAGTAAAGAGGATTTGATAAACATAGACACCTGATGCTACATCTTCCTCCGAAAATGTGTTTCCATTCCAGGAAACAGAACTGCCTTTTTGATGATATAAAGCATCACCCCACCGATCAAAAATGGTTACTTCCATGGACTGAATCCCTGGGTCCGGACCAACTACCCATTGATCATTAATCCCGTTATTATCAGGTGAAAATACATTTGGGATAAATAATTTTTTAGCAATGCATTGATCATCATAGGCAATTCGAATACTATCAGAATAAGTACATCCGAATTCGTCTGTGACATTTACCCAAACATCCATTGGATTTGTGATGATAATGGTTGGGCCTGAATCACCAGTTGACCATACTGCAACTACATTAGAATTTTGAACACTTAAAGTCATTGTATCTCCTGAACAAATATGTTTATCTGGTCCCAGGCCAATGAACGGCACCAGATGAGGTAATATTGAAAAAACTGCGGTATCAGGATCACAATATGGGTCCTGAACGATGTATAGATATACTCCCGGTTGATCAATGGCCGGATTAAATTGTCCATCGAGTTGGGTTGCAGGAGTCCACTGACCTCCGGTAGTAGCATTCAATGAAATCAATGATGATAAAAGGAAAGACTGATCATCCGGACAATAAGAGATGGCTCCATCCATTCCAGAAGAGGTGGAACGTCCAACCAGAGTAATGAACGCATATGCAGTATCACTAATTAAATTTTTAGCATGCACGTTAAATCCTATTTTTACTGAAGTGAATCCCGGCGGAAGAGTTCCAGTTAATAATAAATCATTCAGATATGGAGATAAATCAGCTAAATTCCCAGAATTGATATTGTAATAATCCAATCTTTTGGATTGTGATCCCGATAATGATGCAAAAGGTGGGCTTACACCATCAAGGTAAAATCCAGGCGGACCCTGTTCAATCCAAACTGACAAACTATCCCAGGGCTTGTCACTGAATAAATCAATTTGAGAAAATAAAAATTGACCTGGCAATGAACAAGAAATTGTGTCCTTATAATCAATTCCTGCTATCGTCTCATCAAATAAATCTAAATCGATGTCAATTTTACATGGCTCTGGTGGCATAAACATGAAAGCTGGATCAGAACCCTGATAGGTAATAATACCAGCTTCAGGCAAAGAGCAATAATAGGAAAATGAACAATCCGCAGGATTAACTAAAAAAATTTCGCCTGAGATATAAAATGCAAACAGAGCTATACTATCACATGAAATGGCTACTTGTGTAAATGATAGCAAGCCCGAACTGGGCAATGTGCAATAAAGCTGACTATTAGAAGGATTATTCAGGTCGATCTCTACAACTTTAGTATTCGAACTTCCCATTAGTTTACCATCGATCCAAAAAATATTAGCCCAAATAAATAATGAATCAGGTACCCTTCCCTTAAATGCTAGTTGCTGACTTTTTAAATCATAGGTATAAATATTCTTATCTCGGTTGCTGAAAATTAATACAGAATCTTTTGTACAAGTCATCCCTTTGGGTTGAATCCCACCCGGCGGACCACTGGTTATCTTAGTATGTGTCTTGGAATTTAAGTCTATTAAATAAATGCCATCATGTCCTAAAGCATACAAATTTCCATCGGGGCAAAAAGCAATATCCCCCCATTCAATATAACCATTTGAAATATCAGTGGTATCAACATATATCTCAGTTCTTTGGCAATTGAGAATGTTAAATGTTCCAATTACAGTTCTATATTCTAGTCCTTGTATTTTCTGAGTTGATGAATAAAACATCTGCTGGGAACACCCCAACCCAAATGCAAAAAACAAACCGAAAGTAACCAGATATTTCATATGATATAACAAGAGGGAGTATTGCATTGTGTGATGCAATAAAAATCAAAGCACCGAATCAAAAACTAAGGAGAGCCAACCATGCTAAAAATAACAAGCTAAAAGGATTAACCAAATATACATGGAAACATTTAATTATCAAAAAAAATTGCTAGATTAGGTTACAAAGGAAACAGTGGAATGCCTTTACCTAAACTTAAGAATATCAAATCTCCTCCAGCCTCGCCGTGAAATGCCTCAACGTAGATGCTTCATACGTGATGGCAAGCCCCCGGATCGAGGAGCGGTCTTTGAAGACCTGGATGATCATCTCCGCTACATAATCAATATGACTTTGCGTATACACTCTTCGGGGAATCGCGAGTCGCACCAGCTCCATCATGGCCGGAATCAATTTTCCCACTTCATCATATTTACCAAACATGAGAGAGCCTATCTCTACACTACGTATTCCACCTTCTAAATACAAGGCGCAGGACAAAGCCTGTCCCGGATATTGATTTGCCGGGATATGAGGAAGAAATGCTTTCGCATCCAGATATACGGCATGTCCTCCTGCTGGTTGCATCACGGGCACAGCGGCAGCCATTAATTTTTCTGTCAAATATTCCATGCTCCGAATCCGGTATTGCAGGTAATGTTCGTCCAGCACCTCCCGCAGCCCGATCGCTATGGCTTCGAGATCCCGTCCGGCGAGACCACCATACGTGGGAAATCCCTCGGTGATGATGAGCAGGTTGCGACACTCAACGGCTAGTTTTTCATCCCTCAAAGCAATGAATCCTCCGATGTTAGCAAAAGCATCCTTCTTCGCACTCATCGTACAGCCATCCGCATAAGAAAACATTTCGAGTACGATTTCTTCCACCGTGGCATTCGCAAATTCCCGCTCCCGCTTCTTGATGAAGTAAGCATTCTCTGCAAAACGACAAGCATCGAGGAAGAGAGGAATACCATGCTTTGTGCAAATGGCTTTGGCATCACGAATATTCTGCATGCTGACCGGCTGCCCTCCACCTGAATTATTGGTCACCGTGATCATGCAAAGCGGAATATTCGCTGCACCTTTTTCAATAATAAATTTTTCAAGCGCAGCAATGTCCATATTCCCTTTAAATGGAGCTGGTACCGATGGTATTTTCCCTTCAGCGCATAAAAGATCTACGCCCACGGCACCGGTATATTCAATATTGGCTCTCGTCGTATCAAAGAGCGTATTGCTGACAATATATTTTCCATGACCTCCCAGTTGGGAAAAAAGAATCTTTTCCGCTGCCCTGCCCTGGTGCGTTGGAATCACAATGGGCAATCCCATGATATCCCGGACTGCATTTTCAAAATGAAAGAAACTATTGGATCCCGCATACGATTCATCCCCCAGCATGATCCCGGCCCACTGGGCACTGCTCATGGCACTGGTACCACTATCGGTGAGCAAATCGATCATCACATCATCGGCGCGAATCAAAAAAGGATTGAAAAAAGCATCACGTAAAATGACAGCCCGATCTTCTTTCGTAGTGAAATAAATAGGCTCCACGGATTTTATTCTGAAAGGTTCAATGATAGTGGACATACAAGATTAAGTGAAGAGTGAAGAGTGAAGAGTGAAAAGTGAGTTGTGAGTTGTGAGTTGTGAGTTGTGAGTTGTGAGTAGTGAGTAGTGAGTAGTGAGTAGTAAGTAGTAAGTAGTGAGTTGTGAGTAGTGAGTAGTAAGTAGTAAGTAGTAAGTAGTAAGTAGTAAGTAGTAAGTAGTAAGTAGTGAGTAGTATTTATCTTGCGTCTTTCGTCCTCAAATGCCTGACGTCAACAGAGCTCAGTACAAGTCCCCTGCCTGGCATCCGGCATCTAAATTGCTCCCTCCACTCTCCATTGCAGGCGAGATATCGTCCGGAAAAGTACATCCCCTCACTCCTGCCCTTCTTGATACAACTCACTCTTCAGGATGATCTATATCATGCAAGGGAAGTCTTCAGAAGAGGAGTATTGCAGGGCAAATGATATTCGGGTGGAATAACCGGAATAAATGCTTTTAACTCAATCATGGAAAAACTAAAAATCAAGCACTCCTGGGCGGAACCCTATAAAATCAAGATGGTGGAGTTGCTGAAGATGACCACCGAATCCCATCGTAAAAAAACTATTGCCGAAGCGGGTTACAATACTTTCCTCCTGAAATCCAAAGATGTCTACATCGATCTCCTGACGGACAGTGGCACCAGCGCCATGAGCGACCAGCAATGGTCAGGCATGATGCTGGGCGATGAAGCTTATGCCGGTAGTACCAACTTCTACCACCTCGAAGAGGCCGTTCAGGATGTATACGGATACAAGTATGTCATCCCCACCCACCAGGGACGCGGTGCTGAAAATATCCTCTCGAAAGTTTTGATTAAAAAAGGAGACCTCATTCCCGGCAATATGTACTTCACCACCACCCGTCTCCACCAGGAGCTCGCGGGTGGTACATTCCATGACATCATCATCGACGAAGCCCATGACGCGGCCAATCCGCATCCCTTCAAGGGCGATGTGGATTTCAATAAACTGGATTCGCTGGTTAAAAAATATGGAGCTAAACGCATCCCATATGTATGCATAGCGGTGACGGTCAACATGGCCGGTGGTCAACCGGTATCGATGAAAAATATCAAAGCGCTCAGCACCTACACGAAAAAACACGGCATCAAGATCATCCTCGACATGACCCGCATCGCAGAAAATGCCTACTTCATCCAACAACGTGAAGAAGGCTATGCCCGCAAATCGATTCGCTCCATTGTCAAAGAAATCTGCAGCTACACCGATGGCGCCACTATGAGTGCCAAGAAAGATGCCCTGGTCAATATCGGGGGCTTTCTCGCCCTCAACGATCCAAAAGATTATGAAGAAGCCAGCAATCTCGTCGTGGTATATGAAGGACTACATACCTACGGCGGACTCGCAGGTCGTGACATGGAAGCCATGGCCATCGGTATCGAAGAATCTATCTCCGATCAACACATGAAAGCCCGCATCGGCCAGGTGATCTATCTCGGCGAACAACTCAAACATTTTGGAATTCCTATTACAGAACCCATCGGCGGACATGGTATTTTCCTCGATGCGAAACGCTTTCTCCCTCATGTGCCCCAGGAAAAATTTCCCGCCCAGGCACTCGCCGCCGCGATATATGTAGACAGTGGCGTGCGCTCCATGGAGCGAGGCATTGTGTCCGCCGGTCGTAATCCAAAGACCGGAAAGAACCATACCCCGAAACTGGAATTGGTACGACTCACGATACCGCGAAGAGTATATACCCAGGCCCACATGGACGTCATCGCCGAATCCGTCGAAAACGTCTATGCCCATCGCGATCAGATCAAGGGGTTAAAAATGGTGTATGAACCAAAATATCTGAGATTTTTTCAGGCGAGGTTTGAGAAAATTTAATGGCAGGTGTGAGCCAATCTCTTTGCACTCGCATGACTCACCCTCAACCCCTCTCTTTTAATTTTGATTTTCGGAACGGAAAAGTTTTTCGCAGAAGAGAGGGGAGTCATATCTCCCCCTCTATTTTGGTACATCAATTCGCATTTCAGCACATTCATTTCGAAAAGAGAGGGGGCGGGGGGTGAGTTAATCCAGTCCGCTGATTTTCGCCATGTTACTGAGCTGTAGCACAAGGATGAGTCATGCAGGTCGAAGCATTCTCGCAAATTAAAAAAGAGTTGGCCTCTTTGCTTGCGGAAAACTCACCCCCAACCCCTCTCTTTAAAATATGATTTTCGGAACGGAAAAGTTTTTCGCAGAAGAGAGGGGAGTCATATCTCCCCCTCTATTTTGGCACATCAATTCGCATTTCAGCACATTCATTTCGAAAAGAGAGGGGGCGGGGGGTGAGTTAATCCAGTCCGCTGATTTTCGCCATGTTACTGAGCTGTAGCACAAGGTTGAGTCATGCAGGTCGAAGCATTCACGCTAATGGAAAAAGAGTTGGACTCTTTGCTTGCGGAAAACTCACCCCCAACCCCTCTCTTTAAAATATGATTTTCGGAACGCAAAAGTTTTTCGCAGAAGAGAGGGGAGTCATATCTCCCCCTCTATTTTGGTACATCAATTCGCATTTCAGCACATTCATTTCGAAAAGAGAGGGGGCGGGGGGTGAGTTAATCCAGGCCGCTGATTTTCGCCATGTTACTGAGCTGTAGCACAAGGTTGAGCATTAGCAGGTCGAAGCATTAACACTAATGCTCAGAATTGTACATTAGGCAAGGTGCGTTTTGAGTCGAATGCTATGTATATCCTGTAAAACAAGATCAATTCCATTTCGAACCTTACATTTACCTTATGAAAAATATATTACTCCTTTTCCTTTCTACCTCGCTGCTCCTCCACTTAGGATGCTCATCGGATGGAAACCGGGTTTCAAAAATCTTCAATCCGAATGGAGATAGTGAACTAGCCTTACTGATGCGCGACATGTATGATGACGGCATGGTCACAAAGCAGCAAATGCTGGAGGGGAAAAAGCCGGAGGTGAAAGCGAAGTACCATCAACTGCATACTGCCAAAGCCACACAACCGGAAAAAGTGGCCACACCAAACTTTAATGCCTTCGCTTCAGCTTATGAAGCAGCCGTCAATAACTTCCTCGAATCCGATGCTGCTCATCGTTCAGAGACCTACCATAACATGATCGATGCCTGCATGAACTGCCACCAGGACATCTGTCCCGGCCCTACCAGGAAGATCAAGTATTTGTATTTATCCGAAGCAGAGGAAGTCTCCCTGGCACCACGAGAGGAGTAGCTTCCTTATTCCTCCGATAGGTATTGGAATATGGCGAAGCATAAGTCGCGGTTGCTGAGATGTAGGGCAAGGATGAGTCATGCAGGTCGAAGCATGAATCGTGAATGAGAATTCCATTGCGTCTCCGGCCGCATCACATCGTATCTGGTGATGGCGGGATCTACGCTGTGCTACGATTTGCTTGAGGAAAAAATTACTAATCGTGAGTTGTGAGTTGTGAGTTGTGAGTTTCCAGGAGTCGTGAGTTTTCAATCGTCAGTCGTCATTGGTCATTGGTCATTGGTTATTCTTCATCCGCCCTTCTGAATTCCTCCCTTAGCCTTAGCCTAAGCCTAAGCCTAAGCCTATCCCTCAACCATTCTCCCAAAGATTTGTTTATACAAGCAGATTTTGTGTGAATAATGGTACTTTATTGCAGCTATTAAGGTTTTAGTTCTTGCCCTGACATAACCATTGATCACCGTGCTGGCCCGACAATTATTTAATCCTTCATATACTAAACGCTAAACCTTGCCAGGCAATCCACTACAGGATCTTCTATCTCAGTTCAGGATTCCTTTCCTGGGCGAAAACCTGCTGCGGAAATACGAAAAAGAAAAATCACCGCTCCGGTCCGAACTCCTCAGTACAACACAGCTTGAATCGTACGCGGAATCGTTAGCCCAAACGCACGTTATTGGTAGTGGCTCAACGACTGATCTCCTTATCGGACGACTCAATGCCAATGAGGAGACCCTGATGGAAGTCCGGCAACTCCTCGTTGAATCCGCCAAGGAAAATACGATCATGTCTCCCGCTGCTGAATGGCTGCTGGACAATTTTTATCTGATCAGGGAGCAGATCAAAACAGCACGGCTTCATTTTCCAAAGGGATATAGTGATACCCTTCCCAAACTGGCCAAAGGTCCATTGGCCGGTTATCCTCGCGTGTATCATGTCGCCTTTGAACTTATCTCCCATTGCGATGGCCGGGTAGATATTGATACCCTGAATGCTTTTGTGGATGCCTATCAAAAGATCCAACCCCTGCAACTTGGTGAATTGTGGGCCATCCCCATTATGTTGCGGTTAGCCCTCATTGAAAATCTTCGTCGCCTGGCCGGGCAAATAGCCGTCGAACGGATCAATAAAAATCTTGCGGACAACTGGGCCAACCGGATGATTGCTATTGCAGAAAATGATCCCAAGAGCCTGATTGTCGCCACCGCAGATATGGCACGTTCCAATCCGCCGATGACCGATTCGTTTGTTGCGGAAATAACCCGTCGACTACTCGGCAAAGGTCCGGCGCTCGCCCTGCCGCTTTCCTGGATTGAACAACGACTGGCCGAAAACGGACTTACTACCAATGCGCTGATCCAACAGGAAACACAAAAACTGGCTTCCGCACAAGTATCGATGAGCAACAGCATCGCCAGTCTCCGGTTCCTTATCGGCACCGACTGGCGGGTCTTTGTAGAAGAGAATAGCCTGGTTGAGCATATTTTGCGGGAAGACCTGGATGGTGTCTACGGGCAAATGGATTTTCACTCCCGGGACCATTATCGCCATCAGATTGAAAAACTCGCCAAACTCAGCAAATTGCCCGAACACCAGGTGGCACGGGAAGTGATCAGCCTGTCCCACGTGCAGACGCCTAATGAGGTAAAGGACTGGCGAAAGCGACATGTCGGCTATTTTCTCATCGACCAGGGAGTCAAAGCCACCGAACAAAAACTGAATATCAAATTCTCCCGCTTAGAGAACATAAAGAGGAGTTTCCGTGCTATTCCATTATTCTGGTATATCACCTCGATTCTGTTGATCACGATTGCACTGACACTGGCATTAGCCTGGCGGGGGCATGACGAAGGATTGTCCATTGGTTGGATCGCCGTTATTTCCTTAATGGCTATGGTGGTGATGAGTCATCTGGCGGTATCCATTATCAATTGGTTAGTGACGGTTTTGATTAAACCTGATTTTCTTCCCCGTATGAATTTCGTGGGATCGATTCCTTCGGGTTCCAAGACCATGATCGTGGTGCCCACCCTTATCAGTAGTACATCGACGTTGGATGAATTGATAGAAACGATGGAGGTGCGGTATCTCGCCAACCCGCAAGAACACCTGCACTATGCCTTATTGACTGATTTTCCCGATAGTGACCAGGAGATCAGCGAGGAAGAAAAAGCTATACTGGTTTATGCGAAAAAACGCATTGAAGGATTAAATAAAAAATACTTACGGGAATTTAATGATCTCTTCTACCTCTTCCATCGACCGCGTCAATGGAACCCGGCGGAAACAGCCTGGATGGGATATGAACGCAAGCGAGGCAAGCTCGCCGATCTTATGCACGTATTACGTGGAAAAGGAGAAAAACAATTTCAGCTCATCGTCGGGGACCGGGAAGTATTGGTGGAAATCAGGTATATTCTGACACTGGATACGGATACGCAATTGCCCAGAGAAGCCGCGTGGAAAATTATCGGTACGATTTCTCATCCGCTTAACCGGGCTTTCTTCGATGAAGAGATAAATCGGGTTACTGAAGGGTATGGCATCCTGCAACCCCGCATTGCTACGAATCTGTCGCAGAGCTCAAGTTCATGGTATGCCAGGCTTCACTCGTTGGATTTCGGCATCGATCCCTATACACGAACGGTATCGGACGTTTACCAGGATGCGCTTAGTGAAGGCTCTTATATCGGGAAAGGAATCATTGATATAGATGCCTTTGAAAAAGCACTTGGCGGCCGGATTCCCGAAAACAGGATTCTCAGTCACGATTTGCTGGAGGGATGTCATACGCGCTCGGGATTGATCAGCGATGTGGAATTGTATGAGGATTATCCGGCCAGTTATTTGTCGGACATGAAGCGCAGGCACCGCTGGATTCGGGGGGATTGGCAGATCGCCACCTGGCTTCTTCCGAAGGTTCCGGGGCCTGGAAAACAGAAATTAAAAAACCCATTGTCCGTCCTATCCAAATGGAAGATTGCGGACAATTTGCGAAGAAGCTTATTACCTCCTGCTTTGCTGGCCATGTTCCTTTTTGGCTGGTTTGTTTCGCCTTCACCCTGGTTCTGGACGTTTATCGTGTTTGCCATGATGGTGCCTGCTCCAACGATGGCCTTCCTGTATACCTATCTCAATAAAACCAAAGAGGTCGATTATACGCAGCATACCCTGCTTGCCGTTGAGTCTTTTGTCACCAACCTCCTTCAACAGATCTGGACGATCATCACGCTTCCGTATGAAGCTTACATCAGCCTGGATGCTATAGGGCGGACATTATGGCGCATTTTGATTTCCCATCATTACCTCTTGCAATGGGATCCCTTTTCCCTGGTGCCAAAACACAGATCCGTAGCCTCCCACTTTCAGAAGATGTGGTTTGCACCGATCATCAGTATGTTGGTTTTAATCCTGTTGCCCCTGCATGCAATGGGCGCTTTCCTGATCGCTACTCCTTTATTGTTGTTGTGGATTATTTCTCCGCTGCTGGCCTGGACCATCAGTGTACCCCGGGTCAGCAGGTCATCTGAACTTTCAGAAATAAAACGATCCTTCCTTCGTAAAATTTCCCGGAAAACATGGGCGTATTTCGAACATTTTGTCGGGCCGGAAGATCATTTTTTACCCCCTGATAATCACCAGGAATATCCTGAACCCAAAACTGCCCATCGGACCTCCCCTACCAACATTGGCTTGTCCCTGCTCAGTTCAATGGCGGCGCATGATTTTGGTTATATCAGTTTATCAGGCCTGCTGGATCGATGTAAAAAAACACTGGACTCTCTTTCTATTCTTGAACGCTATAAAGGTCACCTGTATAATTGGTATGACACCAAAACCCTTTCGCCACTTTTTCCAAGATACGTCTCGACCGTCGATAGTGGCAACCTTGCGGCGAGCTTGCTGACCCTCAAGGAAGGGTTAGTATCGCTAAAGACCGATCCGGTCCTTTCGACAAATGCAGTAAAGGGCATAGTGGATGTACTCAGCCTGCTGAGCGATGCTAAAAAATCACCGGACACGTTCAAAAAATTATTGTCGGATGCACAAGAGACCTTACATCAAAATTCACCCGGCATTGATTCCATTAAAAAATTGTTTGAGCAAATACTGAACGCGGCTGATGATTTCAAATCAAATACAAATGCCGGGGCTGACCAGGAAGTATCCGGATGGACAGACACCCTTCTCCACCAAACCCAACAATGCCTCCAGGATATCCATGACCTGGCCTCTTTCCTGCTAAAAGAGAAGATCCCCAAACCCTTCCATAACCTGCTTGACAACTTTCCTTCCTGGCCATCTTTACTTGACCTGGTGCGTGCCGGTCCCGAAATTTCAACGGCAATTAATACTATTGATCTTTCCGTGCTTACTCCGGAAGAAGGGGAATGGTTAGATCAATTCAAAAAAGAAATTGACGATGTCCGGATAAAGGCGAAAGAACATTTAGCCCGTATTGATTTCCTGGTCGAGCAATGCATTGACCTGTCGACCTATGAATATGATTTCCTGTATGATAATAATCAACACTATCTCGCCATCGGCTATAACGTAGAAGAACATCGGCGGGATGCAGGTTATTATGACCTGTTGGGTTCTGAGGCACGACTGGGCGTATATGTGGCTATCTCGCAGGGAAAAATTCCACAGGATAGTTGGTTTGCGCTGGGAAGACAAGTCAACCATGCCGGCAAAGAACCGGTGTTGATTTCCTGGAGCGGATCGATGTTTGAATACCTGATGCCCATGTTGATGATGCCCACTTTTGAAAACACTTTATTAGATCAAACGCAAAAAGGGGCGGTCCTCCGCCAGGTGGAATATGGGCATAAACATGATTTGCCCTGGGGAATTTCGGAATCCTGTTTTAACATGTTTCATGCCAACCTGGATTATCAGTATCGCGCATTTGGTGTTCCGGGACTGGGCATCATGCGAGGATTGTCCAATGATTATGTAGTGGCGCCATATGCCACACTCCTGGCCCTGATGGTGAATCCGGATGAATCTATTCAAAACCTTCATGCCTTGTCAGCTGCCGGAGGGGAGGGTCAATGGGGCTACTATGAAGCTATCGATTACACACCTTCCCGCTTACAACGTGGCCAGCATGATGTGGTGATCAAAGCCTTCATGACCCATCACCAGGGCATGGGCTTACTGGCAATGAGTTCCCTGCTGAATGGAAACCTCATGCAGCAACGTTTTCAACATGACTTACATTTTCAAACTTCCTTACTTCTGCTCCAGGAAAAAATCCCTGTCAATACCTCATTCTATTCCCCGGGTGTGGATACGGGTGAAATATCAATGGAGCCGACTAAAGCAGAATTACAAATCATCCATTCACCTAATACGCCCATACCTGAAGTACAATTGTTGTCCAATGGACACTACCATGTAATGGTCAGCAATGCCGGAGGAGGATACAGCCGGTGGAAAGATCTCGCCGTCACGCGCTGGCGTGAAGACGGAACCTGTGAAGAATGGGGGAATTTCTGCTTCATCCGGGATATGGAAACAAATGCTAGTTGGTCCACTTCTTTCCAGCCCACCCTGGTGGAAGCCGATCACTATGAAGTCATCTTCAGCGAAGGACGTGCTGAATTCAGACGAAAGGACCAACAGATTGAAACCCATACAGAAATCGTAGTCTCTCCGGAAGATGATGTCGAACTCAGACGTCTGCGTATAACCAACCGCTCGCGTCGAAAAAGAAAAATAGAAATCACCAGCTATGCAGAAGTGGTATTAAATAAAGCTATTGCCGAAGTACTGCATCCTGCTTTCAGCAATCTCTTTGTCCAGACCGAAATACAAGAAAGCCAACATGCCATTCTCTGTACAAGGAGGCCACTATCCGCCGAAGAACAGCCACCCTGGATGTTTCATATCATGAATGCGAATGGCGCCCAGGTTCTCGCTACGCAATATGAAACCAGTCGTGAATCCTTTATTGGTCGCGGCAACAATGTGCATAATCCAAAAGCCATTTATCAACAGGAAGGATTGAAAGGGAATGAAGGCCCTGTACTCGATCCCATTGTCTCGATTCAGTACCAGGTCGAATTGAAGCCATTTGAAACGATCACCCTGGATATGATTTATGGGATCGGCGATTCCCGGCAGGCCTGCCGTGACCTGGTTGATAAATACCAGGACAAACACATGGCGGACAGGGCCTTTGAGTTGTCATGGACCCATAGCCAGGTGATCCTGAGACAAATCAACGCTACGGCTTCCAATGCCTTATTGTATTGCAGGCTCGCCGGATCCATTATTTATGCCAATGCGTCTTTGCGCGCCGATGCCAGTGTCATCACTAAAAATCAACGTGGGCAATCCGGCTTATGGAGCCATAGCATATCCGGAGACTGGCCGATCGTTCTTTTACAGATTGAAGATATCGCTCACCTTGACCTTGCACAACAACTCATCCAGGCACATGAGTATTGGACCCTCAAAGGACTGACCGTCGACCTGGTCATTTGGAATGAAGATCACGGCGGGTACCGGCAGCATCTTCAAAATCAAATCTTAGCATTAATCAATCCGATCAACTCAAAAGAGGAACCGGTTAAACAGGGAGGCATTCATGTTCGTTCAGCCGAGCAACTTTCCGCAGAAGACAGGATCCTTTTTCAAACCGTGGCGCGCGTCATCATTTCGGACAAACTGGGGACACTGGAAGGTCAGCTCAACAGGAGAAAATGGCTGAAGCCGGCCATGCCGGTTTTCACCCCGACGGCAACCAACACCATTTTTGATGCTAAAATGTCTTTACCGCAGGACTTACATTTTTTCAACGGCCTCGGTGGGTTTAATGAAGATGGAAAAGAATACGTCATCACTTCAGGACCCGATCAGGTGACGCCGGCACCATGGTCGAATGTGTTGGCCAATCCCATTTTCGGTACGTTACTTTCCGAAAGTGGTCAATCGTATACCTGGTTTCAAAATGCCCATGAAATGAGGTTGACGCCCTGGCACGATGACCCTCTCACCGATAATAGCGGTGAACATTTTTATATCCGGGATGAGGCCAGTGGAAATTTTTGGTCGCCGGCCCCATTGCCTGCGCGTGGACGCACGCCTTATGTGACCAGACATGGATTCGGATACAGTGTTTTTGAACATGTGGAAGAAGGAATAAAATCCGTGATGACGATCTATGTCGATCCGGACAAACCCATCAAATACATGTCCATCCTCCTGGGGAATCAAAGTAAATCGCAGCGACAACTCTCCCTCACCGGCTATGTAGAATGGGTACTGGGTGATCTGCGACGAAAAACTATGATGCACGTGATCACTGAACCTGATCAGAATAGTGGTGCCATCATCGCACACAATTCCTATCAAACCGAATTTGGAAAAATATTTGCCTTCTTTGATACGAACGAGAACATAAGATCCATCACGACAGATCGAACTGAATTTATCGGTCGAAATGGTTCTATTGCCAATCCGCTGGCTATGTCACGATCTAAGCTTTCCGGCAAGACAGGCGCAGCCCTGGATCCTTGTGCAGTAATCCAGGTGTTGGTTACACTTGATGAAGGAGAAGAACATGAAGTATTATTCCGCATGGGGGGCGGAATGAGAATGAATGACATCAATTACCTGATCCGGGATGCCTCCGGATTGACAGCCGCGCATGACGTATTAGAGAAAGTGAAAAAGCAATGGAATACCCTGCTATCCAGTGTCCGGGTGGAAAGTCCTGATGCAGCCATTAATCTGATCACTAACGGATGGCTCAACTACCAGACCCTTTCCAGCCGTCTCTGGGGACGCAGTGGTTACTATCAGTCCGGTGGTGCCTTTGGTTTCCGGGATCAGTTGCAGGATGTGCTTTCCCTCCTGCAGGTGAATGCCGACTTCGCCAGAAATCAGATTCTGCTTTCGGCTTCACGGCAATTTGTCAAAGGGGACGTACAGCATTGGTGGCATCCGCCGGTAGGACGCGGGGTGAGGACGCGATGTTCAGATGATTATTTATGGTTGCCTTTTGTCACGGCGAAATATGTAGAGGTAACCGGTGATTCAGAAATATTGAACGAGAAAATTCACTTCCTCGAGGCCAGGGAATTGAATGCCGATGAACATTCGGTTTATGATCTTCCGAGTCGATCTGATACCGAAGCCACATTATATGAGCATTGCATTAAAGCCCTGGAATATGGTTTTCAATTTGGGTCACATGGTTTGCCCCTGATGGGTTCAGGCGACTGGAATGATGGGATGGATCGTGTCGGTTCAAAAGGACTTGGTGAAAGTGTCTGGCTGGGCTGGTTTCTCTACGATACGATATCGAAATTTTTGAAGATCATGGAAGTGAAAGAAGATGACGAGCGTGTGGAGCGGTATAAAAAAGTGGCGGCCACCTTGCGTCAGCATCTCCATGAAAACGCCTGGGACGGAGAATGGTATCTGCGGGCCTATTTTGATGATGGCACGCCGCTCGGTTCTAAAACGAATGAGGAATGTAAAATAGATTCCCTGTCCCAAAGCTGGGCGATCCTGTCTGGTGGCGGAGATCCTGAACGCAGTCGTCAGGGCATGGAAAATGCAAGAAAATTTTTGGTTAAGCCTGATGAAAAAATCATTCAATTGCTGGATCCGCCATTTGACAAATCCGCTTTGAATCCCGGATACATCAAGGGCTATGTGCCTGGAGTGCGGGAAAACGGCGGACAATATACCCACGCCGCCGTCTGGATGATTATTGCTTATGCCCTGATGCGGAATAAAGAAAAAATGTGGGAATTGCTCCATATGATTCTTCCGGTACATCATGGTGACAGCAGGGAAGATATCGCGATCTATAAAGTGGAACCCTATGTAGTGGCGGCCGACATTTATGCAACGTCTCATCACAAAGGCCGCGGGGGCTGGACATGGTATACCGGTTCCGCCGGCTGGATGTACCAGCTGATTATAGAATATGTTTTCGGATTAAAACAAAAAGGAGATCGGTTGATCCTTGATCCATGTTTGCCCCTGCACTGGGAATCCGTCAGGGTTCATTACCGGTACAAGAGTTCAACCTATATCATCCAAATGCATCAGCTCCCTCAGGAAGGTGATGAATGTTCCGTGTCGGTCGACCATGTTGAAATGGAAAACAATAGCCTTCCTCTCCTCGATGATGGCCGGGAGCACCAGGTAGAGATGATGATAGGAGCTACCGTGTCTCTATACCCCCTATAAGGACTTCCTTTTTTCTCCGCGCCATCTCGTTTCTTCTTTCTATTTTTAGAAAAATTAAATCACAAAACGATGAATCAAAAAAACATTTTCTCCGTCATTTCCATCGTGCTCATTCTCCAGGGCATCCTCTTTTTTGTCATGGGAGACAAAATGATCACCGATACTTTCCCAGGTGTTGATCAAACCGGCCACCTTGATCTAATTCTCCTGATGCAGGTACCTGCAGCTTTGTCTATACTGATAGGCCTTATTACCTATGCCAACCGGACCTCTCCCAACGTCACCTGGGCTTACACGCTTGGCAGCGCCATATTACTTTGTACCACGTTTAAACATATGTTCATGGATCATGTCAATGTACCCATCATTGCCGTGACTATCCAGGTCCTGATCCTACTGGCATGCGCCTATCTGTGGCTGGCGAAGAAGGGGTGATGTGAAACCGGGCAGTCAGCAGGTTGAGGGTTGCCAAATCCCATTGTCGTCACTTTTGATCTCAGTGGCCAAAAATTTATGGCGCTCAACGCAGGCCCCAAATTAATTCCCAATCCTTCCATTTCCTTTTACACAGCTTTAGCTCCAATGAGGAGGTGCAAAGAGCGTGGGATATTTTTCTTGATGACGGCCAGGTATTGATGCCCCTCAATACCTATTCCTGGAGTGCCTGTTAAGGATGGATCCAGAATAAATTTGAGGTTAGCTGGCAACTGGCTTTAGGCCGTTTGGAAGACGTCGGTCAGAAGTTTTCACCTATGCTGATGTTTACAGGCAGGAATGCCGGCAAGGCGGAGGAAGCTATAGACAGGTATACTTCCATTTCTGAACCGGCTTCGGTCAAAGGCATATTGCGCTACGCGGCTGGGGAAGGCGATGTCGAAGGCATAATCAAAGATGCCCAATTCACCCTGCGTAGACCCGTCATGATCATGATGGATAGATCGGCACCTTCTGCGTTTACTTTCAATGATGGTATTTCCCTGGTGGTCCTGTGTGATACCCGGGAGCAGTTAGACTACCATTGGGATCAGCTGAGTGCCGTAGGAGAAGAGAGTATATGTGAATGATTAAAAGATCGCTAGGGTCTCCTGGCAGATCATCCCCGCCGTGCTCGAAAAAATGATGGGACACCCGGAGAAAAGCCAGCCGGTCATCCAGGCCTTTTGAAAATGAAAAGGTTGGATATCGCCACGCTGGAGAACGCGTATGAAGACGCTTAGCCGCCAGGCTCCCGGGGACTGGAATCAGGCCACGGGAATCAAAAAACTGTTAAATTCTACCAAATTAGTAGAATTAATAAAAATTTAACAGATACATATATATAAAAGGCATTATCATTGTTATACCAATTCATTTCAACCCTCTCCTGAAATCCCCTCCTGTTAAGTTTGGTAATTGACAACAAGAACATTTTACTGTCTTCCGGGCAGCCAGGAAACGTATATCTGATACGAACCCTGTCCCTGAAAGATTAAACCCATATCCCATGAATTTGACAATGAAAGCCATCGGCTTTCTGTGGCCGGTACTTTGCGCCACCGAAATGCTCAGTGCACAACAAGCACTACTACCCTCCGGAGGGGATATCTATTCCTCCAGCGGATCCATTTCCTACTCTATTGGCCAGGTAGCCTTCAGTCACATCGAAGGAGAAGCCGGCAGTCTGAATCAGGGCGTCCAACAGCCCCACACCTTTGCCATTGTCGGACTGGAAGATCTGCAGAAAGAAACGAGTGTGCGACTTTATCCAAACCCCGCGGATCAATTCGTCAACATCCAATTCTCCACCCCCATGGAGACCTCCAATCATTTCTCCGCCCGCCTGTATGACATGAAGGGTAATCTGGTGAAGGAACAGATCCTTGACGATAATATAAATACGGTGCCCCTGACCAACCTTTCGGACGCCACTTACGTACTACAGATCTGGAACCATCACACCCATTTAAAATCATTTGCACTTATTAAATCAAATTAACCCATGAAAAAAATTTACTATCAACATAGTCTGATCCTGATACTCCTGTTGGGATTCATCATGCCGGCATCAGCCCAATCGCCATTCAAAATGAGTTACCAGGCTGTTATCCGTGATGGCAACGGTGACCTTGTGGCCAACCATGCCGTCCGGACCAAAATCAGTTTGCTGAAAGGTTCTGCCAATGGCGCCGTGGTATACTCCGAAGTACATAATGTCACCACCAATGTCAATGGCCTGGCCAGTATTGTAATTGGCAGTGGCACTTCTGTAAACGGAAGCATCTCCGGCATCAACTGGGAACAAGGACCTTTTTTCATTAAAACAGAAACGGATCCGTCAGGTGGAAATAGTTACACACTTTCCGGTACCAGTGAATTGTTGAGTGTTCCATTTGCTCTTTATGCGGCGAATGGAGGCGTACCCGGACCCAAAGGTGACAAGGGAGATAAAGGCGATAAAGGGGACAAAGGTCTCAATGGTGTCAACGGAACAAACGGCGTTGATGGAGAGAAAGGATCGAAAGGAGACCCGGGACCCGTTGGACCTATTGGTCCTATCGGGCTTAAAGGGGATAAAGGAGAAAGAGGTGAACTTGGTGACGATGGTCCTAAAGGGGACAAAGGAGACCAGGGACTCAAAGGCGATCAGGGGCTCAAAGGAAACAAGGGTGATAAAGGGGACAAAGGGGATAAAGGTGACCAGGGAATCCCGGGTGCTTTAGGAGGTCCTGGCCCGCAAGGTCCCCAGGGTCCGGCGGGACCTGCAGGTCCTGTTGGCGGTACCAACCAGCAAGTCATTTTCAATGATAATAATGCTGCCGCCGGCGACCCTGATTTTGTTTATGATCAAACCACCAACCATCTTTCTTTAGGCTCCGGCACGATTAATCCCAGTGCAGCTTTAGAGATAACTTCTGTCACTGGTGCCGTCATGCTTCCCCGGATGACTACCACACAGCGTGATCAACTGGCCGGTGCACCCGGAATGATGATTTACAATACTGATGAAAATAAATTCCAGGGCTACGCCAATGAATTCCTCATCTCTCCAGTCGCTCAAAGTGAAATTTCAGCAGTGGGGTATGCAATTCAAAACGATGGCACCACGGAGACCAGTGTCGCTCAAACTTTTACGCCCGGTGTAACCGGCGAACTAAAAAGCCTGGACATAAAAATCAACAGCTTTGACCCTGGATTTTCACTGACCGTCTCCATGTATTCAGGTCAAACTCCGGGATCAGGTGTGTTTTTTAATTCACAGCAGATTACCGTTTCGCAGACCGGATGGATCTCCGTTAATTTTCCGGCGGGATATATTCTGCAAACGACGAAGACGTATTACTTCATCATCAGTGCAACCAATATTTCTGCTGACCAGGCAGCGGTTTTCACGAGTGACGGAAATCCGCAAGGTCAACATCCGGGAGGAACGTTGTTTTATTACAATGCGGCCACCGGGGAATACGATGCTGCACCTGTAGATGATCTGGATTTTAATATCCATGCGTTGGCCAATTCACCGGGATGGAAAAATCTGCATTGAGGATCAATTTAAAAGGGTAAGCCTTCGGCTATGAGCACCACCGAAAATGGCCACTGATGAATAGACAAGCTACCAGGTATCATATACCGGTAAATCAATAACTGATTATTAAAGAATATTCGGATTTTATGTAGGGGAAATGTGGGGAATCACTATGCTGATCTTTGGAACAAAAACTGATTTAGCAATTAATTGCAGATCGCTGTCTGCTATGTAGTGTTCCCCAACCCCTGCTTTAACCTGGCCCGGGCAGCTCAACGGGTGAAACTCAACAAAACATTTCAACTACGCCGGAGAATCATTCTTATTCCTTTACGACCTTCCCCACCCTCACTTCTCCTCCACTTTGGCCACGGATCAGATAGCTTCCCGAAGGCAAAGCTGAAACATCCACCTGGATTTGATCCTGATGTACTTCCATGGACTTGAGCAATCGGCCATAGCAGTCAAATAATTCCAGTTGATGAAGTCCCTCAAGATGGTCAATATGCAATTCATCGCCAACCGGATTGGGATAAACAATTAATTTGTCAGCAACAACCGGCTTAGTGGACGAAGTCTTTTCTGTCAACCGGACTACCCACATATCCTGGCCACCCAGGTTGGTGGCTACATCAAAGTCATTGGAATACGTATCGGCGAGAAAAACAAGATCATCATCACCGGTCAGCACCAATCCGTGTGGCCACTCAAAATCGGATCCACCGAAATAAGATTTCCATTGCAATAGTCCATCAGCATTGAATTTGGAAATAAGTAAATCTGATCCGCCATGGATATTGGGATCTGATGGGTCATAGATATTGGTGTTGGTATACAAATTTCCTAATGCATCTGCAGAGATGAACAGATACTGCCTGTCCAATTTGATGGTCTGCGTGACATTCAGTGCTGAATCGACATGGAAAACCGAAGAGATCACCGCGGTATTCGACGCATTGATGTCATCTACTTTAATGACCATCTGATCCGCTGCAAAGGAAATGAACTGCATGTTGCTGATGACCGCCCTGGATGTTACAATGCGCTTATGGTTGAGCAACTGACCCTGGGGGCTCAATTTGAAAACCTCACACCAGGCGTCGATAAATGCATCATTGCAATCCGTACAAAACTGGAAATCCCATCTTTCGATCTGGATCAGCAGGTACACATTGCCGAGGGAATCTTCTTTAATGTCCTGTGGATCGAAATCATAGTGTCCCTGGATCGGCGCGGTGCGGATATTTTGTTTGGTTTGATAGGTCCACCTGATAGGGTTGAAGAATATGGAATCCGGCGTAGCATCAAATTGCTGGACGATCAGGGAATCAGGACCATAACAAGCCTGTTGAAAGGCACATTGGGTGACAGCATATACTTTATCGTTATTGGGCATCACCTCGATCAGCGGTGAACTGATTTGTTCGTAAGAATAATAAGTTCCGGTGTCATCCATGAGTTTGATCAGAAAAGTTTCATTATTGATTAGGATGACCAGGCTGATGAGTTTTGATCCAAATTCTTCCGTAAAAAAATGCCGGCCAATATAATAATCATAAGGTGGGCTAAACGTTTCCAAAGCTACATCGTGATAGGTCTTCCAGATCTGGTGGCCATCCGGATCCATTTTCGTTACCATGAGATATTCGCGGTAATTGCCGGTAAAATCCTGGTGCAGTTCCTTCCCTATCAGGACTAAATTTCCCAACGGATCGGTAAATAGCTGAAGGGCATCATCACTGTTTTCCGTCCCGATGCTTTGCTGCCAGGCAATGGAGGGCTGGGCGTAAACAGCAGCTGTAAATGAGCAGAATGAGAGGAATGAAAAGAATGAGAAGTATGAGCGGTATGAGCGGTATGAGCGGTATGAGCGGAAAGTGTTCTTGTAAAAAGTGTTCATAGATGGCGGATTACGGTTAAGCAAATAAAGACGGAGGGAAAAGGGATGGGAAAAAAATTCCTCAACTTGCAGCGAAAGATAATCTCCCGGGCTGCCCTGACCAAATGAAAAAAATGAATCTTCAGTGATTCACGACAAAAGTCTTCCATAAGACATTAAAACCGCACATAGAGATGCACAGAATCATTGCTCCAACACTTCCTCCGCCTCCGCCTCAGCCTTAGCCTTAGCCTTTAAATAATTTCTCTTCTCCGTTCAATAGGTATTTCCTTCCCGAAAATGGCTGCCCCTATACTTTCGATGAAAATTAAAACAGTCATGAAAAGATGTTTTCCGCTCCTTGTTTTACTCCTCATCCTCATTGACCTTATCAATGGTCATTCACAAAATGTTGCCATCAACAATTCAGGTGTTCCGGCGGCTTCCAGTGCCATGCTCGATATTTCCAGTTCAGACAAGGGCCTGCTGATACCACGCCTGAATTCGACCCAACGTATGGCCATCCTCTCACCGGCGCAAGGGCTTATGGTATATGACACCGATTCCCGTGGATTTTGGTTTTTTGATAATGGCTGGAATCAAATCAGCGGTGGCGGGGTCAATGGTCCTGCGCTGGGTGATTTATCCGGAAGTTATCCCGCCCCGAATGTGGTTAAAATTCAGAATCTGGACGTTTCTTTCGGTGTTCCGCTGGATAAACAAGTATTGAAATGGGATGAACTGAATAACAACTGGAAAGGTCGCAATGATTCTTTGTTTCTGCCTTACAATGTTGCTTTTGGCAGCCCGACTAAATTATTTGCAATTCAAAATAATAATACAGCCAACGGATCGAGTGCCATCTGCGGAAAAAGTGGCAATGCAGGAAGTGGTATTACGCCGGGGGTTTCTATGGGAGTATGGGGAGATAATGCAGGTGGTCTCGGCGTTGTTGGAACCAGCAATACCGGCATTGGAACCTATGGGCTTTCTTTCGGTAATCATGGTGTATATGGATATAGTACACTGGCCAATTTTGCAGGGGTCTGCGGAAGCCATGCCAATCCGAATGGTATCGGTGTATTAGGTGAGGTTCAGACAACAGGTGAAGGCGTCTATGGAAGAAGCACGGGGACAGCAGGCATCGCCGGTTTTTTTGAAAACACCAATGCCACAAATTTTGATCCGACCCTGAAAGTATCTGCTGCCGGGAATGGACCTGCAGGATATTTCACCAGCAGTGGAAATGGCCAGGCTGGTTACTTTACCAACACCAACGCAAACAGTACTTATCCAATCGTGTCCGTTGAGAATATCACTAAAGGGACAGGGCTGGCCCTCTCCATGAGCCCGGCTACCACAGGCTATGGTATTTATGTGGACGGACAGGGAACCGGGAGTAGCATTTACAGTCTTGCCGATATGGGCCAGGCAGGATCCTTCAGTATCTACAATGCCAATAACACCACCAGCGCACTTTATACGTCCACAGTAGGAAAAGGATTCGCTGCAAAATTTATTAAAAATAATACTACGGGAAGTGTGAGTGACACGCATAGTCCTGATGTGTTGATCGACAATAATAGCAAGGGCAACGCTTTGCAAATTGTCTCTCTGCATTCCCCTTCCGTCAATTGTGCAGTGGATGTCAACTATGACGGCCAGGCATTTGGTATGAATGTGTCGAGTACGCACGGAGGTATTCATGCCTCTTCGCAAAGTGCCACCGGAGCCGCGATGATTGCTGAAGACTATGCAGGAGGTTTCGCGATCAAAGCCTATGGCAATTCCCTTACCAACGCCACCATTCATGCGGAAAACAGCCACATGTTTGGTACCGGAATAAAAGCTGTAGTCACCGGATCACAAGCAACTGCGTTCGAAGGAATAGCGAACACATCGCAGTCCACCATTTCCGCTCAAAACACGGGGGACGGAGGCGTTTCGCTGTATGGTCTGGCGGATCAACCGGCAGGATCTTTAGGTTATGGAATCCGGGCAGAAACGAATAGCGTACTTCTGGGGTATTCCTGCACAATTTCTAAGCAATTGCCCGGATGCACTTACCAACACGCTATGGCTGATTGATAAAAGCAAGGGACAAACCTGTCGAATACAAGTGGATAATGCGGCGAATGCAAGTGATGTCTTGTTTATCGAACACCCAGGCACCGGCAAGCTGGCTTCCTTTCAATAATGCAAGCGGAGAATCCATGTCGATCTCCAACGGCGGAAACGTTACCGCAGCCGGAACGATGACCGTGAAAGGCAATAAAGGTATTGTCCGGAGTTCCACCACTACCCAGATGCGCATCGAGACCGTCACTACTCCGGCTGTGGTCAGCGGCAATCTCGGCGTAGGGAATTCAGTTTCGGTCACTGTCAATTTTGCAACGGCCTTCAGTTCCCCGCCCACCGTTTCCGTCGCAAATCTCAATACCGGTTTCACAGGACCATGCGATGTATTGAGCACGTCGATAAAAGATGTGACCACTACCGGCTGCACCTTCAAGGTCTTTAATACCTACATGTCCAGCTCAGGCCTGATTAATGGTACATGGAAATTGATGGTGGTAGGAGCAGAGTGATTTTGGATTTTGGATTTTGGATTTTGGATTTTGGATTTTGGATTTTGGATTTTGGATTTTAGATTTTGGATTTTAGATTTTGGATTTTGGATTTTAGATTTTGGATTTTGGATTTTAGATTTTAGAATGACGATTCATGCTTCTACCTGCTTATGCTCAACCTTGTGCTACAGCTCAGCAACATGGCGAAAATCAGCGGACTGGATTAACTCACCCCCCGCCCCCCTCTCTTTTCGAAATGAATGTGCTGAAATGCGAAATGATGTGCCAAAATAGAGGGGGAGATATGACTCCCCTCTCTTCTGCGAAAAACTTTTCCGTTCCGAAAATCATATTTTAAAGAGAGGGGTTGGGGGTGAGTTTTCCGCGAGCAAAGAGGCCAACTCTTTTTTCAATTAGCGTCAATGCTTCGACCTGCATGACTCAACCTTGTGCTACAGCTCAGCAACATGGCGAAAATTAGCGGCCTGGATTAACTCACCGCCCGCCCCCCTCTCTTTTCGAAATGAATGTGCTGAAATGCGAAATGATGTGCCAAAATAGAGGGGGAGATATGACTCCCCTCTCTTCTGCGAAAAACTTTTCCGTTCCGAAAATCATATTTTAAAGAGAGGGGTTGGGGGTGAGTTTTCCGCAAGCAAAGAGGCCAACTCTTTTTCCATAAGCGTCAATGCTTCGACCTGCTTATGCTCAACCTTGTGCTACAGCTCAGCAACCGTGATTCACGATTCACGACTTCATAATTGATCATAGCGCCTAAGCTTGAACCAGGCACTTCGATCCAACCAACAAATCATTTCCTCTTCCTCAGCCTTAGCCTTAGCCTTAGCCTTAGCCTCCTTATAATCATTTTCCTCTTCCATTCAATAGGTATTCCCTTTGCGCTCATGGCTGTACGTCTACTTTCGATGTATAATTTAAACAGCCATGAAAAAAGGTAAATTATTTTCTATTGCGGCCCTGATGATCATTTGTATCGCAAAAGGGCAAACCCAAAGTGTGTCTATTAATACAACGGGAAATTCCGCTGCACCTACGGCCATCCTGGATGTGTCCAGCAATGACAAGGGGATGCTCGTTCCCCGGATGAATGCAACAGACCGCGATGCTATCCTAAACCCTGCGCAAGGATTATTAATATACGAGGTGGACTCCCGCAGCTTCTGGTACTACGATGGTTTCTGGAGGCAAATCGACAGCGGAAGCAATAGTTCTCCCAGCGGACCCGCATCAGGTGATCTCAATGGGAGCTATCCTTCACCGAATGTGGTGAAAATTCAAAATCTGGATGTCGCCTTCGGCGTACCCGATGATCAGCAGATATTAAAATGGGATGCGTTGGCCAATAACTGGAAAGGGAGAAATGATTCTTTATTCCTTCCTTATAATGTGGCTTTTGGAAGTGCCGGAAAATTATTCGGTATTCAAAATAATAATACCGCCAATGGTTCCAGTGCGATATGCGGAAAAATGGGAAGTACGGGTAGCGGAATTACACCAGGAACATCTATGGGAGTGTGGGGAGATAATACCAATGGTCTTGGAGTGGTAGGCACCAGCAATGCCGGAGTCGGAACATATGGCCTTTCCTTTGGTAATCATGGTGTCTCAGGCTACAGCACCCTGGCAGGTTTTGCAGGTGTATACGGATCCCATGCTAACCCTAATGGAATCGGCGTATTGGGAGAAGTTCAAACGACAGGTAAAGCCGTATATGGAAGAAGTACAGGTACATCAGGAAAAGCCGGCGTATTTGAAAATACCAATGCCTCCAGTGCAGATACCGTACTCATGGTCAGTAATCCGGGATTGGGTACCACCGGCTATTTTACCAACACCAATTCAACCAGTGGCCATGCCATCGTCGAGGTCAGTGGTAATTCACAGGGCGACGGCATATATTCCGAACTCACCAATATCGGAAATACAACACATGCCAATTTCAGAGCCTACAATCAAAGTGTAGGCGGCTATGCCTTTTATGGTCAGTCTAACTCTGGGTAATGCCTGCTACCTTTTTAATTCTGGTGTCATCAATAACAGCTATGTCCTGGATGCCAAAACAGCAGGCCTGAATACGGTGGGTAATTTCACGATCGCCAACACCTCCAACAATAGTTATGTATTAAAAGGTACGACTAATGGAAACGGTGGAGGACTGGACCTGTCCCTGACTAATACAGCTTCGACGGCGACCGGAATCCATGTGAATCATAGTGGTTACGGAACCGGACTGCAAATCAATGCAACTAATGGAAAGGCCGCTGTATTAGCAGTTGACAACCCCACTAATCTCAACGAAACGCTGAATGTCAGCACCAACGCCGATGCGAAGAATGCCATTTTTAAATCCAATCATACCGGTACAGTACAATCTGATCTCTATGTCGAACACAATGGGCTTGGAAGTGGTATTGAGGTCAACCTGACTAAAGCCACCAACACCTTTGCAGCTATATCGGTCAATACTTCCGGCAACCGGGGTATCGATGTGGTCAGTGCGGGTATACATGGCATAACTGCAACAGCATCCTCCAGCGGGGCCGTAGCCATCTCCGGCAACACCGGTCAGACCGGCGATGCCACCGTAGCCATTAAAGGAACCACCGGTGCCAATACGAACAATTGCACCGGGGTCTATGGCGAGACGGGAGTGAATGATGCGAATGGCACTGGCGTAAAGGGAGAAAATTATTCGACCGGAACAGATCGCGGTGCGGTAGCCGGATACAATCATTCTACCGGAGTTGGATTATATGGTGAAGTCAGCGGAGCCGCAGGCTATGCGGTCTATGGCGTATGTGGAAAAGCTGGCTTCGATGCCCATGCCGCCAAATTTGAAAACATCTATAATAACTCCTCTTTTGAAAATGTCTCTATGATAACGAATGGGAAGGGCATCAACCTGTACATGAACAATTCCAATGCCGGTAATACCCAGCCTCAATTACGAATGATCAACCAGGGTTCAGGCAATTATCTGCAATTCGAATCCACCATAGGTAATATCACCACCTCGCTGGCCAAGAGTGGCAATTTCAAAACAGCCGGAACCATAACCGTGAAAAATGATAAAGGGATAATCCGTAACTCTTCTTCTTCCCAGTTACGCGTAGAATTTGTCAACGCAGTGTTTGATGCTCCGGGTAGTTATGTCACGATGCAAGAGTATGGGACACAAATCGTCGATGTTACTTTTGCCACCCCCTTCAGCAGTCCACCGGCCGTATATATCTCCAATCTGACCAATGGCGGAGGCGCAGATTTAGTCATTGCCACTATACAAAATGTGACCACTACCGGTTGCGAGTTACACCTCCGCAATGAGACCAATGGGAACCTGTATCTATATGACAGCACGTGGAAACTCGTGGCGATGGGGAATGAATAGTGAGCGGTGAGCGGTAAGCGGTAAGCGGTAATCGGTAATCGGTATTCGGTAGCGGTGCGGTAAGGTCGGTATTCGGTAAGCAGTGAGCGGTAAGCGGTGGTCGGTAGCGTGAGCGGTAAGCGGTGGTCGGTAATCAGTGATCGGTAAGCGGTGGTCGGTATTCGGTAAGCAGTGAGCGGTAAGCGGTAAGCGGTAAGCGGTAAGCAGTGAATGGAGAGTAATAAGAGCTCAGAAAACCAGGAGGACCATGAAATGGATTAAGGAACATATTCAATTAAAGGAAGGCGCTCAAAATGAGTTTCACTCCTCGCCCCTTACCGTTCACTCGCCACCACTCGCCGCAGAATAGTTTGGAGCACGTATAACTTCAAGAAAATGAGACAGGAAGACCATTATACTTATATTTATTCAGCTAATGCGGAGCAGGAACGGGACCGGCTTATTCTACTTGCTGTCAGGGCTCTTGTGCCTGTTGGCCCTGCCCTATCTTGCCCATGGCCAACTGGAACATCCGCTCTCCAATATTCACTTCTATCAGCTCACCACCGAAGAGGGGCTGACAGACAACTATGTCGCGACTATGGCAGTGGATCGTAACGGCTACCTGTGGATCGGCACCGGTGAAGGACTCAACCGTTTCGATGGTACAACCGTAGAAAAATATTTTAATGCGGAATACCCGGAATTACGGAGTGATGACATCCTCCAGATCGTTTGTGACGAACAGGATCGCCTGTGGATCCTGACCGGCAAAGGCTATCTCACCCTGATCGATGAGCAAAGAAAATTTCATCATGTTGGTCTTTATATCCATAATAAATTTAATCGTACGCGGAGAATTCTTTCCACGACTACCCATGGCATAGTCCTGTTCATCAGAGATCATCAAT
This sequence comes from uncultured Saprospiraceae bacterium, assembly GCA_963837505.1. Classification (GTDB taxonomy): domain Bacteria; phylum Bacteroidota; class Bacteroidia; order Chitinophagales; family Saprospiraceae; genus Opimibacter. Next base: position 152 of record CAWINN010000017.1, on the reverse strand, counting down.
TGATGCTGAAAAAGGGAATCGAACTCAATCAGCGGGACACCTTAAGTGTGGATGATTTTGACGCGCTCCCTTTCACAAACGAGGACACCCTGAACAAAAATGATTTTAAATATATCATCCCCGGACATCCGGATGAATATATGTTTGCCACC
>CAWINN010000016.1:0-20874 GCA_963837505.1 uncultured Saprospiraceae bacterium | reverse complement strand
GATGACCGGATTTTTGTGGCTCATTATGATCAGGACGCCGTGGTGGAAGACATTCCCTGCGTGCAATGTAAACCCTTATGCCCCTGGAATGACGATGAGGTATTGATTTTTGATAAAAAGAATAACAGCCTGGAATCCCTGAATCTGAAAACAAAAGCGAGGACTAAGCAATTGCAGGACATTCAGGACCAATACGGCCATCCTCTCATCGCGTATATCTATGAAGCTTCCTGGATCAATCCCAATCAACTACTCATCACCACGCGCTATGAAGGCCTTTATATTTATGACAAGGTCCTTCACACGCTGACCCACCGGCGACATGATCCCGCCGATCCCACTACCATCGTGAATAACATTCCGATGTACATCACGCAAGACAGCAGTGGCTGGGTATTCATCAGTGCGACACCCAATGGGCTGAGTTACTATAATCAACATGCGGTCATAGGGCAACAATTGGTTTTCCAGGATGGCCAGGGGACTACCTATGATGGTTTCATCTCCCATATCACGACACTGGATAATGATACCTACTTCATCTCGGCATCCGAATACCTCATCGAATGGAAACGAAGCACCAACCAATGTCACTTTCTCACATTTCCATTGGATGAACGACTCACCCAAAACCGGAAAGACCAGGTCTTATACGCTTACTTTGACCGGTTTCATCATTTATGGACCGGTACTTATTTTTCAGGCATCTATGTTTTTGATGAAAAAATGAAAGTGCTTCATCATTTTCCATTAGAAAATGAAAACTCCAAATCTCCCCTGGCGGGCGGTACGACCAATATGCATGAAGGCCCGGATGGATGGATGTGGATTACTACATCCAGGGGTTTACTGAGAATCGATCCCGTTCACTTCAATACTTCTTTTTTCAATTCCACCGGTCTGGAACCCATTGCTCATGATTACTGCCGACGGGTAGAATTCTTTGATACCCAATATGCCTGGATCTGTACCGGTAATACCGGCGTATGGCAATATGACCTCGCTACCGATTCGGTCATCGTACACAACAAAAAATCAGGTCTCTCCTCCAGTGAAGTACTGTGCATCAATCGCGACAACAACGGCAATCTATACTTTGGTACCGGTGCAGGACTCACCATCAAATACACTAATGGCCAATATCGCTACATCAATGAAACCAATGGCCTGCTCAATAAACGGGTGGAAGCTCTTCTCCTGGACAAAAATAACCGGATGTGGATGGGCAATGATGTCGCGCTCGCCTGTTTCAGCATCGCCGATTCTTCTGTACAAATATTTGATGAACGATATGGCCTCAGCATACAAGGCTTCCGGACCAATGCTTATCACCAAAACAGCGATGACGAACTGATCTGGGGCACAGAGCGCGGATTGCAATATTTCTACCCCGATGATATGATGCGCCAAAAAATAGGCCTGCGGAGCACCATCAATAAGATTGAGTCCAGGGATCTCAATACTTATCTCACCCGTTCGGACACTTTTCATCTTTCCCCGGGCAACAATTTTGTGACCTTTCACTTTGCCACCATTGACTACAGCAAACACCTGCATACTTTCTATCAATATCAAATGACCGGGATCGATCCGGACTGGATCAATCTGTCGGATCAAAACATAGCCCGGTACAATTCGCTCCTGCCGGGTAGCTACACCTTCCGGGTACGTGCTTCGAATGACCGGAAACTCTGGGTGAATGCTGAAAATGAAATCACTCTTTTCCTCGGGGCTTATTTCTGGGAACAAGCCTGGTTTAAATGGCTTACCTCTGTATCTATCCTGGGACTGGCGTTGCTGGTGCTGAGTCAATTCAACCGAAAAAATAAAAAGCGAACGGAAGCCCTGGAGACGGAATCCGTCATTAATTATTTCGCATCCCAGATCAATGCGCATAAACGCATGGATGACATGCTGTGGGACGTCGCCAAAAATTGCATCAGCCGGTTAAACCTGGAAGAGTGCGTGATCTATCTCCTGGATAAAGAGCGGAACCTATTAGTGCAAAAAGCCGCCTATGGACCCAAAACCGCCAATGATCAAACCATACTCGAACCTATTGAAATACCCGTGGGACAAGGGATCACCGGAAGTGTAGCTTTATCCAAAAAACCCGAAATCATCAACAACACTGAAAAAGATTCCCGCTATATCGTAGATGACGAACGCCGATATTCCGAAATGGCGATTCCCATCGTCGTAAACGGCGAGCTGATCGGCGTGATCGACTCCGAAAACAGTCAGCGGAATTTTTTTACGCCCAAACATTTGAGTCTCATGACCACCATATCCATCCTTACGGCAAATCAAATCCAGCGCATCCTGGCCGAAGAGGAAAAACAAAAAGCCGAAATCGAGGTATTGCAGAACAAACAGAAAGCCACTGAATCCCGGCTACAGAGTTTGCGGTTGCAGATGAATCCGCATTTCCTGTTCAATGCACTCAATTCGATTCAACAGATGATCCTGGCCAATGAAGAAATGGTGGCCACACGTTACCTGTCCAGGTTTTCCAAATTATTGCGATCCATCCTGATCCACAGTGACAAGGAGATGATTTCCCTCCGCGAGGAACTGGATATTCTGAAACTTTACGTTGAACTCGAATCCGTTCGATTTAAAGAGGCTTTCTCTTATGATATCATCTGTGATGTGGACATTGATGCAGATGAAATCAAAATTCCCACCTTACTGATCCAGCCATTTGTGGAAAACGCCATCTGGCACGGCCTGATGCATAAGGAAGGCATGCGCAATCTCCGCATTGAATTTATCGAAGAGGAAGACCTTATCCAGTGCATTGTGGAAGACAATGGCATCGGGCGGCAAAAAGCAAAAGAAATGAAAATATCCACCGGCCAGGATAAGAAACATACCAGTAAAGGAATCGAAGTTTCCCTCGAACGCCTGAAAGCGATGCAAAAAAACGGCGGCCCCCCGGGCACCATGGCTATTCATGATCTCGTGGATGAACATGGAAATCCCTGTGGAACGCGAATTGAAATCAATCTCCCCATTCAAAACTGACGGACATGTTAAAGGTATTACTGATCGACGATGAACAACGGGCTACAGACGCCCTCCGCCTGATGATCATCAAGACCATACCCGAAATCGGCGAGGTGATGGTCTGCAATGATTCCCGCCAGGCCGCGGAGAAGATTCATTCTTTTCAACCCGGACTCGTCTTCCTGGACATCCAAATGCCACACCTCAATGGATTTGAGGTACTGGAGAAAATTCCCAATAAGAATTTTAAGATCATTTTCACCACAGCCTATAATGAATACGCCATCCAGGCGATTCGCTACAGTGCCTTTGATTACCTGCTCAAACCGGTGGACATGGAAGAGTTGCAGTCCGCCGTGCATCGCTTCCTGGAAGGTCAGGAAGATTACAAACAGCAATATGATCTGCTGAAAAACATCATGCACAATATGAACGCAGCTTCCACGGAAGAATTCAGACTGGCCCTGCCCACCAAAGAAGGCGTCCATTTTTTACTCCCCGCCGATATCATCCGCTGTGAAGCGCTGGGAAATTATACCCGTTTCTATGTGACTTCCGGAAAAAATTATCTCATCTCCAAAACCCTGGGCGAATATGATACCCTGTTGACACCCCAGAATTTTATCCGCACGCACAAAAGCCATTTGGTCAATAAGAAATTCATCTCCTTTATCGATCACGACGGATTCGCCGTCCTGAAAGATAACAGCAAGGTGGAAGTGAGCCGCAGACGGAAGGAAGAGGTGATGGAAGCGCTGAAGTAGCATGGCGAAAATAAAAACTAAAAACTAAAAACTAAAAACTAAGGTGAAAGTGATTACTGATCACTGATCACCGATTACTGATCACTGATTACTGATTACTGATCACCGAATACCGACACCGAATACCGATCACCGATTACAGACCACCGATACCGATCACCGACCACCGATCACCGACCACCGATACCGATACCGAATACCGATCACCGATTACTGATCACCGATTACTGATTACTGATTACTGATCACCGACCACCGCCTGCCCCTGAGTGTCAGCAAAATTCCGTTTTGCGAAATAGTCCCCTATCGATGAACAGATACTTCATCCTCATTCCACCACCAGCTTTGTCACTCCATACCGCTCAGCTTCTTTCAGAGTAACAAAATAAATTCCTGATGCCAGATCCAAATTTACGCTCAACTTATTTCTCATTATGACAATCGCGCCGATACACTTCACGTCCATGTATATCCACAATAGTCAAAACTCCATCCAATCCATTCATCCGTCTCCTCAACGAAAAAATAATGCTTCGCCGGATTGGGGTAAATCAAAAGACCATCGGACAAATGGGGATCATCAGCGTCTACGATATAGATGTTGTGACAAGAGGAAGTATCCGTGCAATTCTGCGTTGAAATAATCACAGCGTAGTGACCATTGGCCACGGGGCTATAACTCTGGATTGTGGCTTCCGGAATTGGCAAGTATCCATTGTCGCAGTCCAGCCACTGATATAATAGCGCCGGACATTTGGGCGGACAGGTTATAGTTTTCAATTAAACTCACAGTGGTCGTCCATATCTTCAATAGTCAGATTAATCACAATCAAACTATCACAACCTGCTGCATTGGGAATGGTATCCACATATATTCCGGACGCTGTCCAAATGTTTCCGGCCGGTGACTGGTAAACATCGCAGGCCAGTAACCGTTATCTCACTTTCGGAACGATGATGAATGGTCAGGTTGATGGTGATGAGGCTATCGCAACCGGCGGCATTAACGATCTTGTCCTGGTAGGTCCCTGATTCTGTCCAGGTAGTTCCACCACTGGGCGCATCATAACTTTCACAAGCCTCCACATTGATTTCAGCCGAAGTGGGAAGACAGGGCTTCAGTTTGACGACGAAAGCATCTTCATCTCCCGTCGATGTCAGTACTAACCCACCCAGTCCGGGATCAACATCAACATCGCCTTTGAATTCTCCACCGCAATAAATGTGATATGTACTGTCAACCGCAATGGTCAGTCCTTTTACCTCATCCGTACCGGCGAATTCACTGGCGAAAACAAAATCACCCATTGCGGTCAGCCTGGAAATAAAAGTGTTGAAAAGACCGAATGAAGTCAACGTGGCATTACCATCTCCCGGATCAAAATCAACGCTTTCGCTGAAATAGCCGATGGTATATACATCGCCATTCAGGTCCGTGGTCACATCGTGAGCTTGATCCACGCCTGTGCTTCCAAATCGTTTGGCCCAGACATAGTCGCCATCCACATTCAGTTTGGAAATAAATATATCCTCCATCCCGGCGGAAGTCAGCACATCCGCGCCAGGCCCGGGGTCAAAATCAGCGGTGGAATTAAAATATCCGGTTGTATACACATTACCTGCCATATCTGCATGAATGCCGAGTCCTTCATCATTATTCGCGCCACCAAAATTTTTAGCCCAGACTAAATGGGCAAAGACATTCAGTTTAGAAACAAATACATCATTCATTCCTCCTGCTGTAAGATCAGCATTGCCTGCGCCGGGATCAAAATCAACCGTACCCGAAAAAAATCCGGTTGTGATCACATTATCATCTGCATCAAGGGTGAGATCAAGAATGGCATCGTCATTCGCTCCACCGAATCCTGTAGTCCACACGAAAATGCCGCCGGCATCGAGTTTGGTAATAAAGGCATCTTCACCACCGGCAGAAGTGAGCGTAGTCACTCCCGGTCCAGGATTAAAATTAGCCAGGCCATGGAAAAAACCGGCAAACAACACATCGCCATTAGCATCTACGGCAACGGTTTTGGCTTCATCATCCTCCATGCCACCTGCTTTAGCTGCCCACATAAATATTCCATTCGCATCCAGTTTGCAAATAAAGGCATCTGCACCTCCACTCGACAGTAAATTATTGGTACCGCTATTGGGATCAAAATCTGCGAGGCCATAAAAATATCCCGCGATATATACATTACCCAGCAGATCAAGAGCAATGGCATTACCCTGATCTTCATCCGCACCTCCCAGGCTTTTGGCCCAGATATAATTTCCTAAAGAATCGAGTTTTACAATAAAGACATCCAGGTCACCGGCTGAAGTGAGATCGGCAATTCCCGGTCCCGGATCGAAATCAACGGTGCCGGAAAAAGATCCTACAGAATAAACATTCCCCATTCCATCCACGGCAATCCCAAGGACCAGTGTGCTATCAGCATTTCCGAATGGGTGACCCCAATCCAACGCGGTTTGGGCCTTGATTTCAAATACGCCTGCGCAAAAGAGGAAGAGTAAAAAGAAGAGTCTCATAACCATCATTTTATGGGTGCCTGATTCACTAGTCCAATAAAACATGAAGACTGCAGCTTTCCTATCGACCTCTCGTCCTGCCATCCATTCCACCAACTAAAATTATAAAAATTTATATATATCAAGACAGGAAAGAATGGACTCTCCCAGTCGATAGGAAATTCAATTACAAACACGTTGACATGAAACGCAGGAAGCAGCAGTTGATTCAACCATTTTCTCCATTCCAGCCATCCGGCGCGAAAACCAAAATCCTTTGCTCCCGCTTGTGAATTCGTTCGAAGTACAAATGAGATTTTATAAAGTCAAAATGAGTTCCTCTAGTCAATATTTTTTACCTCCCGGCTATCCAGGCGCTCCACGTCCACCCATCTGCATACTGCCTGCAAGGATCCGGGCAACTTTGTACTTTGAACATATCTGGTTAAGTTTGTTCACGATCAAACAAAACGAATATGTGCAGGCGCTTTTCCCTTCCTGGCTGGATCATCCTTTTCCTGGCGACCCGGAGTGTTGCTCAATCCAATGATTCCACATCCTTATTTACCATCAGTGGATATGTGGATGCATACTATGCCTATTACACGGATTCCCTCGGGCTGGGCGACTATCAAAAATTTCCATCCATCTCCCCTCGTTCGGAGCAATTCGGATTGAATACGGCCATGGTCAGCCTTCAGTATGATGCGACAAAGGTCAGGGGCGTGATTTCCATCCAGGTAGGTGATACGCCGAAGAGTGCCTGGTCACCCACGTTCAACAATATCCTGGAAGCCCATGCCGGTGTGCGACTGATGAAAAATCTTTGGCTGGATGCCGGGTTTTTCAGGACCCATTTCGGCACGGAGGGATTGTTTCCAAAAGAAAACCTGGTCAGCTCCATTTCCATCAATACCTTTTTCGAACCCTATTATGAAGCCGGAGTCCGCCTGAATTACACGCCAGGCGACAAATGGTCGATTAGTCTCTACGGACTGAATGGATATGGCCTCTATGAGGATAATAATTCAAAAAAATCACTGGGCATGTTGATCACCCGGACACTGGGCGAAAACGGAAGTATCGGTTACAGCAATTATCTGGGTGATGATGCCACAGGGGGGCGTTCTAATTTCCGCTTTGAGCATAATTTATTTTTCAATCAGCAATTGGGGAATTTAAAAATGCAACTCGGTATTGATTATGGAACACAGGCTCATTCTGATCTCCAGGATCCGTCCAAATCGGCCACTATGTATAGTGCCGAAGCGGGTTTCAAATATCAACTGCTTCCCTCCTTTGCCCTTGCCATCCGGGGTGAATATTTCCATGACCCCAATGGCTTTATGTCCGGCCTGATCATGAACACTGACCATGAATATACCGGCCTCATGTCCAGGGGCCTTACCCTGGGTGCAGAAATAAAACCTACTGAAAACTCTTACCTGCGCATTGAAGGGCGTCAACTCCAATTCGATGACAAACAGGAAATTTTCTATTGGAAAGGCGAAAACAAATCCAGTCGGCTCGAATTGTCCGCCAATGTTGGTGTTTCATTTTAGACCTTATAACCTGATGTTTCATACTCACTCACTAAATTCTACCGCTCATGTTTGATACCGGAATCACCGGCTTTATGCTGTTAGCTACAAGCCTCGTCATGCTGATGACCCCTGGATTAGCCTTCTTTTATGGTGGCCTCGCAGGCAAGAGAAACATATTAGGGATCATGATCCAGAGTTTCGTATCGATGGGCATTACGACCATCCTCTGGTTTATCTGTGGCTACTCCTTATGTTTCAGTGGTGATGCGTTAGGAGGATTTATCGGCGACCTGAATAAAATGTTCATGCATGGCGTGGATTTGAATACGCCATTTCCGGGCAATGGCAAACTTCCTGAATTTGTTTTTATAGCGTATCAAATGATGTTTGCCATCATCACGCCGGCATTGATTACGGGTGCTTTTGTCAACCGCGTGACGTTCAAATCGTATCTCATTTTCCTCGTGCTATGGCAGTTGTTGGTGTATTATCCCTTTGCGCACATGGTATGGGGAGGCGGCCTGTTGGCGAGATGGGGTGTGTTAGATTTTGCTGGCGGGATTGTCGTTCATGCCATTGCAGGTTTCGCCGCATTAGCTTCCGTCATTTATGTGGGTAAACGAAGAGATAAAGAATCAGCAGCTAACAGTGTCCCGTTGATTGCCATTGGTACGGGTCTGTTATGGTTTGGCTGGTATGGATTCAATGCCGGTAGTGCACTGGATGTTAATGCCGTGACCGGATTAGCTTTTCTGAATACTGATGTAGCGGCTTCCTTCGCGGCGATCACCTGGCTCATCATCGAATGGTATTTAGTGAAGAAGCCCAAGTTTGTTGGTTTGCTGACTGGAGCCGTGGCAGGCCTCGCGACGATCACACCTGCGGCTGGATTTGTATCGCTGCCTTCCGCCTGCATGATTGGTATTGCCGCCGGAGGGGTATGCTACATTGCTGTACACATGAAAAACAGGATCGGTTGGGATGACGCGCTGGATGTTTGGGGTGTGCACGGTATTGGCGGATGTCTTGGCGTGATTTTATTAGGTGTATTTGCTTCTAAAGAAATGAATGCGGCCGGAGCTGACGGGTTGTTGTCCGGCGGCACCACTTTTTTTATCCGGCAATGTATCGCCGTGATAGGCGCTTGTGTATATGCTTTTGGATTTACCTATGTCATGCTGTATCTCATCAATATGATCACGCCTGTCAAAGTCTCCGAAACGGACGAAGACATGGGGCTTGATGCTTCCCTTCATGGAGAGAAGGCATACGATGAGGGTGTGTTGTAAAGACTGGACAGCTAAAGTTTAAGTATGGGGCAGTGATCTTCCCCCCAAAAACAGGACAGTATCTTTAGTTTGATTCCTCAACCTAAAAATACTGAAAAATGACAAGAAGGAAGTTTACCTCCAGGTTCAAGACACAAGTGGTCCTGGAGGCGCTCAAAGAGCGAATGAGCATGGCGGAATTGGCTCAGAAGTTTAAGTTGAATCCGGTTCAGATTTGCAACTCGAAGCGCGAATTTCCTGAGAATGCTGAATCTGTTTTCCCGAAAAAAGGAGATGGAAAAGGAAATGGAAAAAGTGAAGCCGAGATGGAAAAGGAACAATTGCTGCAGACGATTGGGCAGCAAAAAGTTGATATTGACTTTTTAAAAAAAGTCTTGTCGTGAAACCGGTTGCCGAACGCAGGAAAATGGCAATTCGTGGAAATAAAAAGCTCAGCGCGAGTCGTCAATGTACCCGCTGGGAATACATCGATCTGGTCTTTATTATCGTCCATGCGGAGAATCAAAGCTCAATCCGGAATTGATGAGGCTCATGGATGAGCACTACCTCATGCACCCGGAAAAGGGCGCTCCTCGCATGCATACCTGGCTGACTAAAGACAAAGGCTTCCAAGTCAATCTCAAGCGCATGGAGCGGCTGTATTACGAAGTGATGGCATGGAATTATATACCCAGCTGGAAGAATACTTTGACTACTACCATCACGAACACAGACATCAGACTATCCATGATGAGATTCCTGCGATCCGCTATTCGATGGGATTGAAAATCAAAGCCGCATGAAGTTATCCACAAAAAAATGCGGATTCACAAAGAAAGAAAAAAGGAGCAAAAAAGAAAGAAAGGTGATGATGATGGTGAAAATGATTAACTTAGTTCATCCATTTTACTGTCCTAAGAGATGGGGGAAGATCACTATGTCAAATGAATGGTCATATAGTCCATGGCCTAATTTCGATTGCAGTGGCTATTACGAAAATAACTGTAGTAATTTTGATTGACTATATGATTTATAGTAATAAATCAATTGCTTATTCTATATGGTCTTGAAAAATATATTAATATTCCTATTAATAGGACTGACTTTTAATTCACTTAAAAGTCAGTCCTTCTTTGATAGCAAATCATTTGTTGTTAATGGCATGTTTGGGCCAGGAAAGATTTCATACTATTTTAAGGAAACACCTTCTTATATTGTAGCAGCAGATCAAGACGCTGTAGCTTATTCTCCCTCATGGAGTCTTAGCATTGAGAAATTCTATTGGTTAAACAGTAGATTCAATTTTTCTCTGGCATTATCATATCTATCAGTTTCCAAAAATACTAGTCGAAATCATGTACCCTCATGGTTTGATTTTAATGAGAAACTCTCACAAGGTTTTATTCATTTAATTCCTAACATTAGCATGAATTTGCCTGATGATAATTTCCGCATTATAGTTGGAGCTGGTATTGGCTCGATTATTTCAGAGCGAGAATCATCAAATGCTGTCGAGGATTTAGATTTTACAATTGAAAGTGGTTTTTCCATTAAGGTGATTAAGCAATTATTCCTTGAAATAAAATGGATTCAAGGTTTGACTAAATACGATTATAGAGTAGGAATGCCCGTGCACATTCCAACATATTTTAAGTATCATTCATTTCAATTTGGCATTCAATATGTAATTCATGAAAATAAATAGTTATTCAATTTTTATTTTTGTATTCTTAGTATTTTATCCTGATGCTGGCAAAACTCAAATAAATGGTTTTATAAAAGGGGGATTAAATCTTGGAACAATAAATCAAGAATGGTGGACATATACAGATTCAATTAAATATGGAAATCCACTTGTAGCCCTAATCTTGGAATGGGCTTGCAATTAAAATTATCAAAAAATTGGATTATAAGACAAGAACTTTTTTTTCAAATTAAAGGTCAAGGAACTGTTAGACCAAGACGCTCGCATCCTTGTTTCGGACAGTAAATCCTGACATTTTAAGATTCATTAGTTTTCCTTTATCAATTAATCGAAAAATATTTAGTAATTTCTGTTTAGGATTAAGTATTCAGCCTTCCTTTTATTTATCTGGAACTGACAATTATTATGCTAGTGAACCCTGGCATGGTTGGATATGGGGATCGTCAATAAATGCTCATTATAATATTGATTTATTTGAGGTTGGTTTTGAATATGATCATGACTATGTATTATATTATTGCCCAGATTGTGGAATTAGGTTCTATACTTATAGAATATATGGAGCGTACCATTTTATTAAGGAAAAAACTATAATAAAATGATTTCTATTTAAATTAGTGTATATTCTATTTATGGATATTATATCTGTTTTTTTAAATAGCTCCTTATTTCTGAACTATTTTTTTTCTATGACTAATATGTAACAGCCCCCTAAACCTTCAGACATAGTTAAAAAACTTTTTTGTAATTATGAACATGAAGACGACCGAAAATGGTACCCGGTAATTCACAAAAGAAGAGAAGCTTTCGATTCTCAAAGAGGCAAAGCGGAAAGGGGTCAAAGCGACCCTGGATCAGTACGATCCTATATCCGGCCACCTATGCCACCAGGCAGGATTATTCTTTAAAAAAATCCCTGACCCTGGCGACCATCTGATGATCGGTAAGGTGGTCGGAAGCAGCCAGCGCAATGCTCTTGCCCTTGAAATGCTGATCCTCATGCAGGAAATTCCTCATCTCTTCCTGTGACTTTCCGGGACCAAAAACGAATATCTCATCATAGCCCGTCAAATGCTGCCCGATGGCTTTGAAATATTTTCTTTGATCCGCTCTTTCCGCATTATGCGATTTATGTTCACTGCTATCTCTGTGATGATCCTCAGCTGTGACCTTTTGCTGAATGGCAAACTCGCCGTTTTGTTCCGGCGAACTGATAAAGATGGCCTGGTGATGATCCATCCAAACGCCCACCTGTTGTTGTTTTTCCTTCATTGTTGATGTATTAAAATAGTATGTTAAAAATCCATCGGGGCGCCAAAATAATGATTCTGACCTGGATCATCATTCAATTTTATAAAATCTATGCGTACACATCCGATGGTCATCCTCCTGGCCCCCTCCACCAAGGCATCCTCATGCAGGCAGACCCTGTCACTCCACTACCAGTACTTTGCTGATGATCAGGTCCTCACATTGCACCCGGACAAAATATATCCCGGCCTGAAGGTGGTCAATACCAATAGTTTGCTGTTGATCTCCTGAATAATAATATTTCTTACCAGGTGAAAGAAGTAAGCGGCCTTCCAAATCATATATACCGATCTGAACATCAGCGGCAGCATGGAGTGTGAAATGAATGGTAGTGTATGCTTTGGCCGGATTGGGTGACAAGTATACAAGTTGAGATTCCACAGACGGAGGCTCATGCGTAGCTACGGCAGGATCAGTAATGGTGATTTTTACTTTCCGGACATTTTCGGGATAGAGTACAATTTGGCGAATCAACACTAAATCATCTTCATTTACATCCACTGTACCGCTCTGCAGTATATTTCCTGTGGCGACATCTTCCGTTTTCCAATTAATCGTATTGCCGGTGGCGGGTTTAAAATTGACCGGGCGACGGATCGCGAGATCAGCCATTAATGATGGAAACGGACAATGGTCATGATCGAAAATAGCATTGCTCTCTAACCAGGCGACCACGGACCATTGCCCGGCCTGATCGACGATGGATGCATTATCCCAGCGATGCCATCCGCCCCATGTACCCCAATCATCACCGACACCATTCACGCCGGTACCCGGAGTGCCGTCACCCGGATCATTCGCATTAGGATCTTCCCGGTGATTGAAAAACGCCGGGAAGGACATATCCGACCTGGTCAATGTTTCATTCCAGTCCACATTGTCCGTGATCGTCTGCTGATCGGCGGGAATGCCGGATACCCAATGATCATTGTGCGCGGGTCCGGTATCCACGCCATGCTCCCGTTCGCTCCAATACAACGCCATCCCCTGCCCTCCTGCATCCGCAGCTATATAATTATTGACCACAGATTCTCCCCAATAATTGGAATCACCAGTATCATTCTTCGAATGATAACTGTGAAACAAAGGCCAATCCCGTTGATTGGAAATAGAAGTGGTGAGATCAAAAATATCCAGGAAATGAACGGTTTCTCCATTCCGGTTCTTCAGGTTAGTAGGAAAATTCTGCGCCCCCTCGCCAAAAAGTGAAACGCCTGTACCGGGATCGGGACCGCGAAATCCATTATTAAAGATGGTGGCGGTTGCATAATGTTCAGGATATGCTTTGGCCAAAGCGGTCGCACCCCATGAGCCCATACTGTGTCCATGAATATGAATACTGGCCGGATCAATGTTGTAATGTCGCATGAGCCAGGCATCAATCCACAGGTACCGGCGTTGCGTATAATTGATGATGGTATCCTCTTCCGCAGGAAAATTATTCACCACAAACGGATCCCAGTTTTTTCGATACCCAAAATGAAAGGAGGGATTTTCCGGAAATGGAAAGCCTTGTCCCCGGCTGCCAAAGACATCGTCATTATGCGACAGCAGAATTCCCTTTTGGGGTGATATATTGATTTCAGCGCGGGATCCGGCAAGACTTTGCCGTGCATTGCCACCGCCGCCATGCAACCAAACGGATAGCGGAAAAGGATGCGTGGTATCGAGGTCATTGGGCACACTGATAAAAAAGAAACCGGCCATACCATTTTTAGCGGCATTCCCCATGACGGGAAAGTCCGGTCGTGCATTCCAATAGTCATCACGACCATCCACCCACATATAAAAGGCGAAACATGTATATCCTGCAGCAAACGGATCGGGAAACGCAGACTGAAGATGACATTCGACAGGATCATGCAGGGGATCATAGTCAAAAGCTATAGCTGCATCCGTTATGTTATCTCCTGCTGTGATTTGCGTTTGTCCCCAGGGCACCACGGCAAAATAAAGTGCTCCTGCCTGGTGAGGAGTGAACACAAATAAACCTTCATTCCGGTCCAACTGATAAACACCTCCGTTGCCATCAGGAATCCGGTAGGTTGACGAGGTATCCACTTGTTCTTTCAAAGCGGTCGGAAGATAATCCAGGTTAAACGGCCGGCCAATCAACGTGGCTGCGGAAATGTCTGTAAAAGGTGCAGGGCTTTCATACACGCCCACAGTCAGCGGCAAAGGCAAGGAAACATGCCACACAATCCACACTTGTCCCTCGGCGTACCAGGCGCGAACATTGGTCTGCGCCTCCGCATAGATCGCCGTCAGGAGAAGGCAGGTGACCAGTAGATGTCTTCTCATGTTTGATGATTATGAGGGATAAAATTAGGGCTTATTTAAGAATAAGGGCGTCCAACTACGCCTTGTCGGGCTTCGTCGGATGAAATGAGTCAGGCATATTGTCCTAAGAATCCCTTTGTGTCTTTGCGTCTTTGTGGCAAAAAAATAATGAATCGTCCTGCTTGCGCCATCGCGATCCGGATACAGGGGACTTCCCTGCGAGGCTTTCATTAGTCTTAGTCAACTTAACTATGAGCGACTTTCACGCTCTGGAATTATTGTGTAACTTTTCACACAAATGATGCACATACTGGGCACACACATTGGCTACCCACCAGCAGGGATAACTACACAAACAAAGATGTTTTTATATTTGTAAGACAGCATACAGCCACAGATCATCGGTAAACATCCTGCCGGCGTGAAGCCCGGACGTTATCGGCAATAATATGAAATCACTCAGAAAGGTCTTTATAGCAGTTTGTATACTCAAAGTATTTTCACTATTTCTCTATCTAAATATCATTCCTGGATCAAAAGAAATTGATCGGTTTTATGAACACGAGTTATATCGAAAGTATGACGATCATTCGATGCAGGCAGGGATGATAAGCATGAGCTCTGAAGAATATGATAACATATCACGTGATTCGGTCAGGCATTTGTTGGGTGGAAATCGGTCAAAGGATAGTATGGCTGTATTCCATAGGTATTGGTTTCAAGGATATGCCAAGTATTTAGAAACTTTAGATACATCGCATCTAAAACAGGATAAAATTGACTTGAATAAATTTCCTTCTTTGCTACAAAATACCGTAGCCGAAGAAATTGCTTTGCGCGAAGTAAATTTTCTATTGGACCACTTTTATCGCTCGGATAGACCCAGTAACAATTGGAATTTAAAAGGTATAATAACAGATATTAGCTTTACTGAGGATAGTTTACAAATTGCTCTTGTACCGTTCGCGTATGAGTCGAAACTCCATTTTTATCACTGCCAATGTGATACAAATTCATTACCCCTTGAGTCAAATCCATTTTATTACACCGGTCCATTGTTGAATTGTCAATGCAATTATCAAAACAAGGCTACAAAAGAAGATGTTACAGTTGCGCTACAGAGACTTTAATAAGCTACTGATCGTAGTCTCACTTCTGGTGGGAATGAGTGTGCTATGGGATGTCATTGTCCTCATTGATCGTTGGCCGCAAAAATCCCAACTTAAGAAATACATTACATTTGAAGAGGCCGTGATAGCTGAAAAAAAGCAATTGTGGATTAAGCGAATTGAAACCTCCATTAAATTTAAAAGTGAAGATCAGCGAAATAAATTATCCTCCTTTATGAATCTTGAATCAAAGACACTGGATGAACTGGAAAAACAGATTCTTACACTGCACACTAGTATTGGAACATTGGATAGTTTGCCTTATGGCAATTCTGATATAATTGACTTGCGTAAACTTATGAATGCATCCAAAAGCAAAGATATTAAAGGCTTTTATGAACAACTATTGATGCTAAGCATGTTTGAAAGATTAGCTTCTGACGTTTATGCTGATTCTGATGACGCTATTTCAGAATGGACTATAATTCGGCCAAAGACCGAGGACTCAACTTACATCGGGGCTCAATTTTACCCGGATGGTCGATCTAAGTATGCGTATTATATTAACAATATGTACTTCCGAGGGCAATACACTGGAGGCCTGTACACAGTTTCAAAAATTGACACACTAAATATTAAAACTCTTTCTATGGTCAACAATGGAACTTATATCGATACCCAATATAATGAGCAACATCTTGTCTTTAATAGAAATATTTGGAAGAATATTGGGATGTAAAGCAGTACATGAAAAAATGCAGATAACATAGTCTCCTATGTAAAACAGTTCCATCAGTAGACTACCAAAAGTTAAGGGTGTATCTATTCATCTGATTTTGAGTTGGAGAAGATTCGGGCGATATTGGTGATGGTTCGACGCCGCTCCCCACGGGAAAACACCAACATCGGATAAGACATCGGCTAAGGCAAAAAATCCCGTTGGATGTTGGTGACCAAACACCAACATCGGCTAAGACAATGAATCCCGGTGGATGTTGGTGACCAAACACCAACATCGGCTAAGACATCGGCTAAGACATCAGCTAAGGCATAGTTTAACATCATGCAGGAATCCCGTTGAGGAGGTAAAATGAATATGCTGTCCATTAGCATTTTGTCTCTGTTTTTTAGCCGTCGTTGGTGTTTTGTCACCAACGACTCGGGCGATGTTGGCGACCATACACCAAGAAAGGCTAAAGACAATGGAGGATACCTACTCACAAAAAGATTATTTTCCTGATACAGATTCCCATTGCTCGACAGACAAGTGCATTGAATCAACACTACCTGTAGTCCGGACGTTAGGTCAATCACTTTTCCCCATTACTCATCTCTCCCCTCCTGCTCTCTCCCCCACCCAACCGTTAAACTTCTTTTAAATTCCCCGGGCAACCAATATTTCCATTTAATTTCATCTCAACCCAAAATCTCACTCCAGCATGAATCTTCGGTTTCCCGTCATTTACATTTTTATCCCGCTGATCAGCGGATGCGCTATTCACCACGGCATGATCACCACGACCCATCCCGATATCCCGGCGAAAAAGTACACCTACATCGATATCGCGGTTGGCTATAGCCAGGCTACCTATTGGTTTGATTTCGGCGGCCTCGAGAAGGAAGTATTGGTACAGGAAGCGAAACGGAATATGCTCCTGTCCTATCCCCTTCAACCTAATCAACTCCTCACCAATGCTACCCTGGATATCAAGACCTCCATGATCTGGCCTTTCAGGCGCGTACAGGCCATCGCCGTGGCGGATGTGATCGAACTCGACACCAGCTACTCGATCACCTATGGAGAACATTACCCCAACACCTACTTCCCCCACTTTTATTCCATCTCACTGGGCGAAAGCATCCTTTTCGCCGATTCCGATAACCAGCAGCTGGGCAAAGGCCGTGTCGTATATATGCGTCCACAATCCGTAAAAGTATTTTATCCGTCTCCAAAGGGCACGTATAAACTGGCTAACATGACCTACAACGAAATCTATAAGACCAGTGATTTCAAAGACATCGAACAAGCCACCGGCTTTACGGTCGGAGATACCATCCGGATAAGACAGACTACCAAATCCCAAACCACCACCAGTGACAAAGCTATCATCCTCGGCGTCAACAGCAATAGTGTGTTGTACCAGAGGAATGATGGAAGCGTGCAGACGTATGTGCATCATGCCGGTGAATAGTCAGTAGCCAATTTTAATTTAGCCATAGATCTAAGATTACTCATCCGGGCATAGCAGAATCCGGACTGAAGACTGCCAACTGCCAACTGCCGATTGCCGACTGCAACTGCAGACTGCAGACTGCAGACTGCCGACTGCCAACTGCTAACTGCCAACTGCTGACTGTCAACTGCAACTGCTGACTGTCAACTGCAACTGCCGACTGCCGACTGCCAACTGCGACTGCCGACTGCCAACCGCCGACTGCCGACTGCCAACTACTGACTGCCAACTGCTGACTGCTAACTGCCGACTGCAGACTGCCGACTGCCGACTGCCGACTGCCGACTGCCGACTGCCAACTGCCGACTGCCAACTGCCAACTGTACTCACCCCGCTTTTCCTCGGGATTACTTACCTTAACCCGAAGATGCAACCCCATAAAAAGTTAAGCGAGCTTCACGCCACGGCCATTTGCGGCAATGACATTACTTCTTCCTGCCTTTATGTGTCTGCCCTGACCATTGGTTTTGCGGGACAATATGCATGGCTGGCCCTGCTGATTGTATCCGCCGTATTATTCCTCTTCAGAAAAATATACGGAGAAGTGGTTGGCGCTATTCCGCTCAATGGGGGCGCCTATAATGTGTTGCTCAATACAACGAGCAAAAGCAATGCTTCCGTTGCTGCTTGTCTCACCATCTTGTCTTACATGGCTACGGCGGTCATCTCGGCATCTGAAGCCATGCATTATCTGCACACCCTGATTCCGGCCCTCCCGGTCTTCCTGGCCACCATCGGTTTACTCTTTTTCTTTCTTCTGCTGACGATAGGCGGGATCTCAGAATCTGCGGTGGTCGCTACGGTCATCTTTATTTTTCATCTCTCTTCCATGTTTTTATTGCTCGGCAGTGGCATCTGGTATATTACTTTTCATGGATTCGACACCGCCATTTTGAATTTCAAATCACCGGTGGAGGGATCTATTACTTCTGCTATTTTCTTTGGCTTCAGTGCGGCCATGCTGGGCATCTCCGGTTTTGAAAGCTCTGCCAATTTCGTGGAAGAACAGCAACCAGGGGTCTTTAGAAAAACCTTGCGCAATATGTGGGTAGCGGTGACGATCATCAATCCGCTGATGGCCCTGATAGCGATATTGGTGCTCACTAAATCTGACATAGTCGGGCACGAGGAAGCGTTATTGTCCCATATCGGTCAGAATACAGCAGGCGCATGGCTGAGCATGCTGATATCCATTGATGCCGTGCTGGTATTGAGCGGGGCCGTGTTGACTTCATTCGTCGGCGTCGGTGGATTGATTAAACGAATGGCCCTGGACCGGATCCTGCCCCAATTCACGCTAAAGGAAAATAAACGAGGCAGTGTATATCGCATATTGATGATTTTTTTCGTGTTGTGCATATCTGTCTTATTGGTCACCAAAGGCAAACTGGGTGCCTTAGCCGGCGTGTATACGATAAGCTTTTTAGCTGTGATGACTTTTTTCGGGATCGGCAATTTTTTGTTGAAATTGAAAAGAGGAAGTCTGCCCCGGCCGGAATATGCATCCCCATTCACGGTGGCCATCGCCATTGTAGCTGTACTGACAGCGTTATACGGCAATATCAAATTGCATCCGGAATACCTCGTTGTATTTCTTCAATACTTTGTTCCCGCCCTGGCTATCATCTTCCTCATGCTGAACAGGAAAGAATTATTAAAAGTGATCCTCGTGGTCATCGATAGTTTTTTTAATACCATTTCGGATTATGCCAGGCTGAGCCGGATCAAAGTCACCAGTGTAATGAACCGGCTGAGCCGCCAGCAATTCGTTTATTTTTCAAAAGCAGATTCTATTGCTTCCCTCAATAAAGTCCTCATCTATGTGCAGCAAAACGAAGCCGCCAACCGGTTGAAAATTGTCACCGTTCTCCACCCGAACGAAACTATACCCGGCGATTTCCTCAAGGACCTCGAAGTACTCAAAAGAGCGTATCCGGAAATCCAGATTGAAGTGGTACAACTGGAAGGTGTATTTTCTCCCGAACTCATTCAACGACTCAGTGATCAGTGGAAGATTCCAATCAACTTCATGTTTATCGCCTCACCAGGAAATAAATTTCCCTACCAGGTAGCTGAGCTGGGTGGTGTCCGCTTAATCCTCTAGCTATTCTTCCACCTATTTCATTCAAGCCCACACCGCTTACTGATTACCGATTACTGAATACCGATTACTGCTTACCGAATACTGATTGCTGATTACTGAATACCGACCACCGAATACCGACTACCGATTTCCGAATACCGACCACCGACTACCGAATACCGAACACCGATTACTGAACACATCCCCTTCCTTTGCAGTGACAAAAATCACCCCGCGAGGTTCCCACCTTTTTACAAGTGCTATGCAGGAATACATCAGCGGGACCTCGCAAAGTGAATAAACTTATCTCCAATGCAACCAAACGTAATTTTCAGTTTACTAAAGCAGCAACAACAACAGTACAATGATAACCACCGTACCTAAGGGAATATAGATCACTTCGACATCCTTCAGTTGCTTCCTGGTCTCCTTTAGCTCCGTTTTCAGTTGTTTCTTTTCTGACATGGAGAGTTTGGAAAAATCCATTTCCTTTATCTCATATACGCGATCAATCATTTTCTGAACTTCAGGAGAAGGTGGGTTAACGATCTCTTTGGGTTCAGTTTTCGAATCCGGTGCAGACGCATCTATACTTCCAAAGCTGAATAAAGTAGCGACGGCAATCCCAATGAAATACATTCCAGGCTTTTTCATGGTCGTGATTTTTGATTACGTATACTTTCCCCATGTCCTTAAAGATAAACGGGGAAAGACTTTCAAAAATCAGTTTTACAGGGTCGACCCTATTAAGCCCTTACTATCGAATAAGGTGCCAAATGAGATAACCACCTTATTGCAGCTACTTTTCTTACCAATTCGTTGGTTAATAGCAGCGCACTTAATTATAAAACACCTCTATTTGGCGTTGGTTTTCAGTATTTACCCTGAATTTTAGTAAAAATAATGGATGACTCTCCATCCTCGTGCTTTGTCTTCCTTCCGCACCTTGCTATATATTATCATTACTCCTGCCCACTGCTTACTGACCACTGCTTCTCCCGAATACCGACCACCGATTACCGCTTACTGCTTACCGAATACCTACCACCGATT
>CAWINN010000015.1:0-54000 GCA_963837505.1 uncultured Saprospiraceae bacterium | reverse complement strand
TGGTTCGATCTGTACAGGAGGGAACTTTGATCTCAGTGTCATCGCCAGTGGCTCACCGAATATTCATTATCAATGGCAATATTTTGACGGAACAGATTGGGTGGATACCGGTCTTGACCAGGCGGATTACAATACAGGAACATTAACGGATACGACCACCTACTGGGTGCATATATATGCTAGTGAAAGTGGATGTGAGGATGTGTATTCCACCGTAGTTACAGTCAATGTTACTCCGGATATTTCGATCAGTGCACAACCTGTTGGAGGTTCGATCTGCACCGGAGGAAACTTTGACCTCAGTGTCATCGCCAGTGGCTCGCCAAATATTCATTATCAATGGCAGTATTTTGACGGAACAGATTGGGTAGATACCGGTCTTGACCAGGCTGATTATAATACAGGAACATTAACGGATACGACCACGTACTGGGTACATATATATGCCAGTGAAAGTGGATGTGAGGATGTGTATTCCACTGTAGTTACAGTCAATGTTACTCCGGATATTTCGATCAGTGCACAACCTGTTGGAGGTTCGATCTGCACCGGAGGAAACTTTGACCTCAGTGTCATCGCCAGTGGCTCGCCGAATATTCATTACCAGTGGCAGTATTTTGACGGAACAGATTGGGTAGATACCGGTCTTGACCAGGCGGATTACAATACAGGAACATTAACGGATACGACCACGTACTGGGTACATATATATGCCAATGAAAGTGGATGTGAGGATGTGTATTCCACCGTAGTTACAGTCAATGTTACTCCGGATATTTCGATCAGTGCGCAACCTGTTGGAGGTTCGATCTGCACCGGAGGAAACTTTGATCTGAGTGTCATCGCCAGTGGCTCACCGAATATTCATTATCAATGGCAGTATTTTGACGGAACAGATTGGGTTGATACCGGTCTTGACCAGGCGGATTACAATACAGGAACATTAACCGATACGACCACATACTGGGTACATATATATGCTAGTGAAAGTGGTTGTGAAGATGTGTATTCCACGGTAGTTACAGTCAATGTTACTCCGGACATTTCGATCAGTGCACAACCTGTTGGCGGTTCGATCTGCACAGGAGGAAACTTTGACCTCAGTGTCATCGCCAGTGGCTCACCCAATATTCATTATCAATGGCAATATTTTGACGGAACAGATTGGGTAGATACCGGTCTTGACCAGGCGGATTATAATACGGGAATTTTAACCGACACGACCACTTACTGGGTACATATATATGCTAGTGAAAGTGGTTGTGAGGATGTGTATTCCACCGTAGTTACAGTCAATGTTACTCCGGATATTTCCATCAGTGCACAACCTGTTGGAGGTTCGATCTGCACAGGAGGAAACTTTGACCTCAGTGTCATAGCCAGTGGCTCGCCAAATATTCATTATCAATGGCAATATTTTGACGGAACAGATTGGGTAGATACAGGTCTTGACCAGGCTGATTATAATACAGGAACATTAACGGATACGACCACGTACTGGGTGCATATATATGCCAATGAAAGTGGTTGTGAGGATGTGTATTCCACTGTGGTTACAGTCAATGTTACTCCGGATATTTCGATCAGTGCACAACCTGTTGGAGGTTCGATCTGCACCGGAGGAAACTTTGACCTCAGTGTCATCGCCAGTGGCTCACCGAATATTCATTATCAATGGCAGTATTTTGACGGAACAGATTGGGTGGACACCGGTCTTGACCAGGCGGATTATAATACAGGAACATTAACGGATACGACCACCTACTGGGTACATATATATGCCAATGAAAGTGGATGTGAAGATGTGTATTCCACGGTAGTTACAGTCAATGTTACTCCGGACATTTCGATCAGTGCACAACCTGTTGGAGGTTCGATCTGCACCGGAGGGAACTTTGACCTCAGTGTCATCGCCAGTGGCTCACCGAATATTCATTATCAATGGCAATATTTTGACGGAACAGATTGGGTTGATACCGGTCTTGACCAGGCGGATTATAATACAGGAACATTAACGGATACGACCACCTACTGGGTACATATATATGCCAGTGAAAGTGGTTGTGAGGATGTGTATTCCACCGTAGTTACAGTCAATGTTACTCCGGATATTTCTATCAGTGCACAACCTGTTGGCGGTTCGATCTGCACCGGAGGTAACTTTAACCTCAGTGTCATCGCCAGTGGCTCACCAAATATTCATTATCAATGGCAATATTTTGACGGAACAGATTGGGTGGACACCGGTCTTGACCAGGCGGATTATAATACAGGAACATTAACGGATACGACCACATACTGGGTACATATATATGCCAGTGAAAGTGGATGTGAGGATGTGTATTCCACCGTAGTTACAGTCAATGTTACTCCGGACATTTCGATCAGTGCACAACCTGTTGGAGGTTCGATCTGCACCGGAGGGAACTTTGACCTGAGTGTCATCGCCAGTGGCTCGCCGAATATTCATTATCAATGGCAGTATTTTGACGGAACAGATTGGGTTGATACCGGTCTTGACCAGGCTGATTATAATACAGGAACATTAACGGATACGACCACGTACTGGGTACATATATATGCCAGTGAAAGTGGATGTGAGGATGTGTATTCCACGGTAGTTACAGTCAATGTTACTCCGGATATTTCGATCAGTGCACAACCTGTAGGAGGTTCGATCTGCACCGGAGGAAACTTTGACCTCAGTGTCATCGCCAGTGGCTCACCAAATATTCATTATCAATGGCAATATTTTGACGGAACAGATTGGGTAGATACCGGTCTTGACCAGGCTGATTATAATACGGGAGTTTTAACCGACACCACTACTTACTGGGTACATATATATGCTAATGAAAGTGGTTGTGAGGATGTGTATTCCACTGTGGTTACAGTCAATGTTACTCCGGATATTTCGATCAGTGCACAACCTGTTGGAGGTTCGATCTGCACCGGAGGAAACTTTGACCTCAGTGTCATCGCCAGTGGCTCGCCGAATATTCATTATCAATGGCAATATTTTGACGGAACAGATTGGGTAGATACCGGTCTTGACCAGGCGGATTACAATACGGGAGTTTTAACCGACACGACTACGTACTGGGTACATATATATGCCAGTGAAAGTGGATGTGAGGATGTGTATTCCACCGTAGTTACTGTCAATGTTACTCCGGATATTTCGATCAGTGCACAACCTGTTGGAGGTTCGATCTGCACAGGAGGAAACTTTGACCTGAGTGTCATCGCCAGTGGCTCACCAAATATTCATTATCAATGGCAATATTTTGACGGAACAGATTGGGTGGATACCGGTCTTGACCAGGCGGATTATAATACGGGAACATTAACGGATACGACCACGTACTGGGTACATATATATGCCAGTGAAAATGGATGTGAGGATGTGTATTCCACAGTAGTTACAGTCAATGTTACTCCGGATATTTCAATCAGTGCACAACCTGTTGGAGGTTCGATCTGCACCGGAGGAAACTTTGACCTCAGTGTCATCGCCAGCGGCTCGCCGAATATTCATTATCAATGGCAATATTTTGACGGAACAGATTGGGTAGATACCGGTCTTGACCAGGCGGATTATAATACAGGAACATTAACGGATACGACCACCTACTGGGTACATATATATGCTAAGTGAAAGTGGATGTGAGGATGTGTATTCCACCGTAGTTACAGTCAATGTTACTCCGGATATTTCGATCAGTGCACAACCTGTAGGAGGTTCGATCTGCACAGGAGGAAACTTTGACCTCAGTGTCATCGCCAGTGGCTCACCGAATATTCATTATCAATGGCAATATTTTGACGGAACAGATTGGGTAGATACAGGTCTTGACCAGGCTGATTATAATACGGGAACTTTAACCGATACGACCACTTACTGGGTACATATATATGCTAATGAAAGTGGTTGTGAGGATGTGTATTCCACGGTAGTTACAGTCAATGTTACTCCGGATATTTCGATCAGTGCACAACCTGTTGGAGGTTCGATCTGCACCGGAGGAAACTTTGACCTCAGTGTCATCGCCAGTGGCTCGCCAAATATTCATTATCAATGGCAATATTTTGACGGAACAGATTGGGTTGATACCGGTCTTGACCAGGCGGATTACAATACAGGAATATTAACCGATACGACCACCTACTGGGTACATATATATGCTAATGAAAGTGGATGTGAGGATGTGTATTCCACCGTAGTTACAGTCAATGTTACTCCGGATATTTCTATCAGTGCGCAACCTGTTGGTGGTTCGATCTGCACAGGAGGAAACTTTGATCTGAGTGTCATCGCCAGTGGCTCACCGAATATTCATTATCAATGGCAATATTTTGACGGAACAGATTGGGTGGATACCGGTCTTGACCAGGCGGATTACAATACGGGAGTTTTAACCGACACCACTACTTACTGGGTACATATATATGCTAATGAAAGTGGTTGTGAGGATGTGTATTCCACAGTGGTTACAGTCAATGTTACTCCGGATATTTCGATCAGTGCACAACCTGTTGGAGGTTCGATCTGCACCGGAGGAAACTTTGATCTCAGTGTCATCGCCAGTGGCTCACCGAATATTCATTATCAATGGCAATATTTTGACGGAACAGATTGGGTGGACACCGGTCTTGACCAGGCTGATTATAATACAGGAACATTGACAGATACGACTGAATACTGGGTACATGGTTTATGCCAGATGAAAGTGGATGTGAAGATCAGTATTCCAGAAATAGTTACTGTCAATGTAACTCCGGACATCTCCATCACAACGCAACCAATTGGCGGCTCGATCTGCACCGGAGGGAACTTTGATTTGAGTGTAACCGCAAGTGGATCACCGGATATACAATACCTCTGGCAATATTTTGACGGAGCAGATTGGGTGGACACCGGTCTTGGCCTCGCTGATTACAATACCGGACCATTGACAGATACGACTGAATACAGAGTGCTGGTGTATTCTGATGAAAGCGGATGTGAAGATCAGTATTCAGAAATAGTAAGTGTCAATGTTACTCCGGATATCTCCATTAGTGCACAACCCATCGGTGGCACCATCTGTACAGGAGGTAGTTTTGATTTGAATGTAACAGCCATCGGATCACCCGATATCCATTACCAATGGCAATACTTTAATGGAAGCACCTGGACAAATGTTGGATCAGATGTACCAAATTATAACACGGGTGTATTGACCCAGACAAGGGATTACCGGGTTTGGGTGAATGCCGATGAAAACGGATGTGAAGATGTGTATTCTGCGAATGCAACCGTCAATGTTCTTCCGGATGCCACCGTGGGTATAACCGCCGATCATTCTACAGTTTGTTTGGGCGGGAGCGCATCAATCATATCGGTGGTCAGCGGTGGGTCACCTTATATAATGTATCAATGGTATGCTGCCCCAACGAATTCCGGCATTTGGAGCGTAATTCCAGGCGCTAATTCCGGCACCTACGTGGTTCCTTCAGATTCAGTGGGATCAACCTGGTACCGGGTATCCCTGACCGATACATTGCCGGGTTGCGCCGACCCCAATTCTCCGTCAGTCGTAGTAAATGTTCTTGCCGATCCGGTCATTACCCTTTTGCCACTGAACGATATTTATTGTTATGGAGAGACGATGACATTGTCTGCGACCGTAAGCGGAGGAAATGGCACCACGCATTATCATTGGCAATACCATTCAGGTTCGAATTGGGTGAATACGGGGCCGGATAGTCCGAATTATAATCCCGGGATATTGGCTCCAGGCAATTACCAATATAGATTGATGGTTACTCAGGGTACCGGTTGTGACGCCATGAGCAGCAATATAGTATTTGCAGTATTGGCTTATCCGCAAGCTACTCTTGATTCATCGCCAGCCTCATGCGGTGATAATGAGGGTACCATTACCATGGCCTTTAATGACAATCCTTTTACCTCGGAAATTATGTTTAGTGTCGATAACGGATCCACGTATATGGAAGCGGTTCCGGATACGATAGGCGCTATTACCTACACTGGCTTCGCTCCCGGAACATATGGGGTGTGGGCCAAATGGGCGCCGGATGAATGCCCGGTTTTTATTGGAAATGTCGATGTGATTGAGTTGGCTTGTGGTTCTATCTGTGGCAATGTCAGTGAGGATACAGGGATCCCTATAGCGAATGTTAAACTCAGGCTGTATAAGGATCTTAATAATAATGATGAATATGATATGGGTGAACCTGTCGTGGATTCCATTTTCTCGGAAGCTAATACGGGTGATTATTGTTTTGAAAATATTCCTTTTGGAGAATATGTTATTGCAGAGGTCCAGCCTGAAAATTATTATAGCGTATCTGATTACGATCATTCTACCAATGCTCCGGATACCGACGGTTATGCAAGCGTGAATGATCCCGATGATGAAATTCCGGTTACCCTCACGCCAGGCGAATCGGACAATGACAATGACTTTATTGAGGATCCGTTCCAGGGTTCTGTATCAGGGTATGTCCGCGATGACATCAACAATCCGCTGACGGGTGTGGAAATTGAGTTGTATAATGATCCGGATGGAGATGGGAATGCCGATGGAACACCGTTGGCATCACTATTTACCGGTGGCGCCGGAGATTTCCTGTTTTCAGGTTTAGAACCGGGAAATTATGTGGTGGTTGAGATCACGCCGCTTCATTACAGCAGTATCAGTGATTTCGATTCTTCAACCGCTTTTCCGGATACAGATGGAAATGATAGTATTCAGGGTCCGGATGATAATATACCGGTAGTGCTCTTGCCGGGCGAAAGTGATGAGGACAACGATTTCATTGATGGCCGTCCAGGTTCGATTTGCGGTAATGTGAGCGATAATAACGGATTGCCCCTTTCAGGTGTTCAAATTATTTTATACCTGGATGCCAACAATAACGAATCGCTTGATATGGCCGATCCCGCAATAGATACCGTACTGACCGATTCCCCCGGCGGAAATTATTGTTTCAATGAGGTTATGACCGGGAATTACCTCGTGGTGGAGACCACGCCTTTATACTACAACAGCATCAGCGATTATGATCATACCACTGCACCACCGGACACCGATGGTAATGACAGCATCGAAGGACCTGATGACAATATTCCGGTTATTCTCTTGCCTGGCGAACCGGACGCCGATAATGATTTTATCGATGGCCGTCCGGGTACCATTTGTGGCAATGTGAGCGATAGTGGTGGGTTGCCACTCTCGAGTGTGGAGATCAAACTGTACCTGGATGTCAACAACAATGATACGCTCGACGTGGCAGACGTATGGGTGGCCACCACGTATACCGACGGAGATACAGGTGATTATTGTTTCGAAGATGTCACGCCGGATGAATATGTAGTGAAAGAAACGCAGCCCATTTCCTATTACAGCGTTTCCGATTACGATCATACGACTTCCGCATCAGATCCTGACGGCGGTATTATGGCCTGGGATCCGAACGATCAGATCCAGGTCACCCTGGAGCCTGATGAAGCTGATATGGATAATGATTTTATTGAGGCGCCCTATTCGGGATCCATCACAGGAAATGTCCAGGATGATTCCGGAACCCCCCTGGTGGACATCCAGCTTAATCTGTATATGGATACCAATAATGACGGCAACCCGGATGGCCTCTCCATTGGCAGTGCATTCACAAATAGTTCTGGAAATTACACTTTCTCCGGCGTCAATCCAGGTCATTATGTCGTTGTGGAGATGTCACCCCTTTACTACAGCAACGTCAGTGACTATGACCATACCACTGCACCTCCTGATACGGATGGAGATGATTCCGCAGAGGGCCCTGACGATAATATTCCCGTATTCCTGTTGCCTGGGGAAACAGATGCCGATAATGATTTTGTGGATGGTCGCCCGGGTGTGATCTGTGGAAATGTTAGTGATGACAACGGATTATACATTTCAAGTGTAGAAATTCGGATCTACGTTGACGTCAATAATAATGGTACGCATGATGCCGGCGATATTTTATATTCTACCACTTACACAAATGGGGATACGGGCGATTTCGTATTCGAAGATGTAACGCCGGGTAATTATGTCATCGTGGAAATTCAACCGGCAAACTTTACCAACGTCAGTGATTATGATCATACAACCGCCCCGCCGGATACAGATGGAGATGATAGCGCTGACGGCTGGGATAATGAAATTCCGGTGACGTTGATGCCCGCAGAAAATGATTGCGGGAATGATTTCATTGAAGATCCGATACCCGGAACTATTACAGGACGTGTTGAAGATGAAACCGGTGGAGCGTTGGACAGTGTGATCATTTCGCTTTATAACGACACCAATGCAGATGGTAATCCCGACGGTGCACCTATTTCTGTCACGATGACGAATGGCTCAGGTAATTACACTTTCACCGGGGTAGAACCGGGTTTATATGTGTTGGTGGAAACTACGCCTGCTGGTTATAGCAACATCAGTGATTACGATCATTCCACCGCCCCGCCGGACACGGATGGTAATGACAGTGCGTTGGGCGCGAATGATTACATCCCGGTGAAGATTACACCAAATGAAACGGATGCTGACAACATTTTTGTCGATGGTACGCCAGGACTTATCTGCGGAAGTGTACATGATGATACGGGCCTGCCTGTTGCCGATGTGGAAGTGAGGTTGTATGAAGATGTCAACAATAACGATTCACTGGATGTAGCGGATCTGCTGGTGGCAACGGAATACACGAATGCCGGCAGTGGCAGCTATTGTTTTATGAGCATGCCCCCGGGTGAATATGTGATATTGGAAATCCAGCCCGACAACTATAATAGCATATCAGATTTTGATGCCACTACAGGAGCCTTTGACCCGGATGGCGTGGCCAGTGCGGATGATCCTGATGATGAAATTCCGGTGACACTGGCTCCGAATGAGCTGGATGCAGATAATAATTTTATTGAAGATCCATTTACGGGTACTATCAGTGGCTTTGTGCTGAATGACCTGAATGAGGGTATGACTGGAATTACCATCAGTTTGTATGCCGATAATAACGGAGACGGTAATGCTGATGGTGCTGTCATCACTGACGCAACAACGGACACCAGCGGCTATTACCTGTTTACCAATCTGGAACCGGGTACTTATGTAGTGGTGGAGTCCTCCCCATTATACTACTTCGATATCAGTGATTACGACCAGTCTACATCCCCACCCGATACAGACGGTGATGATTCGGTGGACGGCGCAGATAATAATATTCCGGTTGTCCTTGCTCCGGGTGAAGACGATGAAGACAATGATTTTATAGATGGTCGACCGGGAACGATTTGTGGAAATGTCAGTGATACTACCTCCACACCTCTTTCGGATGTCGAGATTGACCTTTACCAGGATGTCAATAACAATGATGCATATGATGCAGGTGATACATTAATCGCAACTGTTCTCGCTGATAATACGACTGGCAATTATTGCTTTGAAAATGTCACTGCCGGTGAATATGTCCTGGTGGAAATCCAGCCGGCCAACTATAACGAAGTCAGCGATTATGATCATTCTATTTCCGCCAGTGATCCTGACGGAGATGATCAGGCTGATGGTGCAGATGATGAAATTCCTGTTAGCCTGGCCTTTGGAGAAACGGATGCAGACAATGATTTTATTGATTTCCCGATACCTGGTGATATATCGGGTTATGTGAAGAATGATGCCGATACTGCGATGGAGTCCGTAAAACTGTATCTCTACCAGGATAACAATGCAGATGGCGTTGAAGACGGATCACCGCTTGATTCTGTTTTGACGAATGCCTCCGGCTACTATCAATTCACCACTCTGGTACCTGGGCATTACGTGGTAGTGGAATCACAACCGCTGTATTACAGCAGTATTTCGGATTATGACGAATCCACTTCACCACCAGATACAGATGGCGATGACAGTGCTTCAGGTCCGGATAATAAAATACCGGTCAACCTGATGCCGGCAGAAACGGATGCGGATAATGACTTTGTGGACGGTCGACCTGGAACGATCTGCGGTTCTGTACATGACGACCTGAATCACCCGATGTCCGGGATGGTTATCCAATTGTATGATGATGTCAATACAAATGGAAATGTAGATCCGGAAGATACGCTTATGGTTTCCACGGTAACGGATGGAGACTCAGGAAGCTATTGCTTTGAAGATATGACCCCGGGAGCCTATATCCTCGTCGAGCAACAACAGCCCGGCTATGGAAATTTATCTGATTTCGATGCAACCCCTGATCCGGACGGCGATGATAGTGCCGACGGGCCGGATAATAATATCCCTGTCATTCTCGATCCTAACGAATCAGATGTGGACAACAACTTTATCGATATCATTTGTCCGGGTATGCCTTCCATAGAAGGGTTGCCGTTCGATACCATATGCTCTGGAGAAGCTGTCTCCTTTACCGCCGTGGATCCCGGAGTGGGCAGTGTCAACTACACCTGGGCATTTGGTTCCGGTTCGGCCCCGTCGGTTGGCTCCAATAGGGGTCCGTTGATGGTAACATACACTTCTAATCCAACCAATAGTACCATTGGAGCAACAGTTAACCTATCCATTTCAAAGGCAGGTTGTACAACGAGTACAGATTCCGTGGCTCATGTCAAAGTAAATCCGGTACCCAATGCTACTATCAATGCCCCCATAACGAGCTTGTGCTATTGGGCACCCCGGGTATTCAAACCATTAGCTGCTTATGTTCCTGGTTATACTTATCTATGGGACTTTGGGGCTGGTGCCGAAACGCCAACCGCTGTGGGATATGGCCCGCATACCGTCGAATATCATACGTCCGGACTGAAAACCGTCAAGCTCATTGTTTTATCTAATGCAGCCGGATCCAACTGTAGTGACACGGCTTCCATTACCTTCAATGTCATTCAGTGCCTCGGCAATATCACAGGTAAAGTCAGAACGGTGGCAGGAGTAGGTATACCGAATGTTAATATCAAATTGTTTCCGGACAATAACCTGGATGGCCAGCCTGATGGTGGCGACGCCATTCGGAATGTCAATACCTCTGCAACAGGTACATACTCTATGGCCAGCCTGACTCCGGGACAATATGTCATCGTCGAAACACAACCTGCCGGTTATACTTCCGTAATGGAACTGGACGAAACGGATGATCAGGATACGATCGTCGCTTCCAATCCGAACGACAATATAATTCCTGTAACTGTTGAGCCTCTGGAAGTGGATGCGGATAATGTTTTTATAGAAAGCCCGACACCTGGGATGATTAGTGGTTCGGTATTCCAGGACTTTGATGGTGACCAGGCACCGGACACCGGAGAAGGAATCGACAATGTGACTATTTCCCTGTTCCATGACAATGACCATAATGGTATTGCGGATCCGGGCGGATTTATATCCTCCGTGACCACGAATAGCGATGGATTCTATGTCTTCGTCAATGTTGTTCCGGCTAATTATGTGATCGTGGAAACACAGCCCGATGGATTTTTGTCGGTGATGGATATCGATCCGACCAATGATGGAGATGTGGTCCCCAATACCAATACGATGAATGATACCATTCCGGTAACCGTTTCCAACGCGGAGACAGATGCAAATAATTACTTCATCGAACTGATTGCCTGCACAAATGTGGTAACCAATACCAATGACGATGGATATGGATCGCTTCGCTATGTCATAGGATGTGCCGAATCGGGGGATACAATCACTTTCGCACCCAGTTTGTGGAACAAGACCATTCATTTGAATTCAAGCCCGATCACGATTGACAAGGATCTGTATATTCATTCCAGCCTGACCGCGCCCAGGATCATGATCTATTCCGATATCCCCGGAGCCTTCGTGATCCCTGTCAACCGGCATGTGGAAATGAAGAATATCGAAATTACTTCCGGATTGAGTGGGTCACTCGGAGCAGGAATTGAAAACTACGGAAACCTGACGATCTGGGATGTTTGTGTCTACAGAAATATATTGTTGCCCTTGTCAGAACATGTCATCTATAATGTCAATGGGGCAGAGTTGAAGGTCGTGGGATCGTGTCATATTCAGAATTGAGGCAGCATCAATTGGGACAGATCCAGGCAAAGGAAGGAGGTTAATTATGTTCACGTTTTGTGGCAATCCTTCCAATGCATATAAAAAAAGCGAAAAGAGTTTTCTTCCAGCTTGCTGAAAAGTTTGTAACCGTTTAATTTGACCGGCGAAAGACCAGGACCAGCATTCATCCCATGCGTGCAAATCGATGAAATGTTCCTTTTTGGAAATGCCTTGGCCATCTTTGGAATAAAATACGAGGTAACCATCAATGCTCCATTCTTTGCCGTTAGGGGTGCCGGTATTGTGATGAATAGCAATGCCCCGTCCATCTTCAGTAATGGCAGGGCTCTTGAGCCGGCCCGAACGGTATCCTGCGTTTCTCCTCCATTTCGGCTAAATTAATTGCGAGAAGGGGCCATTGCGGTCTTTGATATCATAGACCACTGGCTTTTTACCGGTGAGGCCAGGAAAAGATTTTAAATCATGTTAGTCGGCGCCACGTTCTTAATCCGTATTTTTCCTGGCATAAGGAACGCCATACTTCCTGCATTCCGCTTTGGAAAGCGAATGGATCCGAAACCATCTGAACACGAAACAGGAACCGGTGATGGCCATATAAAAGGGCATTAAGGAAGTCGCCGCAATCAATATCCCGATGAGGTTACCGTGCAGCCCATCGAACATTTTTAGTCCCAGCCACAATAAAGTCAGCGCCAGCAGGAATCGTAAAGAGCGGTCGATTTTTCCAACATTGATGATCATAAGCAATCAGGGTTAAACGGTTTTGTAAATGTCTTGTCTGGTCATGCTCCATAGCTAAGTTACCTGAAATGATTAAAGCCCCCATGATAGGACTATCTTTACCCGATTGAAACCAGGACCACAGCATAATATTCTTCAAATAATTTGTAGACTAAGGTGTTGCGAGATATGATTTTCCGCAAATATTATTGGCTCCCTTTGAAGGGAGATGAGGCGTTGATTTTTTATACCGACCCGAGTTCGGTAAATTCTGTAATTCTGCAAAACAGGATATCGGCAAAGACAGCACTCCAACTCCGGCGTTAAGCCTTTACATTACTTTGTCGAATACGACACGGAAAGCGTAAACGCCAGATCATCCGAAACTCTTCCCGTGGCATACTGGCCATATCGATAGCACATCCCCGCTCCTAATCCCACATACGATACGTTGAAATACCTGAACCTGATGAGATTGTCCAATTGAAAACCAGATTCATACAATCCTTTCTCCTTGGTCCTGAATGTAATATCCCGGTGATATTCAGGATGCGTCAGTGCGCCCCAACCCATATTTTGAAATACGGTTATCGAAGGCTTCCAATTGCCGATGTGTAACAACAGCGAACCAAAATTGTGGGAATAAAAGAAACTGACATACCGGTCAGATAGGAATTCATAAGGCTTGGCCGTCTGGAAAGAGTTTTTGATTAATACAGACCAGTTTTGAATATACCCTCCTTCACCGGTAAATAACAAGCCATAGGGCAACGGTTGATCAATATATCCGGCTTCAATCCTGATCCTGGATTCCCCCAGGTTCCTGAAATAAACGGTTTGGTCGAGCCGGGCTTCGATTTTATTGTAATTAAATTGGCTACTCAACACCTCTTTTATTCCACGGGTGTAAGACAAGGACAGCACCGGGTACCGGGTCCCCATGCTGATGCGCTGACCCATCGATTGGATCAACTTCTCTTTGTACGTATATAACAGGTTGATGGTTATATCAGTATTGGTGTACTGGGTGATGGCATTGCTTTCCGGCAGCTGAAAAGCATAAACGTACTGTGGATCGATATGCGTGTTGGTGAAAGAAACGGCCACCCTGGCATATTTGAGCATTCTCAGCTTTAAGGTCATGCTGTTTTGCCGGAGGCGATCCATTTGTGAGGCGATCCAGGATCTATAGGCAAATTGGCGGGGCCTGAAATAATTCAATTCCGTTTTCCCGGTTTCCCGCACTTCATATTGATGGCTCACCGTCAGTTGCCAGTCTTTCTCTTTGTCCATAGTAAAAATGGCCTCGCCGCCGTATTTCCATCCGGCATCTTTGAACCCATATCCAAAGAATCCGCCCACGGCGAAATGCCTGTTCAGTTTATCGTTCGTATAGGCTCCAAGGCCCAGCCTGACGCCTTCATATTTATTAAAACTTATCACCCGGGAAATATCAAGATCAATAAAATGAATCGGAATCCTGTTCTGCCCGATCTTTTCCATGACGTTTAAGAGGTTGTCAAATTTGTATTTCTTCCCCAGGCTATCCAGTGTCCGGTAAGTGATCTCTTCTTTTTCGTTCAGTGGAATGGGCCGGTGCTCGTTCCAGTACAAACTGTCCCGGTGATTGGCCATCTCATCCATACGAACCGCCTCCAATCCAAAATCTTTTTTCTTAAGCGGGGCATTCAATACCACCTGGTCAATAATAGTTACCCCGCTGGCATTTACCCCCAGACTCATTCCCTGGTTCGGCCGTACAAATAATTCAAATTTTAATTGTTCAGGAAACCATTGCTTCCCATCCACCAAACTATATTGTTGTTGCAGGTTGATATCAATGAAACCTGGCTTAAAAGGCCGGGCCGTGACGTATTGAATGGCATATAGATTCGTGTTGATATATAATAATCCGGTGAGGCCATCGAAATTTTTGCCGGGTTGAGGTTTATAGGAGAGTATAAATACACTATCACTGCCCTGATACAAGGTGTCCTTTACAGTGAAGTCATATTTAGAGAGACTGCCGTTACTGACAGGATTGAGATAATTGACATCTAAAATGGGGAGGATGTCCCGGTAAAAGGAGAGAGGCTGAATATCCGTAGCCAACGGGGCGAAGGAGGCTTCCTTGAATCCGGAAACTTTGGTACCCAGTATGATTTCTTCACTGTTATCCGGCCGTATGAATTTCCGTTCTGTCACCGATTCCATGATCAGCGCATGCCCGCCGCTGAAAGTATTATCCAGGTACAACTGTACCTCGTCCGGAGAAAGGGTGTCCCGGTATTCAAAATCATAGATGACTTTATTATAAGATTGATAGGTAAAGGAGGCTATGTTTTCCGGGTCATTGAATATTTTATTTTCGATCACCTTCCGGATGATGCGGTTGGCGGGATTCTCGCCGGCTTTCACCACTACTTCCCCGAGTTCGAACTCGGTTAGGTGCATTTTAATGAACAAGGGGGAAGGGGTGGCAGTGCTATCGTATGGAAGAGTGATCTTTTCATAACCAACATAGCTGAAGGTCAGCGCGGTGATTGGGATGGCAGAGGAATAGGTGAATCTGCCACTGATATCCGAAGTGGTACCGGTAAGCACGTCATTATTGAAGATGATATCGACAAAAGCGAGAGGCTCCCCGGATTGTTCATCGATTACTTTTCCGGAAATGCGGAACTGCCCATCGGCCGTGTCGCCAAACAGGAGAAACAGGCATAGTATCCGGAATCCTTTCTTTACATAAAAATTCAACAAACCAGGCATGGGCACTCCTTCCTTTGAGTTTGCAAGATACAGGAAGGGAAGCGTTGTGGAAGATGTCAAAAGTGACGGATTAGAGTCAATAGACAAGGGATTAAGAATTTTAGACTTGGGTCAGGTAAGCCGGGTCCTGGGGTCCGGGTTGTTTCGTTGCTGTGCTGACCCAATCCTTTAGTTCCGGGTGATACCATAAAAAGGGATTCACTATTCGGCAGGCTTTAATTGCTTTGGCCATTAAGTAGTGGTGCTGGCTGTTTAAATTATGGCTTCAGCCACCAGGTGAACTCTTTTGGTTGGAGCCCACAGGATAAAATCCCCTCATCAACTGGTAATACTATTGACCATGTAAGCCTTACCCATTATTGAAGAAACAAAGGAGAGTTATTTTGGGTAAAGGTGTTCAGATAATAAATTCTCAATTTTTACATCCACCTCGGTGTTCTTTTCTTGTATTCCAGATAAGCTGACCAAACCACTCTTCCATCCATTTTTCCTCCCGGAGAATGAACCTGGTGTGTATAATCCATATAAAAAACGGAATCACCAGTAGGGGAGAGAGTGATCCAAATAGTAAACAGATCCCCAGGAGGATAAGGACCATGCCTAAATAGATCGGGTTCCGTGTGTATTGATAGGCGCCCTCGGTGATCAGCACCTTGGCCGGCATGCCGGGATGGAGCGGTGTCCTCAGACGCCTGAAAAGGATGACACTATTGAAACTCAACAGGAAACCAAGAAAAATAGGCCCCGCACCGATATAGGTCCAGGGACGATGTAACCAAACCAGCACCGGAGCAAAAGTGTTTAACAGGGCCATCGCCACCACCGAGGCTAAAAAATAAAAAGGAGGAATGATGCGCGGTATGGAGCTGATCAAGGAGTATTTTTTTTTAGCAAAGTAAAGATACATTCAGTTATTAAGGGGTGTCCCAAAATAATTTTATTGAAGTCTCTTACAACTCACAACACACAACGCATATCCTACTTGTAACATCTAACCTCTTGCCTCCAGCATGCCTTGACGGTGCTCAGCACGAGTCTGGCAACTTACTTACAACCAGCTTCTCATCTCAGGCCTATCACCGCTTCCCTGATGATCTGTATCTATAAATCCTGGTGGCAAAAGCTTTTGGGGCCGCAAAGGCGATAAACAAGAGGAGGTACATCGCGATCGGGATGAATATCGATACAAAGCTGAGGAAGCAGGCCAACAGTGTGTAAAAAATCGCGTAACGGTATATCAGTTTATAAGAGGCATAAAAAGGGCCTGCTGGTTTCAGCGATAAGGTGATGATTATAAGCGTATGTACATATCCAATCGGCGGCGACAGAGATGAGAAAATAATTGATTCCGAATATGGTTAAGGCCATTCCGGGTTCTTTCTCCAGGTACTCCGCTAAGATGGCAGTAGGAAAGGGAGTCAATGTGACCAGGAAAAGGAGGAATCCATTGATCCACATAAAACTAATATCCACTTTTCGGACGTATTCCAGTGCCAGGTGGTGATTGATCCAGCATACCAGAATGGTGATGAAGCCGATCGTAAACGCCAGAAAGGATCGCCAGTGATGCAGTAATGTAGGGATCAATGGCTCATCGCTGTTGGTCTTCAGGACCTGGATGAGCTCCAGGACCAGCAGGGTTATCGCGATCGCGAATACCCCGTCACTGAAGGCTTCTAAACGAGAGGTTTGTTTGGGTTCGAATTCGTTATTGTTTTGCTCCATAGACCAGGATCAATTTTTTACACAAAAATAGTTGCATAAGACTACCACCTGACGCTGCAGGACCGGAATCAAATAGTCCTGTATATCAAAATCCAGTAGTACTGCAAGTCAAGATAGCGGATATCCATCGCCCTGCCACCTATGAGCTCCCGGATAAAAGATTCAGTAGGAAAATTCTTAAGCACCATATGCCTGGATCCATCCTCAAGGTTTCTTTCCTGGTAGGTATTGCCAAACTCATCCTTTGAGATAATCGGAAGACTACTCCCTTCGACATATTTATTGTCGATGAAAACAATGGTGCCTCCTTTTTTCGTCAACCGGTGAGTCGTGGTGATCAATCGATCCAGATCCCGGAGTAAAATGTGACTCCAGATAAAGCCAGCAAATAAACATTCATATGATGCGTCAGGGGCCAGGTCAAAAAGATCAGCTTTTCTGAAAGTCACCTGTGCCGGTGAATAAATTTTAGACCTGGCGACCTCCAGGACCGGGTCATTAATATCCGTTGCTAAAATGGATTTAGCCGTCACGGCTATTTTTTGGGTCCAGTAGCCGGTTCCGCAGGCGATCTCCATTACCTCCTGGCCGGCAAACGTGTCCTGTATTAGCTTCTCTGCCAGCGCCAGGTCGGCCTGGCGTTCCGGCTTTTCGTATATTTTTTCGTACTCTTTAGCCCGGAGCTGGTAATAAGCTATCATATCCGTATTCATCTTCATAATAGTAGCATCAGCTGATGTTTTTTTGGCGCACATTCAACCTGTTGATCTTAGGGTATTAAGAATTTTACATTATTTATTATTTATTTCCTGATCATGTGCAACGAAGAGAATTTAATATTCCATCATTGGAAGTAAGCGGGAATCAAGTAATGCCGCCGTCCTGTGACCAAGCCCTTTCAAATACGCAGCATCATCATTAAAAGCCATAAAACGCTCAACGCTATGCTGTCGTATGATCAGTACGGCATCCCAATATTCATTCGGAGGCCCGATCAGGAAATGGCCCCCTTTTCCCATGAATAAAATTTCGCCTCCGGATTTTTGTAAAAAAGGTAACGTGTGTTGGATGTACAATTGATAGGCCATTTCACCGCTGATAGCTGCCGGAGGAGCAAGCTCAGGAGAAGTCGAATAATCGGCGTATTCCCGAAAGCGTAGCAGGTTGAGCATAATTACTGGCCCCTGAATGTTGCGCATCATAAATGCTCTCCCGGCTTCGCGGGTAGGGGACAAATAATTTTCGGCCATATCGCTTGTATTATTTTTTTATCCTGCAAAATCAGTCAAAGGATAACCTCTTTAGAGTTTCTTTTTCAATACCGGCTTTCCGGTTCGGGATGCACGTGCCACCGAACCATTTAGAAATTGCATAGGCAGGTGAAGCCGCATGCCCCAGGATTTTTCATCATGTTCGGCATGGGGAAAACACAAATGCAGAAAATTGTACCCGTATGACCATCCCCGCGAAGCCAATGCCATCGCCATCGCCATGGTCACCTCATAATTGTCCCCCGGCCAACCGCTATCGAGGTAAAACGCGACATCCTTTTTGGGTTCACTCAGTACACGCTCTATCAAATTGTCTTTATACGAGAAGGTGCTCGACATGCATACCGCTATGCCGAATACTTCGGGATATTGCCAAACCGTATAGAAGGAAGCCACCCCGCCTAAAGAAGAACCCCACACAGACCGATATCGCCGGTCATCCATGATGCGCAATAATCGTTGCGCTTCAGGAACAATTTCTTCTGCCAGGGAGCGCCCGAAGTCTTCATACCCCGGGGCTGTATATTCTTTTAATCGATCAGCAGATTGGATCCCGATGATGATAAAATCTTCTGTCGCATTCATGGAATGCAATTGCCAAAGCGTATCATCCGCCTTCCAGGTATTACCTAAAAAGGCTTCGTCGGGGAAAAACAGATTTTGCCCATCCTGCATAAAGGCTACAGGATAATGAGACAAGGTATTCTCATCATAACCGGGAGGAAGCCAGGCCCTTAAATAATGGGTCCGCTTCAGGATCTTCGAAGGGAATTCATACAATATAGAAAACCGCCCCTGGCCGGATCCGAAAAAGAATGGATGAGAGACGTGCTTATCTTCTTCATCCATCAGCAATAAACTATTGGCACCCACTGCCCAATGCAGAACACCATCCTCCGTGATCAGGCAGGGTTTGAAATAAAGAAAGGGCTGCTCAGCTTCAACATTGAACTTCCACGTGGTACCGTCCTTGCTGACGGATTCCGGCAATATGTCCAGGTCCCAGTCATTTTCTGTACGCAAAACCATTTTGCCTTTTCCTGCCGGATAGGCTACACGTAGAGTTCGCTTGAACAGGACTATAGGTTTATGCTGCTTTACTTTCTTCTTGGGTGCCATGTTGGTCTATGTTGTACCCTGCTTAAGGATTTCACTGCAAGTATACTGATCCACTAAATGCAAAAGGTTATTCATTGTTCATACTGATCATTTCAAAAACGTGATATTTCCATGGGGCTACATCAAGATATAGTCCCCGCGTCATCAACTCATCTCCCTCGCGGTCGTAACTTACTTCATTCAACACGTCATGCAATCTCCAACGTTGTTCCGTCAATCGGATAAAAGGCAATTTGACATAACACTGACCACCTGTAGGTGCATAATTAACGATGACCAGTGCCCGCTGTGCATCCTGATGT
Source organism: uncultured Saprospiraceae bacterium (assembly GCA_963837505.1). Taxonomy (GTDB): domain Bacteria; phylum Bacteroidota; class Bacteroidia; order Chitinophagales; family Saprospiraceae; genus Opimibacter. The sequence continues at coordinate 34,014 of CAWINN010000015.1, read as the reverse complement.
TCCCATTCAAAGGCAAGAAAGGAATTCCAGCTATCATTCCAGTCCCAGGCAGGTGCGCATTCCAACAGATGCCAGGTACCGGCCCGGAAAAGAGGTTTCTTTAATAGCTCCAGCAACGAGGTATAAAATTTTTGTAACACAACATCAATCGGCTCTTGTGGTGCCCGGATGAGATGAGGAGAGACTTTTATTTTCTTTCCTTCCAATTGACCCTGGTGGAAGAAACGCATACCGGGCGATAGAAAAGTGAGTATGGCCGCTGCCTCATGCTGTGCATGGTCAAATACAGCAGCAGCACGTCGTTCATCATGGTTTTCCAGAAAACGAGCCAGTTTATCCTGGAAAAATAATCCCGCATAAAAATGCTCCCGGATGGATCTCGTATGATCCTCCAGCAGCCGGTCATACAATCTTTTATCATAAGTGTAATCGAATCCCTGCTGCTGCAAGGTCCATTCCATATCCCAATACACTTCTGCCAGGAAACAGAACGCAGGATGATTTTCCCGGACCTTAGGTATGATGACAGGCCAAAAAGATTCAGCCCGGCGTCCCCATGTTCGTTCAAATACGTCAGGTAATATGACCATGGCCATATCGCACCTCACACCATCACACTGGGAAGCAATGCGTAACAGTTCACGGGACATGGCTGATACCGTAGCCGGATTACTATAATCCAGTTGGATGGTGTCCGGCCAACCGGGAAAGAAAGGATCACGTCCATGGGCAAGGATGATCTCCTGACCTTTGCTTATTATTTTGGTAAAGTTGCCGGGTTCGTTTTCAAGATCATCTTCCGTGCCGTGGATAAAATAATCCGGATGATCATGGATCCAGGGATGATCAGGTCCCATGTGGTTGGGCACAAAATCAAGCATCAATTGTAATCCACGACTTCTCATCCTTTCTCTCAGTCGCCGTAGGGCATCATCTCCGCCAAGATCAGGATGCACTTGATAAGCGGCGATGGCAAACCCGGATCCTTTAATATCTTCTTCTTTCAGATCCGGCAAGGTCGATGCAAACTCTTCGCGCCATGCTGGGTTTTGACGCGAAATTTTTTGTGCCTTTTCTCCCGTGGTCCACACGCTCAGCAGCCAGATCCAGTTGAATCCTTTTTGAACAAAATCATCTAATGCATCATCAGGTATATCATCCAGTGTGGCTTTTCTGCCCAGTTGGAGTGACAAGTCAGTTAGCCATACCCTGGTGTTGACTTCATAAAGAGATGGATATTTGACTGGGTTCATGCCGCTTACCTAATATCAACAGGAGATCGTCAGGTGAATAGATTATTTATTTTTAATGGAGGAGCATCATCAGGGCACTGTACATGATTTTGAGGCCAAGGGCAACTTGTACCACTCCCAGTATGGCCCCTAATATGGGAAGGATCAATAGCAGGACTTTGAAAATATACCGGTTGATCAGCATGAAAATCAAATTGACCACCATGATGCCGGCCGCAATTCCCCCTACCAGTAATTTCCCATGTGGATCAGGACTCAGGGCAAGAAATACAATAATCGCAGCTATGCCGTGAGGGGTGACGATAGACGGGAAGGCGATCGGAATGACGGCGGATCGTAAGGAGGGCGGCGTTGCTGGTTTTGCTGATTCTTCCGGGAGATCAAACTGCTTCAGGATATTCAATAAGGCTACGAGGAAAAGAATGAGCCCGCCGGCTATGGCCAGAATGGGTACAGGTATATCAAATTTTTCCAGGACATTCTCTCCAACCAGGGACGCCAGTAATAAAGCAAGGCTGGAATAAACAAAGGCCAGCAAGGCAATCTTATTGATCAGCTTAGGATCAGCTCCCTGGGTAACCTGGGTAAAAGGTCCAAGGACTTTGAATGGACCCAGCATGAGGAAGAGGAACGTGAAAATCTGAATAGGGGGCAGCATATTTCGGTAATATTTGGAGGATGACGATTCGGTACTGTTGGTAAAAAAATGAAATTAATACTATTTGAATTTTAGTTGACATAAATCTCATTTAAACCGCGCCAGGTCGCTCGCAATAAATTTTTTATCCAGTTCTTCGGAATCCTTGTATTGGATTCTTAATTCAGCCAGCCGTTTTTCAAGATCCGTCCGGACAGCGGCATAATCAGGGTCGTTGTAAATATTTTTCATTTCTCCCGGATCCTTTTCCAGGTCATACATTTCCCATTCATCGATGTCATAATAAAAATGAATGAGCTTATATCGGGCCGTCCGGATACCATAATGTCGCTTGACCGCATGGATGCCCGGGTATTCATAATAATGATAATAGAGGGCATCACGCCAACCGGTATTATTATTTTGAAAAAGAGGAACCAGACTTCTGCCTTGCATGTCTTCCGGGACCGGCACGCCGGTAACATCCAACATGGTTTCGGCAAAATCCAGGTTTTGCACCAGGTCATTATTGACGGCGCCTGGCTGAATCAAAGCAGGATATCGAATCAGCAGCGGTGTCCTGAAGGACTGTTCATACATAAAGCGTTTATCAAACCAGCCATGTTCGCCTAAATAAAATCCCTGGTCCGAAGTATAGACAACCATGGTATTTTTCGAGAGGTTGTGCTGGTCCAGGTAATCCAGTAACCGACCCACATTCCGGTCGACACTGATGATGGTGCCCAGGTAATCTTCCATATAACGATGGTATTTCCAAAGGGTCAAAGCTTTTCCTTTCGGCCGGTTTTTGGCAAAATCTTTCTCAATAGGTCCATATACGCTTTGCCATTTCGTTTTTTCTTCGTCCGTCAGTCGATTGTAACTGTTCCGGTAATCTTTCACATACCAATCCATGAATTCCTTGTAACCCAGTCTGGCCACGGTCTCCGGCGATAACTTGTTGTCCATCGTCAGGGCCATGTGATCGGCAATGCGCATTTCCTCTTCTGAAGCTGCTTTACCCCGGTTGACATACGTATCAAAAAGAGTTTGCGGTACCGGGATTTTTTTATCCTTGAACGCCGTGATATCCTGCATGGAGGGCCACCAGTCGCGATGCGCCGCTTTGTGATGGACCATCAGCAAAAATGGTTTATTGGGATCACGCAGGGAATCCAAAAAATGAATGGCCATATCCGTGATGATATCGGTAACATAACCGGTATCGCGGGTTTCTCCTTGCGGAGTAAGGAAATCAGGCTGGTAGTATTGGCCCTGGTCCGGCAGCACTTTCCAATAATCAAATCCTTTAGGTAAGGATTTCAAATGCCACTTCCCATAGAGGGCAGTCTGATAACCATGTTGTTGCAATAATTTTGGAAAAGTAATTTCAGTAGTATCAAATACATCCCAATTGTCGCGGACACTGTTCAGATGGCTAAACTTTCCGGTAAGGATAACGGCGCGACTGGGCGAACAAATAGAATTCGTAACAAAAGCGTGACTAAACAGCATTCCTTCCCTGGCCAGGCGGTCAATAGATGGAGTTTTGATGAAGGTAGTATCATAAGCACTGATGGCCTGGTAGGCATGGTCATCTGCCAGTATAAAAATGATATTGGGTTTTTCAACCGATTGTTTTTCTTCCTTTGGCGCAGGCGCATGGCAGGCCACCATAATTAAACAACAAAGGAGAAATAATAATTTTTTCATTTTGAACATCCAGTTTATTCATAGAATTCACCGAAGTGCCAGAGAATTCCCGAGGGATCATGGACGAAACATTCCTTTCCCCAGTCATATTCCCGGATAGGGGTAATTTTTACATTTTCATATTTGGCCGCCAGGTCTAAAGTCAACAGTTCGTTCCAGAAACGATCCACATCATCCACTTCCAGGAAGACCATCGTGTTGTCGATCCAATCTTTCACAAACGCATCCTGTAAATAAAAGGCCATGCCGTCCGTTTTGAATACAGAGAAGCCCGGCGATAGTATGGTTTCCTGAAATCCTACATCAGCATAGAATCTTCGGGAGAGATCAAAATTTTTTGCCCCGAGGAATGGACGGATGGATTTGGCATTATGGTTCATCATCGTTATGGAAAAATCTTTTGCATAGGTTAATGTAAATAGAAAAAATTTATCATGCCTCTGATGTCATGCATTACAATTCCAGCCTTGTTCCTTCGACGGCCATTTCAAATAAAACCGGCGTGGAGGTGTTTTGCTTTAATCGCTTATAGATTTCATCAAGTTCCGCATCGGTATGGATCGGATCATGATGCATAAGGTAAAGATGCTTAACTGATGTCAGCTCAGCAAGCTGAATGGCGTCTTCCATGGAACAATGCCCCCATCCGATTTTATCCAGGTATTCTTTCGGTGTGTATTGCGCATCATGCAACAATATATCGGCACCTGAAGCCAGGTGACTTCCCGACAACCAATTAATATTCCTGGTCAGCTCTCCCTGCCCCAGGGCAGGCTCATGATCAGGGATAAAAGTTAATACGCCTCGAGAGGTCTGCACCCGATAACCTACAGTGGGTCCGGGATGAATGATATACTCGGATTGGATGGAAAAGGGGCCTATCGTAAATGAACTGTTTTCAATCTCATGTATGGTTAGTTTGCACGCCAGGCTCCTGAAATAGACCGGAAAGAGCGGAGGAGAAAAATAACGCCCCAGCCTGGCTCGAAGACTTTGTCCATTAGTTTTAGGTCCCCAGATATGAACTTCTTTTTCAGGATCGAAGAGTGGTTTGAAAAATCCAAGTCCCTGTATGTGATCAATGTGAAGATGCGTCAAGAGGATATCGATGCGTGGAAGATCGAGGTTATGACTATGATTGAGGTTTTGAATGCCGCTGCCGGCATCAAGTACCAGCAGGCTGCCGGCTTCCTCCACTTCCACACAGGAAGTGTGTCCTCCATATCTCGTGGTTTCGGGATTGAACGTGGGTATGGAACCACGAACTCCCCATAAGTTGATATTCATTCTTCAGATGGCCTCCAGAAAATGGCAACGGCGCCTACAAACACTCCGGATCTGCCGATGATCGGATAGGAGGATACGGATATTTTTTCGGTCTTGCCTTGCAGGCTTTCAATCCAAAATGTTTTAAAATAAGGCAGCTGATGCAAAAGCGTTTTCACCAATGGCAGGTCTTGCGGATCCAGCAGTTTTCCATTTTCATCTTTCGATTTAAAAATGGTGGACCATTCCTCTACGGGCATTTCCCCGGTGTCTTCGAATCGTTTTCCCAGGATGTCTTCGGCAGGCTCGTTATAAAAAAGCAGATTACCTATGGTATCCGTGATGAATACCGGGATGGCCAGGCAATCGGCCAACTGACGGTTGAGGATGATCTCAATGGGATAGGACATAGCTAATGCTCTCTGACTGGTCTGTAAATCGTATCCTAATGTAATACATTTCGGGGGCAGACGAAACTTCAATGCCATCAGCCTCACTTATTACTGAAAACATAATAGTCAGTGGAGACGCGCGAGCACTTACCATCCCAAATAATAATCCTTCTCCAGCCACTCCGGCCACTGTCTCCCAAAATGTTCCTGCAACATTTTTTCAGCGACACACAAGGCACCTTCTACCCAACCTTGTTGCGCAGAGTAGGCCTCGCCGCAAATGAATACGGACTCCTGCGGCAGTGGACGTCGCATAAAAGGCATCACTTCATGTATGGGATAGCCGGCCTTCCAGGCATGATAGCCTCCGCCATAAGGATCACGGGTCCAGTCTTTATACCAGGTCACATAGGGCTCCGGAATATCGTTGAGGTTGTGCAACTCTTTCAACTGGTGCATGACTTCATTGACCATGATGCGGGGAGCCTGCACGGCAGCCAGTGATGCATTCAATTCCGGTACCTCCGATTTATCTGTGGACCGGACCTGAAATAAATCAGGATGCGTGGACAGCCCTTCCCAAAAAGAAACCGTGCTGACATCATTATAACTTCCCAGCAAGAGCGAATGTCCATCAGCAGGATCGGTTCCGAAATAATAGCATTGCCGCATCGGAAGATCGGTAATCGAATGTCCATGCAATTCACCCAATGTCCTCCACCACGGATATTCAAATCCCATCAGGATTTTGTAGGAGGGTTCTATGATCACTGAATTCAAATTATAATGCAACAACGGTTGCCGGTTGGCATCGAAGAAGAAATTAAATTGATCCAACAACTCGAGTGAACGACGTGGCATGGCCAGGATGATGTTTTCTGCATACGCTTTCCATTTGGTCAGTGTAGGCAGATGCATAAACATCAATTCGTACCGGCTGGAGTTTACTTTTGAGCGGCGGAAATTGGTCAGTTTGCTTTCCATCCAGATCGCAGCTCCATCCTGCCGGAGATATTCCTGCGCCAGAGCGTAAGCAATTTTATCATATCCCTCTTCAATGGTTTTATAAGTGGATCCTTCATTGGAGAAATCACCCACCATGTAGGGAAAGGCTTCCGCTGCATTCCAGTTGATGGTGTTGGAATAATAACCACCGGCATCGGCGAGGAAATTATAGCCTTCCTGGGAAATACGGTCTTTGATCAGGTTCCAAAACCCGATATCATTGACTTTGCGACCTTGATAAGGTCCTTCAAAATGGTAGGTGAGATTCGGCTTGACCTGGTCCCACTCCTCCAGCGTGAGGGAAAAAGTATAATTGTATTTGGAAGGATTGGCTGTTTTGCCGGGAAAATGCTCAACAAACCAGGGGTCGGCCATGAGCACTTCATACACGATGCGGTTAAACAATTGATTGGCACTGAAGCCACGGTCCTTGTTGTTGAGTACATATCGGGTATGGAGACGTTTGCCTTTGGCCTGGGCTTCTTCCCAGGAATTTATTTTTAGTCTTTGCTTTCGCAGGTAGGCCAGCAGATGCGCTTCATTTCCCATCGGGAAATCGATGGCCTTGAGTTCTTTTTTGAATACCTCTTCGATGAGGGTGGTTACGATACGATGCGAAGTCATGTAGCGCATGCCACCCAGTTCGCCGACAATATTCATGCCCGGCAGAGTGACCGATTCCAGCCGGCCGCCGATGCGATGACTCAGGTCAAAGATTTGCACCTGGTGAGCCGGCATTGGTACATCCTTTCCATTTGGCGTAACCAGCCGGTAGGCTGCATATAGACCTGAAACACCGGCACCGATGATCGCGGTATCCATGGTGAGTTGGTCCTGGAAATTATGGTTGAGGCGAAGAGCATTCATCGTTTGGAAAGATATTCCATTTAGTTTACTTGGGAGAAGATTATTAGGTGCGAATAGCTTTTGCGTTACAAAAGCAACCGCTTCTTTTGCATTAGATGCTGCTAATTGGATTGAAATGGGAAATCGGTATTCTTAAAAACCTGAGATGTTTTGCATCCCGAACATATTTTCATTCCCTTTTTCTTCTTTCACCCACAACTTTTTCCTCATCTTTTGCATTTATTCGTAAACAGAAAACCGATGGAAACTAAAATTCAAAAACGTACACTCGGGAAAAGCGGTCTTGAAGTGTCCGCGATCGGGCTCGGATGCATGGGCATGAGCTTTGGCTATGGACCGGCACACGATAAATCGGAAATGATTTCGCTGATTCAAGCGGCGGTGGATCTCGGCATTACTTTTTTCGATACGGCAGAGGTGTATGGTCCTTTTATCAATGAAGAATTGGTCGGTGAAGCGTTAGCTCCATTTCGTCACCAGGTAACTATAGCTACTAAATTTGGTTTCAAGCCATCCGATGATGGTACCACTCGCTGGCGAAAGCTGGACAGCCGTCCCGAACATATCAGGGAAGTGGCTGAAGCATCCCTGCGCCGATTGAGAGTGGATGCCATAGATTTATTTTACCAGCATCGCGTTGATCCTGATATACCGATTGAAGACGTGGCAGGTGCCGTGAAAGATTTAATCGGAGAAGGGAAGGTGAAACATTTCGGCCTTTCAGAAGCAGGAGTACAATCGATTCGCAAAGCACATGCGGTGCAACCGGTTACTGCCTTACAGAGTGAATATTCATTGTGGTGGAGGAAACCGGAAGAAGAAGTGATTCCGGTCCTGGAAGAACTGGGCATCGGTTTCGTTCCATTCAGTCCGTTGGGCAGGGGATTTCTGACCGGTAAATTCGACGAGACCACCACCTTTGACGGCACTGATTTTCGAAACACACTTCCCCGATTCCAGCCCGAGGCATTGAAAGCCAATCGGGCATTAATCACATTACTCAACAACATAGCCCAAAAAATGAATGCTACTACGGCGCAGGTGGCTCTGGGATGGTTGCTGGCGCAGAAGCCCTGGATTGTACCTATTCCGGGTACGACGAAATTGCATCGACTGGAAGAAAACATTGGAGCCACACAATTACATTTCACGGCTGATCAACTCCGGGAAATAGAAGAAGCATGTCAGCAGATCAAAATTGAAGGAGCACGATATCCGGAGCAATTGGAAAAAGCTACAGGCCGATGAACATGTTCCGACCTGCTGATCTTTGATCACCTGTTCATGGGTTGAAGTATACTCGCCCGGTTGCCTTCTGTGTCATGGAAGGAAACATAGTGTCCGATGCCCGGAATTTCCATTGGCTCGCCCAGTATTTTACCACCTGCATTTTTTATTTTGTTCATGGCCTCATGAATATCATCGACAGCAATGACTACCGAAGGTTCATTCGGTACATTCGGTTGTTTGGGATAGAACCCGCCATTGATGGTACCGGGCGTTTTCACCATTCTGTTTTCATCGGTTTCGGTGGTCGAGGCGGTGACATAATCGCCCATTTCACTTCCCATCTTATTCATTTCCCAGCCAAAGGCATTGGAATAAAATTGGGTCAGCCGCTCATGATTTTCATAAGGCATTTCAAAATGGACTACAGGACTTTTTTTCATTTTGTGTGGGTTTTTAAATTTTTATTAAAAGTAGGTATTCTATTCAAAATTTTATGGCTTCCTAAAACCTGCTAATGGATCTTTCATTATATGGCCAGCGCATGGAACATAAAGATTTCAAGCCGGAGTTCAGCCGTCTCAATAGATTCGGGGCACGGCGTTTATAGCTTCTTTGTGCCTTTGCCCTGAATAGTTAAATTGCACTCAATGAAATCCCAGTCTTCCGTTTATTTCATTGTACTGGTCTTGCTGTTCGGCTTGATGCGCTGTAATCAATCCCCTGGCAATGCCTGTAAGGAAGAACGGGAAGCCTTTTATCCCAATGCCAAACCCTGTACCCGTTGGTGGTGGTTCGCAACACAGATCAGGAAACCGGATATTAAATACCAATTGGATTGGGCAAAGGAGATGAATTTCGGTGGTGTGGAAATTGCCTGGGTGTATCCTTTATACCGGTATCAAAAAATGTACGCGGATAAATATCATCGCCATTATCCGGTAGATACCTCGGCTCAAAAATGGCTAAGCCCGGAATGGGCTGATATGGTGGCTTATACTAAACGGTATTGCGATTCGATTGGGTTGTCCTGTGATTTTACTTATGGAAGTGCATGGCCGGTAGCGGGCAGCAACATTGATAAAGCGCATAGTACACAGATATATGGAGACACTACGTTCCGGCAAGCCTTGACTTTCGCGTGGACGTATCCTGATACCCAATGGGTGATCAATCACCTCGACAGCAATGCCTTTACTCTTTTTGCGACTCCTGTCGGCCATGCTTTGCAGGATGCTTTGAAAGGAACTAAATCCGCATTGTTCACGGATTCATGGGAAATCAAACTCAATGCAAAAAATAAAATCTGGACGCCCGGCTTTGATCGGTCTTTTGAACAGGAATACGGCTATGATATTATTCCGTACATGAACGCAGGTCTGGATTCCTTTCCGGATGTACGGTATGACTACATGCTGTTGTTGGATCAATATGTGACCAATGGATTTTATCAGCCTTATGTGAGAAAATGTAAGGAGTTAGGCGCCTGGTCGCGAGTCCAGTGTTTAGGTTCGCCAACAGATGTGATGACCACTTATTCCTTAGTCGATATTCCGGAGACAGAAGCGATGCTGAACAATCCAAACTATTCGCGCATCGTGAGTTCTTCTGCTTGTCTCGCCTCCAAAAGCATGGTATCGAGTGAGACGTTTACCTGTATGTACGGATTTCCTGCCACGTATTTGCGCGAAGAACAAACTGCTGATCTGAAGTTGGTGGCGGATGCCTTGTTCGCTCAGGGCGTAAATCATTTAGTTTATCATGGTATGCCTTATAATCCGGAAGGATCCGATACGATTGATTTTTTTGCTACAACGTATTTCGGGCCGGGAGGAAGCCTTACGCCGGAATTGCCTGAATTCAATGCCTATATTGAAAAAGTTTGCGGTCTCCTGCAAAAGGGAAAAACATACACGGATGTTGCCGTTTACATTCCGTATGAAGATGCGGTAATGAAAGGGGCCTATCCTCCGGAACGGCAGCGCGTATGGGTTTGGGGTGAATATGAAATGCGATACATCTATCCTCCGGAAGAAACGAAGGGATATCAACCTCTTTGGATCAATCGTCATTTTCTGGAAGAAGCCGATGTTAAGAATGGCAAGCTGGTGGTTGGCGATGCGCAATTCTCTATGCTGTATGTCGACGTTGACTATATGGATAGAAGATCATTGCAACGGATATTAGTTTTGGCAAAGAAAGGTTTGCCGATATGTTTGAAAAAGCGCCCGAGGCAACCCGGAAAAAACAAATCGGAGGATTATGATAAAATGCTCGATGAGTTGCAACACCTGAAAAATGTAACTGATCGATTTCAACCAGTTGTAGGTCATCCACCATTGATCGAAGGGGACAGTCTTCCGGATTATTGGTGCAGAGTTGACGAGGATAAAAATCTTTTTCTCTTCCTGGCCCAGCCTTTATCAAAGGATTTGAAATACCCGCTTTATTCGGGTCAATCCTTAATGAAGCAATCTGAATTCAGGGAACTGACCATTACCTTCAACGGGAAATCCATTCATCAAAGGGTTGAATTCAAGCCATACCAGTCGTTATTATTGAAAATTTCTTCTGGCGGCAAAATGGAATCGCTGGATATCAGCTTTGTGCCAAAGGATCCTGTCATGCGGCCCAGGGAGGAGCAGAAGATGTATTTTTAGGGAGCGATGAGTATTCAGTAGTTACAGGGAATTCTGTCATTGCCACGGCTTTTAAGCCGTGAATAACCGAATTCCATTTGCGCTAATTAGCGTTAATTAGCGGCACTATTTGGGACAGTATTCAATAGCTTTCATGTTATGTGGCAGATAATATTACCAGGCATTATTATGATGGGGCAGATGGCGCTGCCGGCCCAGGACTTTAATATCCTTGATTTTGGTGCTGTGCGGGACGGCGTTACGCTCAATACGACCCATATTCAATCCGCCATTGATGCGGCTCATGAATCGGGTCAGGGACGAGTGATTGTTCCTTCAGGAACCTTTCTGTCAGGAAGCCTCATTTTAAAATCAGGAGTTGAATTGCATTTAGAGGAAGGTGCGGTATTATTGGGGAGTACAGATCCGGCAAACTATATCAGGATCAACCGTTGGAAGGCTTTAGTTATGGCCGATAGGGAAGATCATATTTCTATTACCGGCCGGGGAAAAATAGATGGGCAGGGACGTAAGTTGGCACTAACCATCGACAGTCTTTTCTATGCCGGACAAATTGATAGCGCGGATTATAATTTTATAGAAAGGAGGCCTAAGTATTACTTGCGTCCTCAGCTCATAGAATTGGTTAATTGTAAAAATATTGAGATCAGAAACATAACACTTAAAAACGCCGCCTGCTGGGTCCAGACCTATGATCAATGTAGGGATGTCGTCATGGACAGTGTAATCGTAGACAGTGATGCTTATTGGAACAATGACGGCATCGATATCCAGGATTGCCGGAATGTGCGCATCACTCATTGTACTGTCAATTCCGCCGATGATGGTATCTGTCTTAAATCGCAATCCCCGGATCATTCCTGTGACAGCATTTATGTCGCGAATTGTACTGTGCGTTCCAGTGCCAGTGCTATCAAGTTTGGTACGGTTTCCCACGGTGGATTTAAACATGTAGTCATTGATAATATCAAAATCAAGGACACGTTTCGTTCAGCGGTGGCCATTGAATGTGTTGATGGCGGCAGGTTGGAAGATGTCACCATCAATAATATTGATGCCATTCACACCGGGAATGCCATCTTTATCCGGTTGGGAAAAAGAAATCAAACAGGGGATGTGGGGACATTGAAAAATGTAACTATAAAAAACATGATCGTAGAGGTTGCGTTTGATCGCCCTGATGATGCGTATGAGATCAGGGGACCTGAATTACCTTTCTTTCACAACACCTTTCCTTCGTCCATTACCGGTATACCCGGACATCCGGTTGAAAATGTGACCCTCGAGAATATTGAAATTCATTACCCAGGCAGAGGGAACAATGGTCTTGCTAACCTGCCTTTATCCCGATTAGATGAAGTGCCGGAGAACGAAGCGGGCTACCCTGAATTTTCTATGTTTGGCGAATTGCCGGCCTGGGGTTTTTATCTGCGTCACGCGGATGGCATTACTATGAAGAATATCAATATCGGTATTGCTGATCCGGATTACCGGCCGGCTATGGTCGTGGATGATGTCCGGAATCTTTCCATACAATCGTGCATTATACATGGTGACAATAAATCAAAACTCATTATGCTGCACAAAACAGAAAATGTCAAATTGGATAATCCGGAGACGGTATTAAAAATGTAACTGACCCTCCATGCATTTGTTTCGTTTTAGCTTTCTTTTATTATTTATTGGTTCTTGCCACTCCAGGCCATCGGAACCTGCCAGGGCATTGGGCGCTGAGGGTATTTCCTGGAAAGAAAACAAACTATCAGTAAATGAATATGACGAACGGGCGGGAAAGGGGGCGTTACTCCTAACCCGATTTACTTCTTTGGCGGATTTCAAAACAGTAGTACAGGTGCAATATGCTGAAGATCTGACGGAGGAATCTGGTGAAACCCACAGCACTCCTGAAGTTCGTCTGACCTATCATAGCGCTGGCCGTGAAGTGATCAGCATCTTAAAATCCGGCATTAGCCAGGCTGATTTTTGGGCTGTCAGGAATGGTTCCATTTGGGATAAAGCATGGCTTGGTCTTAAGTGCCCTTTTGCTTTCCTGCATAGAATAGATCTGGGTAGAATAGAAAACCTGGGAAGAAGAAGGCCCTGGCTCTTCGGAAAAGGGGACGTGGCTTTCTATGACCTCGCAGAAACTATGGTGAATCATATTGTAGAAGCTGATCGTGTCCACATGCCTGCCGCGGATCTTTCGGAAAAAGGATATCTCAATACGTTTAATCATATCACAGCACAAGCTTTCATGACCTCTGTGTTTAGTGATGAAGTAGCCGATTTCGTGGCGGACGTACATGAACTCTATAATATGCCTGATTTAGTCACAGGTAATTTCACAGAGAAGGAACTTTCGGATTTTGAAAATGGACCGGTGGATAATTACGTGGATATGATTAATAATGAATGGGGACAAGACCTGGGCAAGGAATTAGGTAAAAAATACACACTGAACCGGACCACCTATTGGACCCCTGAATTATTGACGAGTTACCTGAACGATATTCAAACATATTATAGCTGGGCTTTTCAGATTGGATTTGAACCCTTTAGGCCCGGGGATGAAATCATCACCAGATTTGCCGCGAAAATTAACAGCAGGCAGAACATGGCGACGAAAACCTGATCCGGTTTCACTGATCTACCGCCCATATACATTTCAGTCATTGATTTTTATCAATTTATATTTTGAATGCTCGAACGAAATACCTTCAACTTCTTTGTATTTTTCCTGAATCTCCTGTGCCCCGGTCACCAGCCACGTGTTCAACAATTCCAGCCAGTGTTCTTCTGAAGTAACCAGGTTGGTCAGATCAGCATCAGTCAAATCAGCCTGAGTGATATTGGCATCGGATACTATGGCATAATTCAGATTTGAATCACTTAAATTGGTTTTCACTAATTGCGCTCGGGTAAAGTTGGCTCTGAATAAGTCTGCCCGGGATACATCCGCTTCATTCAAAAAGGTGCCTTTGAAATCGACCCATTGTAAAATCGCCCCTTGTGCATTTGCATTTCTCATTTGTGCTGAAGTCAGATCAGCCTCGTGAAGATCGGCGCCGGTTAAATTCGCTCCGTTCAAATTGGACCATGCCAGATTTGCTCTTTGCAAATGGGCTTCCTGCAGATGGCTGTGGTTCAAATCGGCGCCCCACAAATTGGCGAAACTCAGATTTGCTCCATTTAATATGGCCGCTGCTAAATGAGCTCCCTGCAAATCCGCATGATGTAAATCAACATCACGTAAGTCGATGCCCCTTAAATTAGCCTCCCTCAAATCCGCCCCTTCAAAAGAAGCCTGCATCAGGAGCTTGTGATAGGAGACGGAGTCAATATTCATTTTTGAAAGGAGGAGCAATAACTGACCTCTCTCAGGACTTAGCGCTTCTTTGGAGGTGCTGTCTCCTGCAGGGTGGAAGTAAGGTTTGAAAAAATAACAGGAGGAAACAATCCGGTCAATCAATTCATTGCTCAGGGCCCGCCGAGGATCATTCCTCAATTCATAATCTATGTTTTCTAAAATATTTTGTAAGAGTGGGGCAAGACTGCTCTTGTTCAACGATTCAATTTGCTCAGCCTGCTGCGCTATTAATTTTTCCTCATTCAATGTCTGGCGATGGAAATAGGTGCTGAGGAAAATCAAGGATACAGGCCCGGCCAGCAAGATGCCGAAGCATATCCCCATGAGGAAATTCCTGTTTTTTTTCATCGTTGAAAGGAGATTCACATTCATTTCAAAAATTTTAATTGCAGGCATTGGGGGAAATAGAGATGCTCATTTTTTACCAGTTCATCAAAATCGTGATTATTGACATTATACGTGATCAACAGGCCATCGGTCACTATCTCCGGATGTGCATTGGCCGTATAGACAAAATCCTGCGGATCATGAAGTGTTGGGGTGTAAAAGATGACCGGAGGAGACCAGGGACCTTCAGGCCGCTCCGATAGCCGGTAACCTATAGACGCCTTGTCCCAGCCATAGGTTTGTATTTCCATATATTGGTGAAGGTCTTCCTGGTAATGAACAGAAAATTCCGTCTGCCCAGTAAAAAGAGGGGAGAGAGTGAGTTCTGCTTTTTCGCTTCTTATCCATTCATTATTATTCCACCATCTTATCCCGGAAAGATCCCCGGTGATCACCTGATCTATGGGAAATCGCAAAAGGTAAACTTCATGGCCGGCAGGTTCTTTTACACCATAGGCATACACGTATTCCTCATCTTTAAGCACGGCCGCGGATCCAACGATGACTCCTAAGGTTTCCGGACCCCTGATGTAACGGATGTTCCAATGGACGGCGTCATCCAATGGATTGTCGATTACCGCAACATACCAGTTGACAGCTTCAAAACCAATTCCGGTATTTAAAGATTTTTCTTCAAATAAAAAAAGGATCAGCTTATTCTTCACCAGGATGCCATGGCCTGTCCAAAGCCAGGTATCACCAGGAAGCTCAAAAAAGGCTTTTGGTTTTTCCGGTGTCCCTTGATAATAAAATGAAATTTTACTGCCATTCAAACTATGGCCTTCCTGGATGCCAATGCTGTTTCGGATCAGGATCGCATGAGTTCTCCTGCCGGTGCCAAGCGGGTCTATGAAGGAGTCACTGAACAGCCAAAGTATCTGTCCATTTTCTAAATCAATGGAAGCAGCACCATCAGCGCCCCGCCAGTACGGATCATGGGTAAACATGGCATTATCTGCTTCCTTAACCTCGAAAATCATGTCCTGGGACCGGCCCTGGGATTGACTCCAAACGAAATGCGCTGATAAGATCCCCAGCGACAGCAGAAAAAACTTCATGTTCTTATCCTTCATAAATTATTGTTCCGCGTTCCGAAAGATCGGGAAAGGATTTTATATCGGGTAAAATGGCCAGGTATCTTCCAAAGTTCAACCCCCCGACCCCTTCAAATGGGGCGGAATGTTTTCTGATGTTGAAAAGACGCGGACGATACGAAAAATGCTTCAGCCGATCGATAGTTAATCGACATCATTGAACTCAATCGCAGTGATTTTTGCAATACACAAATCATTCTCCCCCTTTGGAGGGGGATGGGGGGTGGTTTTTTTTGAACGCAATCTTTTGGAGGGGGATGGGGGGTGGTTTTTTTTCAGCGCAATTCTTTGGAGGGGGCCGGGGGGTGGTTTTTTTTCAACGCAATCCTTCAAAGGGGGCGGAATGTTCTCTGATGTTGAAAAGACGCGGACGATGTGAAAAATGCTTCAACCGATCGATAGTTAATCGAGATCATTGAATTCAATCGCAGTGATTTTTTCAATACACAAATCATCCGCCCCCTTTGGAGGGGGATGGGGGGTGGTTTTTTTTCAGCGCAATTCTTTTGGAGGGGGCCGGGGGGTGGTTTTTTTTCAGCTGCAATTCTTTGGAGGGGGCGGGGGTGGTTTTCTGATGTCTGTACTATTTCTGAATTTCCATTCCAATCTTCCTTCTGATCCATGCCTTAATCACTGCTTCAACGACATCAGGCCTGTTCTCAATTTTTGCCAAACCGCAAATGAAAAACCCCGCGGTTCTAATTCGATTAGTTCTTTTGGATCATATATTTTTTGAACGTCCAGGGTATGGTTTTTCAGCCATCTGCAAAATTTAGAGGAAGAAGGGGATAAGGTTTATTTTCAACCCACCGACTTCAAAGGGGGCGGAATGTTCTCGGATGTTGAAAAGCCGTGGACGATGTGAAAAATGCTTCAGCCGATCAATAGTTAATCGAGATCATTGAATTCAATCGCAGTGATTTTTTCAATACACAAATCATCCTCCCCCTTTGGAGGGGGATGGGGGGTGGTTTTTTTTCAACGCAATCTTTTGGAGGGGGCCGGGGGGTGGTTTTTTTTAAACGCAATACTTCAAAGAGGGCGGAATGTTCTCTGATGTTGAAAAGATGCGGGCGATACGAAAAATGCTTCAGCCGATCATTGGATAATCAACATCATTGAACTCAATCGCACTGATTTTTTCAATACACAAATCATCCGCCCCCTTTGGAGGGGGATGGGGGTGGTTTTTTTTCGAACGCAATTCTTATCCTCCCCCTTTGGAGGGGGCCGGGGGGTGGTTTTTCTTTTGAACGCAATCTTTTGGAGGGGGCCGGGGGGTGGTTTTTTTTTCAACGCAATCCTTCAAAGGGGGCGGAATGTTCTCTGATGTTGAAAAGACGCGGACGATGCGAAAAATGCTTCAGCCGATCAATAGTTAATCGAGATCATTGAATTCAATCGCAGTTATTTTTTCAATACACAAATCATCCGCCCCCTTTGGAGGGGGATGGGGGGTGGTTTTTTTTAACGCAATTCTTTGGAGGGGGCGGGGTGGTTTTTTTTCAGCGCAATCCTTTGGAGGGGGCCGGGGGGTGGTTTTTTTTCAGCGCAATTCTTTGGAGGGGGCCGGGGGGTGGTGATGTTCTAATTTGCTAAAACGGATACCCAATCGCCACATTGATCGTCGGCTGCCAAAATTTAAATTTCTCCGTCCACCGATCTCCTTCCGGAAGATAAGGTGTGCGAAGCGTATAAGCAAAATCGAGCCGCGCTACAATGAAATCAAAATCCCATCGTAATCCCCAGCCATAACTGATCCCCAACTGCCGGAGAAAAGTATCAAAATGAAAACTACCCGCAGGTCGCGCAGGATCATCATTGAAGAGCCAGATATTGCCGGCATCCATGAACAAAGCTCCTTTAAAACTTCCGGAAAATGTAAATCTATATTCCAGGTTTCCCTCGAGTCTCATGTCTCCGGTCTGATCATTATATCCCGTGGGAGGTACTTCTCCTCCAGGCCCCAATGATCTGGCTATGAAAGACCTCAGACTATTCGTGCCGCCGACATAAAATTGCTTTACATAAGGAAGGATTTCCGAATTGCCAAGAGGCACACCGATACCGGCACTGAATCGCGTGACCAGGCTTGAGCCGGGATTAAATTTGAAACTATTATGGACATCAATCCGCGTCCGGACGAATTGCGAAAAAGGAACCCCCAGGAAAGAATACCGTCCCAGTGAATCTCTCTCTGCATTACTTGCTGAATACAAAGCATTCAACACGTTACCGGCCATATCTACACCGCCGCGGAAATAAAATTCACGGTGCTTGCTCCCCGGCGACTGGTATGTAAATTCGTATCCAATACCCAGAATGAACTGCTCATCAAAACTGCGCTGGATCCCCGGATTCTCTTCCAGGTAATCTTTGAATTCCTGCGTTTTGGATGCTTCGGGCACCCGCGTATAGTTGATCTCCAGGGGGTTGAACGAATGATTCATTTGATTCGTGCGGGCCCAGCTCCATCCGAAGTTGGCGGTGATGGAATTGAGTCGGTAAAGATCCAGACGGTTAAATAGCGTGTAGTTGAAGGCAAAATTGGTCTTCGGCAGACTCTTTGAAGCCGTGTTGAATAAAAATCGCGGATAAAAACGCGGCAGGGTATAGGCCAAACCAAATCCTAATTCATACGCCGGGTTGATTTTGCCATCGACAATCTGCATCTCGAACGATCCACGCAGATTGAGCTTCAGCATTTCCGCTCCCCTGGCTACATTGCGGTCCGTGTAACTGAAGATGACACCTGGTCCAAAGTAATTGGTAGAGCGAAATACGGTATTAAATTCGGCTGTATAAGCGAATCGTTTTTTCTGGGTCAGAAAGAGGATGGCATCCAGGGTATCTGTATTCGCCTCCGGTGCAAATTTGACATTCGCATTCCGGATGATCGGCAAGTCATTGAAATAACGAATGGTGTGCAGGTAATTCGAACGTGAATACAATTCGCCGGGCTTCATGAAGATGCCTTCCTGCAAAGCATCGAAATCAAGTTTGTTTTTATGCGAGATGAGGGTATACTGGCCATAAGAGGTGGTATCCACTTTGCCGTCTACAAGCGCATTGTCATCGTAGATGAAAACCTTTCCGATAGTATAGGGTCTTCTCGACTCGGGTGGTGTCTCCGGCTTGATAGTCAGCTCGGCATGCACCTGGTGGACGCCCGTCACCGTATCTGCCTTTAATAAGAGGAAGTCGGGACTGAAATAAAGGTATCCCTCTTCCTTGAGGTCACGATCTATTCTCGAACGTTCATTTTTCACCGCTTCCAGTGTATAGACATCGCCCTTCTTTAAGAGTGATTCCGCTTTGCGGGCAAAGATCTTTTGGGTGATATCATTTTGCGGCGCCGGAAAGAGGATCGTATCCAAAGTGTAGGGCGCATGCAGGGTGACGGTGTATACATATTTGGCTTTGCGATTGTTTACGATCAGTGTATCATAAGCCACTGTATTTTGAAAATAACCATTATGAAACATCCGGTTCTGTATCGCAGCGGCGACTAATCCCGGATTGGCTTTAGATAGCAATACCGGGGCCGCAATTTTGTTCTTCCAGAATTTCTTCACCTTCGCCGAATCCGACAACATGTTGTAGCGCGCCAGCGCCGGCCTCATCCACAATGTCTTATGATTAGGCAATGGTTTTATCACTTCCCTGGCTATCGAGGCCAGTTTTTTCTTTGGTGCCTTTTCTTGCGTGAATTTTATTTCACTGCCTGTGAACAATGGGTTCGTCGACTTGATATATCGCATCCCGGTGCATCCCGCCAGGGCTGCTACCAGTATCGCTATCAGTGGATATATCACCAGTCTCATTGTTTCTTCTTCTTGTTTTCCTTGTGCTTAGCCTGCGCCTCAGCCTTTTTTAACCCCCCGACCCCCTTCGAAGGGGGCGAATGATTATCACTTTCCTTCGCCTTCGCCTTATCTCCCTTATCAAACTCCCTGACGAAAATCAACGAGATCCCCGTATTCCGGATCTCCTGGTAAATAATATCGTATGATTCATTATTAAATGCTTTGAGTTGTTTGTCGCCATTACCGGTGAGGTCATAGATGATCGCGACATCTCCTCGGTAATTGTCACCGGTATTGGAGCCGGACTGATCAGCACTGATGTTGAAATCTCCTCCGACTTCAAAAGAGAGCCGGTCATTGAATACGCTTTTCGATACCCGGAAGTCCATCGCCGTTTGCGTCTTTCCGCCCGGTGTGGAATAATCTGAATACGATTGGATTCCGACATCGATGTTCACACCCTTGACATGCTGGCTGGCAAAGCGGTTGAGCTGACTGGCCAGGAGGGCATTGACACTATTATAGATCGCTGTTGTCGCTACCTGGCTTTGATCGATGTCCGCGAAGCTGGTCTCCGGCATGAAACCTCCAAGCACCAGGAGTCCGAAGACCTGCTTATTTAATTCAGACTGGAACTCCGGCAGCCGCAGCCGATCCAGTTTATTGGCCAGGACCGGGAAGTTGGTTTTGTCATTAGCCGGCAGATCTAATGAAAAAGTAATGATCGGATTTTCCAGTGTGCCTTTGATCGAGATACCCACGATATAATTTAGCGTTCGCTTGTAGGTGGCTTTTTCACTTTCCCCGATTTCATGACCAATCAATCCAAGGGAATTGGTCGCTACCGTATAGGTGGCTTTGATATCCATTTCTCCACTTTCCGGGCTGCCGCTCCAGTTGATGGATGAATTAGGCACCAGCCTGAAGGATTTTTTGACGAGGTCGTAAAAGGAAATGCGATATTGTCCGCTATGAATAGTGTAAGTCCCCGACAGATGTGGATTGCCTGTGCGATCATAATCTAATTCCAGGTTGGCGCCGCCGGTGGCTTCAAAGAAATCACCTGACTGCGGATCCGTGATGACTTTTATTTTCGCGCTGTCCTGAACTATAATGTTCGAATTCAAATTGAAATCCGGCAGATTAGCCACAATGGAATCATACCTATTCTCGCTCGTAGCCAGTTTACTCGTATCAATCAGTTGCCCAGGATCGACAAATTCAACGACACCAATGGTATTCAACAACACATCCTCATTATTGGTCATTATATAGGTCAGATCGGTATTGTCCTTGACTTTGATGCCGGCTTTCAGATAGGTGTCTTTTTCATTGCCGGACAGGTCGACGTCGCAGTCGATGACCAGTTGGCCTTTTATTGGGCCGCTGACCGTATCGGGATTGTTGATGAGGGCATAGTCGTTAGCTTTGATATTGAAATGGTATTGATAGGTGGAATAGTTGGTGCTGTGGAGATTACCGGAGATGCTCAGCGGATTCAGGTCTTTGTCGTAGAGGGTGAAATGATCCAGTGTCAACCCGGAATTATCCAGTTTGATGCTGTCCTTTTTAATATTAAACGTAAGGCTGGGATTGGTCGTCGTAAAGCTTATATCATCAAAGTGGATGTCGCCTGTGAAGGCCGGCTTCTGCACCGGTCCGGTGATAGTAGCCCGCCCTGTAAGGGTGCCGTGTATCCTGTCCAGGTAGCCGTTGTATAAAAAGGCAAACATTTCCGGGTTGGTAATATTCATGGACAGGTTGGCATCAACAGATTCATCCGGGATAGTATATTTTCCATGAACGTCCACTTTGTTGGCTGAACGGAGAGAAGGAGAAGTGTTTTCATTGGAAAGTAAAAAGGCAAAGGGAATCTCATTTCCATTTTGTTTGGCAGACATAGTGATGGTCAGCGGGGCTGAATGATAAAGCCGGAGACTGTCAATCCTGGCATCAAGGTCAAGTTGTCCCGGCGAATAACTCACTGTGCCATTGAAGTATCCCTCATCAATCACATTAGTATCACTGGTAAAGAATGAGTTGAGATGAAGCAAATCCAGTCGCCGGAAGTTGGCATCAAACGAATGTTTGTCTCCATTCAGGGCAATCTGCATACTATCATAACTAATGAGGAAATGATGCAGCACCACATTGCTGTCAGTGAGGAAGATGGGATTGCCGGGATCAAAATGATAATCATTATGAAAGGCTCTGAATCGATATGGATAAAAATAGGCGCCACCGTCAGCCCGCACGATGCTGGTACCCAGTCCAAGATACGCAGCCGAGTCATGGGACATCAGGAGATCAGCGGTCGTCGTATCTCCACGCGTCGCCACGTCAAAATTCAGGTTGCCAAGGTCAATGCTGTTGTACAGCAGGTTTTCTGCATTCACTTTCCCGCCGATACTGTCACCGAGTGAACCGATATCCGCATAGAGCGTATCGAGGCTAATGCCGTATCCCGCAAACTTCCCGGAATGAAGATTAAGATGGGTGGTATGGTTTTCTTCATCAAATTGTCCGATGGCATGGATAGTGGAAAAGGCATCCACATCGATCCCCAGCAATTGCAATGGAGCTGATTGGTTCATTTCTAAATCGAAGGTCAACGCCCGGCTGCCGGTATTGAGTTGACGTTTATGATCGGGATACAATATGGTTTTCATCCAGGGCGCCAGCAGGTCGGGTAATTCCTTGAGGTCAAAGTTGGCGGTGAGGTTTCCTTTACCATCTTTGGTGAAATAGTCAAAGTGGCTGGCAGTAGGGGAGAACAGCGCCGCCAGGTTTAAGGTGTCCATAGAATAAGCGGCGTAGTGATTTTTTATTAAAAAATTATTTCCAGCCATCCTTCCCTCGATGGAAGAGGCATCTATGGTGATGTCAGCGGCAAGATTGCCCGTGAGCGACAGGGTGCTGTCAATGTTTAAGAGGCGGCCTAATTGTAAAGTATCGAAATGAAATTCGTTTGCAATCAACATGGGATCGGTGAGGGAAAGGTCAGTATAGCCTTGCGCCCGGTATCGTGGATCCCCGATGGTGATATTCGTATGAATGTTTTCATTTTTCACCAGGCTTTGAAAACTGATCTGATGTACAGGATGGTCCTGGAGGACGATGGAAGTGATCACACCATTGATTTGCGCATCCTGGTGTTGGCCGATTTTTCCTTTGACTTCTGCAATGAGATCAACTGGTCCCAACCAGGGCTGAGCTGTCCATTCGCTAATTTGAACTTGTTCGCCGGATAGGTTCATATCAAGCCCTATATCGTTTGACCACAGGTTGACTGTTCCTTTCGCTTTTACATTTCCCCAGGTGCTATTTACATTCCCGTCTACAAATAGACTGTTCAGATTTCCTGTACTGTTTACTTTGAGCCGGGCTGCCGGTGGTATTTTTATATCGCCGATGAAAGGAGCCATAGTGTTTTTGAAGTCCGAACCGATAGAGGCCTGGATAGCCAGGCCTTGCCATGAAATCGTAGAGGGATCCAAAATATCTTTTAATGTTCCGCTGGCACTGAGTTGGCTGTTGTTGGTCTTCACTTTTAGTGATTGCAGATTACCCTTTCCGTCCACGTAGTTGCCATCGATGGTTAGCTCAGCAGTTTTCCAGGATTTGACATACTTCATCATCGCCTCCGTGAGGAAATAAGCAAAGTCATTGGGGTTAAGCGCAGCCTGCATTGTTAAGGCTACATTGGGCAGACCATCATTGCCGGTAGAGGATGGATCGTACGAAGCGTTGAGGTCCGCGTTGATTACATTGGTTTTGGAAGTGAGATGAAGTGCAGATAAGCTCAATTGCTGGCGATTCATTTGGATGCTTGTGCTGAGATCGTTTACCGGGAAGCCGGGAAGTTGTAGCTGAAAGTGTATGCAAGGTTCCACCTAAGGTATCGGGATGCACGATGACATTGGAGAGGTGAATTTGAATATCGTTGAGGGCAAGGTGAGCGGGATCAAATTTGGGTGTGGTAATCACTGTATCCTGATTAAATGAAAAGTTGCCGCCTGTCATGTCAAGATGGTTCAATTCAAGGCCAATGCCGATACCGAAATCAGGCGTGAAGTAAGGAGTGCTGATTGTACTGGCAACAGGAGCGATGGTGTCTTGTTTTTGCTTCGTCAGCATAGTGACTATCGGTTGCTTCACATAGATGCTGTCTGCGCTGATAGTGTTTCCTTTCGTGGAGAAAGCTACATTGTTTCCAGTCAGCTGTCGAGACGGAAGGTAATATCGGTTCCGCTCATGGCAGATAGAAATTCGAAATCAATATTTTTCAGCAGGACGTGATTGAAATGAAAAGTTGATGGTGATGTGGTTGTATCTTTAGGTAGCACCTCTGTCGAGGCAAAGGCATCCAATAGAAAATTAATATTCAAACCCTTTTCTCCCTGCATCAATTTTCCACTGACCTCTTCCATCTGGAGCTCATCAAACAGGTAATCACCGGAGAGGAGGTTAAAAATATCGGACTTGACGGTGATGGTTCCTGCGGATAGAATCTGGTTGGAATCAGGATCCCAGACCCGCAGCCCCTGAATGGTTACGTTACCTGACAGGGAAAATTCGAGATGATCGATTTCAACTCTGCCTTTGGTTTTGGAGGAAAGGAAGACAGATAAACGATGAGCTATTTTTTGCTGGACCGAGGTCAGGTGAATAAGGAAGATAAGCAGGAGGAGTAATACCATCAGGCCCAGCAACGCTTTCCCCAGGAATTTTATCATTCGTAGAAAAGTCTTCCTGGCAGGCATAATTTCTGTTGACATGTTCCGGATGGCTTATGATCCCGCCGTAGGCAAGGAGATCACCACCATGTGCAAAGTTAAGGTTTGCCCGTCAGGTATGCTTTTATCAAAAATGACGGTGACAGGGGCCAACGACAGCCAGTCAATATTACTTCTTTGCTTCCGTAGCTTTCTTCACCACTGGCATTACCTCTTTAGCAAATAATTCCATGGATGTCAAAATCGATTTATGCGGCATAGTGCCCAGGCTCATCTGCGCCAGGAATCGCGTGTGGCCAAATAATTCATGCTCGTATAAGATCTTATCAATGACCTGTTGCGGACTACCGACCATCAGCGAAGCCTGCGGCATGCGCATGCCTTCAAATTGCTGTCGTGTCGTCGGTTGCCAGCCCCGCTCCCGGCCGATACGGCTCATCACTTCCGCATACGCCGGAAAAAATTCATCCGAAGCCTGTTGCGATTCATTCGCCACATAGCAATGAGAATTAATGCCTAATTGAAAGTTCTTTGATGTGCCCTGGTATTGGTTCCAGCTATTGCGATAGAGTTGGATAAAAGGAACAAATTGTTTTGGTAGTCCACCGATGATCGCCAGCGCCAGCGGCAAGCCTAACTTACCCGCTCGCACTGCCGACTGCGGGGTGCCACCAACCGCCTGCCAGATAGGCAACGATTCCTGGTAGGGCCGTGGATAGATGCCATTATGATCAAGTGATTGGGTGAAATCGCCTTTCCAGGTCACCAATTCCGATCGGTTGAGTTCGAGCAGCATATTCAGCTTTTCTTCAAACAACGCATCGTAATCATTGAGATCGTATCCGAAGAGAGGAAAAGATTCAATGAATGAACCTCGCCCCACCATGATTTCCGCCCGCCCTGAAGATAATTGATCGATAGTCGCAAATTGTTGGTACACGCGTACCGGGTCATCTGAACTCAGTACCGTGACTGCGCTGGTCAGTTTTATTTTTTTAGTCGTGACGGCGGCGGCAGCGAGTATGGTCGTAGGGGAGGAGACCGTATAATCCACGCGATGATGTTCGCCGACACCAAAGACATCGAGGCCCAATTCATCGGCCAGTTTGATTTCCTCCATCAAATCCAGCATCCGTTGATGAGTCGCTTTGCTCTTGCCGTCGGGAGATTGAATATCCAGGTCAGCGAATGTGTATAAACCTAATTCCATATGTGCATGACGGGAATTAAAAAATTAAATATCACTGTTGTAATATTTTCAAATAAGCGATCCAGGGGCCGACATCTTCTATGTAGTGTTTCGCCATGACGCGGGAGATTTGATAGAGGTGGTTCAGGTCATGAACTACCCAGGTAGCAAGGAGCTGGTGCAAGGTCACTTCTCCGAATTCAGGATGAATGCCGGTTTCCTCCAGTTTTTCCCGGTCGATCATCAGGGATTTCAGGATGACGATATTTTTTCGGCGAAGTATTTTGAATTCCTTCAGCAGTTCCGGAAGGGATTTGCCCTTGCTGTTTTCATATTGGGCAAAGCGGTCGAAAGGTTCGAAGTTCTTGTCTTCGTTGCTGCTCAGGATAATCTGGGCCCGGATGATCCAATCTGTCTTTTCGCCGTGGATCAGGTGCCCGATGATATCGTAGGCGCTCCAGGTATCCTCTCCTTCATTTTGGGTGGTCCATTCATCGGACAGGCCATCGAGCAGTTGGAGTAAGACTTCGGGGGTCCGATCTAAAATATCCAGTGATTTTTCTATGCTGAAATTCATCTTCCACAAATCTAATTGTTTGAATCTAATTGATCAATCTATCCAACAATAGGATGCGCTGACCGGGGATGGTATCCTGAAAGGTTTCTATAAAACTATAATGGTGATAGCGACCGGTCTAAACGCCGACAGGATGACAGCCGATGAACTGAGCCTGGGCGTGTACAATCAAATACAAGGATATCATCGGATAGGGAGTTGTCCCTGTTGGCATGTAGCATCTGTGTAAAAGCAGTATTCAGTGTTTCCTTAGTGGATAATAAACCATACAAATATGAAATCAAAGGGCACTTCTTTTAACCGACGAATGGGTTGACAGCATAAGTGCAATAGGGTGATAGTCAAACAGGCTCCTTTTTCCTTACCAGGTTAATAGAAGCGTCCTAAAGTCACTTTGATTATCAGTGCATGGAAAGAAATGAACCTAAAAATAGGCTAGTTATTAGAAGCGCCCTTAATGCTTCAGCGTTGCTAGTCCTGCCCGCACTGAAGTTGGGCTTTAGCTGCTGATGCTGCTGTCAGCGTCCAGCCAAACTTTTGCCAATACCATGTTAGCCGCAGCAATTACTTCTTCAATGAGTCAAGTTTTGAATTAATTATGGAAATGTCTTTAATTATTTGGTTTTGATGGTAAATTATTAAACTGTCTTGAGTGGATTGGCCAGGCACTTTCGATGTGGAATTATTTCCAGCTTTAGGGTATAGTATAATTTGTAAAGCAACAGTTAGTAAAATCAGGCCTAAATAAAATGTCCTTAAAGACTTAAACCACATTGCTTTTCTAACGTTAGCAAATTTTATTCTTTGTTCACTACTTGATTGTTTGCCGGAAAGGTCTAAAAAAATAAAATTTCTAAATGATTTCTCTTTAAAGTAGGTGGGAAAGTCCGCACTATTTAAGTATTGGGATATTTTTTCAGCACGAAAAATAAATCCCCTTTGTCGGCGTCTGTAATGTCCATCAACTACCCAAAAGAGAAAAGGAATAGCTGCTGTGAAGATTATTAATTGTCTTAAATGATTGTCAGAATTACCAATAATCAAAGAAATACTTCCCGTCCAAACTAAGATGGTCCAATTTTTAATTTGTTGGGTAAGACCATCAATACGTCCAATAATCTCGTGAATTTGGGTTACTTCAGTTTTGATTAAATCAAGCTGAAAATCAAATAAGGTATTTTCTTCTTTTTGCATTCTTTTTATAAGTAGATGTTGGTTTTGTTATGATATTGCTGCTAACGTCCGGGCTACCTGCCTTCCTTCACCTAAAAAGGCTTCGGAACGGCAAAGCCGGCAGGATGATTGCCGATAATCTGTCCCTGGATATGTGTACCCAATCTATCGAAGTATTGCGAATTTTCGAGTTATGTAATGATTTTCATTTTCTAAGCGAACAAGGTAAATCCCCTGAGCCAGGTCATGAACATCCAATGAGATACTTCCATTTACATCATCAAGCTTTGAAACAGGAATACATTCTTCGCCCATCAGGTTAAGGATGGAGACGGAAATGGAATGCATTTCATTTGATTCAATTGTA
The DNA here is from genome assembly GCA_963837505.1 of uncultured Saprospiraceae bacterium. GTDB lineage: Bacteria > Bacteroidota > Bacteroidia > Chitinophagales > Saprospiraceae > Opimibacter. The sequence continues at coordinate 6,298 of CAWINN010000015.1, read as the reverse complement.
ATTTGTAAGGTTGATTGCGCTGGATTTGGAAATAACCCGAAGCTCCAATCTGCAGCAGGAATTTCGATTGCAGTGGGTTTTGGGTTGACCTCTAAGACGACCGTAGTAATTTCAAATGGCAAATACAAATTAGAATAGTCATCCAGGGCAATTCTTTTTCCGGTCTTTTTTTCATTAAATCGAATATAAGCGTTGTTGCTGGTAAATCCATCCCCGGAATCATCAACCACCAACAACTCATAGCAATCCGCTACATCACCTGGTAGTGCAAATTCCCTGATAACTAATTGATCACTGTTGTAAGCGCCAGGATCTCCGGGTTTAGCCTTTTTTAATCCTGCTCCATTAGGCCCAACTTTAATATTCCCTCCTGTATACAGGACCTCACCATTCGAATTTGTCAGTTGCCAGTATATTTCATATGCCCAGGGATCCAATTTCATTTCCATGATGATGTCTGGATCGGAGGATACATTTCTTTTAAGTGTGGTCTTCCATTCATTGCGATAGGCAAAATCATCAGCCACTCCATTAATCGATTTAATACGAAAAAGAATATTTGCTCCTGTCTCGAAATATACGGGTGGTGCTGAAAGAGTGGCTGTTTTTCCGGGTGCCAGGTTTCCTGACCAGTCAAATACCTTAATCAAGTGTTCATCTTCCAGCAACTCTATTTCTGCTGTCATAATAGCATTGACACCTAAATTGAATAGTTCAATAGACAGGTCATATCCGTCATGACTGCAAATCTCTGCCGGCAATCCCTGAATCCGTGAAATAGCTCCATTATTGAAAATTGGATTTGCAGCATTATCTATCCCAATCAGATCATGTTTACCGAATTCGAAATGACCTCCCTCTGCTATTGCAATTCCATTCGAATCTGTGATTTTATAATGTTTGACGCCCAAACCATATCCGTTCTCATCATAAATAGAGAACGTATAACATCCATCTCCAGGCAGTGGAAGTGGAATGAGATAAGTCGTATCGTCTGAAGTATAACTACCTCCATCATCTTGCTTTCCGATCACGGTTGGATTTCCCCCTTTATACAACACAGCGCTATCACTATTGGCGACCTCCCAATAAACACCGGTGGATATTAAATGAGTCGACAATTCCAGTTGGAAAATATTCTGTTCTTGTGCATCGAGTGAGGTCAATTGCGATGTGATGCTATTATTGGTCAAATCATCATCCGTCGTGCCATTGACTTCGGTTATCAGGATCCGTATGGTGGCATTTTCAGTGATCGTAATTTCATCGAATGAAAGCATGAAAGAGGTATATGTAACGACATGCCCTGTCCACAACGTAGTGGCCCGCAAGACATCGTTCAAATAGAATTCTGCCACCACACTTTCCAATGGATGCAATCCAAGGTTTTGCACGCTTATGGATGGAGAGGTTGTGATAGATCCACAGAAGTCTCCTTGTTGACTGCCATATTCAACTACTGATGCATTATTATTTCCGTAGGCTACTGCACAACCATCCTTCAACGGATAAATTTCATCCGCACTCCACTGAGGAATCGCTGTCACCAGTTTGTTTGGACATATGTGATATATGGTCGGCCAAAAATTGATTTGATAAGGAACAGCTAGAAAATCATCATTGATAATGGGATATAAAGTTCCTGCTGTCCAATCCCCATGAGAATATTGATTGCATCCCGGAAGACCATAAAGGCAATCTACATTAGTTTCAGCATCCCCTTCAATCAACAACACCATGAATTCATCTGTGCCCTGTGGACCATAAGCTTCATACAATTCGTTCAACTTGCCGGATTCATGATATTGCCAACAAGGTCCGCACCAGGTAGCAGAGAAATCGATAATCACATTTTTACCCTGATCCAGCAATTCATACAAATGCCAGGTTTGGCCGTTCAGATCCTGGACTGTAAAGTCTGGTGCGAATGATCCATCCGCCAATTGGCCTGAAACGGAAAATGGAATAAGAGAATACAGGATATTGAGTAAATACTTTCTCATAAATTGGTTTTAACGTTAATTTTCTTGGAATAGCAATTTCCGATAACGACCAAGAATACCCTCCGGCAGGATGACTGCCGATGTTCGGTGCCAGGGCGTGTACAATCAAATATAAGGATAGTATCGGACAGGTAGTTGTCCCTGGATGCCGCAGCGATCGGAGGAAGACCTTCGCCAAGTCTACGGTCTTTGAAAAAGGAATATGCAATGCTTCGACTAGCTATCCCTCCTCCATGTGCTGCAGCTCAGCAACCGTTACCTGGGGAGATCTCCATGGCTTTTGATAAGCGAAGGAGAAGTCAGGCTCCTACGCTAAAGCTTCGGCGACAGCGTGCAGAAGCCATAGTATCCCGCCGTAAGGCGGGAGAAGGGCTGAACAGCCTGTCCAGTTTTTCATCGGGATTAAGTTGTCAGAAATCCATTGAGGAGGTTAAAACTTCGAGTTTACCAGCCTTATCTCAAAGTATGACAAAGGTATGATTGGTGTAAAGAGCGATCATGCTATGCTTGACGAACCGCTGTATACATAGCTGAGAAAGAATTATCCGGGGGATGATTTTTTAGAAAGATAGGAGCGCAGCTCGCGTACGTACAGTGGTGTGAGTCGCCTTCGAGCCTCTTATTCTATGTAAGATGATGGTCGGGCAGGCACTTCGGCGACTAATAATGGCGCACCCCGTTTGTCCCGATAGCTATCGGGAACTGGCGGGTCCGCCAACTCGATTATATGCGTGGTTTCTACTTAGATCGTTGCCGTAATTTGATATTAAGTTGAAGTTCGCCATCAAGTCCGTCATGAACTATTTTTTGTAAGGTTGAGATCCGAACTTCCTTTACATTGTTTTCAAGCTTGGAGATATAGGACTTAGTCGTACCACATTTCTCTGCAAGTTCTTCTTGTGTCATACCCTGTTCATGCCTGGCTTCCTGTATCATAGCCCCCAGTTTAAAAGTTTCGTATCCTGCTTCTAGTTTCTCTCGCTTTGCAGTCCCTCGCTTCCCGAAATGCTCATCCTTAAATTGTGCTAATGTTTTTATATTACTTTTCTTCGCTTTCATATTCCTTTTTGATTATCAATGCTTTTTCAATTTCCTTCTTTGGTGTCTTCTGGCTCTTCTTATAAAATCCGTTTGCCAGGACAACCAATTGATCCTTATCAAAAAAACAAAAGATCCTGATCTCACTATTTCCGTGTCGTACTCTTATCTCATACAATCCATCCGTACTTTCAAGATGCTTGAGGTAGATTTCAGGTACTCGTTCATGCTCCTCTATTAGATCAAATGTCCAGGTGATCTTCTGCTGCACTTTTATTCTCTGTTGGACAAAGAAATCAGAGAAATACGCCTTGTAAAAGATGATTGTCCGCCATCTTTTGTTTTCAACCATTTTATAAAGATAAGGGATGTAGCCCTATAGTGCAACTATTTTTTTCTCCTGATAAAGAGGGACATTTGCGCAGTAAAGACTGTCGTGGAAACTTGTATATAACGTCCGGGCTAACCCGCCCTCTTTCGCCCTGTAGTACGTACTACGGGGCTCCAAAGGGTAAACCTTCCTTCGCCAAGGCTTCGGAAGATGAAACCGGCAGGATTTGTGAGCGGTATCTGTGCCTGCGTACTCGATCGCCGAAGCTTGTCTAGGATGAGTTTAGGTAAGCGAATGCGATTCTTCAAATATAAGGACTTCTTTCCCCCAGAGGGGTCTTGCAGTTGTACCTGCTGGTGGGTAGCATCTATGTAAAAGCAGTATTCAGTGTTTCCTTTGTGGGTAGCAAAACATACAAATATGAAATCAAAGAATACTGCTCAGCCAAAATTATTCATTGGTATTGACATGCACAAGGCCAGCTGGAGTATCCGCCTGGCCACACACCGGCGCTTGTTTTCCCATTGATCAACAACCTGATGATGTAAATTAATAAACGAAAATTTAAAAGATAAATTAATTTGTCTTAGTAAACGGTCCAGCCCATGACTAATGATTGGTAGCGAACCGCTGCTGAAAATTGTTTGTCCTGCCCAAGTTGCCGCAAAACCCGATGTTACAGGCAGTGTTTCTTCCAAATACTACAACTTTATTAATTCATAACAAAGTTCAACCATTCCATTTTTGTAGGCCTTAGTATCTTTTAAGTGTAATGCTTGTTCTTGTCCTACGTGATCGAAAAACAGTAGCCCGTCACCCAAGATAATTGGCAAAATGCTTACTCGTATTTCGTCTGCCAATTTTAGTCGAATAAAGTCTTTGGTAAGCTTAGAACCGCCCACAACCCACACATTTTTGTAATTTGGTTTCAGTCGTTCGGTTACAAATTTGCTCAAATCGCCAGAATAGAATTCGATATTTTGTCTGTCAGTTGTTAGGTTACGGGTAGTTAACACTATTGTTGATTTGTCGCCATAAGCCCAACCATAGTCTTTTGAAAGTTCCAACGCAAGTTCGTATGTCCTTGAACCCATCACGTAGCAATCTATTGTTTTTAGAAATTCTCCGGAATCTTCTCCATCAACTCCTTTATCATAGTTATCAGAAGTTTCAAACCACGAAACGCTATTGTCTTTTTTTGCAATAATTCCGTCAAGACTTGAAACCATATGAATCGTTAACCTAAAATTTTCTGTCGCCATTTCTTTGTTTCATTGTGGAGTGATTGCCTTAACATTGCCTGTAACGTCCGGGCTACCCGCTGGCAGGACTCGTGAGCGGTATCTCTGCCTGCGTAGCATTCTTCAAATATAAGGACTTCTTTGTCATTTGCAGTTGTACCTGCTGGCAGGTAGCATCCATGTAAAAGCAGTATTCAGTGTTTCCTTTGTGGGTAGCAAAACATACAAATATGAAATCAAAAAATACTGCTCAGCCAAAATTATTCATTGGTATTGACATGCACAAGGCCAACTGAAATATCCACCTGGCCACACACCGGCGCTTGATTTCCCATTGATCAACAACCTGATGATGATAAATTTTTATTTATGAAATAAACAAGAGAAAGGAAATACGCATTACTTTTGGTAGTCTGCTGAAGGAACTGCTTTACATAGGAGCCAATGTTATAGCTCGTCATTTGCGATGGCTATGACTTTGTTTAATACTTCATCTCCAAAATTTGGGTCAAATTGATATTCATCTTTTTGTTCCTGGTTATCCATGCTTTTGACAAAATCATGGAACAGAATTAAAGATTCATCCATTTTAGTTCTAAGTGCATTTAGTGATGCTTTATTCTTTTTACTCACATAAACTTCAGAATTGGCCATCCAATATTTAAGTTCAGCAGATTCTCTAAATAGCTCTCTCATATCATCTGGAGTGAGGACCTTGCCTTTAGGATTCCCATGAATAACTTTGGATCCTTTATTTTTTATCATATAACAAAACTTAAGGACATTTGAAAGTGCCTCAGCCTTTTTTTCATGACGCCAATGCTTTCTTTGAGCATATGTGCTGCCCCATTGGCTTAGTATACTTGTAATAATGGCTATACCTCCACCAATCAAAACACCTACTATACTTTCAGTCATATTTCAATGTTTTATTATTGCAATATAAATACCGTCGTCCTCAGATTCGATTCCATTCTTAAATTCATCAATATCTTGGATGCTACCTAAATCATAAACTATAAAGAGCAAAGCTTGGTACATCTTAGAATATGCTTGAATATCAGCATTAATTTCATCAACTATTGCTTTGCTTTTAGTTTTGTTCTTAGACAATTTGATTTCAATTGCCAAACTTAATTTAGATAAGATAAAATCTGGTATTACTTCTTTAACTGATACTTTAACTCTTCCTACTTCGCGGTCATAATTAATACCCTTTTCATATCCCTTTCCTATTAGCAAAGTTTCAACTGTATCTTGAACTTCTCTTTCATCAGTAGGAACTGAATGCATGGCCTTCCTTAAGCTTGATTCAAAAAAGTATTTTAGTTCCTTTATTTTGTCAGTTTTGAGATCAAGTTCTATTTCTAATCTTGAAGCCATCAATCCAATGTTGGCATATACCATATCAAAAATCTGCTTTTGTTGGGGCCATGTAAGATCAAATGGATTTGGTATTTTCTGGATATCAAATGAATCGACGATAGTTAAATCGATATATGAATCAACCAGATTTCTAATCTCTTGAAATTTTCTCATATAGGCAGGGTAACTTGTATATTTCCCTGATACATTTTCTTCGCTAGATATAGAAAGATTCATGGAATCGCGTAAAGCGAGTGTGTTTTTATATGCAGATAATAATTTGTCTAATTGCATTTGATGAGCTATAACGAACAGATGGA